>NZ_JBYTEA010000001.1:0-685610 GCF_058791995.1 Bacillus sp. EB106-04-02-XG92
ACTGGACCTCAAGGTGTTCAAGGTAACACAGGCGCTACTGGTGCTACTGGACCTCAGGGTATTCAAGGTAACACAGGCGCTACTGGACCTCAAGGTGTTCAAGGTAACACGGGCGCTACCGGTGCCACTGGACCTCAAGGTGCTCAAGGACCGGCGGGTGCTACTGGCGCTACTGGACCTCAGGGTATTCAAGGACCGGCGGGTGCTACTGGCGCTACTGGACCTCAAGGTATCCAAGGACCAACAGGCGCTACTGGTATAGGAGTTACTGGACCTACCGGGCCTTCTGGCGGGCCTCCTGGACCTACTGGACCTCAAGGTATCCAAGGACCAACAGGCGCTACTGGTATAGGAGTTACTGGACCTACCGGGCCTACTGGACCTAGCTTCCCTGTAGCAACAATTGTCGTTACAAACAACATTCAGCAAACAGTACTCCAATTTAACAACTTCATTTTTAATACTGCAATTAACGTAAACAACATTATCTTCAATGGCACAGATACAGTCACTGTTATCAACGCTGGTATTTATGTCATTAGCGTATCCATCTCTACAACTGCACCAGGATGTGCTCCACTCGGGGTAGGAATTTCAATAAATGGAGCAGTCGCAACTGACAACTTCTCTTCAAATCTAATAGGCGACTCACTTTCATTCACTACAATCGAAACATTAACTGCCGGCTCAAACATTTCTGTTAAATCTACTCTTAGCGAAATTACAATTCCTGAAACAGGAAACACTAACATTCGCCTTACTGTATTTAGAATCGCTTAAAATCCACTATGTATTGCTTATGGCAAATAAAAAAAGAGCGAGAAATTTGAACTGCACTCCAATTGTTAGACGCCGTCTAACAATTGGAGGCGCAGTTTTTCTATGGTTAAATTTACAGCTGATGAAAAAATACACATCGTTCAACGTTATCTGAACGGAAATGAAAGTTACCGAGAAATTAGTAAAGTGATTGGTATAAGAGACACCGTAATTTTGAATTGGGTAAACCAATATAAATAAAATGGTGCGGAAGCTTTTCTAAAACGGTATACAAATTATACGCAACAATTTAAACTAGACGCACTAAATTTTATGATTGAAAACGGCACGTCCTTATTTGAAACGGCAGCTATTTTTAATATTCCTGCCCCTTCAATCAAAGAAAAAGGGGCGTCCATCCACGAAAAAAGAGTCAAATAAACAATTAAAACAAGCCCAGTTGAAGGTTCAGTCGAAGCACTTGAAGCACGTATTCAACAGCTTGAAATGGAAAATAAGTACTTAAAAAAGTTGAATGCCTTAGTTCAAAACAAGGAAAAATCACGAAACAGGACACAGCGCAAGTAGTCTATGAATTAAGGCATAAATATTCGGTGAAGGCACTTGTAGAGCTAGCTAACATTCCACGAAGTACGTATTATGATTTAGTAAAGAAAATGAATCGCCCGGATTTAGATGCCGATTTGAAAGCCGAAATTAAAGGGATTTATGAGGAAAATGAAGGTCGTTATGGCTACCTTCGCATTCGTGATGAATTAACGAATCGTGGTCAGAAGGTGAATCACAAGAAGGTTCAGCGCATTATGAAAGAGCTTGGATTAAAATGTGTTGTGCGTATGAAAAAATATAAGTCTTATAAGGGGAAATTCGGTAAAACTGCACCTAATATTTTAGCACGCAGTTTTCATACAGATGCTCCGAATAAAAAATGGGTAACAGACATCACAGAGTTTAAATTGTTTGGAGAGAAACTGTATGTATCACCTGTATTAGACTTGTATAATAGTGAGATTATTACCTATACAATTGGCTCTAGACCGACGTATTCACTTGTTTCAGAAATGTTAGAGACAGCATTAGAACGTTTACCTGAAGATCACCAACTATTGATGCATTCCGATCAAGGGTGGCATTATCAAATGAAACAATATGTCCGGACACTTGAATCAAAGGGGATGGTGCAGAGTATGTCTCGAAAAGGAAACTGTTATGACAATGCAGTAATGGAGAATTTCTTCGGGATCATGAAGTCGGAGTCCCTCTACATAAACGAGTTTGAAAGTATAGATCATTTTAAAATAGAATTAGAAAAATATGTAGATTATTATAATACAAAACGGATAAAGGCAAAATTAAAAATGAGCCCGGTGCAATACCGGGCTCATTTGGATCAAGCTGCCTAATGAAATAACCGTGTCTAACTTTTAGGGGTCACTTCAGAAATTCGCTCTTTTTTTGTTATGTACAATAATTCATTACTACTCTAATTCAATTGAAACATTTTTTTGTGGTACAAATGTAGAAATTGCATGTTTATAAATAAGCTGTTGCTTACCTTCTGTTTCCAGTAGGACTGTAAAATTATCAAATCCTTTAATTAATCCACGAAGCTGGAAACCATTTAATAAGTACAGCGTGACAAACGTATTCTCTTTACGGAGTTGATTTAAAAATTGATCTTGAATATTGATTGATTGCTTCATGTCGAATCCTCCTCTTTTTCTCTACTTACTATTATTCGACTTTAGTTGTAGCTTTCCTTCTATGTATCGTAAAATTTCTGACGTTTTTTCACCGTCTGTAACATCAAACCATGTGACACCCATCTTATTACGGAACCACGTTAATTGACGTTTTGCATAACGACGTGAATTTGTCTTTAATTGTGATACCGCTTCTTCTAAAGAGACACGACCTTCAAAATAATCATATATCTCTTTATATCCAATCGCTTGAATAGATTGACAATCTCGTATCCCTCTATTATACAATCCTTCTACTTCTTCTAATAAGCCTTGTTCCATCATTATATCAACTCGTAAGTTAATGCGATCGTATAGCATTTCTCGATCCATTGTCAAGCCAATCAAGGAAACATCGTATAATAACTCATTTTCTTGTTTTTCAAGCTGATCACTCATTTTTTCACCCGTCGTATGAAAAATTTCTAAAGC
The DNA here is from genome assembly GCF_058791995.1 of Bacillus sp. EB106-04-02-XG92. NCBI lineage: Bacteria > Bacillati > Bacillota > Bacilli > Caryophanales > Bacillaceae > Bacillus > Bacillus sp. EB106-04-02-XG92. The sequence continues at coordinate 2,955 of NZ_JBYTEA010000001.1, forward strand.
TCTAATGACACGACGGACATTATTTGCATGAATACGCTCAGCGCTTTCTGGGTCTACTTCTTGTAATTTTTTATGTACATATTCCACACCATGTTCTACTGCTACCTTTTCCATCTGCTCTCGGTATGTAGTATCACCAGCATCATCCGTAAACTGATAATCGAATAAAACAGATTGTATATACAAACCCGTTCCACCAACGATAATTGGCAATTTACCACGTTCTGTAATTTCTCGAATATGCTTACGAACACGCTCTTGAAATTCGGCAACAGAAAATGATTCTTCCGGATTTTTTATATCGACCATATAATGTGGAATTCCGTCCATCTCTTCTTTCGTCACCTTTGCAGTTCCAATATCCATTGTGCGATAAATCTGCATGGAATCTCCACTTATTATTTCACCATTCAATGCTTTGGCAAGATCAATACTTAACTTCGTCTTCCCAACAGCAGTTGGTCCAATGATGACAGCAACTTTTTCACGTTGCACTTCTCCCATATCATTCAACTCTCTTTATGTGATGTACTCCATCTATTGATTATATCCAATCTTACCAATTTTAACGGCATGATTGCAAGTTCTTTCATTTCGGTACATGAAATTATAAATAAAAAAAGAACATAGTTTGTCCAATTACGCATATACATGAGTAAAAATACGTTTGAGAGGATGAGTTGACTATGGAACAATCTGCCATCAATTTTTCATCATTAACAAAAGATCTCATTTTAGCTACTGCTACAAAAGAACAAAATTGTTCACAAGAAGAATTATACTTCGCCTTAAATTGTTTGCTACGTTCTTTTCATTCTACTCTCCAAGAAACTACATTACATCCAGAAAATCAAAATACAGAGTATATACAAAATCAGTTTTGTAGTGCATATAAAATTATTACAGGTAAAACGATTTATCCTTTTCAATAATTCATAAAAGGCGGTTGCTTACACACTTTCAAGCAACCGCCTTTTATATTAATACATATACACTACTCTATAACTTTCACTTTTACAGATTTGCGTCCCCAGCTATTAGCACTACCATCTGAACCTACTAGAACATCAATACGATTTCCTTTAATCGCACCACCAGTATCTCCAGCAATCGCTTCTCCGTATCCTTCTACCCATACTTTCGATCCAAGTGGAATTACTTTAGGATCAACTGCAATTACTTTCATATTTGGATTCGCTGTTAAATCATGCCCCATTGCAGTTAATACACGCCCACCATACGTACCATTCTCACTTGGATGCGCTGTATACGCTGTCGCTTCTACTGTTATTTCACGTCCACCAGCAGGTGCACTTGTTTGAGTAGATTTCGCAACTTGTTTCGTAGTTGACTGCTGTTTTACCACAGGTTTATTTGATTCTACATTCTTAACAGACTCTTTGTTCTTAACCACTTTATTATTCTTAACCGGCGTATTTACTCTTACTGGCGCTTCTTCTTGCGTTACAACTTCTTTCTTTTCAATTACAGGTGCCGTTCCTGTTAAAAATGGCACGTGAACATATCCTGTTTTTCCATTGTAGTCAAATTGTAACCATTCATTTTGAACTTGATTTGTCGTTTCAATTACATCATCTTTATTTAGTTTACCAAGAATTTCAGAATCAGTATTCGCTCCAGCACGAACATTTAACACGCCCGCCGTCACATAATATGTACTTTTTGTAAATTCAGCACTTACAAACGCTTCTTGACCATTTAATTTAATTTTTGTCCATCCGTTTTCTGTATTTACAACATCTAATTTATTTCCACTTAACATTTTACCTACAAGCTTAGACTCTACAGTTGGGTTTTCTCTAACATTTAATACGTCTGTTGTTACAATCGTTTCTGCTTTCGCAGAACCTGCAAAAATCCCAAGACCAAAAACTGCCGCCGTTGCTATACCTAATAATTTTTTCATGAATAGCCTCCATTTGCTTTGTTTTCGTATTTTCATTATAGCAACAGATTTTTAGGATTTTTAGAAATCACACAATTACAAACCATTCGTAATATGCGATTAATGAGTTGTAACATAAATTTCCATATTAACGAATCCCGTTTCCAATAGAATCCTCAATAGTTTTCATATATTTTCCACATACAAGCACCAGAATTTTTTCCAGAAAAAATTACAGTATTACTTTTTTGTTACAAAAAAACCATATTTCATTACATCTTTTACCAAAATTCATCATTCTCCAATTATTAACCCCTTTTTTTGTAATAAAAAGGAGCAACTAATAAAAGCTACTCCCTTTACATCTATTATTTAACTTTCTTTTTCCAAATCCCCATCATAAGAGCCGAAATAACTGTCCCTATTAATATTGAGAAAATATATAGCACTGGTTTATTTACTAATGCGATAACAAACAATCCACCATGCGGTGCTGGTAATGTAATATGGAATAACATAGATAATGCACCCGCAATACTCGAACCAACGACACAACTTACTATTACTCGAATCGGATCTGCTGCTGCAAATGGAATTGCACCTTCTGTAATAAACGACGCGCCCATAATATAATTTGTTAAACCAGATTTACGTTCTGCTTCGATAAACTTTGATTTAAATAAAGTAGTTGCGAATGCAATAGCTAACGGCGGTACCATACCACCAGCCATAACAGCAGAGTGCACTCCAAAGTTCTGCGCTTCTATTGCAGCAATACCAAATGTAAATGCAGCTTTATTGATTGGACCACCCATATCAATTGCCATCATGCCGCCTAAAATAAGACCTAATAATATAGCATTTGTACCGTTCAAACCATTTAACCATCCTGTTAACATTTCATTCAATGCTACTACAGGTGGGTTAACTACTTCTTGCATAACAACTCCTGTAATTAATAATCCAAAGACCGGATATAACAATACAGGTTTAATTCCTTCTAACTGTACTGGTAATCCTGAAAACAATTTTTTCAATCCTAAAACAACATACCCAGCTAAGAAACCAGCAATTAATCCACCTAAAAATCCAGCATTCGCATGCGCTGCTAAAAATCCACCGACAACACCAGGCATGAAACCAGGGCGATCAGCAATAGAACTCGCAATAAATCCAGCTAAAATTGGTACGAGGAATAAAAATGCCCCTGTTCCCCCTCCACCAATAGACATTAACAATTCAGCCAATGGCCCTTCTGCTTTTATACCACCAACCCAAAATGCTAGTGCAATTAAAATTCCTCCACCAACAACGAATGGAAGCATATTACTTACACCGTTCATTAAGTGCTTATAAATTCCTAATCCTTTTTCTTTCTCCGTATTTTCTGCCTTTCCATCCTCTTTTACACCTTTAAAGATTGGCGCGTCTTGTTTTACAGCTCGATTAAGAAGCATTTCCGTCTTTCTAATCCCATCAGCGACTGGCACTTGAATGACATGTTTCCCAGCAAAACGGTTCATTTCTACTTGTTTATCTGCCGCAACAATTATAGCCGTTGCTCGTTCAATATCCTCTTTCGATAAACCGTTTTTTATACCTGTTGATCCGTTTGTTTCAACTTTAATTGCGATACCTAGCTCTGCTGCTTTTGCTTTTAAGCTATCCGCGGCCATATACGTGTGAGCGATTCCAGTTGGGCAAGCCGTAACTGCTAATACGTACGGTTCATTTCCTTCTGGTTTTGCAACTTCAACCTCATCTTCTTTCTCATTCTCTTTTTCATCAAATAAACGAAGAAGTTCCTCCTCATCCTTTGCGTCTAATAATTGCTTACGAAACGCTTCATCCATTAATAATGTAGATAGGCGCGATAACGTTTCTAGATGCGTATTATTCGCTCCTTCACTTGCAGCAATCATAAAGAATAAATGCGCTGGCTGTCCGTCAAGCGATTCATAGTTGATACCGCTTACACTTCTACCAAAACAAATCGCTGGTTGCTTAACAGCTTTTGTTTTCGCATGAGGGATTGCAATCCCTTCCCCTATTCCAGTTGTACTTTGTGACTCCCGCTTTAAAATCGCTTCTTTAAATTCCACTTTACTATTTAAACGGTTTGCACCGGCTAATGTCTCAACTAATTCTTCTATGACAGCTTCTTTATTTGAAGCTGTCAAATTCATAATAACTGTATCCCTTTTTAATAGTTCTGTAATTTTCATATATTGCTTCCCCCTATCGCTTAGCTACAATTACTTGCGACAACAATTCTTCTACTTTTTTCTTCTCACATAAATCAGCTGAAAATGCTGTTGCACTCCCTGTTGCAACGCCATATTGAAATGCTTTTTCAATATCTTTTGTCTGTTCATATTTACCTACAAACCCTGCAACGAGAGAATCTCCAGCCCCAACCGAATTAATTACAACACCTTTTGGAACAGTTGCTTCATATATACCTTCTGCCGTAAATAATAAAGCTCCGTCTCCGGCCATTGATACGATAACGTGCTCTACACCTTGTTCGATTAATTTTATTCCATACGGTAAAACATCTTCTACTGTGGAAATCTCTACACCGAATAACTCACCAAGTTCATGATGATTAGGCTTAATTAAAAATGGCTTATTTTTAATTACGTGTTGCAGTGCACTTCCGCTCGCATCAACTACTACGCGAATACCTTTTTCAGCTCCGATCGCTGCGATTGATTCATAAAAGGTAGTTGGGATAGACGACGGTACACTTCCAGCTAGTACAACACAATCTCCCTGCTTCATACTTTCGATTTGTTTCATTAATTGTTCAAATTGTTCATTTGTCACACTTGGTCCTTGCCCATTTAATTCCGTCTCTTCTTGCCCTTTTATTTTCACATTAATTCGAGAATCTTCATCCACTTGGACGAAATTTGTTGTTACACCTTCCGTCTGCAATACATCTTTAATAAATTGACCGGTAAATCCACCAGTAAATCCAAGTGCTATATTTTCAACACCTAAACGATGGAGAACGCGAGAAACATTAATCCCTTTTCCACCAGGAAACTTCATATCTTTCTCCGCTCGATTTACTGCGCCTAAATCAAAAGAATTCACTTGTACTACATAATCAATAGATGGATTTAAAGTAACTGTATAGATCATTGTTTATCAGCCTCAATTACATTGGTTTGTCTTTTATATTTTTCTAAATCAATTTCTAAATGGTTTGTAATAATATTTGCTTCTTCAACATTAGCAATTTTCGCAAACGCAACTTCCGAAAACTTACTTTCATCAATTAAGAAATACCCTTCGTTCGCTAATGTTAGTGCCATTTGTTTTAAAAGTGCCTCTTCTGGATCTGGAGTTGTAAAACCAAGCTGTTCATGTACACCATTCGCACCTAAAAAACATTTATCAAAACGATACTTTTGCATACTTTCCTGTGCCATAGCACCGATTAAAGCTTTCGTCCTACTTTTCATCATTCCACCTAGTAAATATGCACGAATATTATTTTCAACTAAAGCTTCAATATGCATAAGTCCATTCGTAACGACAGTAACACCTTTATTTATTAAAAATGGAATCATTTCGAATGTCGTACTTCCTGCATCTAAATAAATACAATCGCCTTGTTCAACAATGCTAGCGGCATACTTCGCAATTTGTTGTTTTATTTGAATGTTTTTGGATGATTTTTCAACCATCGTTGGCTCCTGTCCTTTTCCCGTTAAAACAGCCGCACCACCGTGAACTCTTTTTAGTAACCTTTGTTTTTCCAATTGCGCTAAATCACGACGAATTGTTGATTCAGAGCTTTCTGTGCTTTCCACTAATTGTTGTAATTTAACAACCTTCTGCTCTTTTACAAGTTGCAATATCATTTGATGACGTTCAGGAGTTAACATTTCATTCACCTCTTCTTTGATTACAGTATAATGAAAACGATCACAAAAATCAACCACAAACATTCACAAATAACCAAAACCAATCACAAACAGTTATAAATAGCAAAAAGAAACCCATTTGATATAACAATCAAATGGGTTTCTTTACTCGATTTACTTATAGAGAAGCTTTATATATGCTTAAAACATCATCTTTATTTAATTTTTTAAAGTTACCAAATTCACCATAAGCCATCGCTTTATCCGCCATTACATCAATTTCATTTTCTCCAATAGCATAATCAGCTAATGTTACCGGCGCCTCAATTGAAGTCCAAAATTGACGTAACGCCTCAATTCCTTCTAACGCAATTTCTCGATCAGTCTTCCCATCTGTTTCTACATCGAATACACGAATAGCAAACTGTTTAAAACGACTTACATTTTCATCTACAACATGCTTCATCCAGTTCGGGAATAGAATTGCTAAACCGCCTCCATGTGGTATATCATGAACCGCAGAAACTGCGTGCTCAATATTGTGAGTTGCCCAGTCTCCTTTTACTCCCATCGCTAAAATGCCGTTTAGCGCCATAGTACCGCAATATAAAATAGTTTCTCTATGCTCATAACTTTCTAAATCACTTAAAAGCTTAGGAGCGGTTTCAATTACTGTTTTTAAAACAGACTCACAATAACGATCTTGTAGTTCTGTATTTGTTCCGTTGTGGAAATATTGCTCTAATACGTGCGACATAATATCTACCATACCGTAAATTGTTTGATCCCTCGGCACAGACGCAGTATGAACGGGATCTAAAATTGAAAATTGCGGGAAAGTAACTGGACTACCCCATCCATATTTTTCATTCGTTTCCCAGTTTGTAATAACAGAACCAGCATTCATTTCAGATCCTGTTGCCGCAAGCGTAAGCACAGTACCAAACGGTAATGCCTCACTAGCAAATGCTTTTTTCGTTACAATATCCCATACATCTCCATCGTACTTACTACCAGCAGCAATTGCCTTCGTACAGTCGATTACACTTCCTCCACCAACTGCTAAAATAAATTCAACACCATTCTCTTTACAAATTTGAATTCCTTTCTTTACAGTTGATACACGTGGATTCGGTTCAACACCTGTCAATTCAAATACTTCTGCATTTATATCTTTTAAAATAGAAAGTACATTATCATAAATACCATTTCTTTTAATACTTCCTCCCCCATATACGAGAAGAACTTTTTTACCGAACTGTGGAATTTCAGCTTTTAACTGTTCTAATTGACCTTTACCGAAAATAAGTTTCGTTGGATTACGAAATACAAAATTTTGCATATCCCTTTACCATCCCTTCTATATGAAAAGCAACTATACTTTTGTATAACATATTTTTTTCATTTCACAAAAATATTTGCCTAACAAAAAAATCCCAGCCTACAGGCTGAGATTTTTTATTGATAATAAGGTGAGATCATTAAGTAAACAATAACACCAGACAAACTTACATATAACCAAATCGGCATTGTCCAACGTACAATTTTACGATGACGTGTTAATTGATTTGTAAAACCAAATACAAGTGCAAACAATGCAAGCGGTACAATAATTGCTGCCAGGATAATATGTGTAATTAAAATGATGAAATACACATATTTAATGAATCCTTCTCCGCCAAAATGTGTTGCTGGCGCTAAGTAATGATACGATAAATAAGAAACACAAAATAGCAATGTCGTCGTAAATGCTGCCAGGATGAAACCACGGTGCATTTTTACATTCTTCTTAATAATAGAGTATAAAGCTGCTAATAAGAATACGAACGTAAAGCTATTAAAAATTGCATTTAACATTGGTAAAATTGTTACATCAAAATGTAATTCTCCTTCATAGCCAACAGGTCCAAAGAACAAAAATAAAATAATCGCATTTACAATTACAGAAAGCGTTATCACAATAGGAGCATAGCTTTTCTGATTTGTTGATTGATCCACCAAAATGGTCACTCCCTCTTCCTTCAAATATGTATACGTAACCTCACTATTTTAACATACTATTCACAGTGTAAATGTGACAATAGTTTGACACAGTAAGACAGAGCAAAGAAAAAAAATCCTTCTTAATAAAACTTCTTAAGAAGGATTTTATCGCTTTATTATTTAAATAGCAATGTAATTAGTTTTTGTTGAAAAACGTATCGCTATATGCTTGAAAAATTTCAGACACTTGATATCCCATTAATGAAATTGCTGTTAATGAAAAGAAACCAATCATAAGAAATCGAAACCACATATAAATCTCCTCCTTGTATTTAGCTTAAAAAACGTTCGCTATATTACAAGTTGAGTGGCACTCTTCATCATCGCTTTCCTTTTTCTTTACAATTGCAGTTATAAATCGAATCATAAAGAATATAACAAAAGGAAAATGTTCGTAATTCACATTGGCATAGTTTAGCAACGGCTCGCGCTGCACATCGAACGAGGATGAGAAGGAATAGAACATACCTTGCTCTTCCATATATACAATTACAATTTTCATACAAAACATTATTCCTAGAAACGAAACAATATCTTGCCATTCTGTCGTATATAACAGGTTATACAGCTCTAATACGTACTCTTCCATCGTCATCCCCCCTTCCTTTTTTACCATTTTGCTCGCCTTCGTATAAAAAGTCAAGAAAAAAGTTTATATTCACTATGACAATAGTAATTACTTGTTTCTATGATTATATATGATTCTTTTATAGCAATGATTGGGTGTAACTCTTTTCTAAAACAAGTAATTAGAATCGAACAGATTCCTCATTCTTACTTTTAGAATTCAACACTGTACTATTTTTATTTCTATTAAAAATAAAATAAGAAATGATTATAAGAACAGTAACAAGCATCGTTAATAATGCCTGCGAACGCAAAGATTCAATTGCTAGCATGGCAACTAAAACTGCTATAATAGCGGCAATTGTAACATACGTCGCATAAGGGAAAAACCACATTTTCACTTTCAAATTTTGCTGTTCTACTTTCCCCATTTTTTTACGAATCTTGAAATGCGAAATAGCTATAACGAGATAAACGAGTAACGCAATCCCGCCAGATGCATTCACTAAAAATAAAAAGACTTTATCTGGAGATATGTAGCTAAAAACAACGCCAATATAAGCAAAGAACGTTCCGAATAAAACGGCCCGAACTGGAACACCACTACTGTTCAATTTCAAAAACGCCTTTGGAGCATCTCCTCTTTCTGCCATCGAAAAAAGCATTCTTGAGTTTGTATATAAACCCGAATTTAAACAAGAGAGTACAGCTGTTAAAACGATAAAATTCATAATCTGTGCTGCAGCTGGTATTCCTATATGTTCCAGTACCGCTACAAACGGACTTTTTAGTATGTTTGCTGAATTCCATGGAAGAAGTGTAACAACTATAGCGATCGATCCAATGAAAAATACGAGAATACGCCAAATCACACTATTTGTTGCTGTTTTTACTGCTTTTACAGGTTCAGCAGACTCTCCAGCAGCTACTGCAACAATCTCAGATCCCATAAATGAAAATATAACGACGGTAATTCCAAGTAGCACCGAACTTATACCATTTGGCATAAATCCTCCTTGCCCTACTAAATTCGAAGTGCCAGGTGCTTCCGTTCCTGGTACAAATCCTAAAATAACAGCAAGTCCGAGACAAAGGAACAAAACAATACTTATTACTTTAATAAATGAAAACCAATATTCAAACTCTCCAAATGATTTCACTGAAAAAACATTCGTCAACGTTAATAAAACCGTTAATATTAGGCTTAATAACCAAAGCGGGATTTCTGGAATCCAGTATTGAATAATACCAGCACCTGCTGTAGCTTCTATCGCAATAACAATTACCCAGAAAAACCAATATAGCCACCCAATTGTATAACCCGCCCATGGACCAATTGCTTCTCGTGCATATGTTGCAAATGAACCACTTGTCGGGTTAATAGCTGCCATTTCTCCTAGCATTCTCATAACGAAAATAACTAGAAGTCCTGCTAATGCATATGAAACGATAGAACCTGGCCCTGCTGAATGTACAACCGCACCACTCCCAACAAACAAACCAGCTCCTATTACGCCGCCAATTGAGATCATTGTAATGTGACGTATTTTTAGATCTTTCTTAAGATTTTTATCCAACTCTTGTACATCCCCTTCCAAACGTAATTTTGAAATTTATGTAAGAGTATTTTGTGAAAAACCTTGTTCTATACTTTTAAATATATCAAAATATTCTGAATTTAACAATCGCAATTCGACTTCCTTCAAAAAAATATTTCATTAGGTTTAATAATTTCCTATACACAATTGTTGAGAAAATTATAGTCACCTTACAAAAGAATGAATTTTCAGATATTATTAAATAAACAAGATTATACATCTAGACAACTTTTTGTATAGGAGTGTTGATATGTTAAACAAGTTCAAATTCATTTGTTGTACTTTAGTCATTTTCTTACTGCTACCGCTAGTCCCTTTTCAAGCACAAGCAGCAAACAATTTAGGATCAAAACTACTCGTTGGATACTGGCATAACTTCGATAACGGTACTGGCATTATTAAATTAAAAGACGTTTCACCAAAATGGGATGTAATCAACGTATCTTTCGGTGAAACTGGTGGTGATCGTTCCACTGTTGAATTTTCTCCTGTGTATGGTACTGATGCAGAATTCAAATCAGATATTGCTTACTTAAAAAGTAAAGGAAAAAAAGTAGTTCTTTCAATAGGTGGACAAAATGGCGTCGTTTTACTTCCTGATAATACCGCTAAGCAACGTTTTATTAATTCTCTACAATCTCTAATCGATAAATACGGTTTTGATGGAATCGATATTGACCTTGAATCAGGTATTTACTTAAACGGAAATGACACTAATTTCAAAAAACCAACGACTCCTCAAATCGTAAATCTTATTTCAGCTATTCGGACAATCTCAGATCATTATGGTCCAGATTTTCTATTAAGCATGGCTCCTGAAACAGCTTATGTTCAAGGCGGTTATAGTGCATATGGAAGCATATGGGGTGCATATTTACCAATTATTTACGGAGTGAAAGACAAACTAACATATATTCACGTTCAACACTACAACGCTGGTAGCGGAATTGGAATGGACGGTAATAACTACAGTCAAGGTACAGCAGACTACGAGGTCGCTATGGCAGATATGCTTTTACATGGTTTTCCTGTAGGTGGTAATGCAAATAACATTTTCCCAGCTCTTCGTTCGGATCAAGTCATGATTGGACTTCCTGCAGCACCAGCGGCCGCTCCAAGTGGCGGATATATTTCTCCAACTGAAATGAAAAAAGCTTTAGATTATATCATTAAAGGAATTCCTTTTGGAGGAAAGTATAAGCTTTCAAATCAGAGTGGCTACCCTGCATTCCGCGGCCTAATGTCTTGGTCTATTAATTGGGATGCAAAAAACAACTTTGAATTCTCTAATAACTATAGAACATATTTTGATGCGATTCCTTTGCAAAAATAATAAAAAACAACAGTGGGTTATTTAACCTATTGTTGTTTTTTATTCAGAGTGTTGGGAACCCCTAAAGGGTTCCAACACTCTGACTTTCTTTGAAAGCCCTCCTACTAATCTAAAGTAGTCTAGTTACTATCTTGCTTCAATACAAATACTGAAAGTTCAGGTACACTCCAAAATCTAACAGGCATTCGGGTTGTCCCAATACCACGATTTACGTATAAATGTAACAGCTTATTCTTCCCCTCTAATTCATACATACCTTCCACATAGCTATCCGCTAATTTTGTAGTAATTAATGGACCTATAAAAGGAATTTGAACTTGTCCTCCGTGACTATGTCCTGATAATTGAAAATCAACTGGGTAACGCGCTACTTTATCTACAACATCCGGCTCATGTACTAAGAGCATATTGAAATCTTGTTGTCTTATATGTTTTAAAGTCGAATCTATTTGTGGCTTCCCTAATAAAAAATCATCCAAACCTGATATTGTAATATACTTGCCGTTTTCCGCTTTAATTTTCTGCACTTCATTTACCAACACAGAGAAACCAGCTTCCTCCATATATTTTTTATAAAATAAACTACCTCCCCCGCCCCTATCATGATTCCCAAACACTGCATATTTCCCTAATGGCGCATGTATTTTCTGTAAAATGCTTTTCGCTTCTTCTCTTTCTTCCTTATACGATCCAAACTTATCTATTAAATCCCCTGTAAAAACTACTATATCTGGATGCAACGCATTCATTTTCTCCACCAAATTTTCTAGTTGTTTCAGTGTAAATTCTGGCCCTAAATGTACATCTGAGAATTGTAATATCTTTTTATTATTAAACTCTTTAGGAATTGTAGATGCTTCTATTTCATTCCACGTAACTGTTACTAGTTTTCGTTCAATTTCTGTCGCATAGAAATACAAACTTATTGAAATCATTACTATACTTATAAAACTGATTATGAATATTTTTATGATTGATGTTTTTTGTTCTTTTTTTACATGATGCGTATTCATGTTCTCACCTCTAGAAGTACTTTAAAGCCTTATTGTTACATTAATGTGACAACATGAACAATGTTAGTTATATCCAATTCCACTCTACTCACTTTGACAAATTTATACAGAAGTCATAACATATTTTTATAATACATAGATTCTTAAAAATGTTCTTTCTATTTATTCTATCATTTTATTAAGGAGAGGTTATTCATGTCTGTATTTACACCAGAAGAAATTTCGGAGCTTGCTGCGAATTCCGGAAGAAAAAAAGCTTATTTATCATTACTCCCTATGCTAATTCTCGGTTTTTTTGGTGGTGCTTTCATAGCATTAGGGTATTTACTCGATATCCATGTTATCGGAACAATGCCAAAGTCTTGGGGATCATTTACTAGTTTTCTAGGCGCTGCTGTATTCCCTATCGGTCTTATACTCGTTATTCTTGCAGGTGGTGAATTAGTAACTGGCAATATGATGACTGTTTCAATGGCGTGGCTTCACAAGAAAATCGATTTATTTCACTTCATTCGAAATTTAGTAATTGTTACGTTTAGCAACTTCATAGGTGCTATATTCGTGGCCTATTTTTTCGGTCATATCGTCGGATTAACAGAGGGCGCTTTTTTAGCGAAAACAGTTGCTATTGCGCAAGCTAAACTTCAAGACACACCACTACAAGCCTTCATTTCTGCAATCGGATGTAATTGGCTCGTTTGTTTAGCTGTTTGGCTTAGTATGGGAAGTAAAGAATTTATCGGAAAGATTATCGGAATTTGGTTCCCAGTTATGACTTTTGTTGCGATTGGATTTCAGCATGTTGTAGCCAATATGTTTGTCATCCCAGCTGCAATTTTTGCTGGTCATTTAACTTGGATTGAATATTTTCCAAACTTCATTTTTGTTTTCTTTGGAAACTTAGTAGGAGGTATGTTATTTGTAGCATTACCTTATTTCATATCTTATAATAAAAAACTACCTTCCAATAAAGAGCAAACCGAATTAAAGAAAAGATCTGTATCCGCTTAAATGAACTGTCTATATAGTGACTCTAAAAAATATTACAAATTTCATTTTTTTTACGAATATATGTACGTACACTTGTTCTCGAATGTTTTATACGTTATAATAACAACTTAAATAGCATTATTTACATATGAGGTGAAAAACATGAACAAAACAGAATTAATTAAAAACGTAGCACAAAATGCTGAGATTTCTCAAAAAGAAGCTACTGTAGTTGTACAAACTGTAGTAGAATCAATCACTAACACTTTAGCTGCTGGTGAAAAAGTACAACTTATCGGATTCGGTACATTCGAAGTTCGCGAAAGAGCTGCTCGTACAGGCCGTAACCCACAAACTGGTGAAGAAATGCAAATCGCAGCTTCTAAAGTACCTGCTTTCAAAGCTGGTAAAGAACTTAAAGAAGCTGTAAAATAATGAAAAAATAGCCTTCTCGTTTACGAGAGGGCTATTTTTTCATTACATAATTAATAAAAATCTGACCGTTATGCTGTTTCTTTTGTTCCTTTATGCAAATAAAACCTTTACTTTCAAAGAAAGGTTTTGCTGTAACACTCGCTTCTGTATATATCTCCCTATGCCCCAAGTTCACTGCTTCTTTTTCTAACTCCTGTAGTATGTAGGAAGCTATCCTTTTCCCTTGATAATCTTTATGCGTAAATAAGCGATCTACGTAATGATCATCATTATAATCCCCAAATCCCACTATCACACCGTTATGATCCGCTACATAACTAATATTCTTCTCTAAAGAATGTAACCAACTTTCTCTATCTAGTCGCTCTGGTGCCCATGCCTGTAGCTGTAACACGTTATAATCTTTTGCATTAATTGTATGAACTGTTTCATAGAACAACTGTAATACTAGTTCTAAATCCTCTTTATGGAATGTTCTAATGATCGTGTCTTTTAACATATATGAACCTCCTTACTAAACTATCATTTAACTTTTTTACCATCTAGTATTCAATATTTCTGCTTTATTATATCTTTTTTCTTTCTATACAAACAAAAAACAATACTTATTTCAAAGTATTGTTTTTTGTTTGTAAGCATATGCAATTACTCTATAGATTTTTATTTTTTTAATTTCACTCTTTGCAGTCGTAATGCATTTAATACAACGGATACAGAACTAAATGCCATCGCGGCTCCAGCAACCCAAGGTGCTAAGAAACCGAACGCTGCAATCGGGATGCCTAATCCATTATAAGCTAGTGCCCAGAATAAGTTTTGCTTAATATTTCTTATCGTCATCTTACTCATAAAGATTGCATCAGCAATACTATTTAAATCACCACGGATTAACGTAATATCTGCCGCTTCCATCGCTACATCCGTTCCGGTTCCAATTGCCATACCGATATCCGCCGTAGCCAGTGCAGGAGCATCATTTATTCCATCTCCAACCATTGCTACTTTTTTACCTTGCGCTTGCAGTTTTTTCACTTCTTCTGCTTTTCCTTCTGGTAATACTTCTGCAATTACGTGATCAATACCAACTTGCTTAGCGATTGCCTGAGCAGTTTGTGTATTATCTCCTGTAATCATAACAACGTCTAGACCCATTTTCTTAAGTCTTGCGATAGCTGCTTTTGAAGTATCTTTTACAGTATCCGCAACGGCAACTATTCCAGCATACTCCTTATCTATCGCTATTAACATTGCTGTTTTTCCTTCTCGTTCTAGCTCTTCCATCGCTTTAGAAACTTCTTCAATATCAATATCGAATTTCTTCATTAATCGACGTGTACCAATTAATAATTGTTTCCCTTCTACGACTGATTCGATACCGAATCCCGGAATCGCTTCAAACGTTTCTGAACTTGGGATATCAATTTTCTTTTCTTTAATTCCTTCTACAATCGCTTCTGCAAGTGGATGTTCAGAATTTTTTTCTGCCGCACCTACTAAACGTAGTATTTCTTCTTCACGGAATCCATCTGCTAATATTACATCTGTTAACACAGGCTTTCCGTTTGTCACAGTACCTGTTTTATCTAGAATAACTGTATCTAATCGATGCGTTGCTTCTAAATGCTCTCCGCCTTTAAATAAAATACCATACTCAGCTGATCTTCCAGACCCAGCCATAATAGATGTAGGCGTTGCAAGACCTAATGCACATGGACAAGCGATAACAAGTACAGCTATCATTTTTTCAAGTGCCCCACCAAAATCACCAGGTGTAACAAATAACATCCACACTGCAAATGTGATAATAGCAATTACAACTACAACAGGTACGAAAACACCTGAAATTTGATCTGCTACCCTTTGAATAGGAGCTTTTGAACCTTGAGCCTCTTCTACTACTTTAATAATTTGAGCTAATGCAGTATCTCTTCCTACCTTAGTTGCTTTCACTTTTAAAAATCCATTTTTATTCATTGTAGAACCGATTACTACATCCCCAATTGTTTTATCAACTGGAATGCTTTCACCTGTTAACATCGATTCATCTATTGCTGACTTTCCTTCTACAATTTCTCCATCTACCGGGATTTTTTCACCAGGCTTTACATAAACGATATCACCAGCTACTACTTCTTCGATTAAAATTTTCATTTCTGTTCCATCTCGTACAACTGTAGCTGTCTTTGCTTGTAAACCCATCAACTTTTTAATTGCTTCTGATGAACGTCCCTTTGCTTTCGCTTCAAATAATTTACCTAAAATAATTAATGTAATAAGTACTGCACTCGTTTCAAAATACAAGTCTGTCATATGTTCCGAAGAACCAATCGACCTAATACTTAAATACACACTGTAGAAATACGCTGCAGACGTTCCAAGTGCCACGAGAACATCCATATTGGCGCTTTTATTTCGTAACGCTTTATAAGCACCAACATAAAACTGCCCACCAATGATAAACTGAACTGGCGTTGCAAGAGCGAGTTGTACCCAAGGGTTCATAAGCATATCAGGTAAATAAATAAACGATGTAAATGAGAAATGACTTACCATTGCCCAAAGTAACGGGAATGATAAAATAAACGAAATAATAAATTTCTTCTTTTGTCGCTCAATTTCTTGTAAGCGATGATCAGTTGATCCATTTTGTTCATCTGATTTCACTTCTAATTTATATCCTAATTTCGTAATTGCACTCTTCATTTCATTTACATTAATTTCATCAGGATTAAAATCTACTGTAGCTGACTCCAAAGCGAAATTTACTGTCGCTCCGTTCACACCTTCTAACTTATTTAAACGCTTTTCCACTCTATTGGCACATGCTGCGCATGTCATCCCCGATACAGTAAACTCAGCTTTATCACTGACAATTCCATATCCTAACGATTCAACTTTTTGCTTAAACTGTTGCGGATTTGTTTTTTGGGGATCATACATTATTTTTGTTTTTTCAAGTGCAAAATTTACATTTGCATCATGAACACCTTCTACTTTTTTTAGGCCTTTTTCAATTCTATTTGCACATGCCGCACATGTCATTCCTGATATTTGAAGATTGGCCTCTTTTTGTTCATACATGTCTCTCACCTCTATATACCCTTATGAGGTATAATTATTAGCAAAATAAATCGTACTTCCTATAAAGTACGATTTATTTCCATATCTAAAAATAATTATTGAACATCGTATCCTTGATCTTCAATTACAGCAACAATGTCTTTTAGTGTTACAGCAGACGAGTCGATAGTAACGTCAACAGTACCTTCTGCTAATTGAACCTTCACTTGTTCAACACCATTTAGTTCTTTCACACTGCTTTCAATAGAATTTACACAATGTCCACAAGACATACCTTCAACTTTTAATGTTAACTGTTCCATTTAAAATCCTCCTCTTGTTTCTTCATTGTTTGTTGATTACAACTACATCTTACCATACCCCCCTAAGGTAATCAATGGTTTTGTATCATGATTTTTCAATTATTTTCTAAAAGTTTATTTTACATACACTTTTTCACATCAATACCCGAAACATTATATGAAGGTAAACAAAAAACAAGCCAGTTACATACTAGCTTGTTTTTACGCTTTTGAAAAACGTTCAAATACAGTCATTAATTCTTCAATTGCTTCATCACCATTTCCATCTTTAATAGCACCTGAAACGCAATGACTTGTATGGTTTTTTAATACACCCATTCCTACTTTTTTCATCGCTGCATTAATCGCTGAAATTTGCACTAAAATATCCACACAATAGCGATCATTTTCAATCATATTTTGAATACCGCGGACCTGTCCTTCAATTCTCTTTAATCTATTTATAATTTGTTCTTTTTCTTTTTCTGATCTATGTGTTACCGCTTCATGCTCTTTATGATCCATATTATCACCTTCTTAAAGTTTCTCTTCATCCAATAAAACAATTGCTTTTACGAGTATACCAATTATAGCATTAATTATCTATGTATGATACCCCATATGAGTATATTTCCGCCCTATGCTTATTCTTAACAATTTATTAGATTCCCAGCCTCAATTTTCATGATACCCTTTCCTTTTTCAAAAAAATAATAAGTGTAGATTAACTACCCCCGCTTATTATTCATCCACAAATAAAAAAGTCTCAATTTATAAACGTATAAATTGAGGCTCTTTTCTTCCTATATATAATTATTGTTGATCACATACTTTTGTATCATTCACTACTGAAGTTCCTTCAACGGTTACCGTATGAAAACAATCATTTACACGAACTGTCACGACATTATCTTGCCGATCAATAACGTGATATTCATTAAAATTTTTATTCAGAGCACTGCGAATTTGTTCTCCTTCATAAATTGGAATGCCATGTGATAAAACCCAAATAAGCCCAGCGATAGCAAGAATAGTTTTCATACGATCTACCTCCTTGAAAATATAGTGAACTTTTAATCCATGCTTTTGCAGCTCTACGAATCATGATTGGAATGAACTAAGCCTTTTTGGAAATAAGTTCATTTCGTCTATTTTATGTTTATGCTAATTGTGACCGAATTGTGACAACTTTTTGTCTCTTTAGACGAAAAGTTGAAACAAAACTTTCAAAAAGGACAATTCTACTTGCACAAACAAAAGGCTATGGAGAATTTCCCCATAGCCTTTCGTTTTCATTTGATTAGACAATTAATTCAATTTATACGTGACTAATAAATCTTAACCCTTTACTTAAAGAAGTCGGTACAACAGATGCGTGATTCTCCCCTTCAGCTTCATAAAACGTAAATCTAAACTGATCGTGCTTTACTTGGAAAAGGCGCTCTGATAATTCGTTTGCCCCTACAACCATATGCTCTCGTTCTAGTGACCCAACTGTAAGGAACACTCCCGTTTCAAACTTCGCACTATTTAATTCACTTATAAGATTCTCTTCTTTTTCAAGCACAGATTGGTTATTCCACCAAATAGATGGACTACTAATAAAATAATTTTGAAAGGCATTTATGTTTGTAAATAGTATATGTAAAGCAAATAAACCACCTAACGAATGCCCAAATAACGTTTGTTTTCCTTTATCAACCTCAAAGTCATTTTCGATTTGAGGCTTCAGTTCTTCTTCTATAAAAGTAAAGAAGTTATGTGCTCCTCCTGTTTTAGGCCACGGTTTGCCATCTGGTTTTAAAGGCGCATCTTTTGAAATTACGCTAGGCGTAAAATCATAGCATCTTTCTTCCCCTGAAAATGCCCCTTCAATTGGATATCCAATACCTACTATAATTGCTGGTGAAACACCTGTTTTTTCTGCTCTAACTGATTGTATTTTAACCGCTTCATGGAATGTTTGAAAAAAGGCATTGCCATCTAATACGTATATAACAGGATATCCTGAATCTGGTGCTGTTTGCCTCGGCTTTGAAATATGAATTTGATATTCCTTACCTTCTATTTTCGAATACATTTTCCACTGTTCCGTATTAGATGTTATAATCTGCTGTTTTTCAATAGTAGTATTCATCCTATATCCCCCCTTTTTAACTCGTTACATATATTTCAACTTTCTCTTCTTGAAGTGCAACGCTATCGTATCCAAAACAAACAGGAGACCCATTATACGGATCAATCATGACACGCGCATCAATATGAAATACTTCTTTTAACACTTCATTTGTAATGATTTCTTCTGGGATACCAGTTGTAACGATTTCCCCTTCCTTCATTGCAATAATCTCATCTGAAAACCTTGCTGCATGGTTAATATCGTGTAGTACCATTACGACCGTACAATTATGTTCTTTATTTAACTTCTCCACAATTTGTAATACATCTAATTGATGAGACATATCAAGATATGTCGTTGGTTCATCTAGTAGTAACACTTCTGTCTCTTGCGCTAAAGCCATTGCTAGCCATACCTTTTGTCTTTGACCACCAGATAGATTTGCTATTTGTCTCGTTCGAAATTCAGAAGTTTTCGTAATATCTAATGCCCAATCAATCGTCTCTTTATCTTTTGAAGTTAACTTATTTACGTTATTTCGATGTGGATAGCGTCCATAAGAAATTAATTCTTCTACTTTCAGCTCTCCTGGCGCAATTGGAGTTTGCGGTAGTAATGCTAACTGCTTTGCAATTTCTTTCGTTGGAATGGTATTTAAATCCTGTCCTTGTAAATATACTTTACCACTCTTTTGCTTTAAAATTCTTCCCATTGTTTTTAACAATGTCGATTTACCGCACCCGTTTGGCCCTATAATTGTCGTTACTTTTCCTTCTTGTATTTCCACATTTAAATCGCGAAACACTGTAAGCTTTTCATAACTCGTTTCTAAATTTTTTGCACTTAAAATACTCACTTTTATTCCTCCTCTTACGCTTTCGCCTTATAAAGTAAATATAAGAAATACGGTACGCCGACAATAGAAATAACGATTCCAACTGGTAACTCTACAGGTGTGAAAACTGTTTTTGCAATAAAGTCTGAAGCAATTACAAGGAACATTCCGATTACTCCGCACGTAGGAATGATATGCTTATGCTGAATACCGACAAGTCTTTTCGCTATATGCGGTGCCATTAGTCCAATGAAACCAATACTTCCTGAAACAGCCACACATGCACTAACAAGTCCGATACTACTTAGTAGTAAAATAGATTTCTCTCTTTCTACTGAAACACCTAAGCTTGTAATACTCGTTTCTTCCAATTGAAATAAATCTAATAAATAAGCTTTCTTTTGTATAAGCGGAATTAATATGATAAGCCACGGCAACATTGCAATAATATACTTCCAGTTTGCATTATATATACTTCCCGACACCCAAACTGCAGCCATCTCGAAATCAGTTGACTTCATTTTGAGTGATAGGTACATAGAAAATGCTCCAAATCCTGATCCAATTGCAATCCCTGTTAATAAAAGACGCTGCGAATCTAACTTACCGTTTTTCCAAGAAAACAGATAAATGATAATAGCTGCACCTAATCCGCCGACTAAACCAAACATCGGCATCATCATAATAGACATCCAGTCTGTGCTCTTTAATTGTCCTTGAAAGAAAAACATAAAGATGACGATTGCTGTTCCTGCTCCGGCATTTACTCCTAAAATACCTGGATCCGCCAGTCCGTTTCTCGTAATCCCTTGAATTACAGCGCCTGCAACGCCGAGGCCCAATCCTACTAATCCAGCAATTACGATGCGCGGGAGACGAAACTCAAAAATAACTAAATCATGATCTGGTACTGGATCTATTCTAAGGAGTGTTTTAAATACATCTGTAATCGTAATATCAAACGTGCCATTCGTTAAACTAATATAAATAGCACATAGTATTAAAAATATAATAATCCCCATCGTCATTCCAAAACGTTGACTTGAACTTTTAAGCATGTCTCTCTCCTCCTCTTGTACGGATTAAATAAAGGAAGAAAGGAATTCCAATTAAGGAAGTAACGACTCCAATTGGCGTTTCAAATGGATAATTTACAAACCTACTTAAAACATCACATAATGCTAAGAAAACCCCACCAATAACGCCTGCACATGGCAATATCCACTTATAATCTACCCCAATTATAAAGCGAGTAATGTGCGGAATAATTAAACCTACAAAACCAACTTTCCCCACTAAAGCAACTGCTGTTCCTGTTAAGAAAATAACTGATAAAATAGACATCGCTTTAACTAGTTTTGTACGTTGCCCTAAATTAATAGAAACTTCTTCTCCTAAAGAAAGAATCGTAATAGATTTTGATATTAACAGTGCTAAAACTATTCCAATTATCCCAAATGGTATCGTAATTTTAATAATATTTAGGTCCACTTGATCTAACTTTGCATTAAACCAAAAACTAACATTTTGAGAAATTTGGAAATACGAAGCCATCGCGGCAGATACACTACTTAAAAATGTTCCAATAACTGTTCCGATAATTGCTAATCGAACTGGTGATAAGCCATTTTGAAGGAGCGAACCAAAACCAAACACAATACCTGCTCCTAGCGCAGAACCAATCATTGAACATACAACCATACCAATTGATGACATTCCCGGAAGAAAAATCATACAAAGTGTAATAACAAAAGCTGCCCCATCCGTCACACCCATAATAGAAGGGGATGCAAGATAGTTTCTTGTCATCCCCTGCATAAGTGCTCCTGATATGGCTAGAAATGCTCCAACTAAAAGAGCTGCAACTACCCTTGGTAAACGTGAAGTAATAATAATATTATGATTTACATCGCTTGAATCAAAATGAAATAATGCATTCCACACTGTTTGAGCATCAATACTTTTGGCCCCATACAAAATAGATAGTATCACTGTAAATAAAATGAGTATGGGTGCAATACATAATATAGTCACTGGTACTGCATTTGTTTTCTGCATATCATTCAACGCACCTTACTTATTGTATTATTTAGATAACTTTTTCACTGCTTCTTTTAAGAATGCTGTTTTACTCCAAGCTGTACCACCTTGTGCCATTGGATCTACAACGTTTACAAATACTTTCTTTTCTTTCGCAGCGTTCATACTTTGCCAAATTGGATTCTTTTCAATCTCTTCTAGTACTTTCGGATTTTTATTTTCAGTTGTCTCATATTGTAAGAAAATATAATCTGGGTTAAGTTCAGCAAGTTTTTCAAATGAAATTTTCTCTTGTGCTTTTACCGTTTTTAGTTGTTCTGGAGCAGTTAATCCAAGATCTTTATAAATTACAGGGTTGAAATATACTCCTTCTGGATATAGGAATAATTCGTTTGCTCTTAGTCTAATGACAAGAACTTTTTTGTCTTTTAACTTATCTCCTAGTTTTGCTTTTGCTTTTTCAGCATCTGCATTGTAATCTTTAATAATTTTTTCCGCTTTATCTTTTTTACCAGTTAATTCTCCCATTAACTTTAAGTTATCTTCCCAATTTGTTGAAACGTGCGATACCGGGAATGTCGGAGCTACTTTCGTAAACTTTTCAGCTGTTTCTGCTGGGAATTTCGTACTAGATGTAATAACATCTGGTTTTAATTGAAGTAATGTTTCAAAATTCGGCTCCATTTTCTCACCAACAGATTTCGCACCCTCTAAATCTTTTTCAAGATACTTCGGTAATTTACCGCCTACAGTAATGGCACCAACTGGCTTAATACCAAGTACCGCTGCATCTTCCATTGACTCTAAACTAGCTGTCGCAATTTTATCTACTTTTGCTGGTACTGTATATTCTTTACCTAAATATGTAATTTTTCTTTTTTCGTCTTTTTTCGTTTCTGTTGCTTTTGTCTGTTGCTTTTGCTCTCCTGAAGTTTTATCCGCACTATTGCATGCTGCTAGCCCTACACTTAAAACTGTAACCATTCCTAATGTAAATAACTTCTTATTCATCTTTATATAACTCCTCTCGAATTTTCAATAAAATTTAACTATATGAAACTTGTCTTACATATATATTTCATTAGATTAATAATTCTATCCAGAACTCATTCTCGTTCACTTCCCCTAAACTATAATTCTTTTACACCTCATCCATTGATAATATTTTTCATTGATAATGATTATCGTTACTAAGTATATATTTAATATGCAATTATTTCAAGAAAGATTTGAAAAATTTTAACAAACTGAATAAAAAAAGAAGTATCCACCTGATGTTAGGAAGATACTTCTTTTTTAGAAATGTATATGTAATTCTACTGGGCAATGGTCTGATCCCATCACTTCACTATTAATTTTAGCCTCTGTTATTTTGTCTTTCATTCTTTCAGAAACAACAAAATAATCTAAACGCCATCCAATATTTTTTGCTCTCGCTCCCATACGATACGACCACCACGAATATGCACCTTCCTGATCAGGATACAGATAACGATATGTATCAATAAATCCTTCTTCTAAAATACGTGTAAATTTCTCTCGTTCCTCATCAGAGAATCCAGGGTTTTTACGATTACTTTTTGGATTTTTTAAATCGATTGCTTTATGAGCAACGTTTAAATCTCCGCAAAAAACAACTGGCTTTTTTTCATCTAATTGCTTAATATAAGTCCTGAAATCATCTTCCCATTTCATTCTGTAATCTAATCGTTCTAATCCACGTTTTGAATTTGGCGTATATAACGTTATCATATAAAAATCTTCGAACTCTAAAGTAATAACTCGTCCTTCTTGATCATGCTCTTCAATACCTAAACCGTATGTTACAGAAAGTGGTTCTTTTTTCGTGAAAATAGCTGTTCCTGAATAGCCTTTTTTCACAGCATAATTCCAGTATGTATAATATCCATCTAGGTTTAAATCAATTTGCCCATCTTGTAATTTAATCTCTTGTAAACAAAATATATCAGCATTTGATTCCTCAAGATATTCTAAAAATCCACCTTTTGCGATAACTGCTCGCAAACCATTTACATTCCATGAAATTAACTTCACTTATAGTCCTCCTCTTGATGTTTATTTCCAAATTTCATGCTATCACAAAATAGAAAAACAATCATATTTTCACCTTTGTAATCTTGCTCTTACATTTGTGAATACATACATACGTACTTTATTCAGGTTATACTAGCTTCAGAGGTGATGTTCTTTGCACAATGAAGGAGTTACGTTAACAAATGAGCATTGGCAAGCGATTATTCATAATGATTCTTCCTATGATAGTAAATTCTTTTATGCTGTGAAATCAACAGGAATCTTTTGCCGGCCGTCATGCAAATCAAGAATACCGAATAGGAACAATGTACGAATTTTTCATCATGCAGAGCAAGCATTAAGTGAAAACTTTCGCCCATGCAAACGTTGTAAGCCAAACGGAATCACTTTACCTAATGAAGAGTGGGTAGAACAAATTAAAGAGTATATCGAGAAACATTTTGATGAATTATTAACTCTCGACATACTTGCTGAAATGTGCCATGGTAGCCCATTTCATTTACAACGTACTTTCAAAAAAATGACAGGAATAAGCCCAATAGAATATATACAACAATTCCGGATTGTAAAAGCGGCAGAACAGCTATTACAAACAAATCAATCCATTAAAGAAATTAGTACTGCTGTCGGGATAGAAAACTCCGAATATTTCGCAACATTATTTAAAAAGAAAACCGGATTTACGCCTACTGAGTATCGAAAAAAGAACGAAATGAAAGAGGGATACAATAATGAATTCCTACAAAAATAAATTTATATATTGGATGCTACTTACACATAAGAATTGGCAGTTTCATATTGCTGCAACTGAAAATGGACTATGTTTCATTGGATCACAAGACGAAAGCTTAGAAGAATTAAATACATGGGCTAGAAAAAAATTGCCACAGCATATATTAACCTGTAATCCAGATTATCTACAAACATATACGAAAGAAGTTATCGAGTATTTAGAAAGCAAGCGAGAAACCTTTACATTCCCTATCGATACTTACGGAACTGACTTTCAATTATCTGTTTGGAATACGGTACGTGAAATTCCTTATGGGAAGACATATTCTTATTCAGAAATTGCCGAAAGAATACAAAAACCTACTGCTATACGTGCAGTTGCTACTGCTATTGCTGCCAACCCTCTACTTATTACAATTCCTTGTCATCGCGTTATAGGGAAAAATAGGAAACTAACCGGCTTTAGAGGTGGATTAGAAATGAAGAAAGAGTTGCTTACATTAGAAAAGTCGCGGGTAAAATGTATATGACAGCAGAATATACTAGCACTTTAACTTTAGCAGTTCCAACAGAATTTAGTTACCAAGAAAATGTACGCTATCTATCACGTTCTAACAATGAATGTATGTTCCACATTGAAAATAACAAAATTTATAAAGTTATCCCTGTTCACGATGTAAATCCTTTAGTTGAAATTAGTATGAATACGGATGGACATATTCAAATACGTTTTTTAGAAGAATTATATACATCTGAAGAATCGATACACAAAGCTGTAGCTAACTATGTGAAAGAGTGGTTTGATTTAACTACTGATTTAACTCCCTTTTATACATTAGCTAAACATGATGTACTCCTTCAAAGACCAATTGAACAATATTATGGCCTTCGTACTTTAGGTATTCCAGACTTATTTGAAGCACTTTCCTGGGGAATTATCGGTCAGCAAATTAACCTCACATATGCTTATACACTAAAAAGACGATTAGTCGAACACTACGGAAATTATGTAGAGTGGAATGATAGAAAACATTGGATATTCCCTTCTCCTGAAACGATTGCCAATTTACATGTAGATGATCTCAAAAACTTAAAAATGACGACTAGAAAGTGCGAATATTTAATCGGTATTGCAAAGCTAATTACAGAAGGAAAACTATCAAAAGAATCTTTACTACAAATACAAGACGTGAAACAAGCTGAAAAACAATTAACTGCTATACATGGTATAGGACCGTGGACTGCCAACTATGTTTTAATGCGCTGTTTACGATTTCCTTCCGCTTTTCCAATTGACGATGTTGGCTTGCACAATGCAATTAAATATATAACAGGTTCTGAAAGTAAACCGACTAAACAGGAAATAAAAGATTTTGCGGCAAATTGGATTAACTGGGAATCTTACGCAACTTTTTATTTGTGGCGAGTATTATACTAAAAAACCAAGTAGCGCATTTGCACTACTTGGTCCCTGTTTAAGCTTGTTCTTCGAATCGTCTTGCAATTTCTATAATAACTTGCACAGCTTTTTCCATAACATCTACCGAAACATACTCAAACTTCCCGTGATAGTTTTCACCACCTGTGAAAATATTCGGCGTTGGTAATCCCATATACGATAATTGTGATCCATCTGTTCCACCACGGATTGGATGAATATTTGGTTCGATATTTAAACTTTTCATTGCTTCATATGCAATATCAACAATTTCTCTCACTGGTTCAATTTTTTCAAGCATGTTATAGTACTGATCATTCATTTCTAAAACGACTGCATCTTGTCCATACTTCTCTTGCATTTGCTTCACAATATTTTCAACGTTATGTTTACGCGCTTCAAAATTTTCACGATCAAAATCTCTAATAATATAATACGCTTTACTTTGCTCAACATCACCATTTAAAGAAAGTAAATGATAGAATCCTTCATAACCCTCTGTATATTCTGGCGCTTCTTCCACCGGTAAATAGCTATTAAACTCCATCGCAAGTTTAGTTGCGTTACGCATTTTATTTTTCGCTGTTCCAGGATGTGTATTCGTTCCGTTAAACGTTAACTTAGCACCTGCAGCATTAAAGCTTTCATACTCTAAACCACCTAGTGGACCTCCATCCATCGTATAAGCACATGATGCACCAAACGCTTCTACATCAAAATGCGCTGGTCCACGGCCAATTTCTTCATCCGGCGTAAATGCAACTCTAATTTTCCCGTGTTTAATTTGCGGATTATGTATTAAATAGTTCATTGCAACCATAATTTCTGTAAGACCAGCCTTATCATCTGCTCCTAGAAGTGTCGTACCATCCGTTGTAATAATTGTATGCCCTTTATATGATGGTAATTCTGGGAACTGTTCTGGTGTTAACACAACATTTAGCTCTTCATTTAACGTAATCGCATTTCCATCAAAGTTTTCATGAATTTGTGGTTTTACGTTTTTCCCTGTAAAATCTGTTGCCGTATCTAAATGTGCTAAAAAGCCGATTACAGGAACATCCTTATCCGTATTAGCAGGAAGTGTTGCCATTACATACCCGTTATCATCCATCGTCACTTCTGTTAACCCAATCTCTTTTAACTCTTCCACTAATAGCTTACCAAATTCAATTTGTCCAGGTGTTGTTGGTACTGTATGACTTTCTTCATTTGATTGTGTATCAATTTTTACATATCTCGTAAATCTTTCAATAAGTTCTTGTTTCAAATTCATTCACTCCCTTGTATATTTCTTTCTCTATTATAATCCTTGAGACGAAATATTTTAACTTTTTTGGCTATGAAGATATATATTACATTTTCACAAACAATAAAAATTCATAATATTTGCTCACCACAACTCTAACATGTAACATACATAATTATAAATATGGGAGGTATTAAAGATGAGGCTCACCCTCTTTCACTATTTTCTTTTTTTCTTAGGATTAATTTTCTTTGGCCTTGGAAATGCTCTTGCAGTCAAAGTTAAATTCCTCGGTTTACATCCTTGGGAAGTTTTAAATATGGCTCTCTACCAAAGATTTGGATGGAGCATCGGTACATGGAGTGTTATATGCGGATTATGTCTCGTTCTCATTTCTTTACTAGTAGATCGAAAATATATAAATGTGGGTACATTTTTGAATGCACTACTTATCGGTCCCATTATGGACTTTTTCTTACAATCAAACATACTTCCAGACGCTAGTAATTATTTATGGATAAACTTACTCATTTTATTTTCCGGTATTGCAATTACAGGGATTGGGGGAGGGATGTACGTTGCGGCTGGGATCGGTGCTGGACCTCGCGATGGATTCATGCTTACTATTTCCGACAAAACAGGACTGTCTATTAGCCGTGCTAGAATTATAGTAGAATGTGTTGTACTAGTTATTGGATTTATGCTAGGGGGTCCTATTTTCATCGTAACTTTTCTGTACACCTTTATTCAAAGTCCAATCTTTCAACAATCATTTAAGATGTTTCAAACACTTTTACATACTTTACATAGCAAAAACAAAGAGCAAATTAATGAAAATTTATAAAACATCACTTAATACAAATGAATTCACCCTATTTACGATTCTCAC
Source organism: Bacillus sp. EB106-04-02-XG92 (assembly GCF_058791995.1). Classification (NCBI taxonomy): domain Bacteria; kingdom Bacillati; phylum Bacillota; class Bacilli; order Caryophanales; family Bacillaceae; genus Bacillus; species Bacillus sp. EB106-04-02-XG92. Next base: position 31,437 of record NZ_JBYTEA010000001.1, read on the forward strand.
CGCAAATAGGGTGTTTCTTTTTCATCTCACAATTTAAGAATATATACTACTCATTCACAATAAAAGTATATACATCGTTATAAATACAACCATTTACCCTAATAACGTACTTCCCAGGTTTACTAAAACGAATTGTGTATTTATTTAGCTGAATTGCTTCTTTATCTCCAGAAAGAACATCAATGCTTCTGCCACTTAATACATATAATTCATTTAGATTCATCGATACATCAATTGCATTGAAATTCTCCTCTTTCACTTGCTGTGCCTCCGCAGCACTTACACTTGGTTCTAAAAACAGTAGTCCACTTAATCCAATCGTCCCCGCTAAAGCAACTCCCGCAAACTTTTTAATCTTCTTCATCACAATGTCCCCCTTATAGATTTTGTGTAAAGGCGATTTTTCCCTTTACACCACAAAGCCTATATGTAATGAAATGAAAAGTAAACGGAGACCGTAAGACAAAATTCTACATCTTTTTCTCCAATTGAATATAAATCCATTGTTTGGAATTTTGTCACATTTAAAATTGTTTCCCTAAACCAAATTCCACATAATTTATTCAAATACTGAATAATTACTTATTGATTTAACATTCTAAAAACAGTTGATAAAAATGCATTCTATTTAAATAAGAATATTTTACTATAAAAGTATCTTTTACAAAAAAATCCATACAACCAATTTTATTCCGCTTTCCATAATCTCTCTACATTCATTAATTGTTCTTTTTTAAACTCCATCTTATATATATCTGGTTTTGACGTATTCATTAAAAATTCAAAATCATATTGTTTATCCAAATAGTTCATCATTAATGTCATGACAAGACCATGTGTACCAATTACAATTTTTTGTCCTTGAAAACCCATTAATATTTCTTTTAACACTTTCACTACCCGTCTCTGACAATCCTTATATGACTCTCCTTCCGTTCGTGTAAAGTCCGGATTAGAGAACATCTTCTTTACAAGTGGATACACTTCTTTATCTGATATAACCTGACCCTCACTTAAAAACATACACTCTTTGAGATTTTCATATACTACTATTTCTTTTTCATAGAAATTAGCTGCCCCTTCTATCGTTAACATAGCCCGATTATAGGGACTGGAAATAAAAGTATCAATCCTCTCCGCTTTTAATATGTCAGTTACTCTACGGGTATCCATATATCCCTTCTCAGTTAACCCACGTGTTCTTTCATCTCCTTCTAATTTTGGTGATTCACCATGCCTAACCATATAAATATATGTATTCATACTGCCTCCTTGAAAATATTCATTCGTCTTTTATAAACTTTGCTGATTTGTTCGTGTAATCCATTCTCCTACTAAACTCTCGAACAATTCAGGCTGTTCAATTTGCAAATTATGCCCTGCCTTATCTAACACCGCTAATGTCGCTCTTGGGTAACCATCAATAATTTCTATAATATCTTGATAACCTACCGATATATCTTGTCTTCCAGCTAATAAAAGAACAGGTTTCTCATATTTCTTATGATGCAAATTCATAGTAAGAGAGTAATTCTGTTGCAATCTTTCAATAAATTCATAATTAGCAATATCTAGTCCCGGCTTAATCTCCTCTTTAAATCTCGTATATGTATATTCATTCGCGACCACTGCTAACTCGCAAAATTCTTCTCTAACAGTTGAAGTAAGCTTATTTAAAAACTCCTTATCTTGTACAATTACCTGTTTATTCGGGCGGTTCCTTTTTTCTTGCTCCGCTACAACAACAGGACATACTAATAGTAATCCATTAACTCTTTCAAACAGCTTTGTGAGTATACCTCGAGCTAAATATCCGCCATAGGACTCCCCTACTAATAAAAAATTTTTGGCTGGAATAATTTTTTCAATACATGCAAGTAACAGTTCTAACATATGTTCTGAACTATTTATCCAATCTGGAGCATTCGATTTCCCCATGCCAGGTAAATCAATATATATTCTTTGGTGACCTTTATATTTTTGAAATACTGATTCCATGCATCTCTTCATTAATCTATGATCAGGTGCACAGCCATGTATAATAATGACTGGTTGTCCTTCGCCAATGATTTCATAATATATTTCTGCATCCTTAATCCGGCATATCACAAAAAAGCCCCCCTAGTGTTCTCTTCATCTTTACAGACACTCCTCTCAAACCAAAAGGAATATACGTTCTTATTTTATAATTTTTCAGAACATAATTTCAAATTTTATTTTTCAGATTATAAACAAAAGAGCTTTCCATGAGTGTATCCCCTCAAAAGAAAGCCCTCTTACGTATTTCCTCCTACTTGAACTTCAAGCATCATTACACATTATTCCTCTAGTTTCATCAACACAATTCTCCAACCATCTGGATCCTCTATCGTTATCCCCTTGTCTTTCCAGTATGGGTTTTCAGGTTCGACCTCGTCATAACCCAATGCATGCAGCCTTTTACTCACCTTTTTCATTTCACTATCTTCACTCATATAAAATACAAGTAAATTATCTTTTGTCGGAGCTGGACAAGGACTCCCATCTATATGTCTTGTAAATTCTAAATGATACTCTTCCTCTGGGAGTCCAAACATGACCCCATCATAGCCTTCATGATTGTAGAATTCACCTATACGTTTTAAGCCTAATCCTTTTTCATAGAATTCTATAACCTTTTCAAATTTATCAGTTGGACGCGCTATTCGAAACTTTACCCAGTTCTTCATGCTCTTCCTCCCATACTAAAAATTTTATACATGCTTACGTATTATTGTATATACGCAACATCTTTTTGAAATCCCTCATTAGTATGAGAATAAATACATACAAAAGTTTAGTTCATACTTTATAATGAAAACATTTTATATAAAATTGAATGTATTATCTTTATGCAATTATGCATATGTACTTGCGAACTATTAAAAAAACTATAGAATTCAAAAGATGATTAAATATACAATTCCCATTTAAAATTTTGATGAAGTACACATTATTAAAAACGATACTTTTTTAATTCTAAGAATTATTTCACTTTTCAACACTTTCCTTATAAACATGATTTTTATAAGGAAATCTGATACAATTCTTAAATAATATTATTATGTATAGATATTACGAATAAAGTGCATAATTAAAGAAGGTGATTTTATTGAAATTAAATAAAAATTTGCAACTATGTATATTAATTGCGACATTGATATGCTATTCCATCTATTTTATATTTTTTTATCTGTTCCCTACTCATTTTTCAAATTCTGATGTACGCTTCGCTTCACTTATCGTTGAAGCCATTACATTTGTATCACTCATTTACTCTATATATTCTAAAAAAGTTAGTTCAAATCCGTTTTGGATATGTATCACAATAGCAATCGGTAGCTTTTTATTAGGGAAAATAGTATATACATATCAAGATAGCTTCTTCGAAATTCCAATACATCAATTTACTATTTCTGATGTATTTTATATGTTTTTTCTATTCTTCTGTCTTATCGCTTTCTGCTATAAAATCTTAAAAGAATGTGATAAATGGGAAAAAGCGTTCTTTATTTGTGATATATGCATCGTACTTACTTCCATATTCACATTGGAGTGGTATTTATTTAATCAACCAAATTTACATATATTCTCTCTTTCACTAGGAGATGTTTTCCTTTCATTTCTATATCCAATTGCAGATTTATTATTTCTTCTACTAGGTGTTAGTCTTTTTTTCCGTCCAACAATTTTTAATTCCAAACGGAAAATTTATATCTTTATTTTTGTCTTAATAAGTTCTGCAACTTTTAACTATATTTATTTTTACTTAAATAATCATTTATCGACTGAAACGATAACATTATTACGTCTTTTATATAGAATACCTATATTACTTATGGCAATAGCTGGATCTATTTCAGAAGACCATAATAGCCATAAAAATTATTTCATTGTAAACCCTATAATAGGTAAAAAGGCTTTAGTTGTATTTCCCTATCTTGCTGTTGCGATACTAATCGGGTTTACATTAAAAGAACAAACAGCATCTTCAACTCTCATTACAGGAAATTGTATGACTTTTATTTTCGTACTCATTCGTCATTCTATTGTACGTATGCAAAACAATTCCCTAACAAAACGTTTACAGGCATTTAATGCTCAACTAGAAGAAAAAGTTACTTTACGAACTTCTGATTTAGTTTATAAATCAGAGGCTCTATCTCAAAAACAACAAAAATTCAAATCACTATATGAATATCATCCTGACCCTATTTTTACAATTGATTTAAATGGAATCTTCTTAAATGTAAATAAAGCCGGAAGTATGTTACTGGGAGCACCAACGAATGAGTTACTCGGTGAAACTTGTTTTTCGATTATTTTAGAAGAAGATAAACATAAACTAGCATCTGCATTAGAAAAAGTGAAACAACAAGAATCGGCATCCTTACAACTTAGTTCTCAATATAAAGATGGCTTTACTTATTTTTTATATGTTACCATCGTTCCTATCATGATAGACGGACAAATTTCAGGAAGTTATATTATGGTGAAAGATATTACTGCACTAAAAAAACAGCAAGAAGAAATAAAATATTTAGCATTCCATGATACTGTAACGAAAATTGGGAACCGTGCCTTTTTCCATAAGAAATTAAAAAGGGTTATCAAAAATGCGAAAACAACAGACAGTGAGTTCGCATTATTATACTTAGATTTAGATCGCTTTAAAGCAATTAACGATACACTTGGACATTCGTCAGGAGATTACATATTAGAAGAAGTAGCAAAGCGATTCCAATCCTGTCTTCCATCACATACTTATCTGTCAAGAATCGGTGGTGATGAATTTACTATCTTAATTGAAAATTATACTGATGAAGATTCCTTATTCGAATTATGTAACCAATTATTTGAAAGCATAGAAAAACCGTTTGTCATACATGAGCATACATTAACTTTATCACTTAGTATCGGCATCGCTATTTATCCACATTCCGGAATCGATACCGCTACACTTCTAAAAAACGCTAATGTTGCCATGTATGATGCGAAAGCAAAAGAACTTAACTCTGTCTCTATTTATGATGATGTTATCGCTAAGAAAATTGAAAGACGATTACGATTAGAAAAAGATTTACCAAATGCAATACAAAATGAAGAATTGTTCCTATTGTATCAACCTCAAGTTGATAGTGAATCTAATAAAATTATCGGTGCAGAAGCTCTAATCAGGTGGAATCATCCTGAATTAGGCGTTATTTCTCCATACGAGTTTATTCCGATTGCAGAAGAAACACTACAAATTATTCCAATAGGAAAATGGACATTGCAGCAAGCCTGTGAGCAAATGAAACGTTGGCACTCACTCGGATATTCTCATTTAAAAATAGGCGTAAATTTATCTGCTAAAGAATTTGAACAAGATGATTTTGTAAAGTCTATTTCCGCTACATTAGCACATACAGGCTTACCAGCTAGTTCTCTCGATCTTGAGTTAACAGAGCGAATTGCAATGATGGATGAGCGAGAAACATTGATAAAATTGCGCACACTAAAAAGTTTAGGGATTCACATTTCAATCGACGACTTTGGTACAGGGTATTCTTCACTAGCGTATTTACCTTTATATCCAATAGACACGTTAAAAATCCCAAGGGAGTTTATTACAATGTCTGAAACGTGCGAAGATGGAATGGAAATTATTAAAACGATTATCACATTGGCACATACATTAGAAATGTCTGTCATTGCTGAAGGGGTAGAAACGAAAGAACACGTAACTTTCCTTCAAAAAAACAAATGTCAGTTTATTCAAGGTTACTATTATAGTAAACCTATTCATATTAATGCATTTACTGAGCTATTAAAAAGTGGGATTCACCCATAGTACATAGTTAATCGGGATAAGTAATAATGAATTTGAACAACCATAGTAAAAAGGAAAGAAGATACCTTCTTTCCTTTTGTTTTTTCTATTTAAATTTCTATTACTTCACCACTTCATTTATTATATCTATTAATTGATGAATTCCCTCATCATTTGTTTTCGTATAGCCATTCATGTTTTGAATGTATCTCTCCTTATTTGTATTCAACTTATTTACTGCATGTATAAATGCATTCGTACTTACTTTGTCTTGGAATATAACTTCTGCATATCCTTGTCGAGAAAAATATTCAGCATTTAAAACTTGATCTCCCCTACTGGAACTGTTAGTTAACGGGATAAGCAACATCGGTTTCTTCAAGAATAGCAATTCAAAGATAGCCGTAGAACCCGCTCTCGAAACTACAACACTCGCCATATTTAGTATATGCGGCAACTCTTCCCCTATATATTCAAATTGTATATAGCCCTCCATGTCAATAGATGAATCGACCTTCCCTTTACCGCACATATGAACAATATTAAAATTTAATAGTAATGTTTCCAAACTTCCCCTTACCATATCATTTATCCATTGAGCACCTTGACTCCCACCCATAATTAACAATACTGGTTTATCTTGCTGAAATTTACAATAGCTTCTTCCCCGCAATACGTTGCCCCTCTCAATTTCTTCTCTTACAATTGGTCCTACATAAACCTTTTTCTCATTACTTACATTTTCTCCTGTCTGAGGAAATGTTGTGCATAGTTTTGTAGTAAATGGTAATGCTATTTTATTTGCTAATCCTAACGTACTGTCCGGTTCACGTATTATTACGGGTACTTTATTCATCCACGCTCCTATTACTACAGGAACGGAAACAAATCCTCCTGCCGAAAAAATAACATCTGGTTTTATCCGTTTCATTAATTTATAACTTTGTATGCAACCTTTTATTATTTTAAAAGGATCTTTAAAGTTCTCCCAATCCCAATATCTCCTAAGCTTCCCCGTTGAAATACTATTGTATTTAACATTTTGAACTAATAGTTTTTCAATTCCATTTTGAGATCCAATATACTCAACTCCCCATCCTTTTTCGATGAATTTAGGAATCAATACCATATTAATCATTACATGTCCGGCTGTACCGCCCCCAGTAAAGAGAATCTTTTTATTCATAATTTATATCCACCTTTATCATTAAAAATCTTGTTTTATACTAATCTATTAAATGTAAGTAAACTTACTATTATTTATATAAACATTTAATTCAAATCCTATATCTTGCAAAAAGTCTTTAATGAGATCATAAAAATCATTTCCATACTCACTACATTCATACTGAGCAAAGACTTGGATTACAAGCCTAGTTCCCGTATCTATTACTATATTTTTCCTATCATCCTTTTTTCCTTCCACATAAGCCCGACATTTATTTATCGCCTCATAGATACGCAAAACATGCTCTTCTTCATTTTTCCAGTCCAGCATATCAACAATTAAAAGAACTAGCGTATTTTGATTATCTATTGTTGTATAGCCATTCATATATTTCTTACACCCTTTTTATTTTTCATTGAATGCAAATGTCACTGCACTTCACATACTCAAGTACATCTTTTAATGATTGATGAAATTGAATTTCTGGGATCCACCCTAACCTTCTTATATCCTCTATTACTAAACTCTCATTTGAGTCGCTCCCACTTTTCTCTGTTTCATCTATAAAAAAATTCAATCGTGTTAATTCCTTATATTGTTCTAGTACATCTAATAAAGATCGTTTCACTCCTGAACCAATATTATATTGTTTTCCATTTATCCCCTCTCGTAATAACACATGATACGCTTTAACCGCATCACGTACATCTAAAAAATCCCTACTATCTTTTAAACTGTTTACTTTAATAACAGCTTTACTTCTACCTGATTCTATATCTATCATTTTTTTTGCGAGAATCGAACAAATGCCATTCGATATTCCTGGACCAATTAAATTCGTGGGCTTTGCAATGATAATATTTGAATTCATTAATTCACTCCACGCCTCTGCAATAATGACTTGCATCGTTTTACTTAAACTATATGGATTTGAAATTTTTATGTTGCTCATACAATCTGCCTGCAAAGCAGATCCTATAACCAATGTTCTACAATGAGGTGCTTCTTGCTTAATTGCTTCTAATAAATATAATGTTCCTATTACATTAACCTCTACATATTCAAGAGCAGCTGTCCAAGACTCTATGACCGAATTCCTTCCTGCTAAATGCAATACATAATCTGGCTTTATTTGTTTCATTACCCTCATTACTTCGCTCTTATTAGTTAAATCACAAATAATACCACTCCCAATACTTTCTCTATGTGTACGATTTTGAAACATAGGAATTACATGAAAGCCCTGCTCTAAAAAATATTGGCAAGCATGGCGTCCTGTGAAACCATTTGCACCAGTTATTAAAAGGCTCGCATTTTTTTTCATCGTAAAAATCCTCCTTTTAATAACATTTGTTTCACCTCATGTTTTGCAAGTAAGTCTTGTTGAGAACTAAAATTCTTCACATCCACAAGCGGATAGCTAGCATAATATTCTTGAAGCCCTTCTATAGGAATAGTCGGTAGTACCACAAAATAATTTTGATCAAAACTTATACTTGTTTTACTCTCTACCTCAGATAAAAGCATTTCACTTAATTTTTCCCCTGGTCTTATCCCTACTTCTTTTACCTTCACGTTTCCCTTTTTCGAATCTTCAATTAACACTTCTGCTAAATCTGTTATTTTACATGCCGGCATTTTCATAACAAAGATTTCTCCACCTCTCCCCTGATATAAGGCTTTAAACAACAATCCAACAGCATCTTCAATCGTTAAGAAAAATCGAGTCATATTTGCATCGGTAATCCCTACTTGTGAAGATTTTTTGATTTGTTTTTTAAAAAGTGGTACCACGCTTCCGCTCGTCCCCAAAACATTTCCACCACGGACACAAATGAATTTTGTTTTCTTCGTTTGCCTATTCGCATGAACCATTAACTTCTCACCAATTGCTTTTGTCATCCCATACGTATTTGATGGGTCAGCTGCTTTATCCGTTGAAACATATATAACTTTCTCAACTTGCATCTGTATAGATGCTTCAATTACATTTTGCGTACCATTTATATTGGTTTTTATAGCTTCATAAGGATAATACTCACATACTGGAACATGTTTTAAAGCTGCAAGATGAAATACATAATGTACACCTTGGCAAGCATATGCTAGTTGATCTTTATCACGAATATCTCCAATAATAAATTTTAATCTATCATCATTTATAAACTGTTGCTGCATTTCAAACTGAATCGTTTCATTTCTTGAAAAAATCCTAATTTCTTTCGGTGATTTTTCTAATAGTTGTTTTATAAGTTCATGTCCCCACGAACCTGTACCACCAGTAATTAAAATTATTTTATTTAGCATTTCTTTTCCTCCTACCACACCATAAAATTTATTGAATTATTTTCAATTGATTTAAATCATAATCATCGTTTGTTACATTTAATTGACAAAAATAAAAAACAGAAACTATTAAACATAGTTTCTGTTTTTTATTTCACCTTACAACAGTAAGATTTTTTATACTTTTTGCATGATAACTAAATCCTTGTAAAAAACACTGCTCATTTATTTCTTATACTTGTAATAAAATAAATAGAATGATTCATAGCCAGTAATCCTGTTTAATTTTATGAAAAAGGGAGGTAATGGAATGTACCGAAGTAATTCAAATCATACATATAACGGACCTTCCCAAGCCCTGCCTCTCTCCCTATTCGATGTAAAAAATGAATTGAAACAAAAAAGCAAGCTCATTCATTCTGGCACAATGTATAAATTAACGAAAGAAGAGCAACTCATCATCAACAACATAAAAATACAAACAGAACAGCTAAATAAAAATAATGTGACAAGAACACGCGCATACTACCAATTTTACATTCAATATCCAGAAATACATTGGGCACTACTTGGGCATATGGTATCACGTAACGGCGGTTGGAATATGACTGATTTGAAGGGCGATTTATATACGAAAATTTTATCAGAAAAAGAGCAAATCACATTTTTTTCTTTTTTAGAAAGAGGGAATTGGCTTATTTTCCAAGATGTATATCCTCAATTTCTGCTTTATGAACAAAGTGTAAAAAGAGCACAAAAGCTATTTCACCTTCTCCCTCACCTAAATGTTTCTACATTTATGGAAACGATGTGGAACGATTTTTGGAAAACAGGTAACAAAAAAACATTAGCCATTGCAACTATTATTAATGAACAAAACTACTTAGAAAAAAGAGTGATTCAAAATATACAATTTAAAAAGACTGTACTTAATAGTATTGGATTTAAACTCTTTGATTTCTTTCAATTTAATCATATTCTTTTCCCATTCTACGAAAATGATAAGAAACACAAAGTATTACTATTTGGTGATACAATGAAACATTTCACTTCCTTACACGAACGAATCTTAATTGGAAAAAGGTTGTATTCATTATTATTTCGGGACACACATGTTTTATCTCAAATAATAAGCTGGGCCCAGCACCATCCGCATACAGGGTCAAGGAAAGATTACTGGCCTCATTTATTTTCAAGTGTCAATGAATCTTTTTCCCGTGAGTTTTATAAGCGTCGAATAAAGAAATGCCAGTTGCGTAGTGGCGCTTATCGTATATACAGTCCTGCACTCATCTATGCATGGCGAGATATGAAGCATGAAGAAGTTGACAATGAAGATTGGTTTACAGACTGGCAAGTTGTAAATTACTTAGTAGATAAGGAGGAAAATATAAATGGACAAATTACAGAAGACTACTGTAAAACACTCGAAAAAATTGAACTCGCCATTCTTGCAAAGAAAAACGTCCTCCTTCGAGAAGAAGAATAAATTTCTAGCATTAGCAGTTACAATATTACTCTCTTCTATTATCGGAACTTGCCTAGATGCTTTCTTTGTTGCGAAACAAATATATTCCTTTCCAGTTAGACCATTCTCCTCTATATTTTCAGTTAACATCGGCTTTACTTTGTTTGTACTACCAATTTTAACAACCATTTTCATACAAATTTCAAAAACATTATCTACAGTTTCTAGAATTTTATTTATTATTTTAATAGGTATTTGTGCTAACATTTTTGAACAGGTTGCTGAAAGATTTGGTTTATTTATTCATAGCTTGGATTGGAATCATACATATTCTTTATTTGGCTATATGATTTTCTTTTCTTTTATTTGGAAAGTATATCATTTCATGATTAATAAAAAAGAGTACTAAAAGCTAGCAAAAACCTTTGAGTACTCTTTTTTATTATGTTTCACATATGTACCATTACGCATATAAATCGGATAACTCAATTATTTTATTAACAATACTTTGTTCATCTATTTTTAAACATGTGGATGCATGACCCACTAATACTTCATGACTCCCAACACAAATACTTTCCTTAGCATGTATAAACATTGATAAATCGTTTAAATCATTACCAAACACTACGAATTCCTTCTCTTTTATACCTAATCGTTGTAACCCCATCCATTTATCAATATTTTCAGAGCTTATATCCACGATTCCCTCATTATCATGTTCATAAATACGTATAGGAAGTTCTTTCAACTTATTCATAATTTCTTCTTTTTGAGCATTATCAGGAAATAATACCACCTTTACTACTTCCTTAATTTCATCAATATGTACATTATTAGCCAATTGATTAGGATCTATGTTTTTGTAAATAGGGTGATTCTCGCTTCCCGTATAAGAATAATTCCAATGACTATCTATCAAATATGAAAGGCTATGCTTCTCTATTATTGAATGTATAGCACTTACCGTTCCAAGATCAAACGTTATAACTTCAATAGTCTCCTTTCCCTTTGCAATAAATGCACCATTCCCACCAATCATTGAATAATGATGCATATGATTTGGTAGCACCGGTAATAAGTCCCTAATCGGTCTAGCTGATGCAAATATAATCTCATGCCCTCTACTTTGACATACGTCTAGTGCCTGAATTATCCCTTTCGTTACTGCGTTCCCTTTAAAACAAATAGTACCGTCAATATCAAAAATAAATTTCATATACATCACTCCTTTCTTTTTAATGTATATGAATTATTTTATAATAGACAGGACAGATGTCCCAAAAGGAGAAACATTATGCAAAACATTGTAGATAATACCTTATTATTAAGCTACTTAAATAACGCGTACATAAAGAAGCTATTCCAACAATTCAATCATCCATTTGAAATCCGTAGATATGAAGCGAAAGAAGCTGTATTACACGAAGGCGAAACGATTGATGGCCTATATATTCAAATGTCGGGGCGTACAAAAATAACCTCAAGTGTAATTACAGGTAAAGCATTATTACTAAGATTTTGTTCTGCCGTTTCTATCATGGGAGATATTGAATTAATTCAGTCCGTAGATATACAATCTCATGTAACCTCCGAACTACAGACTGATTTTCTTTTTATTGATAAAAATTATGTAACAAATTACTTATTACACGATGTAGTCTTCCTTCAAGAGCTCATTCATCACGTCACTTATAAACTACAAACCTGCACAACGGCTTCACGTATCAATTTACTAGCTCCTGTGGAAACACGTTTTGCTAGTTATTTATGTACAGCCCGAAATCCATCTCATTTATTTGGGCGCGAAATTCATACTAAAGATCATCATGAAATCGCCTCATTAATTGGGACAACTACCCGTCATCTTAATCGAGTCATTGAAAAACTAATAGCTAACAATATAATTCATAAAAATAATAAACAAATTGTTGTTGACGATTGGAAAGCTATTGATACCCTTTCAAATGGACTACGATATGAATAAAAAATTTAATAATTATATAGATTCTCCCTATAATAAAGAGACCGTTTTTACAACGATCTCTTCTCAAGCATAATCTTCAGTTATTGCTAATGATGCGGGATTTTGAAGACTTTTTGAACGTAAACGATAGGCAACGATTTTCTTCTTATATTGCTTAATTACATCAACATGTTCCTCATGGCTATATAGAGAAAACCTAATCTCTTTATTCCCTTTCTTCGTGTTAATAACGATTGGTGTTCCTTCCCCGTGCGGCGGGAAATAATGTTTATCTAAAAATAAAGCTTCATTAAATTCATGAATAACTTGTCGTTTCATTTCTCCCTCTATATTTTTTCCATCTATCGATATAGAGGTATTCTCTTCCTCAAGTTTTTGATGTAATTCAAATCTACTAATAATTGATTCTACAACAGAAGTTGGCATACTAGAAACAAGTACTTTAAGGGCTCCAAAAATAAATAATGTAACTATAAACCATGTTGTCATTTTCATCATCTCCATTACATTTTAAAAAATATATTTCGTTCCATACGGTATAAATACACTAATAAGTATTCCAGTTACAATCATCGTCACCGAACCGATTGTCGCCTCTTTCTCGCCTTCCTTCACGAGACGGCTCACACCAATAATATGTGATGCGCATCCCATCCCTACTCCTTTTCCAATCGTACTTGTTATTCGGAAAAATTTAAGTACTGCCGGTCCGATCATAGCACCTGTTATTCCTGCAACAACTACAAAACTAGAAGTCATGGATGTAATACCGCCAATTTGATCCGCTAATGATATGGCGATAGGCATCGTCGCTAATTGCGGCAGTGTCGTTACTATGAGTTCCTTATCTATATTTAACATCCCGCCAATCACTACATTCATACTCGTTAAAGCCACTATACCTACTGCTACGCCAATAAGTATCGACAAAAAGTTTTTCATAAGTATGTTTCGCTCTTTAAATAAAGGTATCGCTAACGCTACAATTGCAGGACTTAATAAGCCGGAAAGAATATCTCCCCCATTTTCCCTATATTCATGATGAGAAATATCAAAAATTAAAAATAAGCAAATCATACTCGCTGTAACTGTTAACACCGGTAACATAACTGGAAACGGAATTTTTTTATATAACTTTGTCGCCAATACATACATTACTACAGTAATAATAATTAAGACCATTTGCATCGTGCACCTTGTCGATTTTATTTTTTTGATGTTACTAATAATTGACTTATATATCCTGAAACAATTAAAGTTACTACCGTACTTGCAACTACTAACAGGAATATAATACTCCCCTTACCGAAAAAAAAAGACCCGAATTCCATCAGCCCTGTTGTCGAAGGAATTAGAAATAACGGTAAAAATATGAGTAACTTTTCCGCACCTTCCTCAAACCACTTTAATGGTAAAATACGAGTAGAAAGGAGCAGAAACAGCATTAACATCCCAATTAAACTTCCTGGCATTGATAGATGGAATACTCCCTGAATCCACGTACCCACTACGCTAAATACATATAGCACGCCTACTTGCAGTAAAAGCGTCACGTACTTCATTTCTCTCCCTCATTTCAATATTACGCACCACTATTATGAGATCTCATTTAACGTTTCCGCAAATCTCGTAATTCCCAGTTGAATTTGTTCGACATCTACTCTCCCAAAAGTAAAACGAATATATTCACTTGTAGTACCTAAAACACTTCCTGGGACAAACGCTACACCATTTCGTATAGATTCACCTAATAAATGATATTCATCAAACGTTCCTTGCACTTTGCACCATAAATGTATTCCACCCTCTGGAACAAAAAATTCAACCTGTTCCCCTAATATTTCTCCAAGCTTTCTAATTAACACATCTCTTCTTTCTTTCAATTGCCTACGGAGCATTGTAATATGTGCATGAAAATCTTCTGATTCTAAAAACTGATTTGCCACCCACTGCGTAAATACACTATGACCAAAATCAACTTGCTGCTTCGCATCCGCTAAACGTTCTATTACACGCGTAGGACCAATTACCCAGCCAATACGTAATCCTGATGCAACAATTTTTGATAATGAACTTATATAAAGAACATTCCCGTTTTGATCCATTGATTTTAATGTAGGATTCACTTCTCCATTAAATGAAGTTAAACTATACGGATCATCTTCTACAATCGGTATACCAAATTCAGAAGACAGTTCTAAAATCTTTTTACGCCTTGCTAATGACAGCACAGTTCCCGTTGGATTTTGATAATCTGGATTCAAAAATACCATGCGAATACGATGCTTTTTATGCAAATCAATTAAGTCATCTGGATTCATTCCATGCTGATCAACAGGTAGATGGAATATTTTTAAGCCAGCAGATTTAAACATCGGCAATGAAAAACAATAGGAAGGGTCCTCAATTGCAATCGCATCTCCTGGTTTTAATAAGCATTGAACGATAAGATTA
This sequence comes from Bacillus sp. EB106-04-02-XG92, assembly GCF_058791995.1. Lineage (NCBI taxonomy): Bacteria > Bacillati > Bacillota > Bacilli > Caryophanales > Bacillaceae > Bacillus > Bacillus sp. EB106-04-02-XG92. The sequence goes on from NZ_JBYTEA010000001.1 coordinate 46,630, forward strand.
AGTGCCTGTTGTGCGCCAGATGTAATAAGGATAGAATTCGAATCTGCTTCAATTTGTTTATATTGCTGAACATGTGCTGCAATTGTTTTTCTCAACATTTCATTCCCAAGTGGATGGTCATAACCGAGGTTTTCCATAAATGTTTTCTCCGACAAAATCGTTCGGAATCTATCACTCGGAATTAATTCTGGTGACAATTCACCACTCGCTAAATTAATTAAGTCGTCTTTTTGTGTTTCCGTTCTAATTTGTTGAACGAGTGGTACATTAGGTAAGAACGATCCATCCTCAACGTACCTACCCCAGTTCGGTATTCGTTTATGTGAAACACCCCATATGTCTGTATTCACCCGTGTTCCGCTTCCTTTTTGCCGTTCTACTACCCCAAGTGATTTTAATTCTTCATATGCAGCTACTATCGTACTCCTATTCACCTGTAATTCTTTTGCTAACATACGCTCAGAAGGTAACTTACTGTCAGAAGGAAACTCACCTGAAGAAATACCTCTTTCAATATAATCCGCTATTTGTTTATATACAGGCGTCTTATCTGCACGATTTGGTTTCCATTCCATATAGTTGCCTCCTCTCAAAACGAACTATATTTTACTCACTAATAACAGTATTGACTGTAATAATAGTATTAATTAGGCGCACAATCTAAAAATGTTTCTACCGTCACATTAAAGCCAGTTGGCTGCTCTAAATAAGGTAAGTGCCCGCTATTTTTAAATTCAATGAAAGTTATATTTTTTAAATGTCTTTCAAACTCTCTTACATATTTTTCTGGCACAAAATCATCATTTCTCCCTCTTATAATTAAAACAGGACATATAATATTTGAAAGAAACGGTCTTTGATCATAATCTACTAATTCAGCAAATAATCTTTGAATATGCACCGGATTAATAAACTGTAAAGATTGATAAAATCCCCTGACAATTACTTCATTATTTGCTACTCCCATCGCCTGCAACAATGTATCCGCCCATGTTTCTCCGTTATCATGTAAGCTAAGTAAATCATATATTTCAAGCCGTTTCTTTCGATCTTCAGGCTCCAAATAGGGAAATGCATTTACAATAATTAAGCTAGAAACAAAGTCTGGATATTGAATAGCAAAATCGATACCAACTCTAGCTCCTTTTGAAAGACCGCAAATGACTACTTTTTGTAGCCTTAAATAATCGCATAACTCATACAAAACATTTGCGTATTCTTTAAAAGGGATTTCCAACCCTTCTGATTTCCCATGCCCCGGTAAATCAAGAGAAATTACTGTCCATTTTTTCTTAAAATATTGCCTTTGATATAACCAATTATTTGTGTTTCCTCCAAGGCCGTGTAAAAACAATATGACAGGACCCGATCCTTCTATATTGTAAAAAACCTTTCGATTCTTATATTCAAAATACATATTCATCACCTTTAGCTGTAGCATCACTTATTCTTATCTTTGAATGGATATATCCAAAACGGTTCTCTTTCTAACCACTCGACTGTTTCCGGTACACCATCTTCATACTCTTTTTTTAGTTCCGTTACTTTCGTCGCAAATTGTGATGCATGTGCTTGCAATGCTTCTAGCTTTTTTGGAACATATTCTTTCACTTCATTTTTTAAATGTGGCGGACCTATTTCCGCTTCATGATTATTTGAAAAAGCTACCGCATAAAATGTTGGCCTTTTATTTTCAGGAATAGTGGCTAACGCCTCAGCCACCGCTTCTCCTGTTGCATCATGATCTGGATGAACTGCATATCCCGGATAAAAAGAAATAACCAACGACGGATTCAATTCTTCCACACATTTTTGTATTACACGTCTTAACTCTCCAGGAGTTTCAAATTCAAGAGTTTTATCACGATATCCCATCATACGTAAATCTTTAATACCTAAAATATTTGTAGCTCTCTTTAGTTCTTTCTCTCTTATAGCATATAATGATTCACGTGTTGCAAAAGGAGGATTTCCCATCGCTCTCCCCATTTCACCTAAGGTTAAGCAAACATAGGTAAGGGGAACATTTCGCTGCGCATAAGCTAAGATTGTACCCGCCACGCAATATGACTCATCATCTGGATGCGGAAAAACAATTAAAACGTGACGTTCATTTTTTATCAAAACAATACTCCTCCATCACTTTCGATATTAGTCTTTTCTATCAAATCACTACCGCATACCACGTTACACCAACAAGTAGTACAAAAAGAAGGATAATATAAATAGTTGATAAGTTTTTCACATTTCTCTTTGTAGACTTTCCGTAATTCTCCTCCACATTTCGTGCAACTAGTACGGTCCCAAACAGCGATACAATTACAATAATAACGACTAGTGAAATCGCAAAGCTCATTGTATATTCACCTCTCTAAGGCCAGTCTATTTTAATTAAGAATTTCCCTTTTAAAACATTAATAACATACTACCTTTCTTCTCTTATCATAATAGATGTTTGTAAAAAACGGACCAACCACTTTTATGTTTTTTTGCTCATCCACTTTAATAATAAAAAACAACTGATCACTTATGATCAGTTGTTTTTTCGCAGGTTTATTTAAGCTAATTTTCATTTGAAATTAATTCGATTTAAAAGTTTAGCCTTTTCATAATGAAACATCGATTGAGATAACTCGAAAATTGTTCCATTTACAAGATACACTGTATTTTCAATAAGAAGCGCCGGATCACCCTCATTTAATTCTAAAAGCTTTGCATTTTCTTTATTTACTTTTTCACAACTAATTACTTTATCGGCAAAACCTATGTTTAATCGTAAATCTTCAATAAAATAACTGTATACAGAGCTTAATGCTATTTCTTCATTCAAATATGGAATAATATCCTTTTTGAAATAACTTATTTCAATAGAGAACGGTTTTCCATCTACAATTCTTAAACGCTTCAAAAAATATATCCTAGTTCCGGCTTCACATTGCATCCGCTTTGCGATCTCTTCATCCGCATCTATTACTTCAAGCTTTAGCACTTTCGTTTCAATATTTTGCGAAACGAGATTTTTCGTTAATCCACGTAAACTTCCTAAATTAATATAATCTGTTACAGAAGTTTCGCGTAAAAACATACCACTACCTTGCACTTGAAAAATATAGCCTCTATTTACAAGCTGACTAATTACTTTACGTATCGTATTACGGCTTACTTCAAATCGATTCATTAACGCTTCTTCTGTAGGTAGTTTTTTCGTTTCATTAAAAAGCCCGTCTCGAATATTTTGCTCTAACACATCTGCAATCTGTTTATACTTTGCACTCATACACTTTCTCCTAAAATACTCTTTTATCTATTATAACTCTTCTCCTCTCGTTTCGATCACATGTTTATACCAATGAAACGACAGTTTCTTCTTACGTTTTAAGTTATCATTATGATCGACAAAAATAAAGCCATATTGCTTTTTGTATCCATTTAACCAACTTAAAAGGTCAATCACTGACCATGCATAATAACCTTTTAAATTGACCCCCTCTTCAATTGCACGCTTTATTACTTTTAAATGCTCTTCAATAAATTTAATTCTCGAAACATCTACAATTTCTCCATCAATGATTGGATCTTCATCACCAAGTCCATTTTCCGTTACATACATCTTTATATCACCGTAACGCTCTTTCAACATATGCAATCCATCTAAGAAACCTTCGGGAGATATTTCCCATCCCCATTTCGTATATGTTTTATCATCCATTTTAACTGTTCGATAAAAACCATCAAAAGAAGGATTACCTGGAGCAAGTGTTGAGTTTTCTCGAGAATGCTCCCCGCCATTTATATCCATATCGTATCTTTCTACTCGTATTGGTTGATAATAATTTAATCCAATAAAATCATTCTTTTCAGCATTTTGTTTAATGATTTCTAATTCTTCAACCGTCCAATTAGGAGTCCATCCTTTTTTCTTTAATTGTTGTACAACATAAGACGGATACTCACCCTTTAAAACTGGATCATAATACCAATACGTTTCATATTCATTCGCATGCTTTGCTGCCAGTATATTTTCTTTTTGACCATCCACACTATAAGCAGGTAAGAAAACATGAGTAATACCAATTTCCCCATATTGTTTCAGCTGTTTGTACACCGCAACTGTTTTCGCATGCGCATAAAATACATAATGCGTCGCTTGAAAATACTTTGGAACATCATTTTGTATTCCTGGTGGATGTGCACCTTTTAAATAACCTAATCCACAAAACATTACTGTCTCATTAAAAGTAATCCAATGTTTAACTCTATCACCAAATGCCTTAAAACAAATTTCTGCGTATTTCACGAAAGCTTCTGCTGTTCGTTTATTCGTCCATCCACCATCTTTTTCTAACGCTAACGGTAAATCCCAATGATATAAAGTGACAAACGGTACGATCCCATATTTTAAACATTCATCAATTAAGTTGTTATAAAATTCGATTCCTTTTTCATTCACCTCTCCATCTCCAGTCGGCAATATTCTCGCCCAAGAAATAGAAAAACGGTACGATTCTAACCCCATTTCAGCCATTAAGCAAACATCTTCCTTATATCGATGATAATGATCAACAGCTACATCACCATTTGTTCCATTGTATGTTTTGCCAGGAATTTTTGAAAACTCATCCCAATTCGTAACACCTTTTCCATCTTCATTCCATGCACCTTCTACTTGGTAAGAAGCTGAAGCAGCTCCGAATAAAAAATCATGTGAAAACTTCATAGTATATACCTCCATTTCATTACAACAAATAGAATTCATTCATACATATAAAATTTATGGGTACAAATTTTATATGTATGATTATATCGTATGTTTTTATTTTTTTCTATCACGAAAGTATGATATTCAATGTTGGTTTTTGGAAAACAAAAAGAAGCGACGTATTTTATCGCTTCTTACTCTCATCATCTTTATTCTTTTATAAGTGACTCATTCGCTCTTATAACTTCTTGATACAGCAATGGTGACCACTTTTCATTTATATAATCTTGAATGATCCAACCTACTCTTGTAGGATTCTTTTGTTTTATATAGTTTGCAATTTCAGGATTTATGTAAGAGGCGTAGTAATATGGACTATTCCATGCTGTACCACCAGAAGACAAACTTGTAAAATTAATATATAGATGATGTAAATCCTCACTATTATTCATCGTGTCATTGATCGTATCTTTAATAGATTTTACTTTCTCATCATAACTCACTTTATATTTATCTTGCACTGTTACATTTACATTTTGATTTACAGTTGTCGTAAATGTCTCATTATCTGGCCAATAAAAATTATTATATCCTCCTGTTTCATTACTACTATACCTTTTTAACAGCACAATTTTCCCACGAGCATCTCCAAGTTTTATATTTCCTTCTGTTTTTAAAAAGATAGGATCAACAAAATAACTTTTTTCAAACGTATTACTAAAGGAACCTTCTGCTCCTTTCATATCCTCATACTCTTTTTTTAAAGACATAATAATCGTTTCACTTGGATTATCTTTTAAAAATTGTTTCGCTTCGCTTATGAATTCATGCAATGTTACATAAAGATATAATGGCCCATGATGAAGAACTATCGTATTATCATCTGTTAAACGTCCTCTTATATCAAAAATACGAGCTCCATGATCCATTTGGTAACGAAAATCATATTCTTGCGTCATTCCCCATACTTGCTTAATTGGATTTTGTAATTTGAACGTACCACTATCATGTGTTCCCGGAATTGAAATTCGTGCCAATGGGATGTTATCAGGTATAGGTTGCATCCATTTTGACCAATTTTCAAGCTCATTAACAGGGCTAGCTGCAAGGACTCGCTTATCATGTAAAGCAAATACAGATGTGCTAAATATCATAATACATATGAATAATTTCAAAATAAAATTATTATTGCTCACTACTATTCCTCCTTTTTCTGTTTTACATCAAACTTATTGAATATAATATAAGTTAGTTCATAAAAAATAAATAACATTTCATCAATATGAAATATTGCATAGAAGTAAAGTTAAAAAATCATTCACATATACTAAATTAGAAACATTTAAAGGAACTTCATCTGAAGTTCCTTTCGTTTATTTTATGTTCAATACATATGAACCATCTTTATTCTCATACTTATAGACATATAAATAATATTTACCTGGCTTTGCATTATAAGTTCCTTTAACTACACCCCCTTCATTTTCACCATATGCTACATAGTTGTTTAAATCTGATTCATGATGAAGTACCCATGTCATTCCAATGTTTTGTTCATTTAATAAAGAAATATTAATATTTTCTGGTGAGTCAATTTGGAAAGTAAATACATCCACCTTATCACGATTATCTAGTTTTCCTTTCATTGGTGTATGAAAGGAGACTTTATTTGCCTGTCTACGTTCATTATTTGGTTCATTTTCTGTTACTTGTAACTCATTCCCACCGTTCGTTTCTCTTCGTTCATACCCTAAATCTACTAGTATAGACTTCAAATCTGGTAAAACACCAATTTTATCTGAAGATGGATCTTTAGATTTCGTTCCAGTGTTACGGTTACTTAATATCGTTCTTAATTCACTTGGTCTATATGGTTGTCCTAAATTTTCTTTAGCAATGCTTTGTACTAAAGTCGCTGCTCCTGCGATAATGGGTGAAGCACTAGATGTTCCACTAAAGCTTGAAGTATAAAGATTTACAGCACTTCGACTTTGCTCGGCTGTAGTTGTATCTACATTTTCTCCCCAACCGTACACATCAATCCGACTTCCATAATTTGAAAACCACATACGCTCATGAGGGAAAGATGAAGAGCCCGCGCCTACCATAATTGCACCTGAATCTTTAAAATCTTTACTATTTCGATTTAAGACTTGTTTACCATTTCTATCTTTAAATTGATCTAAATCATTCCACCCATTTGCTCCAGCTTCTATAATGACAACACCTTTATCTGTACCAGCACGAATCGCATCAAAGATATCTGGTTGTATTTCAACAGGTAAATATTTATCACCATATCCATCAAAGGAAGCTTGTGCCTCTAATAATAAAACATCCCCAGCTTCTAACTGATTTACAGCACTTAATATTGCATCAGCTGTATTATACTGTCCGTTATCTCTTATTTGAGAAATCACTTTCGCTTTCGCTTTTGGCGCAATCCCAATATTCCCAACCTCATTATCCTCAGAGGATACAATCCCTAGTACAGACGTTCCATGTCCAACATGCTGATCTATATTTCTTCCAGACATTAATTCAATATTTTGATGTACTAAATCCTCATGATTTAATAGCCATCCATATTCCATATCAACAAAGGTTATATCACTTCCATTACCACCTTGGACTCCCCAGGCAAAAGGCGCATTAATACCGTATGGTGCCGCATCAAGGTAACCTTGTTTTTTATATCTAGGATTGTTATTAGGATTAAAAGATACACTTAATGGTTGTACTTCCGGTGGCGTTATTTTTTCTTGTTTCTTCACATACACATCTTCTATTAAAGATGATGTCTTTAACTTATCTACTAGTTCTTCTTCCTGCTCACCATTTTGATTTTGAAGAATATAATAGTTTGATAAACTTGTAGATACATTATTAGGTGCTTTCACTTCAAGGTTTTGTATTTGTTCCGGACTTACAGATGTGAATAAACGATTAAATGTTACATCTGGATATTCTGCAAAAAAATCTTCTAGTACTTTATCGTTCATTTGAGATTGTATTTGTTTTTCAATACCATCTTCATATGGCAATTTCAAATCCGCTCTGAATTTTACAATGATTTGCTTATCTGTTTCTTGTTCTATCCCTAATTTACTCTGTTGTTCTATAGAATCAGCATTTACAATATTGACTGTTTCCCCTATTCCTAAAAATGTTGAAATGATTACAGCTGAAACAGATATTCTTTTAAATATACTCATTACATCACTCCTCTTATTAATAATATTTAATCATTATATTAATCTATAATGATTTTATTTATATAACATATTCCCTTTCTACTAAATAGATTATAGTAATCAGCAATATGAACTTCAATGTATTTTCATATGCAATATTTCATATTCGGACTCTACACCACATAAATAAGAAACTTATAATGATTATTTATTTCATATGTGCTAATATACTTACATTACAATATTATGTATAGACATTCTTAACTACATTATTTAACAGTTTGACCTTATTTTTCCTAGGAGGATTTACAATGAAATTATTAAAAATAAAACATATAATCCCTATATCTGCAGCAGCAATTACATTCGTATGTCATCAAAGTACAGCTGAAGCATCTACCATTCATACAGTAAAAAAGAATGATACACTTTGGGGCATTAGTAAACAATACGGGGTTTCAGTACAATCCATTAAACGAGCTAACAATAAAGGAAACGATCAAACTTTTATTGGTGAACAGTTACATATTCCAGGGTCCAAGAATTCAAAGGAAATCACCGTTCGTCAAAACGCCCAATCTGCGAACATTTCTGGACAAATTATTTATCAAGTACAACAGGGAGATTCATTAGAAACGATAGCAAAGCGTTACAACGTTACCGTTCAATCTATAAAACAAATTAACAATACAATCGGAAACAAACTTTATACAGGACAACATTTAAAAATTAACTCAAGCATTTCAGAAAAAGAAAAAGACTTAATGGCACGCTTAGTTACCGCTGAAGCAGGTGGCGAATCCTATAAAGGTAAAGTAGCTGTAGCAAAGGTTATACTAAATCGTGTAAACGCAAAAGGTTTTCCAAATACAATAACAGGTGTTATTTATGAACCTATTAAACACGGCTATGCATTTACTCCTGTTACAGATGGAAGAATTAATCATCCTGCAAGCCCAGAAGCAAAAATGGCAGTAGAAGAGGCTATCTCCACAAATGGAATACATTCTGACTGGCTTTATTTCTATAATCCGAAAACATCAACAGACAAATGGATTACGACACGTCAAACAGTAGCAGTAATCGGTAACCACGTCTTCGCTAAATAACATATAAAAAACAGGCCTTCTCACTTAAAAGGTCTGTTTTTTTATATGTAAGAATTTATTTATCATATGACATAGTGATCTTTGAAAACTATTTCTTCTTTTAAATAAAGACATTTGTATTTACTTCATCACTCCGAAAAATTAAAGAAGCATCGAGTTCAAAAACTCCCTCTTTATTAATAAAAGCTATTTCTTAACTTCATAAAATTGTTATACACTAAAGAAATAAAAACAAACTATTCGTTAGCAGGTGAAAGAATATGTATGATGTTACAATTATCGGCGCTGGAGTAAGTAGCATTTTTATGGCTTATTCACTAGCTAAAAGTAACAAAAAGGTTTTACTTCTTGATAAAGGTAAAGCGCTAGAAGATCGTCATTGTCCTTTAGACGAAGGAAAAGTGTGTACTTGTACTACATGTGATAAATATTTTGGGTTTGGCGGTTTAGGAAAATCTGAAGGGAAATTTAATTATACAAACGGATTTGGCGGAGAACTTGAGCAAAAAGTCGGTAAAGAGGGCTTTATACAACTCATGACTGAAGTAGATGAAATTCTATGTCAGTTCGGAGGAAGTTCTGTTTCAAAATATTCTACAGAAAGTCCAACTCTCAATAAGAGAGCTGAGGCGTGTGGTTTACAAATGCTCACAACAGAAGTAAGACACCTTGGTACTACCCTTTCAAGTGACATTTTTCAGCAGCTCTACGAATTTTTACTTACGAAAATAGATATACAATTTCATATAGATGTACATCATATTATGAAACAGAAAGATCATTTTACAATAAAGACGAATGAAGGAACAGTTCAATCGAAGCAACTAGTATTTGCAACTGGACGTTCCGGATCGGATTGGCTAAAAGAAATGTGCACTTCTCTCAATATTTCTCAGGAACAAACTCGTGTAGATTTAGGGATTAGAGTAGAGATGAACGAACACCAATTACGTTCTATATTAAAAGATACATTTGAGACTAAACTCTCTTATGAGCATGAACACTTCACAGCAACTACGTACTGTATGAATCCGAAAGGACGCATTATTAGAAAGTACGAAGAAGGTTTAGTTATGCCTGACGGACAAAATTTTCGCGAGAAAGGAACTGGCACACCTAACTTAAATTTCACTTTATTTATCCCGCGCTATTTTTCCACTCTCAAAGAAGCAAACATATACGCAAGTTCAATCATTAAAAACATTAACCAAGGACGAGATCGGATTGTTATTCAGCGCTTAGAGGACTTACTACATGAACAGCCTACAACAGAGGACGGGATGAAACATAATCGTATACACCCTACACTACAAGGAGATTATGGCGATTTGCATACAGAAATTCCTCCATTATATATTGAAGGACTTAAGGGATTTTTATTACGCTTAGAACAATTCATCCAAGAACCGATCGATAAAGATACTTTATTATATGGAATTGATGGAAAGTTCTATGCTCCTACGATAAAAATCAATAACCACTTTGAAACAAGTGTGCATGGGCTATTTTTAGTTGGAGATTGTTCTGGTGTCACTCATTCATTATCTCAAGCTGCTGCAAGTGGGTTGTATGTTGGAAAATATTTATCTCATATTTAATTTCCTACATTCAGATTGCAATTAAATATTTTAATTTCCATAGTAATAGCTTACTATTTCCCCACAAAGAATCAGGGTTTTATGGGATACACATTTAACATAGCTATTGACATTCAATTCCAACAAATTGAATGTCAATGGTTTTAAAAGCCCCTATTCATTTCCCCTTTCATTTGTTCGATATTTTGTAACATCACCATAGTGTTTAATATGTTAGGATGTCTATAAGTATTTTTTACTACAACTATGACTTTTTCTGTTCTGTTTCTAAAAAATAGATTTATGCTTTAAAATTCCCCATTGTACGTATATGAATACTTCATATTATGACCTTTAGAAAGCATAAACTGAATGGTTCATAATACTTATATAGTTATAAAAATATAATATATAACATAAATTGAATAATTTGTATAAAGAAGGAGTAAAAATGAAAAATAAAATCAATTTACAAATGCAAAATATAAGCTTTGTTTTAATAATTGCTTTAGCAGTATGGTTAAAAACATATCTTATTACAAGATTCAGTTTTGATTTAAAAATTGAATCTTCTACACAAGAGCTTATTTTATTTATTAGCCCACTCGCTACATCATTAGCTTTTGTCGGATTAGCATTATTTGCAACTGGTGAAAAGCGAAATTATATAGCGCTATGTATTAATTTCTTATTAACAATCGTACTCGTTGGGAATGTCATGTTCTATGATTTTTATAGTGATTTCGTAACGTTACCAGTACTTGGGCAAACATCAAACTTTGGCCAATTAGGCGGCAGTATCATAGAAATATTGAACTACAAAATTATTCTCGCGTTCGTAGACATTATTTTCTTCTTTATTTTGTTAAAGAAGAAGGCACTAGTCTTCAAAACAGGACGTGTAACTCATCCGGCACGCTTGGGATATTTTCTCTTAACGATTGGCGTATTTTTTGCAAATCTACACCTTGCAGAAAAAGAACGACCTGAACTATTAACGAGATCATTCGACCGAGTCATGCTTGTTAAAAATTTAGGACTATATACACATCAAGTATATGATTTAACACTGCAAGTAAAAGCAGGATCACAAAAGGCACTTGCTGATAGCAGTAAATTACAAGAAACTGAAAACTACGTAAAAGCAAACCAAAGTGAGCCAAACCCTAATATGTTTGGTGCAGCAAAAGGAAAAAACGTAATTGTCGTTACTCTTGAATCCTTGCAAACCTTCTTAATAGGTGCATCAGTTAACGGTCAAGAAGTTACGCCATTCTTGAATGAATTCATAAATGAAAGCTATTACTTCAATAACTTTTTCCACCAAACTGGGCAAGGAAAAACATCCGATTCTGAATTTCTAATCGATACGTCGTTGTATCCATTAAATCGAGGAGCTGTATTTTTCACACACGGTAACAATGATTATACTGCGACTCCGGAAATTTTACGTCAGCAAGGCTATTTCACTTCTGTATTCCATGCGAATAACGCAACATTTTGGAATCGTAATATCATGTACTCTGCTCTTGGTTATGATCGTTACTATAACGAACTTGATTACAAAATTACGCCCGAAACACATTTAAATTGGGGATTAAAAGATATTGAATACTTCGATCAATCAGTAGATATGTTAAAAACTGTTGATCAACCATTTTACGCTCGTTTCCTTACTTTAACGAACCATTATCCATTTACGTATGATGAAGATACAAAATTCATTGAACCATATAACTCTGGTAATGGCGTATTTGATCGTTATATCGTAACAGCACGTTACTTAGACGAATCCATTAAAAGATTTATTGAGCGTTTAAAAGCCGAAGGAATGTATGATGATTCTATTATTGTGTTGTACGGTGATCATTATGGTATTTCTGAAAAACATAATCGTGCAATGGCACAGTTTTTAGAAAAAGATCAAATAACAGAATTTGATACTTTAAATTTACAACGCACACCTTTATATATTCATATGCCTGGACAAACAGAAGGTCAAACGATTTCAAAGCCTACGGGACAAATCGATATGAAACCTACAATTCTAAATTTATTAGGAATTGATACTACGAACGATATCCGCTTTGGCCATGATATGTTTTCAGATGAATATACCGGTTTTGTTGTTCTACGTGATGGTAGCTTTATTACAGACAAGTATGCATACACAAACAACACTTTCTATGACCGCATAACTGGTGAAATTGTAGATTTACCAAAAAAAGAAGCACAAGCACTCATTAACCGTGCACAAAATGAATTACGAATGTCTGACAAAATTATTGAAGGCGATTTATTACGTTTCTCAGAAAGTAATAAAATGAAAACTGGCGAAGTACAAACTAAAATTAAAGAGACTGAAAAATAATGTAAATATGAAAAGGGAGCAACCCATTATAGTTGCTCCCTTTTACTTTCTTATAACATATAATCCAATTTCATATATTTCCCTTTTATTCTACGGTTGTTTCTAAAGTTACATCTGTATATGTATAATCATCACCTATATTTAAAATTACTTCACATTGACGTAATCTCAATTCAAAGAGCATGATAGAATCATGGTAGACTTCAGGATTTGATTTCATTTTATGTAACATCTCTTGTTTTTCTTGTATTTCTAAATGAGTATTTTCTACAGCTTGTTTCAAGGAGTTAAATGGATTCCTAAAGAATATATGAATATCCCTCTCTTGCGTGTTTTCAAATAGCTCAAATTGCAAGAAAAATTTCTTCATAATAGAAGTTGTTACCTCTGTATAATCTTCATTTTCTACATACTGTTTATATTTGTTATATAGCATACCTTTGTTTTTAGGAAGAACTCCAAACAATTTACCGGCACTTTTCAGTAAAAATTGTGCTGGTGTAAATCGGCGTAAAATATTTACTTCATCCATTTGTATTCTAGTCGTCATTCTGTCAGCATCTCTGCGCCAGTCATCAAGCACTTTAAAATCACATGCTAACTGTATTCGATTTTCTCCAAATAAAGAATTAAGTCCTTCACTCAGTTCTTCAAGATATGATTGACTTTGAAGGAGCTCATGATTAGAAGTTTCAATCCAATTTTGCATAGAAAGAGCAAGTTTAGGTAATACCGTTTGTTCTAAATATTTGTGCACTCTTTCATTCATTGCTTTATTTAGTTCCGTATCCATGTGACCGAAATCGCTTTCTTCACTAATTAAATCTGAACAACTCTGTAATATCTTCGGAATATTTTCAGTAAGGTCGTTCGTAATTTCCGTTTTCATTGTGCGATATGACTGTGTAATGAAATGAATTTTTTCCTTCTCAAAAGCAGTAAGATTATTCATGCTACCATTTAGTTTCACGAGCATATCTTCATTCCAATTAATCGCATCAACTAAATTATTTTCTTTCTCAACGCGCTTATCCAACAGATATGTAATTGTTTTTCGAATGAAAAATAGTAGCTTTTCAGTACGTTCTGCATCGATATTTTTATGATTAAAGTTAAAATGAATAAACTCAGTTAACTCATTTAATTGTTGACTACTTGTATATAGCGAAGAGTAAGGGAAAATTCTCGCTTGCGGGAAATATGTGTTTATTCTTGCTTGCGTATCATATAATACTCTTTTCACTTCTGCTTCACTATATATGTTATCGATTTTATTTAATAAGAAATGAATTTGTAAATTTGGTGTATGTTCTTGAATGCTTAATAGAATGTCACGTTCTTTGTCAGTAAAAGGTGAATCCGCATTCAATACAAATAGTAATTCGTCTACAGAGTTTAAATATTCGAATATCTCATCTCTAGTGTCATTATTCCTATTAAAGCCAGGTGTAACTACAAATGTAAGTTTATTTTCACCTAAAAATTTGCATGGTAATTTAAATTCAACACATGCTCTATCTCTATATGTTTGATGGTGTTGAGACATCATATTATAGTAATCAGAGACATCTTCCGTTGTTGTAATTGCAGAGTCTGTTATGGCGTTAATTTCTGTATGAGCATCATTTTTTAAAACTACTACATTCGAAATTGATTTTTCTACTATATTTTCTCCTAATATAGAGTTAATAAATGTAGTTTTTCCGTTCCCTGAAGTTCCCGTTACTAAAATGCGATTTGTACTTAAATCTGCGAGCTCGCCAACTAACCATCTAAATCGGTGACCCATTTCTATACTATGCTCTTGTGCCCACTCTGTAATAGATTCAAAAAGATGTAAACTATACTCTAAGCCATTCACATGATTAATAGAATATAACAACAGGTTTTCCGCATGTTTTATATTTGCTGAATCTATTTTCGAAGGGAAAATCTCATCCCATGCCAATACAGCTGCTGATGGGAATACAGCATAAGATGGATTGACTACCTTTAACCAATTTGTTAACAAGTTTGGAATGATGTCGTGCAATTGTTTAAGCATATATTGACCTTCAATTAATTCAAAGTACGTTTCTTCGTAAAGAGAAGAAATCTTGTCCCATATATCGGACGAATGTATTTCAATATGTAAGAAAAATTCATTTATTGTGTTAAGCCATAATAAGTAATTTTGTTCATTTTTATAACTGTTCCAAAGTGTTGAAACCATTTGCGTAAATTGTACTTGATCTACATTATTTAACGTAACTAATGCTTCATAGAAATAATCTGGTGCAATATGTTTAGTAAATCTTTTATCGATATATCCTTTTAAAACCTCAAACCACGGATAAGATTCTGTTCGAATTAACTCATTCACAGCAAGCTCTACTGCACTATCAAAATCTTGCTGCTCCTCATAAAAGGAACGGGCGATTTTTGTGACATTTGGATAATCCGGATTTAAAGAAACTGCTTCTTTAATAACAGCGAAAGCTGAATCAACATTATTTTGCTCTATGTAAAGAGAAAGTAATTGTAGTCTAATTTCCGTCATCAATATTATATTATCAGTAGTAATGGAAGTATAAACATTTTCAGCAACTTGTAATTGATTAAGCTCGAAATAAGCATCCGCAATATTTTTTTGTGCCCATGGTGCTAATTCATTATTAACTTTCTCCCATTTAAAAATAGCTGCTTCAAAATCTTGATGCTGATAATAAAACTCACCTTGTGCAAAACGAATGTAAGATCCATCAGAAATCTCATTTCTTTCTTCGTTTACATAAACTTCTCCAAGTACGTCAAGAGGTGGTTTTGTTTCATTCTCCATTAGGAATGTTTCATAATACATCTTTTTTATTAATTGTTTTTCTACTCTCATCTTTTCCCCCACTATATCTTAAAAATACATTTTTAAGATATGTCAATACTTTTTGTATGTATGCTTTTTATCTTAACAAAGAATATCTTTTGGAAAATTTCATTTTCCTTTCATTTTTCAAGTAAGATTGAATTTTTATGAGAAAAGTTTCAGTTTTTTTTCAATTCCCTTTCAGTTATGAAACAGCATTAAATGTTCCTAATAACCTAATAACACTATAATCTCCTGCATTATATTATCAAGAAAAACCTATATAAACCATATTATAAAAACAATTTATAACGAATATATATGCAACATTCCCTTCACGAATAAATGAAAAAAATCATTATCATACACTTCTCACATTGTTTTCCTTTGAAATATTTCAGTAGTTAGGTAATTAATTTGTTCTAACCTATATAAATAACTAGTCCAAAAAAAATCTATATGCATATCATGTTATAGTAAAGAACTCAGGAAATACTAAAAGGAGGCATTTTCATGTTTGAAGATAAATCTAAAATAAACTACCCATATGAATTTACTGAAACTACAACAATCCCTCTAAAAAATCCCATTAATAAAAACTTCAAAAACGGCTCTGGTACACATACCTTCCCAATAAAAAAACACTATAAAGAACAGGTGTTATATACGGAAAAAATTAATAATAATAAAAACAAATAATCTGATAAGCTCTTAAGCAATTAATCAAATAAGTATCTATATTAGACCTTGCATAGTTATCGGTAATATATAAATCTTCCTTATACAACTCATGTACTTTTAAAAAGTGCTGATATACAGCGCTTTTTTATACATAGATAATAGAAGAACAAAAAAGGTATGGATATTTTCCACACCTTTTTTGTTCTTTACTATTTATAAATGGCGTACGTCCATGTTTATTTCACCTAATAGCACTTTAATGGCCCTTCTAGAAGTTATTGGATTGAATTTATACCCCTTCTGATCCCTAGTGTTCTATTATATATATTTTTAAATTTACCAAACGCAGTTTCAAAGCTATTTAATTTTCATAAAATATTTTTTGTATCCGCTGGAACGGATAAGCTTTAATCTCATCTGTATCTAAATTTTCATGAAATAAATGAATGGCTATAATTTGTCTACAATCGTAAGTATGATAATAATATGTTCCGGACTCCATACACATTACGCTTGTATAAATGGTATTATCTAATGCACCTTCTTCTGTTATTACTCCGCCTTTAGGAACCTCGCAATTTGATAAAATATGAAATAGGGCCGATACTCCCTCTTCTTCGCTATCTATACCTTGAATGTTTTGTTTGCCATATGCTGCCCTCACAAACCTTGATGGTGGGGTGAAATCCCCTGGAAGCCCCATTGAGCCTGATCCCTGACCAAAAGCACTTAATGGTAAGTTACTCCACTCAGTTGGCGCGAATGGCTGCGATGTAAGACCTATATATTGTCTTAAATTTTGTAAATGCCAATTAAACTCCGGGCTATTCGTCATCACTCCTAGTGGGTTATCATACAATTTCAATCCTTCGCTTGTCGGCTCCAGTACAATGCAATCTCCCCATTTATCAGCTAAAATCCAATGTAGTGGTGGCGTAAGTCCTAAATCCGGTAATGGTATATCCAAAAAGGTAAGGCTATCTACAGATTCCTTTAACTCTTTGACAGAATTGAATTGTGTCAGACTCCAAGTTACAAAATCAAATGGTGCCAAATTCGTTTTGTTATCATCTATGCTTTGACTATAAGTAGCGAATCCTGGAAAATAGAGTGTTGCACATGTCATACCTGCTTCATTTACTCCGTCCGCCATAATGATCCTTCCTTGATGATTAATTCCCATTCCGACCGTAGCATGTTTCGTATTAATGATTTCACCAGTTATATTACTCCACTGGTAATGTCGAGGAATAATTATTACTTCTTGATTCATATCTAATGTGAAATCCATCGTTCTTGCAAAAAGGTGCTGACCGTTTTTTGTCTGTAATGTCAAACTAGTACACATAAAGAACACCCCGTTTTATGGTTTTATCTACACTTTACATAATTCTGATAAGTCTGTAAATTAAAATCTCTTTCTATGGATTCATATGATTTTTCTACACTTAGTATAAATAAAGAATTTATTAACAAAATGAAAAACTTTTAGACTAAATGCAAACAAAAAAAAAGCGATTTATTTCATCGCTTCTTTTTTATTAAATCATATCCAAAATGACAGTATCCCTACATAACCCTCTTAAACATCTTCTCCAGCTCATAAGTAGAATGATGCACAAGAATCGGTCTTCCGTGTGGGCATGTGTATGGATTTGTTGTTGTACGTAGTTCTTCCAGTAAAGCAAATATTTGATCATTCGTTAAATATTGATTCGCTTTAATGGACGCTTTACAGCTCATCATGATGGCTGCTTCTTCACGTAATTTTTTAATATCAACTTTTTTTAGTTTGACGACTTGTTCCATCATTTCGTCGATAATTTCTGTTTCTTGTCCTTTTGGAAACCACGTTGGATGTGAGCGGACGATAAAGGATTGATGACCGAATTGTTCTAAGAACAGTCCAACTTTTTTCAGTTCTTCTAGTTGCTCTTCAACACGTAAAAATTCAGTAAGAGATAAGTCAATACGGTACGGTACAAGTAGTTCTTGTACTTCTTGCGTTACCCTTCCTACTTTATCACGGAAGTATTCATAATTAATACGTTCCTGCGCGGCATGCTGGTCAATCATATATAAGCCTTTATCATTTTGAGCGAAAATATATGTTCCATGCATTTGTCCAATTGGATAAAGTGGTGGTAAGTCATTACCGTTCATTTCAATATCTTCTATTTTCTGAACTTCTTCTTCCAATTCCTCTAATTCAAAGTCTTCATCGTTACTGTTCCACGATTTCTCTTCTTGAATTGGTTCTTCTATTATCGGCTTAGTAGATGATTGCCAACTTTGTTCTTCTCTTACGAGCGACTGAGGTGGTTGCCATTCTTGCTTCGGCGGTTGCCACAGTTGTGCTGGCTGTTTCACAGCCAGTGGTTCTTCTTGTTTTTCATCCATGCCCGTCGGTAAAATGATATCCGGTATGGATGGTTCTTTCGGCTTCGCATGCTCAAACTGGAACTGTTCTTGCACACTTTCATCTTTTTCTTTTTTCTTCGTTGTTACACCTGCATCTGGAATGAGCTGTATTTTTTTGAATGCTGCTTGCAATGTTTCTTCGATTAGCTTTAGTAATTCTTGTTCTTTACTAAAACGAACTTCCAATTTCGCTGGATGTACGTTAACGTCAACTAGCATTGGATCCATTTCAATCGATAAGAAGCCGATTGGATATCTTCCGACTGGCAGTAATGTATGGTACCCTTGCTGAATAGCTTTCATTAATACGAAATTTCGAACGTAACGACCATTTACGATCGTTGACATATAATTACGAGATGCTCTCGTTACTTCTGGTAATGTTACATAACCTTTAATTGTGAAATCTAAAGATTCCGCTTCAATTGGAATAAGCTTCTTCGCAACTTGAATGCTGTAAATTGATGCAAGTACTTGTCTTACATCACCATTTCCTGATGTATGAAGCAATTTCTTTTCATTATGAAACAGCTTTAACGATACTTCTGGATGTGACATTGCAATACGATACACGATATCTGTAATATTCCCAAGCTCTGTATGAATGGTTTTCATATATTTAAGACGCGCTGGTGTATTAAAGAATAAGTTTTGTACTGTAATATCTGTTCCTTTTCGGCTCGCTGTTTTCTCCTGCTTTATAATGTCTCCACCTTTAATCATAAGGTGTGTACCAGGTGCATCACCTGTGCTAGTGATTAATTCTAATTCACTAACTGAAGCGATACTCGGCAATGCTTCACCGCGGAAACCGAGTGTTCTTATGCGAAACAGATCGTTTTCATCTTTAATTTTACTCGTCGCATGTCGTTCAAAAGCGACGATACAATCTTCTTCTGCAATGCCATCCCCATTATCAATGATGCGAATTTTCGATAAACCAGCTTCTTCTAAGTGGATTTCAATAGATGTACTATTCGCATCGATAGAATTTTCCACAAGTTCTTTTACGACTGAGGCAGGGCGCTCTACTACTTCCCCTGCCGCAATTAAGTTAGAGAGTTGATCATCTAGTTTGCGAATTTTACCCATCTACTTACTCATCCTTTCTTTAACTTTTTTTGTAAGCGATACAGTTCGTTCATCGCTTCTAAAGGTGTCATATCAAGTAAATCAATTTTTTTAATTTGCGTCAGTACTGCCGTTTCTTTTGCATCTAAAACTGGCTTGTCTTGTTTTTTCGAAGACTGTTCTCCACCAAAGAATGATAGTTGTGATTCTTCTTCAGTCTCTACTTTCGTCTCTTCTATTTCTACTGGTTTTTCTTTTACAACTACAGGCTCTGGAATAACTTCTTGCGCCTGTGCTTTCATTTCTACACGCTTTGGAATAATAATTTCTTCCTGTCCTTCAAGTTGTGCTAACACTTCTTTCGCACGAGCGATTAAGCTATCTGGAAGCTCTGCAAGTTGCGCAACGTGAATTCCGTAACTTTTATCAGCTGCACCGTCTTGAATTTTATGAAGGAATACTACTTTTCCGTTCTCTTCAATAGCTGAAACGTGTACATTCTTCAGTTGATCTAAACTTTCTTCTAGCACCGTCAATTCATGATAATGCGTAGAGAATAACGTTTTTGCCCCAATTTGGTCGTGAATATGTTCAATGATTGCTTGTGCAAGTGCCATACCATCATACGTAGATGTACCGCGTCCAATTTCATCGAATAAAATTAAACTTCTTTCTGATGCGTTTGCAATGGCATTTTTTGCTTCTAACATTTCAACCATAAATGTACTTTGACCTGAAATTAAATCGTCCGCAGCACCAATTCTCGTAAAGATTTGATCAAATACAGGTAATACTGCTTCTGTTGCTGGTACGAAACAACCGATTTGCGACATAACAGTTACAAGTGCTAATTGTCTCATATACGTACTTTTACCAGACATGTTCGGTCCTGTAATTAAAAAGACATCCATCTTCTCTGGCATAATACAATCATTCGGTACATACAATTTCCCGTTCAATACTTTTTCAACGACAGGATGACGACCATCTTTAATAAAAATTTCACGCTTCGTTGTTAGTACAGGTTTTACGAACTGTTCTTCTTCACTAACTGTCGCGAAACTTTGCAGTACGTCTAATTCACTAATTACTTTCGCTAAATGCTGTAATTTCGGAATAAATACTTTTACTTCTTCACGAAGCGCTGTAAATAAATCGTATTCTAGTTGTACAATTTTTTCTTCTGCTTCCAAGATTAATGTTTCTTTTTCTTTTAGTTCATCTGTAATGAAACGTTCCGCATTTGCAAGCGTTTGTTTACGCTCATAGCGGCCTTCTGGTAATGCTGCAAGGTTCGCTTTCGTTACTTCAATGTAGTAACCGAAAATACGATTGTACCCGATTTTTAACGATTTAACTCCTGTAATATCGCGCTCTCGTTTTTCAAGCTCAGCAATCCACGTTTTTCCGTTTTTACTAACGTAACGATATTGATCAAGCTTGTCATTATAACCGTCTTTAATAATATCTCCATCTTTAATAGAAAGCGGTGGGTTTTCTTGAATACTTCTTCCTAGTAATTCTGTTAAGCTCTCACATGGATCTGCACCTTGAATTAATCTCGCTGCATACGCGTTATCTAACAGACTAATCGCTTCTAAAATAGCTGGTACTTGAAGTAAAGATCGTCTTAACTGTAATAAGTCACGTGCATTCACATTACCAAATGCAACTTTTCCTGCTAAACGTTCTAAATCATATACTTCTTTTAACTTTTCTTTTAAATCTTCACGTAAGAAGTAATCATTCACAAACGTTTCAACCATTTCTAAACGCTCTTCAATTCGTTCTTTTTGTATAAGCGGACGTTCCATCCACTGTTTTAACATACGACCACCCATAGCCGTTTTCGTCTTATCTAATAGCCATAATAACGATCCTGTTTTTTCTTTCGTTCGAAGTGTTTCTGTCAGCTCTAAATTTCGCTTTGAATGCACGTCAATTTTCATAAACTGATTCGTATAGTAAATTTCCACTGGCTGTAAATGATCTAATGAACGTTTTTGCGTTCTTATTACATAGTTAAATAAGCGTCCAACTGCTTTAATTAACTTTGCTTGTGAAACATTTTTCACAAGGTGTTCTAATCCTTCAGGAATTGTCGTTGCATCTTCATATGAAATCGTCATTTTTAACGTTTCAGTTAACTTGTTTAATTCATCTTTAGAAAATGAAGAATCTACAACAATTTCTTTCGAACCAGTTGCATACACTTCTAATAAAATATCTTCTACTGAACCAGTCAATAACGTTACTGTATTTTGTCCAGTCGTTAAATCATTACAAGCTAAAGCATATGATCCATCTTCAAAATGTGTTAATGCTGCTAAGAAGTTATTTTCTTTCTCATCAATCGTACGCCCTTCCATCATCGTTCCTGGCGTAATTAGTTGTACGACTTCACGGCGCACTACACCTTTAGCTGTTTTGGGGTCTTCTACTTGCTCACAAACCGCTACTTTATATCCTTTTTCAACAAGTTGTTCAATATAGTTTTTAGCCGCATGATGCGGTACACCGCACATCGGTATACGATCACTACTACCACCATCTCGGCTCGTTAATGTAATTTCCAGTTCATGAGCTGCTTTAACCGCATCTTCAAAGAACATTTCATAAAAGTCGCCTAAGCGAAAAAATAAAAAGGCATCTTGATAGTCTGCCTTAACCTTTAAATATTGCTGTATCATAGGCGTATATTGCTTCATACTTATCCTCCATAATTCTTACATAATAATCTATATTCATATATGTCACATTTCACGGACATCCATATCTC
Source organism: Bacillus sp. EB106-04-02-XG92 (assembly GCF_058791995.1). Taxonomy (NCBI): domain Bacteria; kingdom Bacillati; phylum Bacillota; class Bacilli; order Caryophanales; family Bacillaceae; genus Bacillus; species Bacillus sp. EB106-04-02-XG92. The sequence goes on from NZ_JBYTEA010000001.1 coordinate 69,371, forward strand.
CTGTTTCAGGAGTCTTTCTTCATTATAGCACATTTCATAAGGACTCATGTTTATTCAAGCACTACTTATTTGAGACTCCCACGACTAAAGTCGCAAGCCCGAATCCTTACGGAGTTACGGGTGGGATTCTTGAATGACTAAGCGTTCGCAGTCCATTTCTGTTTTGAACAACCTTCAAGATCAGGACATCTCATTGCCCTTCCTAAACCAGACCATATAGGTGCTTAGGCTGATTGACTGTTACCATCAATCACAGTTGCGTAGCGAATATTCATCGCCCCAACGATATCACGATGTGTCTTAAACCCACATGGACACTTGTACTTTCTGTCTTGTGCCCTGTTCTTTTCAGCGCATTTTGGACAACTTTGACTTGTATAAGCTGGATTCACATATTCAACCTGAATACCAGCTAACATTGCTTTATACGCAATAAATCGTGACAAACGATAGAATGACCAAGTGTGTAGATTTTTTTCGTTTTTACGGCTTGTTCTTGCCGTCTGTCTTATATTCGTTAGCTGTTCTAATCGAATGACAGAAATATGATTATCAATCGCAAAATCAATGATTTCACGACTTATTTTGTGATCTTTATCTTGCATCCATCTTTTTTCTTTATCATCCAATCGTCGGATGGCATTCACCTTTTTGTCTTTTCCTAGCTTATTACGAACACTCCGAAACTTACGCTTCCTATATTTGTTTTGCCTACCATTCCCAAAGAAACGAACCTTGTCATCGTCTGTGATCGCTACCGCAGGGACTTTGAGACCTAAGTCTACTCCTAAAATTTTCGTCCCTGCTTTTTCATTTGTAGTAAGCTTGATAGATATTTGGGCGATCCACTTATTCGATTTCTTTGTGATACGAAGTGTACCTAATTTATGTTTTAACAAATTCAAATTGCGATTGTTTTTATCGATTAATAAAGCGCGGACCTTTAAACGAGTGGACTTTCCATTTATCTTAAACGGGATTGAAATATGAGTGGCATCAAATGAGTAATTTTGATTGTTCCATACACAAACAGGTCTCTTTAAAACCGGAATGATTTTATACTTGCTTTTCTTTACTTTTGTAGCGAACAAACTTTTCGCGTCTTTAATCGCCTGATTCTTCACCGCACTTGGGATATTTGCTTCAATATCTTTTGTGCTTTTTTTCGTACTTTTCTTTGCTTCCACCATTTCCGATACAAGCGTATTTATAACTTTGATATATTCGTGACTGCTTTGTTCCAACAAACGGATTTGTTCTCTTGTTGGAATCAATTTCACTTTCACTGTTAGGGTCTGTGACATACCTTTCATCCCCTTATTTTTTGATTTTCAGCATCGTTTATTTGATACATTTCTAGCAATAGAAACAAAATAAGAACTTGTCCATAAACTTTGCAACTACATGAGATGAAGAGATTTTCCTCTCAAACGCTTTGAAACATTCTTCTATTATCATTTATTCTAGCTACAATGTATCATTTATTTTCGAAAAATTACAACAAAAAGATCCGAAGAAACTACCTATAATTTGGATACTTAAAGTACCACGAACCTTGCAATTTTTAGTGGTACTCCGTATCCAACCTCACTTTCATCCCATGCCTAAAGGCAATGGGCTTTCTTGTTAGGGAAAATCTGTAAAGTAAAAAGCTAGGAAGAACTTCTCCCTAGCTTTCTATTACTCTTCTTCTGCATCAACGATAAAGTTCGGATCTAATTCTTCAAACTCATCATCGTCAATTTGGAAATCTTCGTCTGATTCTACACAACCTTCAGGGTTTACACTTACACAAATTTTCGTTTCGCCAACTACTTCTGTTACAAATTCACGTTCTACAGTTACAACAATTTTATTACCATTTGGTGATACAAGAGCTTCTAAACAATTTGGTGGCTGAATGACACGAGCAATAATTTCTAAATCATCACCAGAAAAGTTTTTATCACGATACCCAATGCTTACTTCATCCGTGTAGTTCACACGCTCTGTTACAACTTCTGTCTTTGTATTGCCATCAAATGAATACCAAGTGTTCACATCATAGAAACCTTCAATTTCCACATGCTTTCCATTCTTTCTTGCTTCATACGAGTGGTTAATTACCCAGCACCCTAAAATACTTGTTGGTTCATTATTCGATTCACATGTATGCGTTGACTTTGTATACTTACGTCCTTTTCCAACCACTGCTTTTGTAATAATCTCTCTAAATTCGGACATTCGTAACCCTCCTCAATCACTATTCACTTAATCATATGCGTGACAATAGCGGAATGTGTCATTCTTTTTTTGAGAAGAATTTACGTTTAATCCACTAAAAAAAGAGATGTCAATTCGACATCTCTTTAACAACCACAATTTCCTTTTTTACTTTCTACCGCTGCGCCCGTTTCACCCTTCAATACATCGCCATTAGTTGAAATTAATATTTCATCTGTTACGTTGTTAGAAATCGTACTTGCAACTAGCTGTAGTAAATCATTTACATATGTTTGTGAAGATTTAAATTCTTGTACAACTGGGATACTATCTAACTTATCTTGCAATGCATCAATTTCAACTTCTACTTTTTTCAAAGCTTCCCATTTTCCGTAATGCTGCAAGTTTACTGCTTGTTTTTGCAGTGCTTTAATTTCATCAATTGCGCGTTTTACATTTTCATTTTTATGAATTTGCGCCTCTGCTTTTTTAAAGAAATCAACTTCTTCTGTTTCAGAAATCATTTTTGCTAATTCTTTTGCTTGCTCAACAATTTCATCTTTCGTATATGCTTTCATCTATTATTCCACCTCAATCGGCTCTTCAACTAGTTCTCCGTTAAGAGACCAAGTTTTTGCGTCCGTTACTTTTACTTTCACAAGCTGACCAATTAAAGATTTTGGAGCAACGAAGTTTACAAGTTTATTCGTACGAGTATAACCTGCAAGTACTTCCGCGTTATTTTTACTTTCTCCATCAACTAACACTTCTACAATTTGACCTTTATAACCATCATTCTTTTCAATTGCCAATTTATTTACTAATGCATTTAAACGTTGAAGACGTTCTTTCTTCACATCCATCGGTACATTATCTTTCATTTTTGCAGCTGGTGTACCTTCGCGCGGAGAATAAATAAAGGTAAAGGCAGTATCAAATCCTACTTCACGATATAACGACATCGTTTCTTCAAATTGCTCATCTGTTTCATTTGGGAAACCGACGATAATATCAGTTGTTAATACCGCGTTTGGAATTGCTTCTTTAATTTTTCTTACAAGCTCTAAATAATGCTCACGCGAATATTTTCGCGCCATAATTTTTAACATCTCTGTGCTTCCAGATTGAACTGGTAAGTGAATATGTTCTACTAAGTTCCCACCTTTTCCAAGCACTTCAATTAAGTGATCATCGAAATCACGTGGATGGCTCGTTGTAAAACGAATACGAGCTATATCAACTTTACGGAGTTCATCCATTAAATCGCCAAGACCGTATTCTATATCTTCAAAGTCTTTACCATATGCATTTACGTTCTGTCCAAGTAACGTAATTTCTTTATAACCATTCGCAGCTAAATGACGGATCTCTTGGATAATATCTTCTGGACGTCTGCTTCGCTCTTTTCCGCGTGTATACGGTACGATACAATATGTACAGAACTTATCACAACCATACATAATATTTACCCAAGCTTTAATATCACCCCGGCGTACTTTCGGAAGGTTTTCAATTACGTCTCCTTCTTTTGACCAAACTTCAACTACCGTCTCCTTCGAGAACATTGCATCCTTTAGAATGTACGGTAATCTATGAATATTATGCGTTCCAAACACCATATCTACATGCTGATTTTTTTGCATAATTTTATTTACAACAGACTCCTCTTGAGACATACAACCACATACACCAATTAAAAGGTCCGGATTTCTTCGTTTTAGTGACTTTAAATGACCTAGTTCACCGAACACTTTATTTTCAGCATTTTCACGAATGGCACAAGTATTTAATAATACTACATCTGCATCTTCAGTTGAAAACGTTGGTTCATATCCAAGTGCAGTGAAAATACCAGCCATTACTTCTGTATCATGCTCATTCATTTGACAACCATATGTACGAATATAAAACTTTCTTCCTGTACCAAAATTGCGAAACTCTTCCGGTAAGCCAAAATCCCGTTCAATTTTAACTTCTTCTTTCCCTCGTTTTTTCGCGTCTTTTAAGGAAGGTGGTTGGTATACACTTTCAAAGTATTTGCTATAATCTTTCTCTTCTTTTTTCGTAGAGGAATTTGCTTGCTGACTTGCTAATCGTTGTTGCTCGTTCATCGGTAATCTCCTTTCACCCTTAACTATACACACTCTATAGTCCATTTTAATGCGCTTAGACTCACCTCAAAAATGGTTAGATAGCTTGAGAGATAACTTGTCCTTTGAAACTTGAGTAACCAATCTAATCATTCGTAAGAATGAAGTCTTCCCCACGCAAATAGACATTCCCTTTTATTTGTCCTACCCAAAAGCATATTGCTTTATCTCTATAAACATTACCATAGTATGAAGCGTTTCGCCAATTTAAACAAGAAAGAGGCTCTGTCTGATTTTACATTTCATATGCAATGAACTCACCATTTTCATACAACGATTTATATATTATTTTACCATTCTGAATTTTCTAAGTAAATAAGACTACTCTATATTTTTCTCATTAAAAAAGGTTGCCACATGGCAACCTTTCCTTCTTACATTACATAAATTCAGCAACAAGCTCATCAAACATTTTCTGATCCATATTTAAATCAGATTGCACTAAAGGCTTCTCACTATAGCCTTTTACAAGTTCTTGATATGAAGGTTGCGCTGTATTTTGATAAATTAAACCTGTTACTAACCCGTTATTTTCCATTAACGTTTGCATAGCCATCATGCGATTAGACGGATCATATCCCTCTACTGTACTTAGTTTTGTTAAATTCTCTTTAAACCAATCGTAAGTATTTACTTTATTGTAAGTAACACATGGGCTGAACACGTTAATTAATGAAAATCCTTTATGGTTAATACCAGCTTCAATAATTTGTGTTAATTCTTTTAAATCACTTGAAAAGCTTTGCGCCACAAATGTTGCACCAGCTGTTAAAGCCATTTCCATAACATTTAGTGACGGTTCAATTGAACCTTGTGGTGTACTTTTCGTTTTAAATCCAGCTTCACTACGTGGTGAAGTTTGCCCTTTTGTTAATCCGTAAATTTGGTTATCCATTACGATGTACGTAATGTCGATGTTACGACGAATAGAATGGATTGTATGTCCCATACCGATTGCAAATCCATCACCGTCACCACCTGATGCGATAACTGTTAAATCACGGTTTGCCATTTTTACACCTTGTGCAATTGGAAGAGCACGACCATGAATACTATGCACACCATATGAATTAATATAACCTGAAATACGACCTGAACAGCCGATACCAGAAATAACAGCAAGTTCATCTGGATTTAAGCCAACGTTAGCTGCCGCACGTTGAATTGCAGCTTGCACCGAGAAGTCTCCGCAACCTGGGCACCAGTTTGGTTTTACACTGTTACGAAAGTCCTTAAATGTTGCCATTTAATACAACCCCTTTTTTGCATTCGTTGTAAATCTCTTTCGGCAAGAATGGGTTTCCATCATATTTTAAAAGACTAGAAATTTTCTCACCGTTACCAAGATTCATTTTCATAATGTTAGCAAGCTGACCTGTTGCATTGTTTTCTACCACTACAACACGCTTCGCATTTTTCACAAGTGGATCGATTTCAGCTGTTGGGAACGGGTGAATTAAACGCACATGAGCATGGTTTACTTTCATACCCTCTTGTTCTAATCGCTCCATTGCTTCTTCGATCGCACCACGAGTTGAGTTAAATCCAACAAGCAATACGTCTGCTTCTTCATGCTTAACATTTTTATAAACAGGGGTATTAAATTTCAAGTTCTCCATTTTACGGAAACGTTTGTCCATTTGATCTTTACGGTTTATTGCTGATTCAGATGGTTTACCAGTTTCATCATGCTCTACACCTGTAACATGGTGAACACCATTTTTCATACCAGGTAAAACACGTGGTGAAACGCCATCTTCTGTTACTTCATAACGCTTGAAGTATGCTTTATTTTCACGTTCTGGTAATTCTGCTTCTAAATCAAGCTTACCGCGACGAATTTCCACTTTATCTAACTTAAGTGGTTCTACCGTTTGTTTCCCTAAAGAAAGCTGTAAATCTGTTAAGAAAATAACAGGTACTTGATATTCTTCAGATAAATTAAACGCTTCTACAATATCGTAGAAAGCTTCTTCAACAGTACTTGGCGCCATTACGATTTTTGGAATTTCACCGTGCGTACCGTAAATCATCGCCATTAAATCAGACTGCTCTTGTTTCGTTGGTAATCCTGTACTTGGACCGCCACGTTGTGTATCAACAATTACTAATGGCGTTTCTGTAATACCTGCTAAACCGATCGCTTCCATCATTAAAGATAGACCCGGACCAGCAGATGCAGTTAATGTACGAACACCAGCATAGTTTGCACCGATTGCCATTGTACAAGCTGCGATTTCATCCTCAGTTTGGATTACTGTCCCGCCAACTTTTGGCAATTTTTTAATTAAGTATTCCATAATTTCAGATGCAGGTGTAATTGGATATGCAGACATAAAGCGGGCACCACCAGCTACCGCACCAAATGCGATTGCATCGTTTCCAATCATAAACATGCGTTTCTTACCATCAGCTTTTTCAAGCTGCATCATGTTTACTTTCTCACCTAGCAATTCTTTCATATATTGAGAGCCACGTTTAATTGCGTCCATATTCTTTTGAACGACTTGCTCTCCTTTACGACCAAAGATCTCTTCAACAACATCTAAATAAGCTGTCTCATCTAATCCTAATACCGCACTTGATGCTCCAACAGCAACCATGTTTTTCATTAATGATGTGCCTAATTCTGAAGCAATATCTGTAAACGGTATCACATATAGATTTACATCTGTATTATCAGGTATTGTTGGATTAAATTTCGCATCTGCAACTACAATTCCACCTGGACGTAGTTCGTGGAAGTTAAAATCAATTGTTTCTTGATCAAAAGCAATTAAAATATCTAAATCATCTGAGATCGCGCGTACTTCTGTTGTACTTACACGAATTTTATTATTTGTATGGCCGCCTTTAATACGTGATGAGAAGTGGCGGTAACCGTATAGGTAATATCCTAATCGGTTTAATGCAATACAGAAGATTTCTCCTGTACTTTCAATTCCTTCACCTTGTTGGCCTCCAACTTTCCATGAAAGTTGACTAATCATCTCCTACACCCCTTTTGGCTGCATTCATTGTAGTGTATTTTTTTACAGTAATAGTTTAGCATTTTTTATGCAAATAAACTACAACGGACGCAAATTATGCCTCTTCTGATTTCCCTGAATCTTTAGTATAAAGCTATTTTGTTTTTCATTCTAGTATTAGGTCTTAAAAAAAGCAATAATATCAAATGAATTAATTCTAATTTTTCTGTATTTTCAAAACAAAAATCTTAAAAACTTATACGTTCAACAAAATTATTATATAAAAATCGCTCTACAGTAGATGCAGCATAGTGTTTACAAAGTTCATTCATTACATTTTCATACTCTCGATACGCCGATACATTTACGACCGTTTCTAATATCCCATCAAAATCGGAACCAAATCCTATATTGTTCTCTCCACCTAACGAACAAATATATTCAATATGCCTTACTATATCTGCTATATTCGCTTGTTTTTCACTTGTTAGAAACTGTGGTACGAAAGTGACACCGATTATACTATTTTGCTTTATAAGAGCTTTAAGTTGTTCATCGTTTAAATTACGTGGATGCTGACAAAGTTTCATGCAATTTGAGTGGGAGGCAATCGGATTTGTTGCAACTTCTATCACATCCCAAAAGCTTCTTTCATTCAGATGAGACACATCAGTCCATGCATGCAACGTATTAAGTTCTTGTACAACGTGTTTACCAAAAGTCGTTAAACCCGCCCCACGTGTCTCTAGCGCACCATCAGCTAATAGATTGGCATAATTCCATGTTAATCCAAAGGAACGTACTCCTAGGCGATAAAACAACCGTAATTTCATTGCATCTTTCCCAATTGCTTCGCATCCTTCTAGTGTTAATATCGCTCCAATCTCGTCCTGTTTTAACATGTTAATATCATCTTTTGTCTGAATTAACTTCATACCTGGTAGTGACAAAATTTCATTATAAAAAATATCTATCATTTGTAATGCCGCTTCAAACCTTTTTTCATACGCTATCGTTTCTGGCACATATATAGCAAAACATTGTATACTTCCTTTTCTTCTCTTTAACTGTTCGAATGTAATATGTAATTGCGGATCATTTTTAAAATTCCTTTTCCCCTGTGCACACCATAACTGAAGGAGTACATCACAATGAGCATCAAAAATTTTCATTTCCATTCCTCCATTATAAAAACAACCTGTTTGCATACTGCAAACAGGTTGTTTAAACTTAACGAGGTTCTACAATTAATTTTATTGCTGTACGTTCTTCCCCATCAATCATAATATCTGTAAACGCTGGGATACAAATCAGGTCCAAACCACTAGGCGCTACAAATCCTCTTGCAATTGCTACTGCCTTTACCGCTTGGTTCAATGCACCTGCACCAATGGCTTGAATTTCTGCTGTTCCGCGTTCGCGAATAACACCTGCAAGTGCACCAGCTACAGAATTAGGGACCGACGTTGCTTTAACTTTTAATATTTCCATTCCGCGTTTCCTCCTCGTTTCTCTAAAAAGTATTAGCAATTATTTCACTTTAACTTATATTCACGAGGAATGACACGTATTCCTGCTAAATTTCTGTAATTTTTCTAAAAAATTAAAAAATAATAACTTATCTAAATTTTATTCAAAAATCACTCAAAAAATGGTTGATCATCGTTAATTAAAATACGCTGAATTTTCTTAGCTTTTCCTGTATTAGGGTCCACATCAATTAGCACTGCACTTAATTGTGTTCTACCATTTGTTACTTCAAATCGTACTGGTAAGTTTGTTAAAAACTTCTTCAATACTGCTTCTCGGTCCATACCTAAAATTCCATCGTAAGGTCCTGTCATACCAACATCTGTAATATATGCCGTTCCGCTTGGTAAAATACGATTATCTGCTGTAGGAACATGCGTATGTGTACCTACTACCGCTGTAGCACGACCATCTACATACCAACCTAACGCTTGTTTTTCACTTGTAGTTTCCGCATGGAAATCAACAAAGATAATATTCGTACGTTTTTTCGCAATATCAATTAATTCATCCACTTTACGGAATGGACAATCGATTGGAGGAAGGAATGTACGTCCTTGTAAGTTAATAACTGCAACTTCTGTTCCATTACAGTTCACAAAGATAAGCCCTTTTCCTGGGGTTCCTTCTGGGAAGTTAGCTGGTCTTGCAAGATATTTTGCGTCATCAATAAATTCAAATACTTCACGGTTATCCCAAGCATGGTTTCCAAGTGTAACCGCTTGTGCCCCGCATTCTAAAAAGTTTCGGTATATTTTCTCTGTAATTCCACGTCCACCTGCTGCATTTTCTCCATTAATAATGGTTACTGTAGGTGTATATTTCTTCTTTAATGCCGGTACGTATTGTTGAATCATACCTCTACCAGGAGATCCTACTACATCCCCAACAAATAATATTCTCATATGTCTTACCCTTCCTATGTACTACATTTTTTATTACTATAGCTTCAAGTGATTTCCTTACAATATATTTATTATAAGTTTGTTTCACTTGTATGCTAGGTATAACTAATTTCCTTTATTTTAACCAATTCCAACACAAAAAAATAAAGTGGTGTTTCACCACTTTATTTTGCGTATTCCACTGCACGTGTTTCACGAATAACAGTTACTTTAATATGTCCTGGGTAATCCAGTTCATTTTCAATACGTTTTCGAATATCACGAGCTAAACGATGAGCTTCTAAATCATCGATTGTATCTGGTTTTACCAGAATACGAACTTCTCGTCCTGCTTGAATTGCGAATGATTTTTCTACGCCTTCATAAGACTCTGAAATCTCTTCTAACTTTTCAAGACGACGAATATAGTTCTCAAGTGTTTCACTACGAGCTCCAGGTCTTGCAGCTGATAATGCATCTGCTGCTGCAACTAAAACTGCAATGATTGAAGTTGGTTCTGTGTCTCCATGGTGAGATGCAATACTGTTTATAACTACAGGATGCTCTTTATATTTCGTTGCGAGTTCAACACCAATTTCAACGTGGCTACCTTCTACTTCATGGTCAATCGCTTTACCGATATCATGTAATAGACCAGCACGTCTTGCTAGTTTTTCATCCTCACCAAGCTCTGCTGCCATAAGTCCAGTTAAATATGCAACTTCCATAGAGTGTTTTAAGACGTTTTGTCCGTAACTTGTACGGTATTTCAAACGACCTAAAATCTTAATTAAATCTGGATGTAATCCGTGAACACCCACTTCAAACGTTGTTTGCTCTCCGACTTCGCGAATATACTCGTCCACTTCACGTCTTGATTTTTCGACCATCTCTTCAATACGCGCTGGGTGAATACGTCCGTCCTGTACTAGTTTATCAAGAGCGATACGAGCTGTTTCACGACGAATTGGGTCAAATCCAGAAAGGATAACCGCTTCTGGTGTATCATCGATAATTAGGTCAATACCTGTTAACGTTTCTAACGTACGAATATTTCGACCTTCACGTCCGATAATACGTCCCTTCATTTCGTCATTTGGAAGATTTACAACCGAAACGGTTGTTTCAGCAACATGATCAGCTGCACATCTCTGCATTGCAAGAGATAAAATCTCTTTTGCTTTCTTATCCGCTTCTTCTTTCGCACGAACTTCACTTTCTTTTACCATTACGGCAATTTCATGAGAAACTTCACTTTCTACTTTACCAAGAATAATTGCTTTCGCTTGTTCGCGTGTCAGATTGGAAATGCGCTCTAATTCTGTTTGTTGCTTTTGAACTAACTCTCCCACTTTGCTTTCCAACTCTTCAATCTGTTGTTGTCTCGCTACAAGAGAATCCTCTTTCTTTTCTAACTGTTGCTCACGTTTATCGAGCGTTTCGTCTTTACGATCAAGGTTCTCTTCTTTTTGCATTAAACGATTTTCTTGTTTTTGTAATTCGCTTCTACGGTCACGAATTTCTAATTCAGCTTCTGTACGAAGTGTATGAATTTCATCCTTTGCTTCTAAAAGCGCTTCTTTCTTAAGTGCTTCAGCCTCACGATTCGCTTCATCTATAATACGTTTCGCTTCATTAGCTGCACCATTAATCTTCGCTTCAGCAATAGACTTTCGAACAAAAAAGCCAACAACTGCACCGACTGTTGCAAGCAAAATGGAGATGAGTATCCAAACTGCAGTACTACTCATGATTTCACCTCCCCTTGCTATGAATGAAAAAAGACTGTCGGCATGTACATTGAATACCAACATACAGCAAAGACCGTCGTCCCGCTTTTTTAAGGGACTTTCTTCATTTCACAATTAAAATGTCATATTATTATTTCGGCAAGATTTAAGTCTTACTCCGAATATTACTTCTCTTCTTGAGAAGAGTGTTTCGTATATAAGAAAAAATATACATTCTCATTGTATCTATCGCAATTTTCATTGTCAAGCGTTGTCTACTTTTACTTTCTTTACCTTCAGCCCTAATTCATATATGAATTTAAAAAGCAGATAGCATATTATCCTGGAAAACCTTAGTAAATTCCAGTTTATTCATGTAAAACGTGCATATATCACTCTTTATACATAACCTTTTAGGTAGATTAAATATTTTATCCGCAACGATATACAACGCTTTCATAATGATACAAAAATAAAAGACACGAAGCCGTGTCTTTTATTTTTAATCAAGAAGATTTGAATCTTCCGCGCCTTCAGCACCAGAATCTTCGCTAATTCCGTGATGCTCACGAATAAAGAAGGCAATTTCTTCTCTTAAATCCGTATTTTCTTTTAAGAACTGCTTCGAATTTTCTCGACCTTGTCCTAGGCGCTCTTCATTATAAGAGTACCATGCACCACTCTTTTGAACGATATCAAGTTCAGAAGCCATATCTAAGATTTCGCCTTCTCTTGAAATACCTTCTCCGTACATAATATCAACTTCAGCAACACGGAATGGTGGTGCCACTTTATTTTTAACTACTTTTACTTTTGTTTTATTACCAACGATGTCGTTACCTTGCTTTAATTGCTCAGCACGACGCACTTCAAGACGAACAGTTGAATAGAATTTCAACGCACGACCACCTGGAGTTGTTTCTGGGTTCCCGAACATAACCCCAACTTTTTCACGAATTTGGTTAATAAAGATTGCAATTGTTTTTGATTTATTAATTGCACCTGAAAGTTTACGAAGCGCTTGAGACATTAAACGCGCTTGTAGACCTACGTGTGAGTCACCCATGTCTCCTTCGATCTCAGCTTTAGGTACAAGAGCTGCTACAGAGTCAATTACGATAATATCAACCGCGCCACTTCGTACAAGTGCTTCTGCGATTTCTAAACCTTGCTCCCCTGTATCAGGTTGTGATAATAGTAATTCATCGATATTAACACCTAATTTTTGTGCATATACAGGATCCATTGCATGCTCCGCGTCAATGAACGCCGCTTGTCCACCTTGACGTTGTACTTCTGCAATTGCATGTAATGAAACTGTTGTTTTACCTGAACTTTCAGGTCCATAAATTTCGATAATACGGCCACGTGGGTATCCGCCTACCCCTAATGCCACATCAAGTGCTAAAGAGCCACTAGAAACTGTAGAAACTCTACGCTCCGCTTGTTCTCCTAATTTCATAATTGAACCTTTACCGAATTGCTTCTCTATTTGTTTTAACGCCATATCTAACGCTGCTTGACGATCACTCATTCAAAATTCCTCCTTAACTGAATTGCTAATCTTATTATACCTATTTTCAATTCAATTTGCCAACAAAAATCGAACATTTATTCGATTTTTTTATTTTCCATTAAATAAAACCGCCTTTAACCATGAAAAAAGCTAGAAGAGACTTATATCTCTTCTAGCTTTTTATACAAATGATAAAATCCATATTTTACTGAGCGTTCTCTAATTTGTTGACGACTTCCGCTTAAATGAAGAGGGAAGACTACAGTTGGTTCATCTTTAATCGCCAGTCCAACAAATACTGTTCCCGGCTCTTTATGTTCTGAAGCATCTGGTCCTGCTACCCCAGTGAAACTAACTCCGATATCCGCTTTTAATAATCCTCTAACATTTTCAGCAAGATAACGAGCACATTCTTGACTAACGGCACCGTCAGTAGCCAACACTTCCTCAGGTACATGTAGAACATGCTGCTTCACATCATTATGATAGCAAATGACACCACCTTTAAATACGGAAGACACACCAGCACTTTCTGTTACTTGATTCCCGAAGAGACCACCCGTTAAACTTTCTGCACACGCTAAAGTTAATCCTTTTTTCTTCAATAACTCTATCGCCTTATTATGAAGAAACTCTTGATCATATCCGTAGAAAAATTCTCCTACTCTTTCTAAAATCAAATCTTCCGTATGCTGAATGAGTTTCTGCGCTTCATGAACACTTTGATGCTTAGCAGTTAAACGTAATGTCACTTCTCCATCATTCGCAAGCGGGGCGATTGTCGGGTTCGTTTGTCCATCAATCAAATCTTGAACTTTCACTTCTAATTGAGATTCCCCAATCCCGAAGAAGCGAAGCACACGAGAATAAATGTTTTCTCCTGTTGTAAAGTTACGTAAAAAGGGCTCTACATAACTCACATACATCGGCTTCATTTCTTTCGGTGGTCCTGGTAATAAAATATAAACTTTTCCGTTCTTATTTAACCCCATACCAGGCGCCATGCCGTGATCATTCGCAAATACAGTTGCTCCATTTAAGACGAGCGCCTGCTTTTTGTTATTCTCCGTGAATTCGCGACCTGTACGCTTAAAGTAATCGCTTATTGATGCTAATGCCTTTTCATCATATACAAGCTCTTCCCCTAAGCTAGACGCTATTGTTTCCTTCGTCAAATCATCTTTTGTCGGTCCTAATCCACCTGTAAAAATAAGCATGTCCGCGCGCTCTTCTGCAACTTCAATCGCCTGCTGTAATCGATTGTTATTATCCCCAACTACAGTATGGTAATACACGTTAATCCCAATTGAAGCTAACTTTTCAGATAAAAACTGGGCGTTTGTATTTGCAATTTGTCCAAGTAACAATTCTGTTCCAACCGCAATAATTTCAGCATTCATCCCAATTCCCCCATAAACTTCTATTTTGAGTTTACAAAAGCAGCTCTATTTTTCCAGAAATAATCCCATCCTGAAATAACAGTAAAAATTAATGCAATCCATATAAAGATATCAGCAACTGGAATATGGATTAAATTTAAAGGTACATCGTGTAATAAGTATGCCGCAATCGCGATAATTTGTGTCCATGTCTTAATTTTCCCTAGCTGATTTGCCGCAACTACTTCTCCTGTTCCAGCAAGTACAAGGCGTAAACCAGTTACCGCAAACTCACGGCTTATAATGATAATAACGATCCAAGCAGGTACGTATTGCATCTCAACTAATGTGATCAGTGCTGCTGAAACAAGTAATTTATCAGCTAACGGGTCAAGAAACTTCCCTAAGTTTGTTACAAGATTATACTTTCTTGCGTAATGTCCATCAATCCAATCTGTAGCCGAAGCAACAATAAAGATAAGTGCCCCTACTAAATGTTGAATTGGTAAATCAACATCACCAATTGTGTATGAGCCCCAATCAAATGGCGCTAACATAATTACCATAAAAATTGGAATTAAGAAGATTCTAGATATTGTAATTTTATTTGGTAAATTCACAGCTATTCCTCCATCATATCAAAAACATTTGTTCATTGAAAAAAGTCATCGAAGCGATGACTGTTATTGTGCAGGTTGCTCTATCCCTTGGTTTTTGATCACCAATCTTTGGTGAAGTTCTTTTTCTGGATCCAATGGATAAGCGACCACTTGGCCATTCAGTTTGACTTCAACATTCGTTGCATTTCCAATATTAAGTCGCACTTCTTTTAATGTTGATACATCACGTTTTTCTATTTGGCCCTCTTGTACTGTAGCGTTTAGAATCACATTCCCAGCATCATCTTTAACATCTACATAACTCGCACCTTTACCCGATAATTCCAGTTCTAATGTTTTATTGTTATGAATTTCCAAAGTAGATACTTTACCAGTTGTACCAACTACTTTCACTTCTTGTTGTCCAGTTGGCTGTGCTGGTTGTTCCTCTTTCTTCGGTTCTTCTTTTTTTGGTTCTTCTTTTTTCGGCTCTTCCGCTTTCACATCATCTTTCTTCGTATCTAACGGAGAGTTTTCCGCTTTTTTCACTTCAATTTTCTCGCTTTGAGCATTCGGAACTTTCGCATCATCTTTTCCAGTTAACGCTTGGAAAACAAACCAGATTACCATTCCAAATGCAATTACTAACAGCGCAACTAAAATTTTCGGCATGTGATCTGCAATTGGCCATGATGAAGATTTTTGCATTGTTTCTTGCGTTTTTTGTCCTGTTGATACTTGTGGAACGTCGCGTTTTTCAGATTGTGGTATCGTACTCTGATATTCTACAAGCAATTCCTCTCCATTTAATCCAACCGCATCTGCGTATTGTTTAATGAATGCACGCGCATAAAAAGCTCCTGGCAATACATCATAATTGCCTTCCTCAATCGCTACTAAATGGCGCTTTTGGATTTTTGTAACCTCATGCAGCTGATCAATAGACAAGCCTTTCGTTCCTCTTGCTTCTTTCAGCTTTTGTCCTAATTCTGTCACTACTAACACCTCAATATTTCTTTAAAAGTCAAACATAGAGAAATTATTTTGCGTACCTTGCTCAATTTCATCTACTAAATTATATTGAATTTCTTCATCATAATCGTTACGTAACTCGATAATATAATCAAAATCATCTAATGTGTATTCTGACTGGCTCACAAATACATCAGGATGTTCCACAACTTTCGTTGCAGGCAATCTCATAATTTCACGAACGAGCTGCCAATGCCTTTCGTTAGCACGCTTTGTTGACACGATTCCATCTAAGATGAAAATATTGTCGTCGCTATACTCGTCTTCAATCAATTGACTACGAACCGTTTGCTTAATAAGAGTAGATGATACAAATAACCATCTTTTATTTGCGCAAACACTTGCGGCAACAATGGATTCTGTTTTTCCGACACGAGGCATTCCTCGTATTCCGATTAGTTTATGACCTTCTTTTTTCATTATTTCAGCCATAAAGTCTACAAGTAATCCTAATTCATCACGTACAAATCGAAATGTCTTCTTATCATCTGCATCTCGTTGTATGTACCTACCATGTCTAACCGCTAGCTTATCTCTTAGCTTTGGCGGACGATATTTCGTTACCGTTATGTTATCCATCGTATTTAAAATTGATTCAAGTCTAGAGATTTGCTCTTGATTATCACACATTAGGAGTAATCCACGCCTTGCATTATCTACACCATTAATTGTGACAATATTAATGCCGAGCATACCGATTAACGAAGAAACGTCACCAAGCAAGCCAGGTCGGTTTTTATGTATTTCATATTCAAAATACCATTCAATCATCCAAGATCACTCCCCTTGCTTACTTTACACCTACGTACTATATTATATGATTTCACCTTAATAGGGAAGCTAAATGTATAATCTATCCTGCGTTATTATTATACAAAAAAAATAGAGAGGAGATTCTCCTCTCTATTTTTTACTTATGTTGTACAAACTTCACCATTAAGTTTGCGATTGTATGTTGCTCTTGTTCGTCAGCAACTTTCCAAAGCTCAGATAATAATTTCTCTTGATCGTTGCGCGCTTCTACTTCATTTGCTAAATAGTCTCCAACACGAAATGCCATATCTGATACAGCACCACCATCAAGACCTTTTCCTTGCGCCTGTTCTAAACGTTCTCCTAAAAAGCTCTTCCATTGATCAAAATTATCTAAAACTGACATGTGTAAGCACCTCACTACTTAGTAATAGAATCATGCTTAATTTGTACAGTTTTTCATTTTTTATGTAAGAAATTTTTAGCAATGCCAACCGCCATTTACTCCGATAATTTGTCCCGTTATGTAAGATGCACCTGGTGATGCGAGAAATGATACTGTTTTCGCCACTTCTTCCGGTAATCCTAATCGTCCTAACGGTATCTCTTCAGCAATTTCATTTTTATCCTCTTCTGAAAATACGTTTAACATTTCCGTTTCAATTGCACCTGGCGCCACCGCATTCACTCTTACTCCACTTAATGAAACTTCTTTCGCTAAAGCTTTCACATATGAATTTTGTGCACCTTTCACCATCGAGTAAAGCACTTCACATGATGCGCCAATTTGTCCCCATATAGAAGAAACAAGTACAATATTGCCGCTTCTCCGCTGAATCATAGATGGCAATGCCATTGATAATAATTTATAGATACTCTTCACTTGAAGTTCTACCATAGAATTCAATTCGTCGTTCGTTACATCTGTTACGAGTCCAAATATACTCTTCCCAGCTGCATATACGATAACATCAAGAGGATGTTCAATTTGTTCCCACAATTGCTCTGCTCCATCAGCAGAAGCTAAATTCGCTTGAACGGGAATCACTTCACCGCATTCTTTCTGCAACTCATTCACTTTCTCTTCACCGTTATTATAATGAACATATACTGTATATCCATCTTGAATTAATTGTTTTGAAATAGCAGAGCCAATCCCTCCGCTCCCTCCAGTTACTAATGCATACTTTTTCATAAATTCCCTCTCTTATCTCTACAAACTCATTTTCATACAACTAAATAATACCCTCATCTTATCATTTCTTTATGACAAGATGAGGGTATTTTTATAAAACCTTTTATTTCTTCGGTAAAACCTGACAAACGCTCATTCTTTCTTCTGATAATAATGTTTTCGCTACTTCTTGTAAATCTTGAACAGTTACCCCTTCTAATACCGTTAATGCTTCAAACAGACTCGATTCATTAAATGCATATCGTGTAAACTGATTCGCAATATATTCCGGTGAATTCAATGAGCGTAAAAATCCACCTATTTTCTTTTTCTTCACTCGTTCTAATGCTGCCTCATCTAATTGATCATAATTTGTCTTTAATAATATACCTTTCAAACGCTCTTCTAGCTCATCAGGTTGCTTCGTATCGCCGCCTACCATTGCAAAACCGAAGTTATTCTCTTCCGTATAATCATACGAGAACGAATCATCAATTAGTCCTTCATTATATAAAGATTCGTAATGAACGGAGCTTTTTCCAAATAAATAATCTAAAAGTAACGTAAGCGCAATTTCTTGTTTTAAAAGGGCTTTTCCTTTTTCTTTTAAATTTGTCGCTTTAATACCCACTAAACATTTCGGTGTTTGTACAGGCATTGAAATAATTTTCTTTTTTTCATTTACCGCATCTGGTTCTTCTTCAAATGAACGTACAATTTCCGGCTGATTTTTATAGTCTTTTTTCGCTTGATTTTCACGCACTAAATCCATTGTTTTCTCTGGATCAATTGCGCCCACAACAAATAGTAACATATTGCTCGGATGATAAAATGTTTCATAACACTCGTATAATAGGTCTTTCGTAATTTTACTAATAGACTCGATTGTCCCTGCAATATCAATTTTAATTGGATGTTTTACAAATAAGCTATCAATTAACCCAAAGTATAAGCGCCAATCCGGATTATCTTGATACATTTGAATTTCTTGCCCAATAATCCCCTTCTCTTTCTCAACTGTTTTTTCAGAGAAGTACGGTTCTTGTACGAAGTTTAACAATGTATTTAAATTTTGTTCTACATTTGATGTACATGAAAAAAGGTAAGCTGTTCTTGTGAAAGATGTGAAAGCATTTGCTGATGCTCCTTGTTTACTAAACAATTGGAAAGCATCGTGATCTTCTTTTTCAAATAATTTATGCTCAAGAAAATGAGCAATTCCATCTGGCACACGAATCATTTCTTCTTTACCTAGTGGTACGAATGTATTATCCATAGAACCATATTTTGTCGTAAACGTTGCAAATGTTTTATTAAATCCTTGCTTCGGTAAAATATATACATCTAATCCATTAGGAAGTTTTTCATAATAGAGTGTCTCTTTTAATTGCTCATAAACAATTTTCTCCATTTATTCTCCCTCCGTTCCTTGTAAAAAGTAAATTGTATCTAGTTCAATATTTTTAGCAACTTTCACAATTTCTTCTTTCGTCACACTTTCAATACCTGTAAGCCATTCTTCAACTGGACGCGTACGGTCTGAAATAATGCCATGATACAGCATTTCCACAAATCCGCGCGGTGTATCAATCGCCTCTAATATTTGATTTTGAATGACACTTTTCGTTTGATGCATCTCTTCTTCAGAAAAATCACCATTTTGCATCGCTAACATTTGTTCTTTAATAATCTCAACAGCTTTTTCATAATTTTTCGCTTCGATCCCTGACATGACAAACAATAAGCCTTTATGACTTTCAAAGCGGGATGCTGCATAGTACGCTAAACTATTTTTTTCACGAACGTTAACGAATAACTTCGAATGAGAAAACCCTCCAAACAATCCATTGAACAATTGCAGTGCAAAATAATCTTCATCTTTATACGTAATAAACGTACGATAACCGATGTGTAATTTACTTTGTTTTAATTCTTGTTGTTCAACTACTTCTTTTTCTTCATTATTTCTCTTATGAAGAAGTACATTTCTTTCTCTGACAGGACGCGTTGAAATAGAAAAATACTTACTTACAAGATCCACTGCGTTTTCTGAAATATCACCAATAATGTATAGATCCATTTCATCCTCTGCTAACACTTTTTGATAATATTGATACAAACTTTCATTTGTAATAGAAGAAACACTCTCTTTTTTCCCATTTGCACTTAAACGATACGGTTCTACTTTACACATTTCTTCAATTAAACGCTCGTTTGCATAGCGCATTTTATCATCGTACGTAGCTTCAATTCGTTGCAAGAGTGCTCTCTTTTCACTTTCTACGATAGAAGGTAGAAAACCATTTCCCTCTGTCGCTGGATGCAAAACAATATCCGATAACATAGAAAGTGCTTTTTCAAATAACGGTGGTGCATCATGTAAATAAACTTCATTTGCAATGTCTACATAAATAGAGATAATATGGTCTTCTCCTTTTTTACTTACATCTACTGCCAAAGAAGATCCATATAATTCTTCTAAATATTGACGAAGACGAATTACAGAAGGAAGCTTTTCTGTCGCACTTTGCAATACGTATGGCAATAGGGCACGCTCTGTCACCGTCTCCTCATTTAAAGGTGCCTTAAAACGAAATACAAAAGTATTTGTTTTATATTTATCAGTTGGAATAATATGTACTCGCAAACCACCTAACTCATGTAACTGTTGTTCCATTAGTTTCATTTATAGCCCTCCTTTACGTATGTAGGAATATTCCTCTTCAATATACAGTTTTTAGAAATAAAAAATCAACTTTTCTTCCTCACTATACTTACATTAACCTCTTTCTAAAAACTTGAATATGTAAGGAACATAGTAAAATTCCGTATTAAATATAGTCTATGTAAAAAAGCCCGCACTAATGTGCGAGCTTTTTTATACTTATCGTTTTCCTTTTTCATAAGGAGTTCCTAATGCTTTCGGAGCTTCAGAACGACCTACAAAACCAACAAGCGCTAATATTGTAAATACATACGGTAATATCGTTAAGAATACACTTGGAATTTCCTTTAGTACTGGAATTGTACCACCAGTTATTCCTAATGATTGAGCAAATCCGAAGAACAGAGCCGCTCCAAGAGCACCAAGTGGATTCCATTTACCGAAAATCATAGCTGCTAGCGCTAAGAAACCTTGTCCCGTAATTGTAGCACCTGAGAAGTTACCAGAGATCGACATAGCGAAGACCGCTCCACCAACTCCTGCAAACATTCCAGATATAGCTACTGCAATATAACGCATTTTATATACATTAATACCCATCGTATCTGCTGCCATTGGATGTTCACCAACCGCACGAAGACGAAGACCGAACGGCGTTTTATAAATGACATACCAAACGACAAACGCCAAAATAATAGCAATATATGATGTTAACGGTACATTTGAGAAAAAGATTTTTCCAATTACCGGAATATCCGAAAGACCCGGAACATCGATTTTTTCAATGCGGTATTGAATGAAATCAGTTTGTCCTTTGCCAAAGATTTTCTTAATCGCAAATACTGTTAAACCAAGAGCTAAAAAGTTAATCGCTACCCCGCTCACCACTTGATCTGCACGGAATGTAATAGATGCTACTGCGTGAAGAAGTGCAAATAAGCCACTACCAATCGCTGCAAATAATAGTGCGATCCAAGGTGTCATCGCTCCCCACGTATCACCCATTAATAACGTTGTAACAATACCGATAAATGCACCGAATAACATTAAACCTTCTAACGCTATATTTACAACTCCAGAACGTTCACTGAACACTCCACCTAACGCCGTAAAAATAAGTGGCGCTGCCGTATATAACGTACCCGTCACAAGAATGGCTAAAATATCTAAAAAGCTCATTTATTTTCCCTCCTTGCTCATGCGTGTAAGTGCCCAGCGTAAAACATAACTGCACGCAACAAAGAAAATAATACATGCAATAATAACGTTAATTAACTCAGAAGGTACATCAGCTTCAAAATTCATTTGTGGAGCTGCACTTTTCAAACCACCAAACAGTAAAGCTGCTAATAATATACCAAATGGATTATTTCCTCCTAGAAGCGCTACCGCGATCCCATCAAATCCGATACCAGTAAACGACGACATCGCCGTCATACTTTGGAATGTCCCTAATCCTTCCATAGCTCCACCAATTCCGGCAAAAGCACCTGCAATTGTCATTGATAATACAACATTACGCGATACTTTCATCCCTGCATATTGAGAAGCATTTTGGTTAAAACCAACCGATTTTAATTCATATCCTAACGTTGTTCTATCTAATAAGAACCACATTACAATTGCAACGATAATAGCTACAACAATTCCCCAATGTAAACGAGATCCATCTGTCAATGAAGATAACCAGCCAGAAGCTAACGAAGCACTTGCTTGTACATCATAAGATTTCTCATTACCTTCATGAATAAAACGCTTAATAAGATCATACGTAACATAAAGTGCAATGTAGTTCATCATAATTGTAACAATTACTTCATTTACTTTAAGCTTCCCTTTTAAATATCCAGGTATAAAACCCCATAAACCGCCGGCGATTGCTGCCACTAAAATAGATAACGGAATATGCAAAATTGCTGGTAACGACACTGCATATCCAAACCAAACAGCAGCAAGCCACCCAACTAATAACTGTCCTTCCACCCCAATATTGAAAAGACCTGTACGAAATGCAAATGCTACTGAAAGACCAGCTAGTACAAGCGGAATCATTGTACGCAACGTCTCACCGATAGCTTGTGGATTACCAACCATCCCTTCCCAAAGTGCGGCATATCCAACAATTGGATCATATCCACTAACTAACATTACAATGGCACCAACAAGTAAACCAAAAACTACGGATAACACAGGTACTAAAATATTAATTGTTCGTTCCGTTAAAAATTTTTTAGTCATTTGTGTTCACCTTCTCTTTCCCTGTCCCGCCGGCCATCAATAACCCAAGCTGTTGTTCATTCGTTTCTTTCGCATCAACAATTGCCACGATTTTCCCTTCATATATAACAGCAACTCGATCACTTACATTTAAAATTTCATCCAGCTCTAAAGATAAAAGTAATACTGCCTTACCGTTATCTCTCTGCTCGATTAATTTTTTATGAATAAATTCAATCGCACCTACATCTAAACCACGTGTTGGCTGCGCTGCAATTAATAAGTCTGGATTACGATCTACTTCACGTGCGATAATTGCCTTTTGTTGGTTTCCACCAGATAGAGCGCGAGCTAACGTGTGTTCACCAGGTGTACGTACATCAAACTGTTCAATAAGCGCTTTTGCTTTTTCTGTAATCTTACTAAAATTTAAAATCCCTTTCTTTGAAAATGGATTTTTATAGTATGTTTGTAAAACAATATTGTCCCGAACAGAAAAATCAAGAACAAGTCCGTGTTTATGACGGTCTTCAGGAATATGACCAATCCCCTCTTCTGTTATTCTTCGAACTGGCCAATTCGTTATTTCTTTTCCTTTAATTGCAATAGAACCTGACTCAACTTTTCGTAAACCAGTAATCGCCTCTATTAATTCACTTTGACCATTTCCATCAATCCCTGCAATCCCAACGATTTCTCCTGCACGAACAGTTAAGTCAAGGCCTTTTACAGCAGGTAACTTGCGCGTATCATGAACAATTAGGTTTGCAATAGATAGTACTTCTTCCATTGGTTTAGCTTCTATTTTTTCTGTTTTAAAATTCACTTGACGTCCGACCATTAACTCTGCAAGTTTATGCTCATCCGTTTCCGCTACATCAACAGTACCAATCCCCTTACCTTTACGAATAATTGTACAACGATCGCAAACTTCCATAATTTCTTTTAACTTATGTGTAATAAGAATAATAGATTTCCCCTCTTGCACAAGTTTTTTCATAATTTGAATCAACTCATGAATTTCTTGAGGAGTTAACACCGCCGTTGGCTCATCAAATATTAAAATCTCAGCACCACGATAAAGAGTCTTTAATATTTCAACCCTTTGCTGCATCCCAACAGAAATATCTTCAATTTTTGCATGTGGATCAACAGCTAAACCGTATTGTTCAGATAATTGCTTAATTTCTTTTGCAGCTTCTTCAACAGCAATTTTCCCGTTTTTCTTTGGTTCATTTCCGAGAATAATATTCTCTGTAACTGTAAAATTATGAACAAGCATAAAATGCTGATGGACCATCCCAATACCAAGATCATTTGCTATATTCGGATTCGTAATTTTAACAGGGTTTCCTTTGATTTTAATTTCTCCCTGTTCTGGTTGATACAAACCGAACAGCACATTCATCAGCGTTGATTTCCCTGCACCATTTTCTCCAAGTAAAGCATGTATTTCTCCCTGTTTTACTTGCAGCGTAATATCATCATTCGCTACAATGCCTGGGAATACTTTTGTAATATTGTTCATCTCAATTACGTATTCCATTTTGTTCCTCCTTTTAGCAGGGAACACTCCCTAATTACACTCTATTAAAAGTATTTTTATATATGCAAAGGTTAGTTCTAAGAACTAACCTTTGCTATTTCTCTATTATTATTTCTTTAGAGAAGCTTCATATGTTTTATATTCTTCGTCAGTTGCAGGTACTTTAATTTCACCGTCAGTGATTTTCTTCTCAAGCTCTTCTACTTTTGTTAAGATTTCTGGATTTACTTTTTTCACATTGTCAGTCGTTTTCGCAATACCAACACCGTCATCTTTTAAACCAAACTCTTCTACTTTACCGCCTTTTAGCTTACCATCTTTCGCTTCTTGTGCTACTTTTGCTACTGCAACATCAACACGTTTTACCATCGAAGTTAAAGTTACGTTTTCAGGCATACCTTCTTGATTTTGGTCACGGTCAACACCGATTACCCAAACGTTTTCACCTTTTTTCTTACGGTTTTTCGCTTCTGTGAATACACCGTTACCAGTTGCACCTGAAGCATGATAAATTACGTCAACTCCACCACCGTACATTGCTGAAGCTAATACAGATCCTTTTTCTGGTTTATCAAATGCATCAGCATATTGTGATACGATTTCGATATTTGGATTTACTGCTTTTGCACCAGCTTTGAAACCTGATTCAAATTTTGTAATTAATGGGCTTTTTACACCACCAACAAACCCAACTTTATTTGATTTTGTCGTCATCGCTGCTACAGCACCAACTAAGAATGAACCTTCATGGTCTTTAAATGTAATACTTGTTACGTTTGGCTTCTTTACAACTGTATCTACAATCGCAAATTGTTCTTTCGGATACTGATCAGCTACTTTTTCGATTGATTTTTCCATTAAGTATCCAATACCAAATGTTGTGTTATAATGATCTTTCGCAAATTTCGTTAAATTCGGGATATAATCCGCATCTTTACTAGATTGAAGATAACGATATCCTTCATTTTTCTTTAAGTCATTATCTTTACCGAACTTCGTTAAACCTTCCCAAGCTGATTGGTTAAATGATTTGTCATCAACGCCCCCAACATCTGTAACCATACCAACTTTAAACTCTTTTTTGTCGCTACTCGCTTTATCCGAGTTACCACATGCACCTAAAACCGCACTTGCTGCTAATGTTAATGATAATAAAAGACCTGTTTTTTTCTTCATACTAGAAACCCCTCCTGAAATGAATTGTCTATTTTTTTATACGCTGCTGTCCCTAACTTCTTGCTGTCACCTCCCTAAAATAGAACTCACCTACATACGTTTTCTTAATACATGGAAGCTAAACTTATCAGCTCTAAAGTAATTGATAGAATATAAGATTGGCTCATCATTTTGATCATAGTGCATTTGTTTTAATACTAGCAGTGCTGTTTCTGGTTCACATTCTAAAATCGGTGAAATTTTCGGATGATAGCCAATTGGCTCAATATGAGCAACCGCGTATGTGATACGTTTATGCGTATTGTTATGTATCACCGTTAGCAATGATTCTTCATTGTATCCCGATAAATCCGGCAATATTTCTTTTGCAAGTTTATCGATACAATATACAACAGGTTCCCCATCTGCTGTACGCACACGCTCGATCATCACTGCATTAAAACCATCTTCACTATTAAACTTCTCTTTTTCCTCTTCTGTTAAACTTGTTGTAGATGATGATAGAAAGATAGTTCCTGGTGTTTTCCCCACACTAGAAATCATATCTGTAATACTAGAAAGTTGCTCAATCCCCGAAGAAAATAACGGCTTAGCATTTACAAATGTTCCTACACCATGTCTACGAATGACAACATTTTCTTCTTCTAAAATACGCAGTGCTTCCCTTAAAGTCGCTCTACTTACGCCAAGTTCTTTCGCTAAATCAAACTCTGATGGTAACTTTTGTCTTTCTTTGTAAGCTCCATCTTTAATTTTTTCTTTGATGTGATCAATCACCCGTAAATATAGGTGACGACTATCGGATTTTACTGACATAAGACTCCCCCGCATTTCAATTATTCGACCTCTGATGTAAGACTTCTTTTCTCTTTTTTCAACTTACAACATAATAAAAATTACTAAACACTAAAATAAACGCAATTGTCGAATAAATATTAATAATTTTTTAAGATGAAATTTTCACTCTTTACTGCATAAAAAAAACTTTGCACCATAAACATTCCTCATTTCGAGAAAAAGTTCGGCACAAAGATCTCTTACATCCTTTGTTACACACTTTTCCCCTCATAGTCCAGCAATTCATGGTTGCCAGGTAGAAACTTATGGACCTTATCTCCAAGATTATATGAGGCAGTGATTCTTTTCGAAGTAATCTTACCACTTGCTCCCATACGTGTCAACAAAATTTAACATTTTTCTACATTAAATATCGAACGTTCACAAAAAACCACACCAAAGTATTCGTATTCTAAAGAACCACTTTAAATGTAAGCCCTTTCTTCACTTCTGAACATAGTATATAACAAAACCAGCATATAAAAAAGCCTAATTGTAAAAACAATTAGGCTTTTTTTATGAACTTTTTTCTTGTACATCATTAATGAGCACTTCTCGTGGTTTACTACCTTCATACGGACCTACTACACCATTCATTTCCATTGCATCAATTAAACGAGCAGCTCGCGTATATCCAACTCTAAACCTACGTTGCAACATAGAAACAGATGCCGTTTGCATTTCCACTACGAGCTGAACTGCTTCATCATATAATTCATCTTCTACTTCCTGCTTCGTATCAGGAACATCTTGCGGAATCATATCTTCTTGATATTGCGCTTTTTGCTGACCAATAACATATTCTACAACTCTCTCAACTTCATCATCTGATAAAAACGCACCTTGTACACGTACAGGCTTCGATGCACCAATTGGTATAAACAGCATATCTCCACGACCTAGTAATTTCTCTGCACCACCGCCGTCAAGAATTGTACGAGAATCTGTTTGAGAAGATACAGCGAATGCAATACGTGATGGAATATTCGCTTTAATAACTCCCGTAATGACATCAACTGATGGACGCTGCGTTGCAATAATTAAATGAATACCAGCCGCACGAGCCATTTGTGCTAGACGCATAATTGCATCCTCTACATCTGATGAAGCAACCATCATTAAATCTGCTAACTCGTCCACAATCACGACAATATAAGGTAATTCCGGTTGTTTCGCTTCTGATTGACTATTATGTTCTTTTATATAGTCATTATATCCTTCAATATTACGCGTGCCACTATGAGCAAACAACTCATAACGACGTTCCATCTCACTCACGACTTTTTTCAATGCTTGCGATGCCTTTTTCGGATCCGTTACAACTGGTGTTAATAAGTGAGGAACACCGTTATATACATTTAACTCTACCATTTTCGGATCAATCATCATTAATTTTACTTCATGTGGTTTTGCACGCATTAAAATACTAACAATAATACCGTTAATACATACACTTTTCCCGCTACCCGTCGCACCAGCTACTAGTAAATGGGGCATTTTATTTAAACGGGCTAATACAGCTTCACCTGTAATATCTCGTCCAAGACCAATTAACAACTTCTCTTCTGGATGATTATTAGCCTTAGAATCAAGAACTTCTCTAAGCGTTACCATAGAAACTTCTGAATTCGGAACTTCAATCCCTACAGCTGATTTCCCAGGAATTGGTGCCTCGATACGAATGTCTTTCGCCGCTAAAGCAAGTGCTAAATCATCACTTAAACTAACGATTTTGCTTACCTTTACTCCCATATCAGGATACACTTCATATTTTGTAACTGCAGGACCTCTATGTACTTTTGTTACTTTTGCTTTCACTCCAAAGCTTTGGAATGTACGCTCTAATTTACGAGCATTCTCATAAATTTCCGCATTTTCATTTGTAACTTGCTTATTCTTTGGAAATTTCAATATATCAAGGGCAGGAAGCTTGTAATCTTTATTTTCTACATTTGAAAATTGCATAGGAGGTGCTTGTGTTTCACCCTCTAACGATTCAACGATTTTTTCTCCACGCTTTTTCTTCGGCTCTTCAATTGGCGGAGCCTCTTCGATAAATGGTGAAGTGATTAACTCTTCTTCCTCTACCTCAATTCGTTTATCCTCTTCTTCATTTACTGGATAATTCTCAGTGAAATTTGAAATAATCGGAGGATCAATTGAAATTTCTTCCATCGGCTCAACAATTTCTTCTTGTTCTGCAGCACGTTTGCTCCTTGTGCTTCTCGTTGTTTTTTTCTTTTCTGTTTGTTCAGCCGTTCTTTTCGCTCTCCAATCTTTATAGTCCCCTTGCATCACTTGAAATTGACTTCTAAGGATTCTACCAACTGGAGCTAACACTTCTCCAATATGCTTATTTGTTATACAAAGTATACCGAGAATAACTAAAATAATACCAATAATATAAGCTCCTACTTCATCAAATAAGAAATAACAAGTCGCGAACATAAGCGCACCAAACATGCCACCACCTAAATGAACACTATCTGGCCCTTTTTTCATTTCAAGAAAGAAATTATCTTTCGTACTCACAATAACAGAAGTATTTTGCACTGCTCCATCTTTCGTAAGTAGGTTAAATAATGTAATATGACTAAACATTAATATCGCCAATACTATTAAGTAAAAACCGATTAACCGTTTATTTAAAAGGTTCGGCCATCCACGTTTTATAACAAACGAAACCGATAAAGCTATTACACCTAACACACCAATTATGTACCACTCACCAAAGAAGAAGCGAAAAAATAACACAAACGATTTCCCTACAACGCCTAGCTGTAAAATCGTAATGATTGAAAGTGCAAAAAGAGTTAAACCGACGATTTCATAATACAAAGTTGGCTTTATCGTACGTCTTGCCTTTGCCTTCGTCCCTCTTTGCTTTTGTTTTGCCATTTCTTCACCTCGTGTTCTACATATACGTAAAGCCTCCTAAAAACTCTACTTATATGTCTGTTTTCTCTATTTTTTCAGGTCTTTATATCTTCTATTTTTACACTTCTTGTAAAATGTTAAATAAACAGAAGAAAGCAGCCCTCTCATGGCTGCTCAACCGTCTTGTTTTTTATATTATACCATAGCTTCTAAACAAAATCCTTCTTTTTGCTAAAAGGTTATTTTCTGGCCAGGCTCAAACTCTAAGTAGTGAAACGGATCTGTACTTAACACACGCACAATAGAATAACACCCATGTTCTTCTTCTGAAACCATTAATTCAACACCATTTATATTTACGATTTTTTGACTTTCACATTGCGAATAATCAGCTGGATACACAAGTTGCTCTGGCATAATTGTATATAAAATCATTGTAACATTGTCCCTTCTGTACTATCATCCCCGCGAGCATCTATTAATTCATTTAGTTTTCGAATCGCATTTCCAATACCACCGACATCATCTATAAGACCATACTTCACTGCATCTCCACCAATTACATTCGTACCAATATCTCGCGTTAAATTTCCTTTCGCAAACATAAGCTCTTTAAAACGATCTTCCGTTACTTTCGAATGCTTCGTCACAAATCGAATGACTCTTTCTTGCATTTTATCTAAATACTCAAATGTTTGCGGCACACCTATAACAAGACCTGTTAGGCGAATAGGATGAATTGTCATCGTCGCAGTTTCCGCAATAAATGAATAATCCGTAGAAACAGCAATTGGCACACCAATAGAATGTCCTCCGCCCAGAACAAGTGATACAGTCGGCTTTGAAAGTGAAGCGACCATTTCAGAAATGGCTAGTCCGGCTTCAACGTCACCTCCGACAGTATTTAATATTAAAAGTAAACCTTCTATTTTCGGATTTTGTTCAATCGCAACAATTTGTGGAATGATATGCTCATATTTTGTTGTTTTATTTTGCGGTGGCAATTGGACATGACCTTCCACCTGTCCAATAATTGTTAAACAATGAATACGCGATTCATTCATTTGTGGTATATTCGTTTGTCCAAGCTGTTGAATTTTTTCCACTATTGAAGCTTCTTTTCCAGTTTCTTTCGGCTCAGCCTCTTTTTCTTCATTTGTATAACGATCACGTTCTGTCATATCGCATCCCCTTTCACTCGTATATCACTATTATTTCTTAAGTTATAAATTTCATTCGATAGAGTTAAAAAGAAAAAAGATCACCCGTAAAGGTGACCTTTTTTAAACTTCCATAATAATCGGTAAAATCATAGGTTTTCTCTTTGTCTCTTCGTACAAGAACTGTCCTAATAATTCACGAATATTTTGTTTTAGCATAGACCATTCAATTGAATATTCTTTAATTGATTGCTCAACAATCATACGTACAATCTCTGTAGAGCGGTCAATTAATGCTTCTGATTCACGCACATACACAAAACCACGTGAAATGATTTCTGGACCAGAAACAATTTTCTTTTCATCCTTACCAAGTGTTACAACAACTACTAATATTCCATCTTGAGATAACATTTTTCTATCGCGAAGAACGATATTACCAACGTCACCTACACCTAATCCATCAATTAATACATTGCCAGCTTGGACTTTACCAACTAAGTTCGCTTCATCGTCACCAAAACCGATTACATCGCCTTTTTCTACGATAAAGATATTTTCTCTTGCAATACCTACATCTTCAGCTAAGTATGCATGTGCTTTTTGCATACGGAACTCACCATGTACGGGTACAAAATATTTCGGTTTCATTAAATTTAACATTAACTTTAATTCTTCTTGGCTACCGTGACCTGAAACGTGGACTTTTCTTTCACCGTAATAAACAACTTCAGCGCCCGCTCTAAATAACAAATCGATAATTTTTGATACAGATATTTCATTACCCGGAATTGGAGAAGCCGCAATAATAACCGTATCACCTTTACGAATTGAAATTTGTTTATGAGCTTGCTTCGCCATTCTAGAAAGGGCCGCCATCGGTTCCCCTTGGCTACCTGTCGTTAAAATAGCTACCTTTTTCTCTGGGAAATTGTCTACTTCTTGTAGTGAAATAACCATACCTTCTGGAACATCTAAATAACCAAGACGTCTTGCGATATCTACAACTTTCACCATACTACGTCCTACAACCGCTACTTTTCGCCCTGTTTCAGCAGCTGCATCAAATACTTGTTGAATACGATGTACATTCGATGCAAATGAAGCAACGATAATACGTCCTTCTGCGCCGTAGAACACTTTAGAAATTTCTACACCAACTTCTTTTTCAGAACCTGTATAGCCTGGACGCTCAGCATTTGTACTATCAGATAACAAGCATAGTACGCCTTCATTTCCGATTTGAGCCATTTTTCCAAGATCTGCTCCACTATTTCCAATTGGAGTTTGATCGAATTTAAAGTCTCCTGTATATACAATCGCACCTTTTGATGTATGGAAACAAACACCAACAGAATCTGGAATACTATGTGTCGTTCCAAAGAATGACACCGTTGTAGTATTAAACTCTACTGTTGAATTTGAATCAATTGTTTTTAAGTCTACACGGCCTAACATACCCGCTTCGCCAAGTTTTTCTTGTATAAGTCCTACTGTTAATTTCGTTGCATACACTGGAATAGATAATTTACGAAGTACGTAAACAATACCACCAATATGATCTTCATGACCGTGAGTAATAAATAAACCTTTTACTCGCTCTTGGTTTTCCACTAAATATGTAATATCAGGAATAACGATATCAATTCCAAACATTTCATCTCCCGGGAACATTAACCCTGCATCTACAATAAAGATTTCAGAATCAATTTCAACACAGTACATGTTTTTCCCGATTTCACCTACTCCACCAAGAGCAAATACTTTAACAGACTCATTCTCTTTTCTCTTCATGTTGTTGCCTGGTTTAAAAATCTTTCAAACACTGATTTCACTAAAATTGCAGAGACACCAGGGGAAACTCTACAACCACCATATATTCACCGTCCAAGACGAATGTCCTTACCGTTATGCGATATCATGTCCTTGTTTATTTTTTAAACCAGGTTTCACCTCTCTTTCATTATATAAATCAAATATCTTATTCGATATGATATGAAAATGTAATCAAATTATAATTTTTACCAATTTTGCTAAGCATACCCGTACTAAGCTACTTAGCCATATTATACCTGATACAAGAAATAGAACACAAGTTAAATCGTGCGAAAGAATAGGTAAAAGAATGGAATTATAACAAAAGTAGCGAACGTATTTCCTTTATATTCACTTCGATTTTACACTCCATATTATTTTGAAGAAATAGCCGTACATGCGCTAAATTAATTTCATAATATGGATTTTCAAGACTTATTTTTCTAGAATTGAACAAAAACACTTACAAAATGGAGTTTTTTTATGAATCACATGACATTTGAGGGGATTTCTCTAAAAACAGAATCGGTGGTTTATTACATTTACACAAATGTTTATTCTATAATCACTTTAGTTTTTAATTCATTTCAAGGGTATGATATTTTCTTATACATGTTGCAATACATAATAAAAAATGACCTAGTTCTACACTAGGTCATTTTTTATTAACGAGGGATAGATTGCATAACAGATTGTAACGTTACTCTTTCTTCTTCTGTTAATGGAAGAAGTGGTAAACGTACAGAACCTACATCTAATCCAACCATTTGTAATGCTGTTTTTACTGGTGTTGGGCTTGGTGCCATAAATAATGAATCCGTTACTCTTACAAGTAATTGATGTAACTTTTGTGCCTTCTTAAATTCACCAGCTTGGAATGCTGCAATCATTTCTTGCATTTCATTTCCGATAACATGAGATGCTACAGAAACGATACCTTTCGCTCCAACTGCCATAGCTGGTAACGTTAAACCGTCATCACCGCTGTATACTGCAAAGTCGTCCGTTGTTTTTTCAATGATTTCTGTCATTGTTAACACATCGCCGCCTGCATCTTTAATCGCAACAATGTTTTCTATTTCTGATAAACGAACAACTGTATCCACGGAGATTTGTACAATAGATCGTCCTGGAACGTTATATAGCATAACCGGAAGTGGCGTGCTTTCAGCAATTGCTTTAAAGTGCTGATACATTCCTTCTTGACTCGGTTTGTTATAATACGGTGCTACTAGCATTACTGCATCAACACCAACTTCTGTTGCCTTTTTAGTTAAGTCAATAGAAGCATGCGTATTATTGCTACCTGTTCCAGCGATTACGGGCACCCTTTTATCGACAACAGATACGACATGGCGATATAACGCTACTTTTTCTTCTGAAGTTAATGTAGGAGATTCTCCTGTCGTTCCTCCTACCACGATTGCTGTTGTACCGTTATCTATTAAATAATTTACCAATTTCGTTGTCTTTGCAAAATCGATATTTCCGTTTTTATCAAACGGAGTTACCATCGCGGTTGCAATTGTCCCAAAATCTATCATGGTCTCACTCCTTATTGTTCCAGTTGCTTTTCTTTTGAAAGCTCAAACGCACTATGTAATGCATTTACAGCCTCCACTAAATCCGTTTCTTTTACAAGAACCCAAATTGTCGTATGGCTATCTGCCGATTGCAGAATTTGAATACCTTTTTCAGCTAAAGCTGTAACGATTTTCGCAGTAACCCCTGGGATTCCTGCCATTCCAGCTCCAACGATAGATACTTTCGCGCAATGCTCTGTCACAAGCGGCTCATATCCAAGTTGTTTTAGCACTTCGACAGCACGAGCTGATACATTATCATTTACCGTGTAAGCTACACCTGTAGGGGAAATGTTAATTAAATCAACACTAATACCTTCGTTAGCCATTTCTTTAAATACATGCTGCTGCAAATCGTATGCTGTTTCTTTTGCAAGCACTTTAATTTGCGTTACGTTTGATACGTGAGCAATACCTGTAACAGGACGTTCTTCTACATCCTGCCCTTTTGTAGCACCATCGTACGCCGCAATAAGCGTACCTTCACTATCAGAGTAAGTAGAACGTACACGAAGAGGTACTTTCGCATGCATCGCAATTTCAACTGCACGTGGATGAACGACTTTTGCACCTTGGTAAGCCATGTTACAAATTTCGTTATACGTTACAGTTTGAAGATGACGTGCATCTTTTACAATGCGAGGATCCGCAGTCATAACACCTTCTACATCTGTGAAGATATCAATAAATTCAGCATGAAGCGCAACACCTAACGCTGAAGCTGAAGTATCGCTACCCCCGCGTCCAAGTGTTGTCGTATCGCCTTTTTTCGTTTGCCCTTGGAATCCTGTAACGACGATTACATCTACATTTTCTAGCTCTTCATGTATACGATCGCAGTTCATTTCAATAATCTTAGCATTTGTAAAATCATCATTTGTTACAAAACCAGCTTGTGCACCATTTAATGCAGCTGCTTTTATACCGTTCTCATTTAACATATTAGAGAAAACGATTGCTGAGATTAATTCTCCGCATGATAATAACAAATCTTGCTCACGATTAGAAATGTGAGATTCCTCTTGATTTACAAGGCTCAACAAAGTATCCGTTGCATACGGTTCACCTTTACGACCCATAGCAGATACGACAGTAACTACTTTATAACCCGCATCTAGCGATTTTTTTATATGATGAAGCGCATGCTTACGTCCATTTTCATCACGTACAGATGTGCCACCAAATTTTTGAACAATAATTTTCATATTTTGCACCTTCTCTTAGCCGTTTACACTAATTGTAATTTTACTAAGCGCTCTGCAATTTGAACAGAATTCCATGCAGCGCCTTTTAATAAGTTATCAGATACGACCCAAAGATGGAACCCTTTATCGTTATTTAAATCTTTACGGATTCTTCCAACGAATACTTCGTTTTTACCTACTGCAGTAGCTGGCATTGGATATAATTGCTCTTCTGGGTTATCTTGCAGAACGATACCTTCCGCATTTGCAAGTAAGTTCTTTAATTCTTCTACTGTTACGCCTTCTTTTTCTACTTCGATGTAAACAGACTCAGAGTGACCTGATACAACTGGTAAACGTACACATGTTGCTGCTACTTCTAATTCTGGCATATGCATAATTTTTTTCGTTTCATTAATCATTTTCATTTCTTCAAATGTAAATCCATTATCTTGGAACTTATCAATCTGTGGAATCGCGTTGAAAGCGATTGGGAAATGTTTCTTATCACCTGATACAGGTAAAACATTTGCCTTCACTTCTTCACCATTTAAGATTGCTTGTGATTGTTCATGAAGTTCTTCAATCGCTGCCGCACCAGCACCTGATACAGCTTGATATGTGGAAACGATTACTCGTTTTAAACCATATTGCTGACGAACTGGCTCAAGAGCTACTACCATTTGAATTGTAGAACAGTTTGGATTTGCAATAATACCATTATGTTCTTTTAAGTCGTTTTCATTTACTTCAGGTACAACAAGTGGCACGTTTTCTGTCATACGGAATGCACTTGTATTATCAACAACAATCGCACCGCGCTTTGCTGCTTCTGGCGCTAATTGTTTTGATACAGATCCACCAGCACTAAATAGTGCGATATCTACTCCTTCAAAACTTTCAGGAGTTGCCTCTTGAACTGTAAATTCTTCGCCTTTAAATACAAGTTTCTTACCTGCAGATCGTTTAGATGAAAGTAACGTTAATTTCCCGATTGGAAATTCTCGTTTCTCTAAAGTATTTAACATTTGTTCACCAACTGCGCCGGTTGCTCCAACTACAGCGACATGAAAAGTTTTTTGCTTTTCCATCACTATGCCCCTTTCTAGATACCAATCCTTCTATAACTTAGAATCAGAAGGAGTATACAATACCCCTTCTAATCTTAATAACGTTAATTTTATCATATTCTACAGTAAGAATGATGGTTTCATCAAAAATTGTCCGTTTTTTTTCGTTTTTTAATTCATATATCTGAATTTTTCTACGACAACCGGTTGCAATTGCTTTCCTTGCAGCGCTTCTAATACTGTATCTTCCAGCAGCTCCATGCGAGCTACCATTGAGTTCGGTTTTTTCTCTGGTGCATCTTGGCCGAATGGGACGAAATAGATGTTTTTTGTTGCCATTAGTCGCATGAGATTTACCCCATTAAGCCCTAAAGCATCATTCGTCGAAACAGCTAATACGACAGGCTTGCCATTTCTTAGCGTCGCTTTCGCTGCCATTAATACTGGAGAGTCTGTCATTGCATTTGCAAATTTACTCATAGAATTCCCTGTTAGTGGTGCAATCACCATACAATCTAGTGGAATTTTAGGTCCTAGTGGTTCTGCGCCAACAATTGAATTAATTGCTTTAAAGCCTGTTACTTCTTCAATCTTTTTAATCCACTCTGCTCCTTCTCCAAATCTCGTATTTGTTGATTGAACAGTGTAAGAAACAACGGGGCGTACTTCTGCTCCCTCAGCAATTAACTTTTCTAAATGAGGCATTACTTCTTCGTACGTACAATGTGAGCCAGTAAAACCAAACCCTATTCTTTTCCCCTTTAAATTCATTCCCCATTCTCCTTTCTTGCGATTACGTCTTCTGCCAGTAACTGAGAAAGAACATTCGCTAAAATTTGTCCTGCTGTTTTTGGAGCAACAATACCTGGTAGCCCAGGTGCTAATAGCGCTTTGACTCCTCTTTTTTCCGCATATCTAAAGTCGGTACCACCTGGTTTAGAGGCTAAATCAATTACTAACGTATGAGCTGGCATTTTTGAAATGACATTCGCTGTCACAACGAGATGCGGAATTGTATTAATGACAATATCGATATCCCCTACTTCTTTCTCAATATTCTGCATATGAAAAGGAGTAAACATCATTTCTGTAATACGCGCAATATGTTCCGATCGTCTTGCTCCAACTTTGACATGGGCTCCTAATGATTGAAATGCTCTGGCAACACTCATCCCTGTTCTACCAAATCCTAAAACCATCACATTAGAACCATGAATCGTATAGTCGGTATGTTGAATTACCATCATTAATGTACCTTCTACAGTTGGTATAGAATTGTAGATTGCCACATCATCACGATCAAATAATTTAATAAGTTTACGGTTTGTAGTAGATACGAGATTTTCCAAGTAAGGCGTACCAATACCTGAATATATAGTAAAATGTTCTGGTGTCTTTTCAATTTGTTCTTTCGTTATAGAAACTTTTTCGTTTGAAAAAATAGTATCTACTTCTCCCTTGGCATTTGTACCTGCAACTGGCAAAATAATTGCATCTACAGAAGTGAAATCTAAATTTTGTATACTTTCTTTTGCTGCCCCTGTGAAGCCATGATCTAACTGATCAAACCCTATCAATGAAAGTTTCGCATCCAATTCAACTAGTTTGCGAATTACTTCTAGCTGTCTTGCATCTCCTCCTATGACAGCAATATGCATCTCAGTCAACATTCCCTAATTCACCTTCTTTTTCTGTCATTTATAAGAAAAGTGCCTACTTTTTCTTTTTCCTCCACATCATATGTAATGTACGAGTTTTAGGTGATTGAAAAACAAAAAGCACGTATGATTTATCCCGCTATTTGTATGCAGTAAGACCCCAAAGTCAAATCTTAATTCAAATAAACTAATACTCAAAAGGGAATGAACAAAAAAAGATGACCAAAATGGCCATCTTTCACTTCGAATTGGAACGATCCGTAATATCACAAAGGATCATATCATGCCCCACTTTTTTAATTTGGTTCCAACCTACTCTTATTTCTTGTGGTTCCTTTTTAAAACCTCCCCATTTCCCAGCAGGTATGATAAGAGCATCTATTTGACCATCCTTCTCATCAATTTCTAAATCCACATAACCTAGAACCCCCATCTTTTCTGCTCTTTCTAAATTTACAATCTCTTTTCCACTTAATTCACTTAATCGCATATACTCTCCCCCTACCGAATTTATGAATGTAAATTATCTATAATTAGTACCTATTCTGCATATCCAAAAAAAATAACTGTATCTCATTTAAAAGAGATACAGTTATTTTTACATACTTCATATAAAGTAATTATAGTTTTATTCCTTTTGGAAGTTTTCCATCTGGACTAATTAAGGCTGCAGAGAATTCATCTGTAAACATGTTACGAATTAACCCATCTACATTTTCTTTTGTTACAGTGTTTACACTTTCGATAATCTCATCAAGTGAACGATGCTTACGAAGTAGCAATTCATTTTTACCATTACGGCTCATACGACTATTCGTACTTTCTAAACTTAACATTAAGTTTCCTTTTAATTGCTCTTTACTATTAATAAGCTCTTTTTCTGTAATACCTGTATTTTTCAATGTTTCTAATGTTTCTTGCATTGTTTCATACAGTGTATCTAATTGTTGACTACCTGTTCCACCATATAGTGTTAACATACCTGTATCTTCATAAGAAGAATGGTAAGAAAATACTGAGTAAGCTAACCCGCGTTGCTCACGTACTTCTTGGAATAAACGGCTACTCATGCTACCGCCTAAAACGTTATTTAATACGATTAAGTTATAAATATCTTCGTGTCCCATTTGTAAGCCTTTATATCCTAAACATAAATGAGCTTGTTCTGTTTCTTTTTTACGTGCTACCTTATTAAAATGGAAAATTGGGCTATGTACTTGTTCACGGTTTGTTGTTCCTTCATAACTACCGAAATATTGCTCTACCGTTTGTAAGAAGGCTTCATCAATATTTCCTGCAACTGAAACAACTACATTTTCAGGTGTGTAATGATCCTTAATATATTGGCGTAGCGTATCACCTGTAAACGTATCAAGTGTTTCTTCTGTTCCTAAAATAGGATATCCAAGCGGATGCGTTTCATATGTTGCTTTCGTTAACATATCATGTACAATATCATCTGGCGCATCTTCGTACATTTTAATTTCTTCACATACGACATTCTTCTCTTTTTTCAATTCTTCTTCATCAAATGTTGAATTAAAGAACATGTCTGCTAATACATCTAAAGCATATTTAGCATGCTCATCTAGCACTTTTGCATAGTAACAAGTGTATTCTTTTGAAGTAAAAGCATTCACTTGCCCACCAATGCTATCAAATGATTCTGCAATTTCTCGTGCACTACGTGTCTCCGTCCCCTTAAAGAACATATGCTCTAAAAAGTGAGAAATCCCGTTATTTTTTTCATTTTCATTTCTTGATCCCGCATGGATCCAAATACCAATCGCAACTGATCTTACAGTTGGTATATTCTCCATAACTATTCTTACACCATTTTTACAAGTATATTTTTTAATCAAAAACTTTCCTCCTACTGCCAGTTTCGCTAAATAAGTGCTATTATTTAATGATAACAAGTTTAAGGATGAATGTCATGCAAATGTATTTAATCCACACGTTTTTCATCCAGTAATTCTGTTATATTCCCTACTTTATATCCTAGTTCCTTCAATTTTGTAATCATTGTATCTAATGCTTCTGCCGTTGACGAAGTAGGATGCATTAATACGATAGCACCTGGGTGTATTTTTCTCATTACTCTCTGCAACAGTACATCTGGCTCAGGTCGCTTCCAATCGATTGTATCGACAGTCCACATAATCGTTCCCATTTGAAAATCATCAGCGATTTTCACGACTTCATCCCGAAAACTTCCACTCGGCGGAGCAAACCATCTTACCTTTTGATTCGTAGCAGCTTCAATCATTCGATTGGTTTTTTGTAACTGTTCTCGTATTTCATCAGACGATAGCGTTTTCATATTAGGGTGCGTATAAGAATGATTTCCGACTTCTTGATTTGCATCGACAATCATTTTTGCAAATCGTAAATTTTCTTTCACCCAACGTCCTTCTAAAAAGAAAGTCGCCTTCACATCATGCTTTTTCAATATTTCTAATATACGAGGCAAATACTCGTTTCCCCATGCCACATTTATTGTTAATCCCACCATCTTTTTATTCGGATGTCCCCTATAAATTGGAGCGGGTGATAAATCTTCTAAGTGGACACTCGGTGATACTTCCTTGAATTCAAGGTGTTTTTGATCAAATTCCTTTTGCTTCTTCATATTGTTATAAGATGCTTCCATATCAACTTGTCTTCCATTATATCCTGGTGTTGCTTTCCATATCTTATCAATCATCGCATTTTGAGGTGCAATCTCATATTGTTTTGCATGCTTTTGAATTTCTTCATATAAGTTATCCTGTGCAAAAACGGAATAAGAGCCTACACTGACATATAATAAAAATATACATATGTATGCCAATATACGAGCTTTCATATAAACCCTCCCATTAACTATATAAAAACCATTTTTCTTCTTATCTTTGTTAATTTGAGCGTTATAATGAAAACTATACCTATGCTGACATAAAAATATATATAAATCATATTTTTACATAACAAAAAAAGCCAGTTAAACTGGCTTTTGCTTATTGCTGCTCTTGTTTGTTTTCTTCTTTAGCAGCTTCTTTTTCTTGCTCTTCTTTTAGCAATACTTTTCTAGATAGATTCACACGACCTTGCTTGTCAATCTCGATAACTTTAACCGTAATTACGTCACCGATTTTTACAACGTCTTCTACTTTACCTACACGCTCAAGTGCAAGTTCAGAAATGTGAACTAATCCATCTTTACCGCTGAATAATTCAACGAAAGCACCGAATTTCTCAACACGTTTCACTTTTCCTTCGTAGATTTCACCTACTTGTACTTCGCGAACGATATCTTCGATAATTTTCTTAGCTTTGTCGTTCATTTCTTGGTTTATTGAAGAAATGAATACTGTGCCATCTTGCTCGATGTCAATTTTAACACCAGTTTCTTCAATAATTTTATTGATTTGTTTACCGCTCGGTCCGATAACGTCACGGATTTTATCTGGATTAATTGTCATTGTAATAATCTTTGGAGCGTACGCTGATAATTCAGTGCGTGGCTCTGCAATAACAGATAACATATGATTTAGAATGTGCACACGACCAACTTTCGCTTGTTGTAATGCCTCTTCTAAAATTTCACGAGATAGACCATCAATTTTAATGTCCATTTGTAGTGCAGTTACACCTTGTGCTGTACCTGCTACTTTAAAGTCCATATCACCTAAATGATCTTCCATACCTTGAATATCAGATAAAATTGTGTAATGCTCACCAGTTTTAACTAGACCCATTGCAATACCTGCAACTGGAGCTTTAAGTGGAACACCAGCATCCATCATTGCTAAAGTACTACCACAAATACTTGCTTGTGAAGTAGAACCATTTGATTCTAAAACTTCAGATACAAGACGTACTGTGTATGGGAAATCTTTTTCAGATGGAATTACAGGCTCAAGAGCACGTTCTCCTAGTGCACCGTGACCGATTTCACGACGACCTGGTCCACGCATTGGTCTAGTTTCACCAACACTAAATGATGGGAAATTGTAATGGTGCATAAAGCGTTTTGATTCTTCTACACCAAGACCATCTAAAATTTGCACATCGCCTAATGCACCTAATGTACAAATACTTAATGCTTGTGTTTGTCCACGTGTGAATAAACCAGAACCGTGTGTACGAGATAAAATGCCAACCTCTGATGCTAATGGACGGATTTCGTCACCTTTACGGCCATCTGGGCGGATTTTTTCAACTGTAATAAGACGACGTACTTCTTCTTTTACAATTTTATATAAAATCTCATTTACTTGTCCTAATGTGTCAGCGTCAGCTTCCTCAGCTTCGTAATGCTCAATTACACGCTTTTTCACTTCGTTAATTGCATCTTCACGTGCATGTTTCTCATGTACTTGAATTGCAGAATGCATATCCTTCTCAGCCATTTCACGTACAGCTTGGTTAAGATCAGCGTCAACTTCATAAAGTTTCACTTCTGATTTTTCTTTACCTACAGCTTGTACAATCTCTTCTTGGAATGCAATTAGACGTTTAATTTCGTCATGACCAAACATAATTGCTTCTAACATTGTTTCCTCAGGCACTTGATCTGCTCCTGC
Organism: Bacillus sp. EB106-04-02-XG92; assembly: GCF_058791995.1. NCBI lineage: Bacteria > Bacillati > Bacillota > Bacilli > Caryophanales > Bacillaceae > Bacillus > Bacillus sp. EB106-04-02-XG92. Next base: position 111,645 of record NZ_JBYTEA010000001.1, read on the forward strand.
TTCAACCATGTTAATTGCATCTTTCGTACCAGCTACAACAAGGTGAATATCACTTTGTTCTTGCTGTTCTACTGTTGGGTTGATAACGAATTCGCCGTTAATGCGACCAACTGTTGCACCCGCGATTGGACCTTCAAATGGAATGTCTGAAATCGATAACGCTAATGAAGAACCAAGCATAGCTGCCATTTCAGAAGAACAATCTTGATCAACACTCATTACAATGCTGACAACTTGTACTTCGTTACGGAAACCATCTGCGAAAAGCGGACGAATTGGACGGTCAATTAAACGACTTGCCAAAATTGCTTTTTCACTTGGACGACCTTCACGTTTAATGAAACCGCCAGGAATTTTTCCGACTGCATATAAACGCTCTTCATAGTTTACTGTAAGTGGGAAGAAATCTACATTTTTTGCTTCTTTTGATGCAGTTGCTGTAGATAGAACCGCTGTATCGCCATATCTTACTAATACTGCTCCGTTCGCTTGCTTTGCAAGCTGACCTGTTTCAACTGTTAGCTGGCGACCAGCTAAATCTATCGAGAAGACTTGCTTTTCTTGACTCATTTAAGTACCCCTCTCAATTTAAAGTATTCAATTCTTCTATGTAAATGGATAGTATATCACAATATTCTACCTCTAGTATTACCGAAAATTCAGTAAGATATAAAGAGTAGAAGATATATTTTTACCTAACAAAAAAGCGGGAATATTCCCGCTTCTTTGACTATCGACGTAAGCCAAGCTTTGTGATTAATTCACGGTAACGTGTGATATCGCTATTACGAAGGTAAGTTAGTAAGTTACGACGTTTACCAACCATCTTTAATAGACCACGACGTGAATGATGATCTTTCTTGTGAGTACGTAAGTGCTCGTTTAGAGTGTTAATTTGCTCCGTTAGGACAGCAATTTGAACCTCTGGAGAACCAGTATCAGTCTCATGAGTTCTAAATTGTGCAATGATTTCATTTTTACGCTCTTGTGTTAAAGCCATCCTATTTCACCTCCTATTAATTAAACCCCCGATTACCTAGCAAGCGTCGGTGAGTCGCAATGCCAAGCAATGGTTGTCATAAAGTACATAACATAGAATACTACTTTTCACTTGAAAAAGCAAGTATATTCTTTTCGTTCGCAAAATATTCTTGTGCTGTTTTCTTATCTTTTGCAATTTGTTCAACTAACTCGTCAATGCCATTGAATTTCTTCTCTTCTCTTATACGCATATGCCACTCTACTGTAACATTTTGATCATATATGTCTTTGTTAAATTCAAACAAGTGCACTTCAATAGAAAGTTGACGCTCATCTTCTTTAAAGGTTGGCTTATATCCAATATTACATACACCATCGTACCATTCATCGTGAACTTTTAATCTCACTGCATAAACACCTACAGGTGGTAATAGATACTCATCACTTAAACCTACATTAGCTGTCGGGAAACCAATTTGACGTCCACGTTTATCACCGTGTACAACCGTTCCCCCTACTGTATATGCTCTACCTAAAATAGATGGAATTTGTTCCATTTCGCCATTTCGAATTAACTTTCGTAATGCTGTAGAACTTACTTTCTCTTCTTGAAATTCAACTTTTTCAATCACAGTCTGTGTAAACTCCCCTCTTGCATGAAATGGTAAAGTCTCCATCTTTCCTTTTCCTAAACGTCCATATGAATAATCAAACCCTGCTACTACATGCTTTACATTTAAACCAATAATATAATCATCAACAAATTGTTGTGGTAACAAACCTGCAAATGATTCATCAAATTTAACAACATATAATATATCGATTCCTAAGTCCTCGACTATTTTTTCTTTATCACACATCGGTGTAATATACTCGGCATGCGCTTCTTTTTTACCTAAAACAACAGATGGATGTGGATAAAATGTCATCACTGCACTTTTATATCCTCGTTCATCCGCTATTTGTTTCGCAGTTCGAATCACACATTGATGTCCTAAATGAATGCCATCAAAAAATCCTAATGCCATTACAGTAGGTGGTAATTCTAATTTATTTTGTTCATGTGGATGAGTTAAATGAATAAGTTTCACGCTTGAATTCACCTTTTTCTGTAATAATCCTTCCAATAATTCATTATAGCTTTAGTTCTTGATTATTCACAAGTACTTTCATCGGCTTTAGCATACCAGGGTGTTTTGGATGGTGCTCATAAATTGCAAGGCAGCGATCGTTTTTATTAAACACAGTTATAAAGGGCGCCGTTATTTGCAATTCATTTTTTAAGAACATACCATTCTTTATTTTTTCTGCCTGCTTTTCATCTACAACCATTTTCGGGAACTTACTTAATGCTTCATCAATTGAAATGAAGATAGACTCTACTGTTCCATTTTGCACGTTTTCTTCAATTTCTTCAAATGATATGCAATCTTCTAATAAAAATTCACCAGAAGCCGTTCTTACAAGGTGAGACATATGTGATGGAAAACCAAGTTTTTCACCGATCATTACTGCTAATGTTCTTACATATGTTCCTTTACTACACGTTACACGGAAACGGAATGAAATATTTTCACCTTCAAACACTTCACGGTCATCTAGTAATACAAATTCATGAATTGTAATTGTACGCACTGGACGTTCAACCTCTTGCCCGGCTCTTGCGTATTCATATAATTTTTTTCCGTTAACTTTTACAGCCGAAAACATCGGAGGCATTTGCTCAATCGTACCTGTTAATGCCACAAGAGCCTCTTCCACTTCCTTACGAGTAATAACACGATCTACATGTTTCGTTTCCACAACTTCACCAGAAGCATCTTCAGTTGTTGTTGAAAACCCTAATGTTACTTCACCTTCATATGTTTTCGTTTCGCTTGTTAAAAATTGTGCAATCTTTGTTGCTCGTCCCACACAAATAGGTAATACTCCTGTTACATCTGGATCTAATGTTCCTGTATGACCAATTCGTTTCTCACGCAATATCTTTCTTAATTTAAATACACAATCGTGTGATGTCATGCCTTTTGGCTTATGTAATAATACTACACCTTCCATATATGTTCACCTCATCATAATTCTTTCATAGTAATTATCCAAAATTTATTTTGCATTGAAAAAATGGATAGACAAATGTCTATCCATTATTCTTCACGTTTATCGTCTTTATTAATTTGATGTAAAAGTGTATCAATTCGATGACCATATCCGATAGACTCATCAAACTCAAAGGAAATTTCCGGCGTTTTACGAAGACGAATACGTTGGCCAATTTCTGAACGAATGAAGCCTTTTGCCTTCGCTAAACCTTTTAATGTACTTTCTTTCTGTTCTTCATCACCTAAAACAGAAATATACACTGTAGCAATTTGTAAATCTCCACTCACTTGTACATCTGTTACAGTAACAAATCCGACACGTGGATCTTTAATTTTACGACTGATAATGTCGCCTAATTCTTTTTTCATTTGCTCGCCTACACGGTTTGCACGTAATTTCATAACTCTTCACCTCATTCAATACCATTCCAATTGTGTTATCGTACGTTCAATTTCAGGAAATGAATCGATGTACTCAAGTACACGATTCATTTCTTTTTCACAAATAACACGACTGGAGGATACAGAAACAATTGCAATTTCTGTACGTTGCCATACATCTTGATGCCCCACTTCTGAAACAGCTACGTTATAACGCTGTTTCACACGAGTTAGCACCCGTTGCAAAATTGCTCGTTTCTCTTTTAAAGAATGCACATCGTAAATCATACACTCGAATGAGAGTGAAGCGATAATCATCGCTTCACTTCTTCCATAATGTACGCTTCAATGATGTCCCCTTCTTTAAGATCATTATATCGCTCAATTGTAATACCGCACTCATAGTTTTGTGCAACTTCTTTTACGTCATCTTTGAAACGTTTTAACGTATCAAGTTGTCCTTCGAAGATTACTACGCCATCACGGATAATACGCACGCCACTATCACGTGTAATTTTACCGTCTGTTACGTAACAACCTGCGATTGTTCCAACTTTTGTTACTTTAAACGTTTGACGTACTTCTGCTTGACCGATTACTTTTTCTTCGAATTCTGGATCCAGCATACCTTGCATTGCTGATTCGATTTCTTCGATTACTTTATAAATAATACGGTGTAAACGAACATCAACGTTCTCTAATTCAGCTGTACGCTTCGCATTCACATCTGGGCGTACGTTAAATCCAATTACAATTGCATTAGATGCAGAAGCTAAAATGATATCAGATTCTGTGATCGCACCTACGCCTGTATGGATAATTTTAACTTTAACACCTTCAACATCAATTTTACGAAGTGATGCTGCCATTGCTTCTACAGAACCTTGTACGTCTGCTTTCACAATTAAGTTAATTTCTTTTACATCGCCCTCTTGGATTTGTTGGAATAAATCTTCAAGGCTTAATTTAGATTTCTCCCCACGTTGAGCAAGTAACGCTTCTTGTGCACGTGATTCACCGATTTGACGAGCTTTCTTCTCATCAGCGAATGCCATGAAACGATCTCCTGCTTGTGGTACTTCGTTTAAACCTGTAATTTCAACAGGAGTTGATGGACCAGCAACTTTTACACGACGACCAATATCACTTACCATTGCACGAACACGTCCGAATGAAGTACCAACAACGATTGGATCTCCAACTCGAAGCGTACCGTTTTGAACAAGTAATGTCGCGATAGTTCCTTTACCTTTATCAAGCTGTGCTTCAATTACAGTACCAGTTGCATAGCGGTTTGGATTTGCTTTATATTCTTCTACTTCACTTACAAGAAGAATCATTTCTAGTAAGTTGTCGATACCTTCGCCTTGAATCGCAGAGATTGGTACGAAGATAGTATCTCCACCCCATGCTTCCGGAACTAATTCATATTCTGTTAGTTCTTGCATTACGCGATCCGGATTCGCAGCTGGTTTATCCATTTTATTCACAGCAACAATAATTGGTACTCCTGCTGCTTTCGCATGGCTAATTGCTTCAACTGTTTGTGGCATAACACCGTCATCAGCTGCAACAACAAGGATTGTAATATCTGTTACTTGCGCACCACGAGCACGCATCGTTGTAAATGCCGCGTGACCAGGTGTATCTAAGAATGTAATCTTCTTGTCATTTACTTCAACTTGGTATGCACCAATATGTTGAGTAATTCCACCTGCTTCGCCAGCAGTTACTTTTGAATTACGGATAGAGTCAAGTAAAGTTGTTTTACCATGGTCAACGTGTCCCATGATTGTAACTACAGCTGGACGCTCTTTTAAGTTCTCTTCATCATCTTGCTCATCGATGAATGTTTCAAACTCAGTCTCGCTCACAACTACTTCTTCTTCTACTTCAATACCATAATCAGTAGCAATTAATTCAATTGTATCTTTATCTAAGTCTTGGTTAATTGTTGCCATAATTCCAAGCATAAAGAGTTTCTTAATAATTTCAGACGGCTCTTTGCTTAATTTCTTAGCAAGCTCACCTACTGTAAGACTTCCAGAGAAAGTAATTTTATCTGGTGTTTCTACAGTTTGTGTTTGTTGTCTTCCAGCAAAGTTATCTTGACGTTTGTCTTCGTTTCCTTTGCCTTTTTTCTTTTTCTTATTGCTGTTCTTTTTACTACGAACAACTTTTTCTTCTACTTCAAACTCATCTGCAACAGAAGGTTTTTCAGCTTGATACTCATTATCTAATTTGTTTACTACTTCATCGTCTAACATTGTCATATGATTCGAAACCTCGATATTCATTTCTTTTAGTTTTGTCATAAGATCTTTACTTGAGATATTATGTTGTTTTGCATATTCATGCACTCGAATTTTACTCATACCTTCACCCCCGGTAATTTGTATCGAGCATGCTACGCAGCTTTTTCGCAAAGCCTTCATCTAACACAGCTACAACGACTCGCTCATCTCTCCCAATCGCATGCCCTAATTGTTGTCGATTTTCGACCTTTCTCATTGGTACGTTGTAATACGTCGTTTTATCCGTAATACGCTTTGCAGTATTTGCTGACGCATCCTCAGATAGCAAAACGAGTTTTGCCTTACCACTTCGTACTTCTTTTAAAACGAGTTCTTCACCCGAAATAATTTTTCGAGCCCGGTTTGCTAGTCCTAAAAACGATTTCCAATCGGACACTTATTTCGACTCCTTCTCAACAAGCTCAAGAAGTTCTTCATAAAGAGAACTGTCGATTTTCGCTTTTAGATGATGTTCCAATACATTCTTCTTTTGAGCTTGAAGAATGCTTTCTTTATCTTTTGATAAATAAGCACCTCGTCCTGATTTCTTTCCAGTTAAATCAATAGACACTTCTCCCTCTTTGGAACGAACAATGCGAACGAGCTCTCGTTTTGATTTCATTTCTTGCGTTGCAACACATTTTCGTAACGGAACTTTTCGATTGCTCATACTCATCACCTCTATTCGATTTCGTCTTCAACTGAATCGAATCCGAATGCGATTACGCTATCTTCTTCTGTTACAATACCAAGTTGTTTCGCATCAGACTCACTCTTAATATCAATTTTCCAACCTGTTAATTTAGCTGCTAAACGTGCATTTTGTCCACGTTTACCGATAGCTAATGACAGTTGGTGGTCTGGAACAACAACAGTTGTTGCTTTTTCTTCTTCATCTACAAGCACTTTAACAACTTGTGATGGGCTTAAAGCATTAGCAACATATTCTACTGGATCATTTGACCAGCGAACGATGTCAATCTTTTCACCTTTTAGTTCGTCTACAATGCGTTGTACACGTTGTCCTTTCGGTCCTACACAAGAGCCTACTGGATCAACATCAATGTTCTCTGCATGTACAGAGATTTTAGAACGATCGCCTGCTTCACGTGCTACAGAACGAATTTCAACAGTTCCATCATAAATTTCAGGAACTTCCATTTCGAATAAACGTTTTAAAAGACCAGGATGTGTACGTGATACGTAAATTTGTGGTCCTTTTGTTGTTTTTTCTACTTTCGTAATGAATACGCGAATACGATCATGTGGTTTGTACTGTTCGTTCGGCATTTGCTCACTTACAGGTAATAAAGCTTCTACTTTCCCTAAGCTTACATAGATGAAACGAGCATCTTGACGTTGTACGATACCAACCATGATATCTTCTTCACGGTCACTAAACTCAGAATAAATAACACCACGCTCTGCTTCACGCACTCGTTGTGTTACAACTTGTTTTGCAGTTTGTGCTGCAATACGGCCGAAATCTTTTGGTGTTACTTCAATTTCTAGTACGTCACCATCTTGATAGTTCGGGTTAATTTGTCTTGCTTCTTCAACAGAAATTTCAAGACGTGGATCAAACACATTATCAACAACGTCTTTACGTGCTAAAACTTGGATTGTTCCCACTTCTGGGTTAAAGCTCACACGAACGTTTTGTGCTTGGTTAAAATTGCGTTTATAAGCAGAGATTAACGCTGCTTCAATCGCATCAATAATAATATCTTTGCTAATTCCTTTTTCTGACTCTAATACGAGCAAGGCATCTAACAACTCAGTGCTCATGAAGATCCCCCTTCTAACTAAAACGTAACAGCAAGTCGCGCATTTGCAACTTTATCCATTGGAATTTGGATTTCTTTTTTACGTGTTTTAATTGTTAATAATAGTGTAATTGTAGTACCATCGTAGGAAAGCATTTTTCCTTCAAACATCTTTTCGCCATCAATCGGCTCATATGTTTTAATTGCCACTTGTTTTCCTACCGCTTGCTGGAAGTCTTTCTCTTTCTTTAATGGGCGTTCTGCTCCAGGAGATGACACATCCAAAAAGTAAAGATGAGGAATTGGATCCTCTTTATCTAAAGCTTCGCTTAAACGTTCACTCACCGCACCGCATTCTTCAATGTCGACTCCCTTTTCAGAATCGATGAATACGCGTAAGAACCAGTCTTGTCCTTCTTTCACATACTCTACATCTACAAGTTCAAGATTTAACTCTTCAACGATTGGCTGCGCAAATGCTTCTACAACTTCTGTGACTTTCTTATCCATAAACAGCCTCCTTCCTGCCGCCATGTACCATTTACAAGAAAAGACTCCGTCCATAGAACGGTCTATCTTATTCTTTCTCGTTAGCTAACAAAAGCCCCTGCCGTTAAGCAGGGAATATCTGTCTTAGTATTACCAAATTTAAGAAGTAAAACTTGTAACAAAATATGTATATACGACAGAAATTTCTTACCTTTCCACATCAATAAAATGTAGATAGTAACACGAAAGAGTGGGTTTCCCCACTCTTTTTTTCACACAATATACATGACATGGTTATCTCGGTTAATAGTATACCATAGCAAATATTGATTTGCAAAGACTTTTCCTACCTACTAGAACAGAGATAACTGGTTTTGATCAGGTAAATCTCCTAGGCAACCTTGACTATCTAAATACTCAATAATTGTTTTTGAAACCTTACTGCGCTGCTGCAGATCTTCTTTTGATAAGAAATCTCCATTTTTGCGTGCTTCTACAATACTTAAAGCTGCGTTTGTACCAAGACCAGGCACTGCATTAAATGGAGGAATTAAAGTATCCCCATCAATAATAAAGTCTGTCGCATGTGAGCGATATAAATCAACTTTTTGGAATGAGTATCCACGCTCACACATTTCAAGTGTCATTTCTAGTACCGTTAATAAACTCTTCTCTTTCGGCGCTGCATCCAAACCTTTTTGCGCAATTTCATCAATTCTTGCACGTATAGATGCTGAACCTTTTGCCATTGCCTCTACGTCGAAGTCATCTGCACGAACCGTAAAGTATGCGGCATAGAATAGAAGGGCGAAATGTACTTTAAAGTATGCGATACGCACAGCCATAAGTACGTACGCAGCCGCATGGGCTTTAGGGAACATGTATTTAATCTTCTTACATGAATCAATATACCAACCAGGTACATTATTAGTTTTCATGTCCTCTTCCCATTCTTCTGGTACACCTTTACCTTTACGAACCGACTCCATGATTTTGAAGGCTAATGATGGGTCTAAACCTTGATAGATTAAATATACCATGATGTCATCACGACAACCGATAACTTCACTCAGTGTACATGTACCGTTATAAATTAACTCGTTTGCATTACCAAGCCATACGTCCGTACCATGCGATAGTCCAGAAATTTGGACTAACTCTGAGAATGTCGTCGGTTTCGTCTCTTCTAACATCTGCCTTACGAATTTCGTACCAAACTCTGGTATACCAAGCGTACCTGTTTTACAGTTAATTTGTTCTTCCGTTACCCCTAATGATTCTGGACCTGAGAAAATTTTCATTACTTCTGGATCGTCCGTTGGGATTGTTTTCGGATCAATACCACTTAAATCTTGTAACATACGAATAACAGTCGGATCATCGTGTCCTAGTATATCGAGTTTCAATAAATTATCATGAATTGAGTGGAAATCAAAGTGTGTCGTTCGCCACTCAGCCCCTATTGAATCTGCCGGAAACTGTATTGGTGAGAAATCAAAGATGTCCATATAATCTGGCACAACGATAATACCACCTGGATGCTGTCCGGTTGTACGTTTTACACCGGTACATCCTGCTACTAAACGGTCAATCTCTGCATTTCGAATCGTTAAGTTATGATCATTTGCATAACCTTTTACATATCCATAAGCCGTTTTTTCCGCAACTGTACCAATCGTTCCTGCACGATATACGTAATCCTCACCGAACAGTACTTTCGTATAGTTATGGGCACGTGGTTGGTATTCCCCGGAGAAATTCAAATCAATATCGGGTACCTTATCTCCTTTAAATCCAAGGAACGTTTCGAACGGAATATCATGTCCATCTTTTACGTATGGAACATTACATGTAGGACAATCTTTATCTGGTAAGTCAAAACCAGAGCCTACAGAACCATCATTAAAGAATTCTGATTGCTTACACTTCGGACATACATAGTGTGGTGGTAATGGATTTACTTCTGTAATTTCCATCATCGTTGCTACGAATGATGAACCTACCGATCCACGCGAACCTACTAAATATCCGTCTACTAATGATTTTTTTACAAGTTTATGTGAAATTAAATAAATTACGGCGAATCCATGCCCAATTATACTTTTTAATTCTTTCTCTAGACGTGCTTCTACAATTTCAGGTAACTCTTCACCATAAATGCTACGCGCCATTTCATAGCTCATATCACGCGTTTCATCATCTGCACCTTCAATTTTCGGAGTATATAAATCATCTTTTACTGGATGAACATCGCCAATTAATGATGCAACCTTTTGTGTATTCGTTACGACAATTTCTTTCGCTACGTCTTCACCTAAGAATGAGAAACACTCTAACATTTCATCCGTTGTACGGAAATGTACAGGTGGCAATGAATGTCGGTTTAACGGATTGGCTCCGCCCTGCGAACTAACTAAAATTTTACGATACATTGCATCTTCTGGATCTAAGTAATGCACGTTTCCGGTAGCGACAACGGGTTTATCTAACGTCTCACCTAGTTTAACTAAGTTAGAAATAATTGTTTTTAATTGTCCTTCATCTCGAACGAGTTCACGCTCTACTAAATGACGTAACACATCTGGCGGCATGACTTCAATGTAATCATAGAACTGCGCAATTTCTTCTACCTCTTCAGGTGCTTTTTGCATCATTGCCTCAAACACTTCACCTTTATCACAAGCCGTTCCTACTAAAATTCCTTCACGGTATTTTTTTAATAGTGACCTCGGTACTCGTGGTACACGGTAAAAGTAATTTAAGTGAGAGTATGAAACAAGTTTATATAAATTTTTCAATCCAACATCTGATGTAGCAAGTAATGTCATATGACTTGGACGCCCGCGCTTATAAGCATCCCCTTGCCCCATACTATCATTTAACTGATCGTGATATTCAAATCCTTTTTCAATCACATCTTTTAACATCTTCACAAGTAAATATCCCGTTGCTTCTGTATCATAAATTGCACGGTGATGTTGCGTTAATTCAATATCAAGCTTTTTACACATCGTATTTAATCGATGGTTTTTCATTTCTGGGAATAAGAATCGTGCAAGTTCTAACGTATCTATTACTGGATTTGTTGTTTTTTCTAAACCAGCTTTTTTAAATCCTACGTTAATAAAGCCCATATCGAAACTTGCGTTATGAGCAACAAGTGTATGGTCGCCCATCCATTCCTCAAACTTTTTAAACACCTCGTCCACTTCTGGTGCATCAGTTAACATATCATCTGTAATACCTGTTAGTTCAATAATCGTTGCCGATAATGGTTGATGCGGATTTGCAAAAGATTCAAAGCGGTCAATAATTTCGCCACCTTTTACTTTTACAGCAGCTAACTCAATAACAGTGTCATACACAGCAGATAAGCCTGTCGTCTCAACGTCAAAGACAACATATGTTTCATCTGCAAGTAGTCGATGCGCTTCGTTATATGCAATCGGTACACCATCATTAACTAAATTTGCCTCGACACCGTATATGACTTTAATCCCAGCCTTTTTACCCGCAGAATATGCTTCTGGGAAAGACTGTGCAACAGCATGGTCTGTTACCGCAATAGCCTCATGCCCCCATTTACCCGCTTGAGCCACAAGTCTAGAAACAGGAGTAACTGCGTCCATTTGGCTCATCGGTGTATGAAGATGCAACTCTACACGTTTTTCACCTTCTGGTGCTTTATCTTTACGAGACGGTCCCGTTATTTCATTAATATCATTTGCGATCATTACTAAATCTCGAACGAATGTATCATTTTGAACAGAACCACGTGCTTTTACCCACATTCCTTTTTTCAAGGACTGCAGCATTGGAATATCTTCTTTGTCACGCGAGAACATTTTGATCATAATAGAATCCGTATAATCTGTTATTTTTAGAGTTAATAACGTACGTCCACTACGAAGCTCTTTCGTTTCTACATGGAAGACATAACCTTGAACTGTTTTTCTTCTTTCTTCATCTTGAATTTCTCGCATCGGTGTAATCTCTTCGTCTGGCTTAATAAGATACCCGAGTGTAATCGGTCCTTCATGCACGACGCTGCTTTCTTCAGCTTGCTTCTTCGCCATTTCTTCCATAGCTTGTATAACACGTTCACGGTCTTCTTGCTGCGTTTGCTCACGAAACTTTTGCATTTCTTCTGTATTTTGCTGTATATGTGTGTCTAACTGGAAACGCGGGAATCCAAAAGCTTCGTATTGATCCCCTACTGGTTTCGCAACGTTTTTCTTTAAAGCAGTAGATTCCAGTTCATTATTCACATTTATAAGCAACTTCACGCCATTCACCTGCGGAAGCTGCTTCTTTAAGTAAGCAAACATAGGTGAAAATGTAATCCGTTCCGTACAAAGTGGCCAATACGCCCTCACTTCTTCTTCTGTAAATTGTTTATTCTCTGTTTCTAATGCAAATGTTGTTCTTGCAATATGAGAAAATGATTGCTTAAGCTTTGTTTCTAGCAATTCATATAATTCTGTAGGCAAAATACGTGGCACTTGTAAATTAAAATGCCAACTTTTATTTGCTTTATCAATAACGAGCCTTTCAATACCACCGCCTTGTAAATATTGATTTATTAGGTCGTCTGGTATTTGCAACTGCTGAAGCAAAATTTGAAATCGCTCTTGTTGTTCATTTGTTAAAGACATAAGCACTCTCCTTCCATTTGCTATTATAAATTGAAACGTACTACAAAGAAAGATTTCTCCCTTCTTCTTTTACAAAATACGTTTACAAAGAAAGAGAAGGTACCCCATTACGAGGTACCTCTTCTTATTTTAAAATATTAGCAATATATGTTTGAAGTTCTTCTACTTTCACTTCTTCAGACTCGCCTGTAGCGCGTACTTTCACTTCTACAATACCTTCGTCTGCTTTTTTACCAACTGTCACGCGAACCGGAAGGCCGAATAAATCTGCATCCGCAAATTTAACACCTGCACGTTCTGCACGATCATCTAGTAATACTTCATATCCTTGCTCTTGTAATGAGTTGTAGATGTTTTCACCCGTTTCACGTTGTGCATCGGATTTCATATTAACTGGAATTACATGCACATGGAAAGGTGCAACAGCTTTTGGCCAAACTAAACCATTCTCATCATTAAACTGCTCTGCAATTGCTGCCACTGTACGAGATACCCCGATACCGTAACAACCCATAATAAGTGGTTGTGTTTTTCCGTTTTCATCTAGGAATGTTGCATTCATTGCTTCACTATAACGAGTTCCTAATTTGAATACATGACCAACTTCAATTCCACGTGCGAAAAGAATTGTTCCATTTCCATCTGGAGATTGGTCTCCTTCTTGAATGAAACGTAAATCTGTATATTGACTCACTTTAAAGTCACGTTCTGGATTTACATTTACATAATGGAATCCTTCTTCATTCGCTCCTGAACATCCGTTAACAATTGATGCTACAGCATGGTCAGCGATAATTTCGATATCACCTGTTACACCAATCGGTCCTAATGAACCAACTTCACAATTTAATAGTTCTTTTACTTCTTCATGAGAAGCAAGCTCAACAACTGAAGCACCGTATACATTTTTCACTTTTACATCGTTTACTTCATGATCACCACGAACAAGTACAACTACTAATTTCTCATCTACTTTAAATACCATAGACTTAATGCACTTGTCAGCTTCAATGTTTAAGAATGCAGATACTTCTTCAATTGCTTTTTGGTCTGGTGTTGCTACTTTTTCAAGTGCTTTTTCTGCTTCGTCACTCTTCGTATACGCAGCTACAACAGGAGCCATTTCGATATTTGCTGCATAATCAGATGTATCAGAGTATGCAATTGTATCTTCACCAACATCAGATAATACCATAAATTCATGTGTATCTTTTCCGCCCATTGCACCAGAATCAGCAATAACCGCACGGAAATTCAAACCACAACGAGCAAAAATGTTAGAGTATGCTTTGTATAAGCGATCGTACACTTCATCTAAGCTCTCTTGTGTAGCATGGAAAGAGTATGCATCTTTCATTAGAAACTCTCTTCCGCGTAATAAACCGAAACGAGGTCTTTGTTCATCACGGAATTTTGTTTGGATTTGGTATAATGTTAACGGTAATTTTTTATATGACTTCACTTCATCTCGTACAAGATCCGTAATTACTTCCTCGTGGGTCGCTCCTAATGCGAATTCACGAGCGTTACGATCTTTCATACGCATTAATTCAGATCCGTAAGAATACCAACGGCCTGATTCTTGCCATAATTCTGCAGCTTGCATCGCTGGCATTAATAATTCTACAGCACCTGCGCGCTCCATTTCTTCTCGAACGATACGTTCTACTTTGTGTAGTACTTTTAAACCAAATGGTAGAAAACTATAAATACCAGAAGCATTTTGACGCATAAAACCTGCACGAAGTAATAACTGATGACTCTTAATCTCCGCATCAGCTGGAACTTCACGTAATGTAGGACTGAATACCATACTTTGTTTCATCTATTCGCACCTCTTCATTTTACTCTTACACGCAGTAAAACCCCTCACCTCGAGTTAGGTGAGGGATTTTATTCTACGAGCTCTATTTCATTATAAGTTTCACTTTATTTTACAAGAAAAACTTACGAATGTCATTCCAAGTTACAACTAACATAAGTAACATTAATAATGCAAAACCAATAAAGTGAACCATTCCTTCTTTTTGACGATCAATTGGTTTCCCTCGTAATGCTTCAATTAAGAAGAAGAACAAACGTCCGCCGTCTAAAGCTGGAACTGGTAGTAGATTAAATAAACCAAGGTTTATACTTAATACTGCTGCTAAACTTAATACACGCGTAAATCCATAATCTACAACTTGATCTGTTAGATTATAAATTCCTACTGGACCTGACAACTCATTAATAGAGAATTGACCAGTTACTAATTTCACAAGAGACTCAAAAATTAGTTTCGTCCATTGGTATGTTTGTTCAAAACCTGATTTAATAGAACCCATTACCGTTTTCTCTACTGGAGAGTAAACACCAATTCTACCAACCTCTTCTTTACCTTCTTTATCAAGCGTTGGCGTTACCTTCACATTAAACTGTTCACTATCACGCTTTATTTGTAACGTAATTTCCTTATTCGGGTTTTCACGTACAATGGTAACAACATCTTTCCATGTACTTGTGTTTTTCCCATCAATTGCTTGAATTGTATCATTTTCTTTTAATCCAGCTTGCTCTGCTGCACTATTCTCCATTATTTTTCCGACCATTGGCTTGTCAACAGGTACACCTTGTACAAATCCAAGAATCACAAAAATAACAAATGCTAAAATGAAGTTCATTGCAGGACCTGCAAAGATTGTTAAGGCACGTTGACCTAATTTCTTAGAGCCAAACTGCCTATTATACGGAGCAATTTGAATTTCTTCACCAGCAGTAATAATACGAGCCTTTTCATTCACTTGGAATGTTTGAAGCTCTTCCTCGTACTCTTCGTAGCCCGAAATTGTTAAATTATGTTCTAAATCAGCTTGTTCCACTTCAATAACGCGAACATTTGGATACTTTTCATATCCATCAAAAACTAATTTGGCAACTTCGTCTTTTTCATTTAATACAAGGCCAACCTTTTTCCCAGGCTTTAACTCAACTGTATCTGCATCCTCGCCAGCCATTCTTACATAGCCACCAAGGGGCAGTAATCGAATCGTATACACCGTTTCATTCTTTTCAAATGAGAATATTTTCGGACCAAAACCAATCGCAAACTCACGGCATAAAATACCTGCTCTTTTTGCGAAATATAGATGCCCTAGCTCATGGAAAAATACGAGTGCACCGAAAATTAATATAAAGGCAATCGCTGTATTCAATTCCATACCACCTTTGCTAAATTTGTTCCATCACAAACCGTCTTGTGGCTGCATCAATTTCCAGAATTTCCTCTAAGCTCGGACGTGCAATGACATTGTGATGGTTCATTGCTTTTTCAATGAGGTCTTCAACTGTTAAGAAACCAATTCTCTTTTGTAAAAAAGCTTCAACAGCTACTTCATTCGCTGCATTCATTACAGCTGGCATACTTCCGCCTGCTTTTCCAGCTTCATACGCAAAGCGCAAGCAACGGAAACGTTCTTGGTTCATTTTCTCAAAATGCAATGTACCCATTTCCCATAAATTTAACTGCTTTGTGTCTGAAAGAGGTAATCGATCAGGATATGTAAGTGCGTATTGAATTGGTACTCGCATATCAGGTGAGCCAAGCTGCGCCATCACACTACGATCTTCAAATTCAACCATAGAATGAATAATACTTTCTTTATGTAAAACAACATCGATTTGCTCATAAGGGATACCAAAAAGCCAATGTGCTTCAATTACTTCTAGCCCCTTATTCATCATTGTAGCAGAATCAATTGTAATTTTCGAACCCATTGACCAGTTTGGATGTCGAAGCGCATCTTCTACGGTCACATGATGCAATTCATCTCTCGTTTTATCACGGAAACTTCCTCCAGAAGCCGTAATAATTAGTCGAGAAATTCTTTTTTCATTTTCACCATTCAAGCATTGAAAAATAGCTGAATGTTCACTGTCTACTGGAAGTAACGAAACATTATGTTTTCGTGCTGCTTCCATTACAAGATGCCCTGCAGTTACTAACGTTTCTTTGTTTGCAATTCCAATTGTTTTTTTCGCCTCAATTGCACGAAGTGTTGGTAACAACCCTACGCTACCTACAACAGCATTTACTACAATCTCCGCATCTGGATGTAATGCTACTTCTAAAAGCCCTTCACTACCATATACAATTTTTGTATTACCAGAAACAGCTTGTAGTTTTAAAACATCTTCCTCTCTTTGCACAGAGACGATTTGCGGAGAAAATTCTTGAATTACCTTTACTGCGTAGTCAATATTTTTCCCTACAGAAAAAGCAACGAGACGGAATTGGTCTGGGTGCGAACGTAATACATCTAATGTTTGTGTACCAATTGATCCGCTTGCACCTAATAAACTAATGTTTTTCATGACTCCAACCCCTCGTTCATTCATTAATTGTATTGTAATAAGAAGTAGAGAATTGGTAAAACGAATAACCAACTATCTGTTCGATCTAATATACCACCATGTCCAGGTAAAATTGTACCTGAATCCTTTACGCCATAATGACGTTTAAATGCAGATTGTACTAAATCACCAATTTGTCCAAAAATAGAAATGATAATTGCCAACACAATTAAAATCCCTACATTAGCCTCAACTGGGAAGAACATATTGTAAACAAGTGCCACAATAATCCCACAAACGATACCGCCTAGTGAACCTTCTATCGTTTTATTTGGACTAATTTCTGGCCATAATTTTCTTTTTCCTAATGCTTTCCCTACGAAATATGCGCCTGAATCCGTAGCCCATATAACAAATAATGCGCAAAACACATATTTAATTCCTAAAATTCTCGTTTCATTCAAATATAGGAATCCCATTGCAACATATGTTGTTGCCATTAGTAAAAAGGAAGCATGGTCAAAAGTAAATGTATTCTTAGAAAGGACTGTATATGATAAAAGTAATAAAACAATCACAAATGTGATTTCTAATTTACCTAATCCAATCCAAGTAAACAGTTCTGATGCACTACTTGGAATTAAAATAACCCATAATAATACTGCAGCTAAAACTGTTGGTACTGAAATAAGCGTAAGCTTATTCATACGAATTAATTCATATAAACCTATAGAAGCAAGTGCATACACTAAAACCGTAAAAGGCACGCCACCGTAAATTACGATGGGAATGAATAGCGCGGCAGCAACCACTCCAGTAATAATTCTCTGTTTCACTACCAAACCCTCTCTTTCTACACGCCTCCGAATCTGCGCCCTCTATGTTGAAAGTCTGTAATCGCATTTAGCAAATGTTCCTCGGTAAAATCTGGCCAATACACATCTGTAAACCAAAATTCCGAATATGCAATTTGCCATAACATGAAATTACTAATACGTAGCTCTCCGCTCGTACGGATTAACAACTCTGGGTCAGGTAAAGAACTCGTCATTAAGTAGGAAGAAAGCATTTCTTCACTTACATCTTCAACACGAATTTTCCCTTCCTCACTATCTTTCATCATATGTTGCACAGCAGAAACGATTTCATCTCGACTTCCATAGTTTAACGCGAAATTCAGAATTAATCCCGTATTCTCTTTCGTATCTTCCATGGCCTTCTCCATCGCTCTGCGTGTATGCGTAGGGAGACGATCTTGTTGCCCTATTACTCGGACTTGTACGTTCTCTTCAATCAATTCTGGTAAAAATGTACCTAAAAATTCTTCCGGAAGCCTCATTAAATAATCAACTTCCTTTTTCGGTCTTTTCCAGTTCTCAGTTGAAAAAGCATAAAGAGTTAATACTTTCACATTAAGTTTGCTTGCAAATTTTGTAATTTTCTTTACAACTTGCATGCCTTCATGATGTCCCGCAATACGAGGCATCGCTCTCCTCTTTGCCCATCTTCCATTACCATCCATAATGATAGCAATATGTTCCGGGATGTATCCTTTTTTCACTTCTTCAACGAGATGATCAAACGATGTGTCCTTTTTACCTTTAAAAAAAGGAAAGTTTTTAAACATCATTCATACCCTCCAGCAAGCAGACGTATGCCTAAAAGTGTAAAAAGACCCCCTTAAGAAGAGGGTCATATTTGCGAAAGTATCGCTATTACACTTCCATGATTTCTTTTTCTTTGTTTTTTGCGATTTCGTCAACTTTTGCAATATATTTATCTGTTTCTTTTTGGATATCTTCAGTATATCCTCTTAAATCATCTTCTGTAATCTCGCCAGCTTTTTCAAGCTTCTTAAGATCATCGTTACCGTCACGACGTACGTTACGAACAGCAACTTTTGCTTCTTCAGCATATTTTTTCACAACTTTAACAAGATCACGACGACGCTCTTCAGTTAATGCAGGGAATGCAATACGAATTACAGTTCCGTCATTAGAAGGGTTTAAGCCTAAATCTGCTTTTAAAATTGCTTTTTCGATATCACCGATAGAAGTTTTATCATAAGGTTGAATTACAAGTAAACGTGCTTCTGGAACTGTAATGTTCGCTAATTGCACAACTGGTGTTGGTGCACCATAGTAATCGACTTGTACTTTATCTAATACTGACGCATTTGCACGGCCAGCACGAACTGTTGCTAATTCACGAGAATAAGCAGCAACTGCTTTTTCCATTTTTTCATTTGAAGACTTCAATACTTGTTGTCCCATATTTATTTCCCCCTTACAACTGTTCCGATATTTTCGCCTAAAACGGCACGTTTAATATTACCTTTTTCCATAACTGAGAATACAATTAATGGAATGTCATTATCCATACATAGAGAAGAAGCTGTAGAATCCATTACACCTAAACCTTCTTTTAATACATCTAAGTAAGTAAGCGTTTCGTATTTCGTAGCTGTTGGATCAATAGATGGGTCCGCATTGTATACGCCATCTACATTGTTTTTCGCCATTAAAATTACGTCTGCTTCAATTTCTGCCGCACGTAATGCTGCTGTTGTATCTGTAGAGAAGTATGGATTACCTGTACCTGCTGCAAAGATTACAACACGTTTCTTCTCTAAGTGACGAACTGCTTTACGACGAATGTAAGGCTCTGCCACTTGACGCATTTCGATTGAAGTTTGTACGCGAGTTTGAATTCCGATGTTCTCTAAGCTATCTTGAAGAGCTAATGAATTCATAACTGTCGCTAACATGCCCATGTAATCTGCTCCTGCACGATCCATGCCCATCTCACTTCCAATTTTTCCACGCCAAATGTTACCGCCACCAACAACAACAGCAACCTCTACATCAAGTTCTGCAATTTCTTTCACTTGTTCCGCAACTGATTTAATAACAGCTGGGTTAATTCCAAATCCTTGCTCGCCAGCTAAAGCTTCTCCACTCAGCTTTAAAACGACACGATTATATTTCGGTTTACTCATAATGAACCTCCAATTGCTTACATCTTTATTTTAAAAAAGGGAACACAATGTGTTCCCTAATCTGTATTAGTTACTACCTTTTACTTGGTTCATTACTTCTTCAGCAAAGTTGTCTTCGCGTTTTTCGATACCTTCACCAACAGCGTAGCGAACGAATCCTTTTAATGTTCCGCCTTTAGACTCAACGAACTGACGAACTTTCATATCAGGGTTTTTAACGAATGCTTGGTCAAGTAAGCAAATTTCTTCAAAGAATTTGCCAAGACGGCCTTCAACCATTTTTGCAACGATTTTTTCAGGCTTGCCTTCGTTTAATGCTTGTTGTGTTAATACTTGACGCTCATGCTCAACTTCTTCAGCTGTTACAGCATCGCGGTCGATGTATTTAGGGTTAACTGCAGCGATGTGCATTGCAACATCTTTAGCAGCTGCTTCATCAGTAGAACCTTCAAGAACTGTTAGAACACCAATGCGTCCACCCATGTGTAGGTAAGCACCGAATGCATCTGCATCAGTTTTTGTTACGATTTCGAAACGACGAAGTGTAAGTTTTTCACCAATTTTAGCGATTGCTTCGTTGATGTGCTCTTCTACTTTTTTGCCGTTTTCCATTGTTTGAGCCATAGCTTCTTCAACGTTAGCTGGTTTGTTAGCTAATAAGTGAGCAGCTAATTCTTTAATTAATGTTTGGAAACCTTCGTTTTTCGCAACGAAATCAGTTTCAGAGTTTAATTCTAAGATTAAACCGTCGTTACCGTTTGTTTCGATGAAAGTTAAACCTTCAGCAGCGATGCGGTCTGCTTTTTTAGCAGCTTTCGCGATACCTTTTTCACGTAAGAAGTCAATTGCCTTCTCCATGTCGCCATTAGTTTCTGTTAAAGCTTTTTTGCAGTCCATCATACCTGCGCCAGTTTTTTCACGTAATTCTTTTACCATTTGTGCAGTGATTGCCATAGTTTTCATCCTCCTAAAATATGTATTTATACCTTTAATAAAGGTGTTTATACCTTAAAAAAGGTGATAAAAGGCCGAACCCCTTATCACCTTTCCAACTTTGTTACGCAGTAACAGTTTCTTCACCTTGTTTTGCTTCAAGGATCGCGTCTGCCATTTTAGATGTAAGAAGTTTTACAGCACGAATTGCATCATCGTTTGCTGGGATAACGTGATCGATTTCGTCTGGATCACAGTTTGTATCAACGATACCGATGATTGGAATGTGTAATTTGCGTGCTTCAGCAACTGCAATACGCTCTTTACGAGGGTCTACTACGAATAATGCACTTGGAAGACCTTTCATATCTTTAATACCGCCTAAGAATTTCTCAAGACGCTCTAACTCTTTTTTAAGTTGAACAACTTCTTTCTTAGGAAGTACTTCGAAAGTACCATCTTCTTGCATTCTTTCGATGTCTTTAAGACGCTTGATACGCTTTTGGATTGTTTGGAAGTTTGTTAAAGTTCCACCTAACCAACGTTGGTTAACGAAGTACATACCAGCACGAGTTGCTTCTTCTTTAATAGCTTCTTGTGCTTGTTTTTTAGTACCTACGAATAAGATGTCTCCGCCTTCAGAAGCGATGTCGCGCATCGTTCTGTAAGCTTCCTCAACTTTTTTCACAGTTTTTTGTAAGTCGATGATGTAGATACCGTTACGCTCTGTGAAAATGTAACGCTTCATTTTTGGGTTCCAACGACGAGTTTGATGTCCGAAATGAACACCAGCTTCAAGCAATTGCTTCATAGAAATTACTGACATAATATAGTTCCTCCTAAATGGTTTTTGATATCCTCCGTTTACTTCATCTCTAAGCGAAACTACAAACGTAGCACCAACACTTAAATCAGTAAACGTGTGTACTTTGTACTGACACCACTGCTTACTATATCATACTGAAATATTACAAGCAAGTTGAAAATGCGAACAATGTAAAACTTTCTTTGTTCATACTCGAATTCTAGTATTACCAACCTGTATTTCTTTTAAGCAAAAAAGCGAAATTCAATTCATAGCTTTTCCAAAAAACACGATTATGACGCTATTTTCAACCAAAAGCACTCTTTTATACACAAAAAACTCCCCTCAAAAAATGAGGAGAGTTTTATAAATTAGTTTGTTTTTAATTTAGCAAGTTCATGTAAGAATTTGTCGTTTAATACTTTAATGTATGTTCCTTTCATACCTAAAGAACGCGACTCAATTACACCAGCACTCTCTAATTTACGAAGTGCATTTACGATTACAGAACGAGTAATTCCTACGCGGTCAGCGATTTTACTTGCAACAAGTAAACCTTCTGTTCCATTTAATTCTTCGAAGATGTGCTCAATTGCTTCTAACTCACTGTAAGATAATGAGCTGATCGCCATTTGAACAACAGCTTTACTACGTGCTTCTTCTTCGATTTCTTCCGCTTTTTCACGTAAAATTTCCATACCTACAACAGTTGAGCTGTACTCAGCAAGAATTAAATCATCGTCTAAGAACTCTTGACCAAGACGAGCTAACACTAGTGTACCTAGACGCTCACCGCCACCAACGATTGGTACGATTGTAGTTAAACCTTGACCGAATAATTCTTTATTTTCTACTGGGAATGCTGTGTAAGCACTATTTACATCTAAGTTTGAAGATGTTTCTGTAATGTTGAATAAGCTTTGTGTATACTCTTCTGGGAATTGACGCTCTGCAAGCATTTGTTTCATACGCTCATTCTCAATTTGTTGGTGAATTGCATAACCTAGTAATTTACCACGACGGCTTACTACGAATACGTTCGCTTCGATTACTTCACACATTGTGTCAGACATTTCTCTAAAGTTTACAGGCTTTCCTGCTGCGCTCTGTAATAACGCATTTAATTTTCTTGTTTTTGCTAATAATTCCATTTCAAAAGTTCCTCCTACATGTTACTCACATATTTTTTCATCACTTGGAAACTAGGGCGAGTCACCTGATGACACTATTACAAAATAAACTGGCTCACATCTTTATTCTTAGCAATCGTTGCTAATTTCTCCTCAACGTATTGAGGTGTTATCGTTATTTTCTCTAACGTAATTTCAGATGCTTCAAACGATAAATCTTCAAGGAGCTTCTCCATAATCGTATGAAGTCTTCTTGCTCCAATGTTATCTGTATCCTGATTAACTTGATAAGCAATCTCAGCAATCTTACGAATAGCTTCGTCTGAAAATTCAATTTCTATACCTTCAGTCGCTAATAAAGCCATATATTGTTTAATTAACGCATTGTCAGGCTCGATTAATATTTTAACAAAATCATCAGTCGATAATTTTGTTAATTCTACTCGAATCGGAAATCTCCCTTGTAATTCCGGAATTAAATCCGACGGTTTAGACATATGAAACGCTCCAGCTGCAACGAATAAAATATAATCCGTTTTTACTGATCCGTATTTTGTCGCAACATTCGACCCTTCTACAATCGGCAGAATGTCACGTTGCACACCTTCACGTGATACATCTACGCTATTCGACTGCTTACCAGCAATTTTGTCAATTTCATCGATAAAAATAATCCCGAGCTGTTCAGCACGATAAACAGCCTCTTGTGTAACTTCATCCATATCAATTAAGCGCTGTGCTTCCTCATTTGTCAAGAGTTTTCTTGCTTCTTTTACAGAAAGTTTACGTTTTTTTGTTTTTTTCGGCATAAAACTTCCTAACGCATCTTGGAAATTCATTCCCATTTGTTCCATGCCAGTTCCTTGTAACATATCGAACATAGAAGACTGTTGCTCAGTCACTTCAATCGATACAATTTCATCTTCAAGAAGTCCTGCAGCAAGCTTTCTTTCCACATCTTGACGTTTCTTTTCGATTTCCACATCTTCTTGTGCATCAGTTGTTTGATTCGAATTTTGAGCACCACCAAATAACATTTCTAATGGGTTTTTAAATCCAGATTGTTTCTCTGGACTTGGTACTAAAATTTCAACAAGACGTTGATTCGCTTGTTCCTCTGCTTTGTCTTGCACTTTAACTACCATTTCTTCTTTCACGATGCGAACCGACGTTTCCACAAGGTCACGTACCATCGATTCTACATCTCTACCTACATATCCAACTTCTGTAAATTTCGTAGCTTCAACCTTAATAAAAGGTGCTCCAACGAGTTTCGCCATTCGTCGTGCTACCTCTGTTTTACCAACACCTGTCGGTCCAATCATTAAAATATTTTTAGGCGCAATTTCATCACGTAGATTTTCAGCTAATTTACTTCGGCGGTATCGATTTCTTAAAGCTACAGCAACCGCTTTCTTCGCATCTTTTTGACCGATAATGTATTGATCTAATTTTTCCACAATTTGACGCGGAGTAAAATGTAAATGCATATAAAATGCCTCCCTTACGATTCTACAATTCTTCCACAATTATATTGTGGTTTGTATAAACACAAATATCGCCAGCAATGTCTAAACTCGCTTTCGCAATTTGCTTCGCTGTTAAATGTTCACTTGCATATTGCTTTAAAGCACGACCTGCAGAAAGCGCATAATTTCCACCAGATCCAATTGCTAAAATACCATCATCCGGTTCAATCACTTCTCCTGTACCTGAAACAAGGAGCATCGTTGTTTTATCCATGACAATGAGCATCGCTTCTAGCTGACGTAACATTTTGTCGCCACGCCATTGTTTTGCCATCTCAACTGCAGCACGCTGTAAGTTCCCATTGTACTCTTCTAACTTCCCTTCAAACATTTCAAAAAGAGTAAATGCGTCAGCAACCGAACCTGCAAAACCAGCTAAAACTTTCCCTTGGAAAAGTTTACGAACTTTACGAGCTGTATGTTTCATTACAACAGCATTTCCCATTGTCACTTGGCCATCTCCAGCCATTGCACATTCTCCATTATGATGAACTGCAAATATCGTTGTAGCGTGGAAATTTCCCATAGAAAAAACTCCTTTATATGTTTTTATAGCTTTAAAAAGCAATTTATGCCCGTGGGTGATGCTTCATGTAGACAGAACGCAATCTTTCTTTAGAGACATGCGTATAAATTTGTGTCGTCGACAAATTCTCATGACCGAGTAACTCCTGTACAGTACGTAAATCTGCCCCTTCATCTAACATATGTGTAGCAAATGTATGCCTTAACATATGGGGACTTATCCGCATGGTCAGTGAAGCCTTCTTAATGAGTTCGTTTAATACATAGCGTACTCCTCGACTCGTTAGCGGCGTGCCTTTCGCATTTAAAAATACCATATGAGAGTGTTCTTCAGTTTTGTGAGCTAACTGTTTTCTCCCGTTCTCTATATAAGTAATTAAAGCATCTTGTGCGTAGCTTCCGAACGGAATATACCTTTGTTTTTTTCCTTTTCCCATAACTAAAATTGTTCCCACCGCGAAGTCAATATCGGTAAGTTGTAAATTGACACATTCACTCACACGGATCCCAGTCGCATACATCAACTCTAATAAAGCTTGATTCCTTTGACCTAGCGGCGTCTCTGTGTCAGAAACTTCAAATAATTCCTCTAATTCTTCAGCATATAAAAACTTTGGGATTGACAATTCTTTTTTGGGGAGTGACGCAAGTGCAAACGGATTATCCTTCCGATAACCTTCACGCATCAAAAAACGATATAAACTTCGTAAGCTTGATACTTTTCTTGCGACAGATTTACGGGCTAACTTTTCATCGTGCAACGTAGTTAAGTACAAACGAACATCCGCGTATGTAATATCTAAAAAAGAGGATATGCCTTCTCGCTCCATAAATTGCACAAAATGTTCTAAATCATTTTGATAACTTGCAATTGTATATTTTGAATAATTTCTTTCAATTTGTAAATATCCAACGAATAATTGTAACAATTTCTTCACATTCACACAATTCACCTCAATAAAGGCTACTAAATCGTATCACAACTTAGTAGCCTTTGCAAGAAATTTAACTAAATATTTACAAAATTTTGAATCGTTTCTAAAGCGCGTGTTGCATAGGCTTCATTACGTTCTGCTTTTTTCTTAATTTTCTTCTCTAGTGGTGCAAACAATCCGAAGTTTGCATTCATTGGTTGGAAGTTTTTCGCGTTTGTCGCAGTAATATAATTCGCCATACTTCCCATTGCAGTTACAGGCGGTAATACAACCGGCTCTTCGCCTTTTACAAGTCGAGCAGCGTTAATACCTGCTAGCAATCCTGAAGCCGCCGATTCAACATATCCCTCTACTCCAGTCATTTGACCAGCGAAGAATAAATCATCACGTTGTTTATATTGGTATGTTGGACGAAGTAAGTTAGGTGAATTAATAAACGTATTACGATGCATTACACCATAACGTACAATCTCTGCGTTTTCCAGTCCTGGAATCAACTGTAACACTTCTTTTTGTGGTCCCCACTTTAAATGCGTTTGGAAACCTACGATATTGTATAACGTTCCCGCTGCATCGTCTTGACGTAACTGAACAACAGCATATGGCGTTTTCCCTGTTTTCGGATCTTCTAACCCAACAGGCTTCATTGGTCCAAATACTAGTGTCTGTCTTCCTCTACTTGCCATAACCTCTACCGGCATGCAACCTTCAAAGAAAATTTCTTTTTCAAATTCTTTTAAAGGTACTGTTTCAGCAGCGATTAAAGCCTCATAAAAACGGTCAAATTCCTCTTCCGTCATTGGGCAGTTTAAATATGCCGCTTCACCTTTATCGTAACGAGACTTTAAATACACTTTATTCATATCAATGCTGTCTTTCTCAACAATCGGTGCTGCAGCATCATAGAAATAAAAATAGTCTTCACCTGTTAATTCTTTTAATTGTGCAGAAAGATCCGGAGACGTAAGTGGACCTGTCGCGATAACAGTAGGGCCTTCTGGAATTTCAGTGATTTCTTCATTCATCACAGTTACGTTCGGATGGTTTTTCACATATTCCGTTACTTTTGCCGCAAACTCATGACGATCTACAGCTAAAGCTCCTCCTGCTGGTACAGAGCACTCATCAGCTGCACGAATAATAACAGAATCCATTAAGCGCATTTCTTCTTTAATAACACCAACAGCATTTGTTAATGTGTTTGCGCGAAGTGAGTTACTACATACTAGCTCTGCAAATTTATCTGTGTGATGAGCTGGCGTTTGTCTTACCGGTCTCATTTCATATAATCTTACTTGGACACCACGTTTTGCAATTTGGTAAGCTGCTTCACTTCCTGCAAGACCTGCGCCAATGACGTTTACTACTTGTGTTGTCATATATTTATCACCTTTCCTTTTCTTCCCGAAAAAAATGTGAGCAGTTACGCTCACATTTGTTGTTCTTCTTCATAATCACACGAAATACATTGTACTTGCACGCCTTTTTTCAACTTCTTCTCTACTAGCATACCTTCGCACTTCGGACATTTACGGCCAATCGGCTTATCCCAAGATACAAAGTCACACTCTGGATACGTACCGCAACCATAGAAAAGACGTTTCTTTTTATTACTACGACGTTCAATAATTTGACCTTTATCACATTTCGGACAAGTAACACCGATTTCTTTCACAATCGGTTTTGTATTACGACAATCTGGGAAATTCGAGCAAGCCATAAATTTCCCGTATTTACCCATTTTAAAGACCATTGGGTGCGCACATAATTCACAGTCTTCCCCAGCTGGTTCATCTTTAATTTCCACTTCACGCATTTCTTTTTCCGCTTTTTCTAAACGCGGTTCAAAGCCTACGTAGAAATCATCAACAATTTTTACCCAATTCGCATTTCCTTCTTCTACTTCATCGAGGCTTTGCTCCATGTTAGCAGTAAATTCAATGTTAATAATTTCTGGGAAAAACTCTAAAATAAGTTCAATTACTATTTCACCAAGTTCAGTTGGAACAAAGCGTTTATTATCCAAACCTACGTATCCACGTTTTTGAATCGTTTCAAGTGTCGGTACGTAAGTCGATGGTCTTCCAATCCCAAGCTCTTCAAGTGTTCTTACTAAACGAGCCTCTGTATAGCGCGGCGGCGGTTGTGTAAAGTGTTGCTTCGGTTCTAAATCCTTCGAAAATACTGTTTCCCCTACTTCTAAAGGTGGTAACATCTTATCCTTTTCTTCAGCACCGTCATCTTTCGACTCTACATACACTTTCATAAATCCTGGGAACTTTACAACCGATCCACTTGCACGGAACTGAACATTGTTATTAATGAGTCTCGCTGTCACAGTATCCATTATAGCAGACGCCATTTGACTTGCAACAAATCGCTCCCAAATCAATTTATACAATCGAAGTTGATCACGACTTAAGAAACTCTTTAGTTCCTCTGGCTTTCTCATTACCGAAGTAGGACGAATTGCCTCATGCGCATCTTGCGCGTTCGATTTTTTCGTTTCTTTCTTCTTTTCTGTTCCTATGTATTCCGTACCAAACGCCTCTGTAATGAAAGTACGCGCCTCTGTTTGAGCTGTTTCTGAGATACGTGTTGAATCAGTTCTCATATAAGTAATAAGACCGACAGTTCCTTGTTTTCCAAGATCAATTCCTTCATACAATTGCTGCGCAAGCATCATCGTTTTCTTTGCTCGCATGTTTAACTTACGCGCTGCCTCTTGTTGCAAGGAAGATGTTGTAAACGGTAATGCAGGATTACGTTTTCGCTCTTTGCGCGCTACATTTTCAACTGAGAACGCATTATCTTTCATCTGTTCAATTATTTCATTCACTTGCGTTTCATTCGTTAATTGAACTTTTTCACCATCTACACCGTAAAAGCTTGCTTCAAATGTGTCTTTCCCTTTCACAAATTCTGTCTTAATTGTCCAGAATTCTTCAGGCTCAAAACTTTGAATTTCTCTTTCACGTTCGATAATTAAACGAACTGCTACAGATTGTACGCGCCCTGCACTTAATCCTTTTTTTACTTTCTTCCATAATAAAGGACTAATATTGTAACCAACAAGACGATCTAGTATACGTCTTGCTTGTTGTGCATCTACTAAATCCATATTAATTGCACGAGGATGTTTAAATGATTCTTTGATTGCATCTTTTGTAATCTCATTAAACACAACTCGGCAATCTGATTCCACGTCCACATTTAACGTATTGGCTAAATGCCAAGCAATTGCTTCTCCTTCGCGGTCTGGATCGGCCGCGAGATAGACTTTCTTTGCTTTTTTTGCCGCTGATTTTAAATCTTTTAAGACGGGACCTTTACCACGAATGGTAATATACTTCGGGGTGAAGTTATTCTTTACTTCTATCCCCATTTGGCTTTTAGGTAAATCGCGAACGTGTCCCATAGACGCGACAACTTTGTATTTTTTCCCTAAATATTTCTCAATGGTCTTCGCCTTAGAAGGCGACTCCACGATTACGAGGTAATCTGACATGCTAGTGCCTCCTTAAGAGGTGGATTCAAGTCTTCATTAATCTTATTGATTTCTCTTGTTTTTGTCAATCAAGAATGAATATACCATACAGTGCCTATCTACCATTTGTCAATAATTGTTTAATAAAAACATAAAAATATAAGGTTAATTTAAAATCTCTTCTAGTATATCTTCTGCATTTCTTACTAGTTTCGCTCCTTGTTGAATTAGATGATTTGTTCCTGATGCACTATCTATAAATATAGGTCCAGGAAGTGCAAATACCTCTCTATTTTGCTCTAAAGCAAGGTCCGCGGTAATCAGTGTTCCGCTTCTCGATTTCGCTTCTACAACTAAAACACCTTTACTTATACCACTAATAATCCGATTCCTTTTTGGAAAATACCATTTTTTCGGTGCATAGTGCGGAGGATACTCTGTTAATAACAATATATATTCATTCCAAGCTTCATATAAATATCGATTCTCTTTTGGATATATATACGATAATCCGTGTCCTAGTATCGCTATAGTCGGGCAATGCCGTCTTACTGTAATTTCATGGGACATCGTATCTATCCCTCTTGCAAACCCACTGACAATAAGCCATTCCATTTCTAATAATGGATGTAAAATAAATTGTAAACTCTCATGTCCATATAAAGTCGGTTCTCTCGTTCCGACAACCGCTAATTTGTTCGTTTTATTGAGGAAATCCTTCTCTCCTTTTCCATATAATACAAAGGGGGGATCTTGTATTTCACGTAATAATTGGGGATAATCTTCATCCCATATAGTCATGTAAAAGATTCGATTTTTCTCTAAATAAGATATATATTGCGGGAGATTTGAACTTTGAAGAAATTTTACTAATTCTGAAGATTTTTTCGAGGATATTCCGGTGTAGTATTCCATTTGTTTTGCATTAAAAGCGTATATTCCCTTCAATTCTGGATCGACGTATAATAGCTTCTCAATCGCTTTCCAATGATCCGCTAATAAGTAGTGAAGATGCAATAATCGTTCTCTTTTCATTACAATTCTCCTTACCCATAATTTTTATTATGTAAACAATAAGTGTGTAAAAAGACACCCTCAAACAAGAAGGTGTCTTTCAAAAGATTAGTAGTTTTTACAAGTCTCAAATAGACCTTTTTCTTTTAAGACAGAGATTAGCGTTTCACCCATAACTGCTGGAGTTTCCGCTACTTTAATACCACAAGCTTCCATCGTTTTAATCTTTTCTGCAGCAGTTCCTTTACCACCAGAAATGATTGCACCAGCATGGCCCATACGTTTGCCAGCAGGCGCTGTTTGGCCGCCAATGAAGCCTACAACAGGTTTTGTCATATTAGCTTTCACCCATTCAGCTGCCTCTTCTTCCGCTGTACCACCGATTTCACCAATCATAATTACAGCATGTGTTTCTTCATCTTCATTAAATGCTTTTAACGCATCAATAAAGTCTGTACCGTTAACAGGGTCTCCGCCGATACCTACAGCCGTAGATTGACCAATACCTTCTTGTGTTAACTGATGTACAGCCTCATACGTTAATGTACCAGAGCGAGATACGATACCTACATGACCTTTTTTATGAATGTATCCTGGCATAATACCGATTTTACATTCATCAGGCGTGATAACACCTGGGCAGTTTGGTCCAAGTAAACGTGTATGTTTACCAGCCATATATCTCTTTACGTTTACCATATCTAATACAGGAATCCCTTCAGTAATACATACTACTAAATCAATTTCTGCATCAACTGCTTCCATAATTGCATCAGCCGCAAAAGCGGGTGGAACGTATACAACTGAAGCGTTTGCGCCTGTTGCTTTCACTGCATCTTCTACAGTATCAAATACTGGTACACCTTCAATATCAGTGCCACCTTTACCTGGCGTTACACCACCGACAATTTTCGTACCGTATTCAATCATTTGTTTTGTGTGGAATAACCCTTGAGAACCTGTAATACCTTGAACAATAACTTTTGTATCTTTATTAACTAATACGCTCATTTTTCTCCCCCGCTTTCTATTAGCCCACTAGTGAAACAATTTTTTGTGCACCGTCTGCCATAGATTCTGCTGCAACAATATTTAAACCAGACTCATTTAAAATTTTCTTACCTAACTCTACGTTTGTACCTTCAAGACGTACAACTAAAGGTAATTCAAGACCTACTTGTTTCGTTGCTTCAATAACACCTTCTGCGATAACATCACACTTCATAATGCCACCAAAAATGTTAACGAAGATACCTTTTACATTTTTATCAGAAAGGATAATTTTGAATGCTTCTGTAACTTTTTCAGCTGTTGCACCGCCACCAACATCTAAGAAGTTAGCTGGGTCGCCATGATAATGTTTAATGATATCCATTGTAGCCATTGCTAATCCTGCACCATTAACCATACAACCGATATTTCCATCTAAAGGAATGTAGTTTAAGTCATATTTAGAAGCTTCAATCTCTTTTGCATCTT
This sequence comes from Bacillus sp. EB106-04-02-XG92, assembly GCF_058791995.1. Classification (NCBI taxonomy): domain Bacteria; kingdom Bacillati; phylum Bacillota; class Bacilli; order Caryophanales; family Bacillaceae; genus Bacillus; species Bacillus sp. EB106-04-02-XG92. The sequence continues at coordinate 143,474 of NZ_JBYTEA010000001.1, forward strand.
CTTCATCAAGATCGCGAAGTTCTAAAATATCTTTATGGCGATATAAAGCATTAGAATCAAAGTTTAATTTCGCATCTAATGCCATAACTTTACCGTCACCTGTTGTTACAAGTGGATTAATCTCTGCGATAGAGCAATCTTTTTCGATAAATGCACGGTATAAGCCCATCATAAACTTCACAGCTTGTCCTACAAGCTCTTTTGGAATATTGATGTTAAATGCGATTCGGCGTGCTTGGAAGCCTTGTAAGCCTACTGCTGGATCGATATATTCTTTAAAGATTTTTTCAGGTGTTTGCTCTGCTACTTCTTCAATTTCTGTTCCGCCTTCTTCAGACGCCATTAAAACAACTTGAGAAGTTGCACGGTCTAATACAAGACCTACATAATATTCTTTTTTAATATCGCAACCTTCTTCGATAAGTAAGCGTTTTACTTCCTTACCTTCAGGACCTGTTTGATGTGTCACAAGTGTAGTTCCTAAAATGCTCTCTGCATATGTACGAACTTCATCTAAATTTTTTGCAACTTTTACTCCGCCAGCTTTGCCGCGTCCACCAGCGTGAATTTGTGCTTTTACTACACATACATCCGTTCCTAATTCTTTTGCTGCTTCTACAGCTTCTTCTACTGTAAATGCAACCTTCCCGTTCGGAACGCTAACCCCATAGCTTCTAAGGACTGCCTTACCTTGGTACTCATGGATATTCATGGTCCCATCCTCCCCTGTTTTCCTGTTTTACTCGAAAAGTTTTTTAATGTTTAAAAAACATTACATTGCCATTGTATAAGATGATTGGCACGCTGTCTACAATAAAGTGTCAGAAAACTGAAATCGCTTTATTCTTTTTTGAAAATAGTAATGTTTATATGTCAAAATAAAAAATAAGCTGCGAAAACACAGCTTATTTTTGAATCATATCTTTAATTGGTGCAAACGATTTTCGATGTTCTTCTAATATTCCATGCGCTTCAATCGCTTCTAAATGTTGTTTTGTTCCGTATCCCATATGTTGTTCAAATCCATATGCAGGATACTTTTCTCCAAGCTCTTTCATCATACGATCTCTCGTTACTTTCGCAATAATAGATGCAGCTGAAATAGAAATACTTTTTGCATCACCTTTAATGATGGATGTTTGCGGAATTGGTGTAGGGAGTTTCATCGCATCAATTAATAAATATTCTGGTGTACAAGCTAAATTCGCAACAGCATCTAACATCGCTTGTTTCGTCGCTTGATAAATGTTTATCTCATCAATCACTTGCGGTGATACAATTCCAACTCCAATGGCAATTGCTTGTGTTTTAATCTCATCATAAAAACGCTCTCGCTTCGCCTCACTCAGCTTTTTCGAATCATTTAACCCTGGAATATAAAAATCTTCCGGAAGGACAACAGCTGCCGTCACAACAGGCCCAGCTAGCGGTCCACGACCTACTTCATCTATACCTGCGATATATGTGAGACCTTTTTCACGTAACGCATTTTCATACTTAGACATTTCTAAAAATTTTTCTTTTTCCTTTTGCGCTAACTCTTTTTGTTTATACCACTTTAAAATGAGCTTTTGCACCCCTTTTCGCTCATCTTTCATTAAAGTTTGAAAACGGTCGTCCTCTTCACTTATAATTTCTTGCAGTAAATGTTCTGCTTCTTGAATCGTCACTTTTTGCATTCCTGCCACTCCCTTTATATACAAAAAAGAAAAGACGTACAAACGCACGTCTTATACTTCTTCTACTTTTTCTACATCTTCTGTTTGCTCTGCAAACTCTTCTGGTGTTTCGAACGTCATTTTTCCAAGTTTCCCACCACGAAGCTCACGAAGTACAAGTTCAGATGTTTTATCATAATCAATCATTCCGCCGCCCATTAAACAGCCTCTATTTTTTCCAATTGCATCGAATAACTCCACAATATCTTCTGGAATCTCATTTAAATTATATCGCTCTTTCAAACGTTCTGGATAATGTTTCTCCATAAAACGTAGTGCGTAAACAGCAACATCTTGCAAATTTAAAATTGAATCTTTAATTGCGCCTGTTGTCGCTAATCGAAGACCCACTAATTGATCTTCAAATTTAGGCCATAAAATACCAGGTGTATCTAACAGTTCCATTTCTTTCCCAACTTTAATCCATTGTTGAGCTGTTGTCACACCAGGACGATCTCCTGTTTTAGCAATATTTTTCTTTGCTAATTTATTAATTAACGTAGATTTACCAACATTCGGTATACCTACGATTAATGCACGAATCGCTCTCGGTCTAATACCTTTTGCAACCATTTTATCAAATTTCTCTTTCACTAACACTTTACAAGCCGCTGCAATTTCTTTCATACCTTGTCCAGCTTGTGCGTTAATTGAAATTGCCATATGGCCGTTTTCTTTAAAATATGCGATCCATTGCTTTGTTAAACGATCATCTGCCATATCTGCTTTATTTAAAACAACAAGCCTCGGTTTATGTGTAATAATCTCATCAATCATCGGATTTCGAGAAGATAAAGGTAATCGAGCATCTACAAGCTCAATTACAACATCAATTAACTTTAATTTTTCTGTTACTTGGCGTCTAGCCTTTGCCATATGGCCCGGGAACCATTGAATTACCATGTTGCCACCTTCTTTTTCTTTTATTTCACAATACGAGCGTCTTTTAACGGCCAATATAGTATATTTGCTTTTCCGATTACTTGGTCCATTGAAATTGTACCAATCGAACGGCTATCTTTACTAAAACGACGATTATCACCTAAAACAAATAACTGACCTTCTGGAACAGTTTTCTTCCCTGTCATTTCTTCAAGAGTAAAATCATATGTAAGCGGTCCATCAGCAAGTTGCTTTTTCTGCTTGTCTAAATACGGCTCCTCATAAGCCTTTCCGTTTACATACAGTTTATCATTACGATACTCTATTTCATCGCCTGGAAGGCCGATAATACGCTTAATATAATCCTTATCTTCCGTTGCTCGGAATACAATAATATCAAATCGTTTCGGGTCTCCTATGTGATAACCAATTTTATTGACAATCATTCGATCGCGATCATGTAAAGTAGATGCCATCGATACTCCATCTACGAGAATTGGCGCAAAGAAAAACTGTCTAATAACACCCGCTAATACAACAGCAATCAAAATTGCCTTGATCCATTCCCAAAGTGAACTTTTTTCTTTCTTCATGCTTTTCTCCTCCACACGATTATGTAAGCTGCTCGTATTATATCAAAATTTTATATAGATTGGAAAAAGGGAGCTTGTGCATTTACAAGCTCCCATACATGTCTTATCGAATTTCTTTAATACGTGCTTTTTTACCGCGAAGGTTACGTAAGTAGTATAACTTAGCACGACGTACTTTACCACGGCGAAGTACTTCGATTTTCGCGATTCTTGGCGTGTGAACTGGGAATGTACGCTCAACACCTACACCGTAAGAAATCTTACGAACTGTGAATGTTTCACTGATTCCGCCACCACGACGTTTAATTACAACACCTTCGAAAAGCTGAATTCTTTCACGAGTTCCCTCAACTACTTTTACGTGTACACGTAAAGTGTCTCCAGGACGGAATGAAGGAAGGTCAGTTTTTAATTGGCCTTTTGTAATTTCTGCGATTAATTGTTGCATATTAAATTCTCTCCTTTAAACAGATGCTCTTATAAAGTCTTAATAAATTACAGCGGAACATCGTTAATACGGCCACTGATTTCAGCAGCACAAGTGTTATAATAGCATATTGCTAGGACTGTTGCAATAGAAAATATATCAAGCCCTTATTTACCTTCTTTAATCTGTTCTAGCCACTTCTTTTCTTGCTTAGACAATTCTCGTTCTTCTAGTAAATCCGGTCTACGCGTGTACGTACGACGCAACGATTCTTTATGTCGCCACTCATCAATATTTTTATGATTTCCTGACATTAATACATCGGGCACTTTCATACCACGAAAATCAGCTGGACGTGTATAATGAGGATGCTCTAATAAACCTGTACTAAACGAATCCTCGACTTGTGAAGCATGATTTCCTAGTACTCCTGGCAAGAGACGTACGACACTATCAGTTATAACCATAGAGGCTAACTCTCCACCTGTTAATACGTAGTCGCCGATAGAAATTTCATCTGTTACGAGATGTTCACGAATTCGTTCGTCGTACCCTTCATAATGACCACACACAAAAATAACATGCTCTTCTTCAGCAAGCTCTTCTGCTTTCTTTTGCGTAAAACGCTCTCCTTGTGGACACATTAAGACAACTCTCGGTTTACGTTCTGTTTCCTTCGTTAACTTTTCCACTGCATCAAAGATAGGCTGAGGGGTTAATACCATCCCAGCACCACCACCATACGGATAATCATCTACACTATTATGCTTACTCGTTGTATAGTCGCGGAAATTGACAACACGAAGCTCTACCGCTTCTTTTTCTTGTGCTTTCTTTAAAATTGAAGATCCAAACACACCTGTAAACATATCTGGAAACAATGTTAAAATGTCAATTTTCATTATAGCAGCCCTTCCATTACATGAATGGTTACTAATTTATTCTCAATGTTAACTTGAAGTACAACATCATCAATATAAGGAATTAACAGATCTTGACCTTTTGGACTTTTAATAACCCAAACATCATTTGCACCGGGAGATAAAATTTCTTTTATTGTCCCTAACGCTTCTCCTTCTTCCGTTACAACGTTGCAACCAATAATTTCATGATAGTAGTATTCACCTTCAGCTAGTTCGCCTAATTGATCTTCAGGCACTTTTAAAAGAGATCCTTTAAACTGTTCTACTTCATTTACATTCCCATATCCTTCAAATGTCAATAAATCAAATGTTTTATGTTGACGATGAGAAGTAATCTTTACTGGGAAAGGCTCTCCACCTTTTTCATTCGATATGTATAATGTATTTCCTACTTTATATCGCTCTTCTGGAAAATCAGTACGAGAAACTACACGAATTTCTCCTCTTACGCCATGAGTATTTACAATTTTCCCTACATTAAACCATTTTGTCATAAATAGTATTTCACCCCTGGTTTCTATATAAATTAAGCATCCCCATTTCACATATGGAACATGCAACTTCTCTTTAAATGTTAAAAAAGGGAGAGGAAATAACTCCTCGCCCTTTTTACGTTTATTGAATTTCCAGTGTTACTTTTTCATCATTATGATGTCCCACTGAATACAAGAGCATTCGAATTGCTTTCGCAACTTTGCCTTGCTTTCCAATGACTTTTCCAACATCCTCAGGATGTACAGTTAATCGATACTTTATCTCTCCGTTGTAAAGTTCCTGTGTAACTTTTACATCTTCAGGATAATCGACAAGAGGCTTGACAATCGTCTCGACTAACTTCTTCATAGTCATTGCCTCAATTACTTACCTTGTTTAGATAAGTGGAATTTCTCCATGATACCTTGGTTAGAGAATAAGTTACGAACTGTATCAGATGGTTTAGCACCATTTCCTAACCATTTTAATGCTGCTTCTTCGTTGATCTTAACTTCAGCTGGTTGAGCAACCGGATTGTAAGTACCGATTTCCTCAATGAAACGTCCGTCACGAGGAGAACGAGAATCTGCAACAACTACACGATAGAAAGGAGTTTTTTTAGCTCCCATACGTTTTAAACGAATTTTAACTGCCATTTATAAAGCACCTCCGAATTTATTTCACACAGATAATTATATTAGCAAAAAGACTATTGCTTTGTAAAGTATTTTTTCTTAACAGAGCCATCTTTTTTCCTTACATGAATGGAAACTTCAATCCACCTAGTCCTTTTTTCTTACCTTTTTGCATTCCAGTCATCGTTTTCATCATCTTTTTCATATCATCAAATTGCTTGATTAAACGATTGATTTCTTGTACCGTTGTACCGCTACCTTTGGCAATGCGCTTTTTGCGACTAGCATTGATTATTTCCGGTTGTTCTCGCTCTAATTTAGTCATAGAACGAATAATTGCCTCAATATGCCCAATTTGTTTTTCATCAACTTGTGCATTTTTCAGCCCTTTAATTTTATTTGCACCAGGAAGCATTCCTAACAATTCATCAAGCGGTCCAAGTTGACGCACTTGTCCAAGTTGTTCTAGGAAATCGTCAAGCGTAAACGAAAGTGTACGCATTTTTTGCTCAAGTTCTTTTGCTTTCTCTTCATCAACTGTAGCTTGCGCTTTTTCAATTAACGTTAAGACGTCTCCCATCCCTAAAATACGGGATGCCATACGTTCTGGATGGAACGCTTCAAGTGCATCTAGTTTTTCACCCATACCAGCAAATTTAATTGGTGTATTTGTAACAGCTTTAATAGATAATGCCGCACCACCGCGCGTATCACCATCTAGTTTTGTTAATACAACCCCAGTTAAACCTAACTGTTCATGGAAACTTTGTGCAACATTAACCGCGTCTTGTCCTGTCATCGCATCGACAACAAGGAAAATTTCATCCGGTTTCGCAACTTCTTTCACTTTCGCTAATTCATCCATTAGTTCTTCATCAATATGCAGGCGACCTGCTGTATCAATTAAAACATAATCGTGATGATCTTCTTTTGCTTTTGCAATCGCTTGTTTCGCAATTTCAACAGGACTTACTTGATCTCCTAAAGAGAATACAGGCATGTCCAATTGCTTCCCTAATGTTTCAAGCTGTTTAATCGCTGCAGGACGGTAAATATCCGCCGCAACAAGCATAGGTTTACGATTATGCTTTTTACGAAGCAAATTCGCAAGCTTACCTGTCGTCGTTGTTTTACCTGCACCTTGCAGACCAACCATCATAATAACAGTCGGTGGCTTATTAGCAACAGCAATTTTGCTTTGCTCTCCGCCCATAAGTTCTGTAAGTTCTTCCTGTACAACTTTAATTACTTGTTGTCCAGGTGTCAAACTTTTCATTACATCTTGTCCGACAGCACGTTCAGACACACGCTTTACAAAATCTTTTACTACTTTAAAGTTAACGTCTGCTTCTAAAAGAGCTAGACGAACTTCTCTCATCATTTCTTTCACATCGGCTTCAGAAACTTTTCCTTTGCCGCGGATTTTTTGCATCGTCTGTTGAAGTCGGTCGGCTAATCCTTCAAATGCCATATTGCCGCCCTCCTAATCTAATTTTTCGATAGCTTCAACAACTTGTTTCATTTCTTCATTCACATGCTCTTCTTCGCTGATTAGCTGTTTTAGCTTTGCAACAAGTCGCTGTCGCTCTTGAAACTTTTGAAGTAATACTAATTTTTCTTCATATTCTTCAAGCATCGCTTCAGTCCGTTTAATGTTATCATACACGGCTTGGCGACTTACATCAAATTCTTCCGCAATTTCACCAAGAGATAAATCATCTAGATAATAAAGCGACATATAACTTCTTTGTTTTTGCGTTAACAACGATTGATAAAAATCAAATAAATAGTTCATTCTCGTTGTTTTTTCGAGCATGTTGGATCATCCTTTGTTAAGTGATTTCCCTTTACATGAATTAGTTTACATGGAGTACAAAAGAGTGTCAAGTTTTTTTCTTAACATCACATATTTTTATAGAAAAAGAAGCGGAAATTACCGCTTCTTTCACTTATACTTCTTCTGTTTCTACTAAGTTCGCAAATAAACCATACACATATTGTTCTGGATCGAACTGCTGCAAATCATCCATTTGCTCTCCTAATCCAACAAATTTCACTGGTACATCCATTTCGTTACGAATCGCTACTACAATACCACCTTTAGCAGTTCCATCTAACTTCGTTAAAACAATACCAGTAACATTCGTTGCTTCACGGAATGTTTTCGCTTGACTTAAACCATTTTGTCCTGTTGTAGCATCAATAACAAGTAATACTTCATGAGGAGCTCCCGGTACTTCACGCTCAATTACACGCTTTACTTTCTCTAACTCTTTCATTAAGTTCACTTTATTTTGCAAACGTCCTGCTGTATCACATAATAATACGTCTACGTTACGTGCTTTTGCGGCTTGTACAGCATCATACATAACCGCTGCTGGGTCAGACCCTGATCCTTGTTTAATCACTTCTACACCAACGCGATTGCCCCATACTTCTAATTGTTCAATCGCTCCAGCACGGAACGTATCTCCTGCCGCTAATAAGACAGACTTACCTTCTGATTTAAACTTATGAGCCATCTTACCAATTGTTGTCGTTTTACCTACACCATTAACACCAACAAATAAAACAACTGTCAAGCCATCTTTTTGCATATTAATTTCATTAGTAAAGTCGCTGTCGCCTTTATAAATTTCTATTAGTTTTTCTGAAATAACAGCTTGTACTTCTTTTGGATCTTGAATGTTACGGCGTTGTACTTCTTCTTTCAATTGATCAATTAATTCCATCACTGTTGAAACGCCAACGTCCGCGCCGATTAAAATTTCTTCTAATTCTTCGAAGAAATCTTCATCTACTTTACGGTAACGAAAGACTAAATCATTTACTTTATCTGCAAATGAATTTCTCGTTTTTTCTAATCCTTGTTTAAACTTCTCTGTTACCGTATCTGTTTGTTTTGAAATTTTTTCTTTTAGTTTTTTAAAAAAGCTCATACTGTCCCATCCTTCCTATTTGCTTGCAACTAGTTCTTCTCCATCATCTAAACGAACCGAGACAAGTTTAGATACCCCTGACTCTTGCATCGTTACACCGTACAATACGTCAGACTCTTCCATTGTACCTTTTCTATGTGTAATTACAATAAACTGTGTCTCATCACTAAATTTCTTTAAATACTGGGCAAAACGGGCAACGTTTGCTTCATCAAGAGCAGCCTCTACCTCATCTAGTACACAGAATGGGACTGGGCGCACTTTTAAAATACCAAATAACAGCGCAATTGCTGTTAAAGCACGCTCTCCACCTGAAAGTAAACCTAAGTTTTGCAGTTTCTTCCCTGGCGGTTGCGCTACGATATCAATACCCGTATTTAATAAGTCCTCTGGATTTGTCATGACTAAATCCGCTCTACCGCCTCCGAATAATTCAGAGAATACCGATTGAAACTCCATTCGAATTCCTTCAAACGTAGTAGAAAAGCGTTTTTTCATTTCTTCATCCATTTCAGTAATAAGTTGGTGCAATGTCGTTTTCGCTTCTTCTAGGTCCTCTTTTTGCTCTAGTAAGAACGTATGACGCTCTGCTACACGCTCATACTCTTCAATTGCGCCTAGATTTACTGTGCCTAACTCTTCGATGGATAGTTTAATTAGTTTCACCTTTTTACGTGCGTCCTCGGCAGGCATCACCATTGTATACTTCAGTTTTGCCGCTTCAAACGAAATCGTATATGTTTCACGTAAATGTTGTAATCTATTTTCTAACTCTACATCAAGTCGGTTAATTTTTACTTCTTGATCTTTCAACATCTCAAGAATGTATTTATGTTTACCTGTTGTTTCTTTCAAATTACGCTCTAACTGTTCTACTCTCTCTTGTAACGATACACGTTGTTCGCGACGAGAGCGAATTAACTCTGAAGTTTGATTACGATCATATGCTTTCTTCTCAATCATATTCGTAATTTGCTCTTCACCACTTGAATTCGATGTCATTTCTTGTTTTAAGAATGCTAAATCCTCTTTTGTTTTGAGAAGCGTTGCATCCGTTTCTTCTTTTTCCTTCGTCAATCGTTCAACTTTTTCTTTTTGATTAGATAAGCGTTGTTGCTTTTCAGCTGCCAACACTTTTAACTCAGTCATTTCTTTTTGAACTTTTTCTTTCGAAGAATGCTGCTCGCTTTTTTGTTTTGTTAAAGCTACGATTTTGCTATCTAATTCCGTAATCTCAACTTGTAGAGTCGCTAAAATCTTTTCTAACTCTTCTTTACGCCCTTGTATTTTCACTTGATCTTGCAAGAACCCTTCAATTTCTAAATCATAAATAGATAAACGATCATTAATACGATGTTCTTCTAATTCCAAGCGACTAATTTCTTCTCTTAATTTCTGTTCATCTACGCGCTCTACCTCTACGCTTTGTCTTAGTTCACGTATTTGCACTTCTTTTTCTTGAATTTCTTGCTTTACTGCTTTAACAAAGTTTTCTAACTTCGTCGTTTTTTCTTCCATATCAGTTAACTTGTTCGTCCACTCTTCTAGCTCACGTTGACGCCCTAATAAAGAAGATTTCGCCTGTTTTACTGCTCCACCTGTCATAGAACCGCCAGGGTTCACTACATCACCTTCGATTGTTACAATACGATAACGGTATTGTAGTTGTTTCGCCAACTCATTCGCCCCGCGTAAATCTTTTGCAACGATAACAGTACCTAATAAATTCGAAACTACATTTTCATATTTATTGTTATACTGCACAAGTTCTGCTGCTACACCTACAAATGATGGGTGTTGATTTACAATACGCAATTGATCAAATGATAACGATCTACTTTTAATAACAGCTTGTGGTAAAAACGTTGCTCGTCCATGTTTATTTTGTTTTAAAAATGCAATTGCATTACGAGCATGCTCTTCTTTTTGTACGACAATATGTTGCATCGCTGCACCTAGAGCAATTTCCATTGCAACTTCATATTCTTTCGGTACCGTTAGCAGTTCTGCAACAGCACCCTCAATACCTTGCAACCTATTTTCTCTAGCTTTTAATACTTCACGTACCCCTTGATAGAAACCAGAGTAATCTTCTTGCATCTCCTCTAACATTTCTTTTCGAGAACGTGCCTGTTGTACAAATTGATACGCTTGATACAGTTTTGTTTCGTTTTCACTATACTGCGTCTTGCATTTCCCAAGTGCCGCTTCTGTCTTTTGTATATGTGAAAGGATTCCAGCTACTTTTTCTTTCACTTGTTCATAACTTTCCACCAGTTTCGTCTTTTTCGCTGTAATTTCCATACGCATTTCTACATATTTTGCATTTTCTTCATCGAGGCGTTCATTTTTAGAGTTTTGTTGTTTAGATTGTTCTTCAATCATAGATAATTCATTGCGATGACTAGCTTGTTGATTTAAAAGTTCAATATAGTCACCTTTTAAATTCTCAATTTGTTCCTCTAAATTGTCAGCAAACGTTGCAAGCAATTGCTCATTATCATGCAATTTCGTCTCCAACTCTTTTACTTGATTTACAAACTGCATTAACACTTCTGTACTTGAGTCTATTTCACCATCATAACTTGTAGCTTTCGCTGTTAATTCAACAATTAACTGTTCGAGTTGCGCACAATGCGTCGTTGCATTTTGCTTTCTCTCTTTTAATAACTCACGCTGCCCTTCTAACTTTTCTAGTTCTTTACTAGAAAGAAGAAGTACTTCTTGCAAGGAATCTACAGACTCATCTACTGCTTGCAATTGGCCTCGTAATTCCTCTAGCTCTTCTTCGCCTTTTTGTAAATGCGTTGACATTTTCGCTTCTTCGTCTTTATTATGCCCAAACTGATTTCGAAGCGCCTCCCATTTCTCATGTAATTCTTCAATTTCATGTACAATAAGCGCCGCTTCTACTTTCTCTAACTCTTCTTTTTTCTCTAGATAATCTTTCGCAATAGAAGCTTGTCTTTCTAAAGGCTCTACTTGACTACTTAATTCGTGAATTATATCTTGTACACGATTTAAGTTTTCTTGTGTGTCTGCTAATTTTCCTTCAGCTTTCTTTTTACGAAGTTTGTATTTCAGCACTCCTGCCGCTTCTTCAAATACACCACGACGTTCTTCCGATTTACTACTTAAAATCTCTTCAACTTTCCCCTGGCTAATAATCGAAAAAGCTTCTCTTCCCATACCAGAGTCCATAAATAAATCGATAATATCTTTCAATCTACATGATTGTTTATTAATATAAAAGTCACTATCACCAGAACGAGATACACGACGCGTTACACACACCTCATTATATTCAATCGGTAAACGTTGATCTTCATTATTTAAAGTTATCGTTACTTCAGCAACATTAACTGCTCTTCTCGTATCACTACCTGCAAAAATAATATCTTCCATCTTTGCACCACGTAATGATTTTGCCGATTGTTCACCAAGTACCCAGCGAATGGCATCAGTAATATTACTTTTCCCGCTTCCATTAGGTCCTACTACAGACGTTACACCTGGGACGAAATCAACAGATACACGCTCAGCAAAAGACTTAAATCCTGCTATTTCTAATCTTTTTAAAAACACGAAAGGCCTTCCTCCTATTCTCCGTTGCCACAAATGTTGTTTATACAAAAACAAACTATTATACGGATTTCCTTTCCTTTCATTTACAAACGAAAGGAAAGTTTCATTCTATGCACAAGGAATCCCCCTCATTCAAAGGGGGATTCCTTATAGTTGTTCTTTTAACTTTTTCAACGCTTCTGCAGCAGCTTGTTGCTCTGCTTCTTTTTTCGACTTGCCACTACCAAGACCTAAAGCCACGTTATTTAACGTAACACGTGACACAAATTCTCGATTGTGAGCTGGTCCTTTTTCTTGCAAAATTTGATACTCAATATTGCCACTACCATCACGCTGAATCAACTCTTGTAATTGACTCTTATAATCCATCACATGAGAAAAAGCACCTTCATTAATTTTAGGGTATACAATTTCTTTTAAGAAGCCCCATACTGTTTCTAACCCTTGATCAAGATAAAGGGCACCAATAAACGCTTCAAAGACATCCGCTAATAAAGCTGGTCGTTCACGTCCACCTGTCATTTCCTCACCTTTACCTAATAAAACAAGGCTACCAAATGACAACTCGTTTGCAAAACGAACAAGAGATGGTTCACATACAATAGCTGCACGTAATTTTGTTAACTCTCCTTCGCTCATTGTCGGATATTTTTGAAACAGATACTGCGACACAGTAAGTTCCAATACTGCATCTCCAAGAAATTCGAGACGCTCATTGTCTTCATGTGGTTTTTTTCGATGCTCATTCACATACGATGAATGCGTAAATGCTTGAATCAATAATTTTTCATCTGAAAACGTAATACCTATCTCTTCTTGAAATACTTTAAACGCTTCACGATATTTTGTTTCGTATTTTTTTTCTCTATGTTTTCGGTACGGCATAGGTCCCTCCAGATATAAGCCGAGAAGCCCCGCTAAAAAACGGGACTTCACTTAAGCATTATAGATGACTCTCTATGTAAGTCACAGCATCGCCAACAGTAGCAATCTTTTCAGCATCTTCATCAGAAATTTCCATTTCAAATTCATCTTCCAATTGCATTACAAGTTCTACTACATCTAGGGAGTCTGCACCTAAATCTTCTTTAAAGCTCGCAGCTGGTACTACTTCAGTTTCTTCTACACCTAAACGATCAACGATGATTTTTGTTACACGCTCTAAAACATCTGCCATTCCATTCACCTCCCCTCAAATATTATATTAAATATTAGCCAAAAAAACTAGTTGAAATCAATTCTTTTATTACATTACCATACCGCCATCAACATTTAACGTTTGACCTGTAATATATTTGCTTTGATTAGAAGCAAAAAACGTTACAGCATTTGCGATATCTTGCGCTTCACCAAACTGAGCTGCAGGAATTAATTTTAACATTTCAGCTTTTACATTTTCATCTAATACGTCTGTCATATCTGTCGCAATAAACCCAGGAGCAATTGCATTTACAGTAATATTACGGCTCGCTAACTCTTTTGCTGATGTTTTTGTTAATCCAATTACACCTGCTTTAGCAGCAACATAGTTTGCTTGTCCTGGATTACCCGTTACTCCAACAACAGAAGCGATATTAACAATACGTCCATGACGTTGACGCATCATATATCGAGATACTGCCTTCGTACATAAGAATACACCTTTTAGGTTTGTATTAATAACTGTATCCCATTCTTCTTCTTTCATACGCATTAATAAATTATCTTTTGTTACACCTGCATTATTTACAAGAATATCAACTTGTCCAAATGTATCTACAGTTTGTTTCACCATATTTGTAACATCTTCAGCATTTGCAACATCTGCTCTTACTGCAATTGCATCCGAACCTAATTTCTTGATTTCATCAACTACTTCATTTGCCTTTTGCTCATTACCAGCATAATTTACTACAACATTTGCCCCTTGTTTCGCTAAATCAATCGCAATCGCACGACCAATTCCACGTGAAGCACCAGTTACTAATGCTACTTTCCCTTTTAACATCAGTTTTCTCCTCTCAAATTTGAAATGGTATCTTTCAATGTTTCTTCATCGTATATCGCATATGCTTTCACTGATGAATCTATTGACTTCATAAGTCCAGCAAGTACTTTCCCAGGTCCAATCTCAATAAATGTATCTACCCCTTGATTCACCATATATTCAATAGATGGGTACCATAAGACAGGTGAATAGAGCTGCTCGATTAACTTTTCTTGAATATGTGCACCACTTGTAATAACGTCCGCTGTTACATTTGCGATAACCGGAATGTTCGTATCTTGAATTGTAATTTCATTTAAGACACTTTGGAATTTTTCCGCTGCTGGCTTCATAAGCGAAGAATGGAACGGTCCACTTACCTTAAGCGGAATTGCTCTCTTTGCACCATTTTCTTTCGCTCTTTGAGAAGCAATCTCGACTCCTTGCTTTGTTCCAGAAATCACAATTTGCTTCGTACTATTCATGTTAGCGATTTGTACTGCATATCCCTCACTTGTTACTTCTTCTGTAACTTGTTTCAGCATATGTGGATCAGCACCTAAAATAGCCGCCATTGCACCTTCTCCGCCAGGAACAGCTTCTTCCATATATTCCCCACGTTTCCTTACAGCATAAACAGCGTCTTCAAAATTTATTGCACCTGCTGCTACAAGGGCACTATATTCGCCTAAACTATGTCCTGCGACAAAGTCTGGTGTAATATCATACTCTTTCAAAGCTGTCAAAATAGCAAAACTCGTTGTTAATAAGGCCGGCTGCGCATTTGTCGTTAACGTAAGCTTTTCCTGTGGCCCTTCAAAAATCACTTCTGAAAGTGAATCTTGCAACACCTCATCTGCTTTTGCAAACACATTTGCAACCTCTTTATTATTCTCTGCTAACTGTTTACCCATTCCAACTGCCTGTGAACCTTGGCCTGGAAAAAGAAATGCTAGTTTTCCCACTTCAAATCCTCCTCTTATTGGAGTGGCTCTTTCTCCATTACGCTTGAAATAGTAGGAATCACTTCTTTTGCTACCATTTCTCTCGTTTGACGAATCGCACTAAATATCGATTGGTCATTAGAAGAACCGTGAGCCTTAACGACAGGAGCTTTCAATCCAAATAATGCCGCCCCTCCATACTCCGAATAATCCATTTTATCTTTTAATACCATAAGTTTTGGTTTTAATACCGCTGCTGCTAATTTGGTCGTAAACGAACTCATTAACTGCTCTTTTAACATAGAGAATAATGCAAGCGCTGTTCCTTCTAATGATTTCAGTGCTACATTGCCTGTAAAACCATCACATACAACAACATCTGCTACACCTTGCAATAAATCTCTTGATTCAACGTTCCCAACGAAATTAATCGGGGCATCCTTAAGCATTGCAAAGACTTGTTTTGAAAGCTCGTTCCCTTTGCCATCCTCTGTTCCAACGTTTAAAAGTCCAACGCGAGGATTTTTAATTCCTCTTACTTTCTCTGCGTATACAGATCCCATTACTGCATATTGATATAAATGAATTGGTTTTGCATCAACGTTCGCTCCAACATCTAACATAACAAAACCTTCTCCATCAACAGTTGGCATTGTAGGGGATAAAGCCGGTCGCTCAATCCCTTCCATACGACCTACAACAAACAATCCAGCCGCCATTAAAGCTCCTGTACTACCAGCTGATATACAAGCATCCGCTACACCGTCTTTCACTTGCTGCGCCGCTAGTACCATTGAAGCTTGTTTTTTTCGACGAACCGCTCTTACTGGTTCATCTGTCGATTCTATTTTTTCATCTGTATGGAGTATAGCAATTCGTTCTTCACTCGTTAAGTATTGACGAATTTCCTCTTCTTTCCCTACTAACGTAATATGTAAATCAGAATATTCCTTAATAGCTTTCATTGCTCCTAGTACGACAGCCTTTGGAGCATGATCGCCGCCCATTGCATCTATTGCGATTTTCATAAGTTGTTACCTTCCTCACTATAATTACTAGATCGATACATTTCAAAAGTGCCTGTAAAAACAAGTTCTTCTCCAACAAAGCTACGCACTTTGACAACCGTCCGTCCTTTATCATTCTCTACATCTTCAACGCGCGCTTTCGCAACGACACGCTCCCCTAATTTTACAGGACGAATGTATCGAATGGTAGACTTTGCAGTTAAAGCTAATTCTTCATCAATAACCGCAACAGCTAGTGAGTTTGCTTGTGCAAACAAATGATGCCCACGGGCAATTTGATTTCTTTTAAATACGTGTTCTACCTTCACTTCAAAGATAGAAATCGCATGTCTATCTAATTCTATATCGATAATTTCTCCGACAACCTCTTCTAGCGGTAAAGATTTCACATCTTCTTCATGTTGCTTTGTAGCTACATGTTTAATTCTTTCTCTTAATTCAGGAATAGATAATTCCATACGATCAAGACGTACAGTTTGTATACTCACTTGAAATTTTTCTGCTAAATCTTCATCCGTAATAAAAGGATTCGTTTCTATAGTTTGTTGTAATAATTCTTGTCTTTCTTTTTTACTTCTTCTTTTTTTCATACCGCACCATCCATTTTTATGACTAGGTACTAACAGTAGTATATAATCATTAAAAGTAGAATGCAACAAAAACTTTCGTTGCCTCCCTTTAATCAAGCTTCTCTCCCTGGAACACACCCGTTCCGTCTAGATACGTACGCAGTGAAGCATATTGATCATTATGCCAAAACGCTTCTGAATCTACTAGTAACGCCGCATCTTGTCTAGCTGTTTCTAACGCTCGATAATCATGTACCATATCAGCAACCTTGAATTCTGGTAAACCACTTTGCTTACTTCCAAAGAAATCTCCAGGACCTCTTAACTCTAAATCTTTTTCTGACAATACAAATCCATCATTCGTTTCGGTCATAATACGCATTCGCTCTTTTCCCGTTTCCGATTTTGGATCCGCGATTAATAAACAATACGACTGTTCACTACCACGGCCAACACGCCCTCTCAGCTGATGAAGCTGCGATAAACCGAAACGCTCCGCATCATAAATAACCATTACAGTCGCATTCGGTACGTTCACACCTACTTCAACTACTGTTGTCGATACAAGAATTTGCACTTTATTTTCACTAAATTGTCCCATTATCTCTTCTTTTTCTTGAGATGATAATCTCCCATGCATTAATCCGACTTGACATTTCCCTTGATAATGATGAGTCAGCATGCTATGTAAGTCGATTGCATTTTGCACATCAAGTTTCTCTGATTCTTCAATAAGGGGACAAATAACATATGCTTGTCTTCCTTTTTTTATCTCCTTCTCCACAAAACCGAGAACTCGATCTAACATATCATGTTTTGCCCAGTATGTTTCAATTACCTTTCTACCAGCTGGCATCTCATCGATTATAGAAACATCCATCTCCCCAAATGCAGTAATTGCTAACGTACGCGGAATTGGGGTCGCCGTCATAAATAATACGTCCGGGCTTTCACCTTTCTCTCTTAAAACTCGTCGCTGCGCTACACCAAATCGATGTTGCTCATCAGTAATAACGAGACCTAACCTATGAAAGATAACTTCATCTTGAATTAAAGCATGTGTTCCAACAAGAATATCTATTTCTCCTTGTTCTAATTTCGCCAAAATCTCTCGACGTCTCACGCCTTTAACTGAACTTGTTAACAATTCAACTTTCATACCAAAGTGTGAGAACGTCTCTGCAAGTGATTGATAATGTTGTTCTGCTAAAATTTCTGTAGGAACCATTAAAGCACCTTGATAATGTGCTAATTTCGCTGCATAAAGGCCAATTGCTGCAACAACCGTTTTACCAGAACCTACATCACCTTGTAACAAACGATTCATTCGATAAGGAGATGTCATATCTTTCATAATTTCATCTACAACCCGGCGTTGCGCGCCAGTTAACGGAAACGGAAGTGCATCGATAAACTCTTGCAATTCTGCTAAAGGAATTTCTTTTTCCGTCCCTTTCGAATTTTCCCTCTCCATCTTCCGTAATGTTTGCATTTTCAGCTGAAATAAGAAAAATTCCTCATATACAAAACGGCGACGCGCTTGTTTTAAATCTTCCTGCCCTGCCGGGAAATGAAGCGCCTTGAGCGCTTCATAACGTGGCAGTAATTTATATCGACTTAGCAATCCATCAGGCAGCACTTCGACTATAGAGTCTCCATACTCCTTTAACGCTTGTGCAATAAAGCGGCGCATCTGTTTTACTGTAAGTTTCCCCTTCACTGAGTATACAGGTTCAACTTCTTGTTGACGTACAACAGGTCCAAAATGAAGCTCAGATACCGCAATCGTTTGACGGTGCTGATCCCATTTACCTGTTATCGTTACCGTTTCATCTAAAGTTAACTTCTGCTTATAGTACGGTCTATTAAAACATACAGCTGTAATTAAATAACGACCGACGAGGACACGAACCGTAAGGCGCGACTTTTTCTTCCCATAATATTGCAGTAAAGGAGCACTATGAACTTTCCCCTCAACTGTTACACGTTCATCATGCTTGACTTCAGCAAGATCTTTCATCGCATAATCTTCATAACGGTACGGAAAATGTTCTAATAGATGAGAAACTGTATAAATTCCCATCTCGTGTAGTAATTCAGATGTTTCTCCTCCGATTCCCTTTACATCCGTAACAGGAACTTGTACAACTTCATTCAAGATTCTCACGCTCCGTCACATTATTTTCTTCGATACATTATCGATTAACACGATTGACATCTGTAATCGCTCTCTTTCACCTTATATATTCTATCATAGGCATTCTAAGAGAAACTACTCAAATACCTCATAAGCAACACGAAAGAAAAGAGCCTCACTATTAGCAGCAAGGCTCTTTTTTATCTTCAATATGCTAGCCTTTTGAATAAAAACTAGTAATAAACTTCATATTACTACTTCTTATCCATTAGCAAGTAAGTAATCCATTTATTTTCAAAACGAATTTTTCTTATTCTACAGAGAAGATGAAAGAATATACCGGTTGGTTTCCAGCATGTACTTCTACTTCTGCATCTTCAAATTTCTCTTCTACAAATTCAACTAACTCAGCTACTTCTTCATCAGTTGCATCTTCACCTTGTAGAATCGTTACGATTTCAGAATCTTCATCAATAAGTGCTTCTAGTAATTGCTTTGCAGCTCCTACTTTTTCTGCATTTGTTGATACGATTTTTCCATCTGCAATACACATGAAGTCATCTTTTTGAATTGCGACACCATCAATTTCCGTATCCCGTACAGCATACGTAATTTGTCCAGTTTTCACATGAGATAAAGCTTCTTTCATGTTTTCTTCATTTTCTTCTAACGTTCCAACTGGATTAAATGCTAACATTGCAGCCATACCTTGAGGAACTGTTTTTGAACGAACTACAATCACTTCTTGATCCACAACTGACGCTGCTTGTTCTGCTGCCATCACGATATTTCCGTTATTTGGTAAAATGATGATTTTTTCAGCGTTCGCTTCTTCAATCGCCTTTACAATATCCTCCGTACTTGGATTCATCGTTTGGCCGCCTTCGATAACCTTCGTAGCGCCAATGCTCTCAAATAAAGTTTTAATACCAGATCCCATAGCTACAGTTACGATACCATATGGTTGCTTCTCTTTAGACTGGCTAATTGGCTCAGGCATCATAGCAGGCTCATCTAATAAAGCAGTATGCTGTTCACGCATATTCTCTACTTTAATCTTGATTAAACTACCGTAACGTTGCCCGTAGTTCATAGCGTCTCCAGGATGCTCTGCATGGATATGAACTTTTACAATTTCATCATCAGATACAACTAATAGAGAATCACCATACACACTAATATCTTCACGGAATTTTTGTTCAGAGAAATTATGCTCTTTCACTTTTTCAGCCTCTAATTTCACCATGAACTCCGTACAATATCCATACTTAATATCTTCTGTACTCAATTGGCTTTGTACACTACGGTGATGTTCTGCTCGTACCATCTCATTCATAGATGGTTGGGCAGGTGCATCAGAAGAAATCGTTTCTCCTTTTAAGTCAGCTAAAAATCCTTCGTATACTACTACAAGACCTTTACCACCGCTATCTACAACGCCAACTTGTTTTAATACAGGTAATAAATCTGGCGTACGATTTAACGATGCGTTCGCTTCTTTCACAACGTCTTCCATAAACAAAACAAAGTCGCGCTGTTTTTTCGCAACTGTTACTGCATATTTACCCGTTTCTCTTGCAACCGTTAAAATCGTTCCTTCAATCGGTTTCATAACCGCTTTGTATGCCGCCTCTACTCCAGCTTCTAAAGCTGCAGCAAAATCAACTGTTGTTAATTCTTCTTTTTGTTCAATGGATTTTGAGAAACCACGGAATAACTGAGATAAAATAACTCCAGAGTTACCACGAGCTCCCATTAATAATCCTTTGGCTAAACTTACGCCGACTTTACCAGCATGTTGTGAAGGATTCGCTTTCACTTCACGTGCGCCTGAAGTCATAGATAAGTTCATGTTTGTACCGGTATCGCCATCTGGAACTGGAAATACGTTTAATGCATCAACAAGCTGAACATTATTTGTTAAATTATTCGCTCCTTGAATGATCATTTGTGATAAACGTTTTCCATCAATTTTTTGAATTGACACAGATTTTCCTCCTTAATGCACATTACAAGTTTATTACTTTAACTCCTTGTACGTAGATGTTTACAGAATCTACTGCTAGTCCTACAGTTTGATCTAATGTATATTTCACTTTCGTCTGCACGTTATGTGCTACTTCTGAAATTTTCGTACCATAGCTCACAATAATATACATATCAATATGTACTTCATCTTCATCTTTACGAACGATAACACCTCTAGTGAAGTTTTCTTTTCGTAAAATGTCTGTTAATCCATCTTTTAACTGATTTTTTGATGCCATACCTACGATACCGTAGCAATCTACCGCGGCACCTCCAGCAATTGTTGCAATTACATCTGTACTAATATCAATTTGACCGTACTTCGTTTTAATTTCAATTGACATCTCGTTTTCCCCCTTCATAAATGGTGAAAGTGAGTTAGACTACTTTAGTTACTATCATATAATCTTTTTAAAGAAAATTCCATCGTTCTTTCTTTTCACTCTCATATTTTATGTTTTAAATCACATTTTTTATGATGAGCAAAATAGTCCATTGTTATTATACAACATGTACCACTATAATATGTCAAGCAATTTTTCTTGATTTCAACTTTTCTTCATTGATATGTAGTGTCAAGTAATTTTTCTTGATTTCTTTTTTCTACAGTGTTGCATTCTCTATTTAGTTGTGTTAAATTATAGTAGTGTTTTTAGCATCGCATAAAAGACTAACATTGAAAAATTACGTATGGTAAGGTATCAAGGGAGGGAAATATAAATGGCTCGTGTTTGTGCTATTACTGGAAGAAAAGCTCGTTCTGGTAACTCTCGTTCTCACGCAATGAACGCTACAAAACGTAAGTGGGGCGCTAACCTTCAAAAAGTTCGCGTACGCATCGACGGAAAAGTTCAACGTGTTTACGTTTCTGCTAGAGCATTAAAATCTGGCAAAATCGAACGTGTTTAATAATAAAAAAAAGAGCCGCTAGGCTCTTTTTTTACTATACCAATGAAAAAAGCACCGGTAATAGGTGCTTTTTTTAATCTTTTTTGAAGGTATTTAACATGGCACGAACAATTCCACCAAGAAATTTAGGTAACTTAATTGTATAAAATCTCATGGTTTCCCTCCTAATCCCCATTACTCCACTTGTTCACTATATGATGTAAGGAGCAAAATTGTTTCTTTAATCAGTGCTTCTTATCACCATTAATATGCCAGAAGTAAATGAAAAAGTACCTTTTTCCTCAACGAGTTCATTACTAATACAAAGTGTCGATCCCCACTCTATTGTTTTGTTAGTTAGAGGATACTTAAAACCAAGTAATGTAATCCCTTCAACTATTTCAGTAACCGGCACGAAGGATACATAAGGGAAATTTTTATTTTCTTCAATTATATGTGTACCCACTTTTTTTACGCTTATTTCATTTTTATTGTCGACAATGCACATTTCTATCCCGACTTCTAACCCTTTTAAAAGCATCTGTATATTTGCTAAACCGTGATCTAACCTTCCGCCGGTAGCACCAAAAATACGAATCAATGTCGGATTTTGTTCTAATGCCCAGTTAATCGCAATTTCTAAATCCGTTTGATCTTTTTCACGAGGAACAATATGTAAGTCATTTGTTTGCTGCCCCATCCATACTAATTCCTCTTCAGTAACCGAATCGTAATCTCCAAACGCAACAGTTGGAGTAATTCCGCCTTTTAATAAACGATATACTCCTCTATCAACTGCCGCCCACACTACTTTCTCATTTTCATATCGAGAAAAATCTGCACAATATTCCGCAGGACCTCCCGCTAAAATATGAATAATCATGTTTCCTTCCCCTTCTATTGTAAAAAGGCAATCTGCCATTCGGTAGATTGCCTTTTTACATATTTTTTCTCTATCCTTTATAAATAGTGAAAACTTACTACACTAGAAGATTCACTGGGATAAAGACTCGCTCATTCATTATCCACGAATGACACGAATTGCTTCACCGCGGTCTTTTTGATTGTATACTGCTGATCCAGCTACAAGTACATTTGCTCCTGCTTCCACACAAAGTCTTGCTGTTTCAGCGTTTACACCACCATCAACTTCAATTTCTACGTCTAGATTGCGCTCTTTAACCATATCTGCAACTTGTTTAATTTTCGGTAATACAGAATGAATAAATTTCTGTCCACCGAATCCAGGATTTACTGTCATAAGTAATACCATATCGATATCTTCTAATACATGCTCAATAGCTGAAACTGGCGTATGCGGATTTAATACAACCCCCGCTTTAATGCCATGAGATTTAATTAACTGAATTGTACGATGTAAATGAGGGCACGCCTCTACATGAACAGTAATAATATCCGCTCCCGCTTTTGCGAAAGTCGGGATATAGTTATCAGGATTTTCAATCATTAAATGTACATCTAATGGTAACGATGTAATCGGACGGATTGCTTCTACAATTAATGGTCCAATCGTAATATTTGGCACGAAATGTCCATCCATTACATCGACGTGAATGTAATCTGCTCCGCCCTTTTCTACATCTTTAATTTCTTCCCCTAATTTTGAAAAATCTGCTGATAAGATCGATGGTGCAATTTTAATCATAACTAATACCTCGGCTTTCTCTCTCTAATTTCTTCTACGAATTGTTTGTAATTCTTATAACGATATTCTGTAATCTTCCCTTCTTCAACCGCTGCCTTCACAGCACATTTCGGTTCAGAAAGATGTGTACACCCTCTAAATTTACAGTATTGGCTCGCTTCTTTCAACTCTGGAAAACAATATGTAAGATCTTCTACCTCGATATCTATGAAATCAAGTGAACTAAAACCAGGTGTATCTGCCACTAGTCCGCTTCCAATCGCAATCAATTCCACGTGTCTTGTCGTATGTTTCCCGCGTCCTAAATGCGAGGAAATATCATTCGTTTTCAGTTCTAACTCTGGACGTAAAACGTTCAGCATAGAAGATTTTCCAACACCTGATTGTCCTGCAACGACAGAAACACAACCTTCTAAGAATGGTTTTAAAATATCAATACTTTCCGACGTATTTATAGAAGTAAATAATACATCATATCCCATCTCGCGATAGTCATTTGCATAAGATTCAACAGTCTCTCTCATTTTTTCATCTACTAAATCCATCTTACTAATGCAAATAATCGGTTTAATGTTATGATATTCGATCAGCACTAAAAATCGATCTAACAGTCCCGGATTAAAATCTGGTTCTACTGCGGAGAAAACAAGAATGGCTTGGTCAACATTAGCAATAGGAGGCCTAACAAGTTCATTTTTTCGATCAAATACTTCAAGCACGTATCCTTCAGTTGGATTATCTGCTTGAAAAACAACTTGGTCTCCTACCAATGGTGTAATTTTATTTTTTCTAAACACACCACGCCCGCGACATTGTGTAATCCCCTCTTCATGCTGCACATAATAAAACCCACTTAGAGCTTTTACAATTTTTCCTTCTGGCATATAATTCTCCTTTATTTTGTATAAAGTGAAGCTGTAATTAAAATTATTAAATAATGATTTCAAAACCCGTCATATATACAAGTTATTATATTTAACCTACCATCAAATTTAAAATATTATTTATAGCAGTATCACTTTTATAGCTTTTTGAATCATATATTTTTGCCTGTTATACTTTCTACTATATGTAGATAGCATAACAGGCAAGAGTAATACATTCCATTCTCTTTAAACAGAACATGGAATTCATTATTATTGAGTTGGGTAAGGTACTTCTTTGTCGATAATCGTTACACCATCTCGCACAATTTTATAATGTCCTTTTGTGCCTTCTTGAATTACAAATTCTAATGAAATAGTTGCCGACTCTAAAATTGTTCTAGTTTCAAATGGTCTATCCATTTTTTGTTGCATATCTTCTTTATAAATTTCTATCGTTTGTGGTTTTTTCTCATCTATTATAGAAGACTCATACGGAATAGAAATATTATCTACTTTCACTGTTTTCGTTACTTTCGGCTTAGGACCTTCTGAGATGACAATCGTCACTTTATCTCCTTCTTTTAACGGCGTTCCCGGTTTTGGAGATTGTGAAATGACAAGTCCTTTATCAACAGTATCGGAATACTCTCGTTTTATATCTGGAGTTAGTTTCCTCTCATTCAAATAACCATTGACACTATTTTCAGTCCATCCTGAAAAATCACCTGGTCTAATTTGATAAGGACCTTTGCTTACCCAGATTTTCAGTTCTTGCTCGGCCTCTACCACCATTTGGTCAGACGTTGGAATTTGCTCTACGATTGCACCTTTTGGCCTATCATCTTCAATATAATATACTGTAACTTGTTTATATTTTTCTTCTAACTCTGTTCTTATACTCTCAAAATCTTTTCCTGTGAGATCACTCATCTTATTTTTCTTTTTTCCACCTGATTGATAGATAGTAATTTTAGAGTTTTCTTTCACGACTCTTCCGGCCACAGGGTCTGTTTTTAGAACACCACCAACCTCTACATCATCTGTATATACAATATTAGGTTCCGTAACCTCAAAACCCTTTTCAACTAATGTATTTACTGCAGTCGTATATTTCATACCAGCTACATCAGGGACTTTTACATCTTTTGGAATAAAGAATCCTGGAACAACCGTAAGCGCTAACGTTATTCCAATCGCTAAAAGTAAAAATGTTGTAATTAAAATTTTGAGCCATTTATTACTTCGTTTTTTCTTCTTATTTAATTCTATTTCTTCTTTTCTTTTTTGTTCATCCACTTTACTTCCTTTTAAAACAATTGTTTCATCAGTTATATTTTCGAATAATTGTTCTTGTTGAATAATCGGAATCGCTTTCGTCGCTTCCATATCTTCTGGTATGTAAAATGGCTGCTCATTTATCCTCTCTGGATAAAGCGCAGTTTCAATGTCTCGTTTCATCGCATTGGCAGATTGATATCGATGAAACGGATCTTTCGCAGTTGCCTTCAATATAATATTTTCAACACTTTGCGGAATATTTTCGTTCCATCTTCTAGGAGACGGAATTTCACTTTGTAAATGTTTTAAAGCTATAGCAACAGCAGATTCGCCAGAAAACGGTTGTCTTCCTGTTAACAACTCAAACATAACAATCCCTAGGGAATAAATATCTGATTGTTTATTTGCTATCCCGCCGCGTGCTTGTTCTGGTGATAAATAATGCACCGAACCGAGTACTGAATTTGTATGTGTAATTGTTGTTGCACTTGTAGCTGTCGCAATTCCAAAATCTGTTACTTTTATTACTCCATCAGCTCGAATTAAAATATTGTGCGGTTTAATATCGCGGTGCACAATTTCAAAATGATGGGCATGTGCCATGGCGGATGTTAACTGCTCCATAATATCAAGAGCTTCTCCTATCGGTAACATTCCTCGCTCAATTATGTATTGCTTCAATGTTTGTCCTGGTACATACTCCATTACAAGATAATATATACCATCTTCTTCTCCGACATCATACATATTCACAATATTTGGATGCGACAACGTTGTAACAGACTGCGCTTCTCGATGGAAACGTTTAATAAACTCTTCGTTATTTGAATAGTCGAGTCTTAATATTTTCACCGCTACATCTCGGCCTAGTATATCATCATGAGCTAAATACACATTGGCCATTCCACCGCCACCAATCATTTTCAGTAGCTTATAACGGTCATTTAAGCGTTTTCCAATCAGCACGTTGCACTTCACCTACTTTCGTTTGTCGAACCCGCATAATCAATAAGAACAAGGGTGATATTATCTTCCCCGCCACGATCATTCGCCAATTGAATGAGACGTTGTCCCTTAGTTTCTAGCTGTTCATTTAACTGTAAAACTTGTTGCATATCAGCAATAGAAACTTTGTTAGATAATCCATCAGAGCAAAGAAGTAACTGATCATCTTCCTCAAGTACCAATGTTTTCAAATCTAATCCGACTGTTTCTTCTGTTCCTAACGCTCTTAACAAAACATTCTTTTTCGGGTGATATTCTGCGTCTTCTTTTGAAATTTCACCATGTCTTACAAGTTCATTGACAAGTGAATGATCTTCCGTTACAAGCGAAATTTTCCCCTCTGATACCATATAACAACGACTATCTCCTATGTGACCTATCGTCACAAAATTTGTTGTACAAATCGCTATTATAAGTGTTGTTCCCATGCCATTACATTCTACATGTTGCTTAGAGTATTCATATATACGCTCATTAATAATCCCAACACTAGTATGTAACCACTCTTCTACTTTTTTTGGCTCATTCATATTATGTGTTTGCTTCCAATAATCATGGAATAATTGAATGGTCATCGAGCTAGCTACATCACCAGCTCGATGACCTCCCATTCCATCTGCTACTACCGCTAAAATATTTCCATCTAAATTGTGAAAAACTCCCGCACTATCTTCATTATGTTGACGAACTTTTCCTTTATCTGACAGAAACACGGCTTTCATCTCGTCACCTCGTCTCTTCTTTGCGCTCCTTCGCACGCAACTGACCGCAGGCTGCATCAATATCATGACCTTGTTCACGGCGAATCGTTACATTTACTCCACGATCTTTTAACGTTTTTTCAAATAAGAAAATTTGTTCACGTGGCGTACGTACATAATCACGTTCTGGTACGTAGTTTACCGGAATTAAGTTTACATGACATTTTACACCTTTTAAGAGCGCAGCAAGCTCTTCAGCGTGCTCAACTTGGTCATTTTCTCCTCCAAATAGCCCATATTCAAAAGTAATACGACGCCCTGTTCTATTTACATAGTATTTAATAGCTTCCATTAAATCCGGAAGCTTATAAGCACGGTTAATCGGCATTAATTTTGAACGTAATTCTGAGTTTGGAGCATGCAGTGAAATCGCAAAATTAATTTGTAAGTCTTCTTCAGCGAACTTATAAATTTTCGGGATAATTCCACTTGTCGAAACTGTCATATGTCTCGCACCAATATGAAGTCCTTTTTCATGGTTAATGATGCGTAAGAATCCCATTAAATTATCGTAGTTATCAAATGGTTCTCCAATTCCCATAACAACAAGAGAACTTACACGTTCTTCTGATTCATCAAGTGCACGTTGCACTTCTACTACTTGTGCTACAATTTCTCCAGCTTCTAGGTTTCGTTTTAAACCACCAAGCGTTGAAGCACAGAACGTACATCCAATACGACAACCTACTTGCGTTGTTACACAAATTGAATTTCCATATTCATGTCGCATTAATACTGTTTCAATAGAGTATCCATCGTATAGCTGGAATAAGAATTTAATTGTTCCATCCGAAGACGTTTGTTTTACTAACGTGTTTAAAGTAGTAATATCAAAGGAATTCGACAATTTATCACGCAATCCTTTAGAAAGGTTTGACATATCCTCATAATTTTTTACACGTTTTTTATATAACCAGTCAAAAATTTGCCCAGCACGGAACTTTGGTTCTCCTTGTTCCTTTAACCACTCTTGCATTTCATGGAGTTGTAAAGAGTAAATTGATGGTTTTTTCGTTTCTAAATTTTTCTTTTGTTTTCTCACAGTCGTTTCCACGATGCTACACCTTCTTCCTTAAACAAGCAATATAAAAGCCATCTGTTGCAAAATAATGCGGTAAAATTTGTACTTGACCTTCATCAATATACGGACTTAACTTTTCTGGCATACGCTCTTTTATCGTAGTATCCCACTCAAATTCAGGATGCTCTTGTAAAAATCGCTCTATTACTTGTTCATTTTCTATTTTCTCAATTGTGCACGTACTATAAACAAGGCGACCACCTTGTTTTAATAACGGTGCAATTTTTTCTAGTATTGCAAGTTGAATCGTCGATAATCTTTCACTATCGCCTTTATCTTTACCTAACTTAATATCAGGCTTACGTCTAATTACACCAAATCCAGAGCACGGGGCATCTACTAATATTTTATCAAACGTTTCATCTGCAAAGTGCTCTTGCACTTTTCTAGCATCTAATGCCTTTGTTTCAACGTTTTCTAGACCAAGTCGCTCTGCCTGTTGTTTAATTAAACGTACTTTGTGTGCATGTAAATCAAGGGACATGACTTGACCAGTTCCTTTTAATCGCTCTGCAATATGCGTTGTTTTTCCGCCTGGAGCAGCACAACTATCAAGAACTGCATCTCCCTCATCTGGTTCTAGAGCGCGTGCTACCAGCATAGAACTTTCATCTTGAATAGAAAGAAAACCTTTTTTAAACGCATCTGTATGCGCTACATTCCCTCTTTCAATTTGAATTGCATCATCTGATAAATCGCCACGCTTCGCTTCTATACCTTCACTAGCCAATAATTTAATTGCTTCTTCTACTGTTATTTTATCAACATTTACACGCGCTGTTGGTGCAGGCGGTAACATGTTCACTTCACACATTTTCTCAGCAGTTTCTAAACCATATGCTGAAGTCCACTCTTTGACAAGCCAAATTGGATGACTTGTTGCAATTGCCAAACGTTCTACTGGATCTTTAATTTCATCTACAGAAGGTACACCTTCTCTTTGAATTGAACGTAATACACCGTTCACCATACCAGCAATGCCTTTATGCCCGCGACGTTTTGCAATTTCAACAGCTTCATGAATAGCCGCTCTTTCGGGCACTCGGTCTAAATAAATCATTTGATATAAAGATAAGCGAAGCAATACTCTTACCCACGCTTCAACCTTCTTTTTTAAAAAAGGCTGTAAATAATAATCTAATGTGTCACGACGTTGAATCGTTCCATATACGATTTCAGTTAATAAACCAATATCTTTTCTATCAATTGTACTTTTTTCAATTAGATTATTTAAAAGTAAGTTACTGTATGCACCACTTTTTTCTACTTGAATTAAACCATCAAGAGCTAATTCACGAACATTTTGTCTCATGCATTTTCTCCTAACTTCGTTCCAATTTCAGGTTTTGTGCCACGTAAAAATTGCGAACAACTCATACGCTTTTTACCAGAAGGTTGCAATTCAGTAACTTTAACACCTGTTTCATTACCTGTTGCTACAACAAAACCATCTTCTTCGATCGCAACAATCGTACCTGCTTCAGCTGATTTCGTTACAGGTACTTTTTCTCCCCACCATACTTTAACAACTTGTCCTGCTAAAGTTGTATAAGCAACTGGCCATGGATTCAATCCGCGAATGTGATTGTATACTTCTTCACCTGTTTTTGTCCAATCAATTTTCTCTTGCTCACGTTTTATATTATATGCAAACGTTACTTCTTCTTCATTTTGTTTAATTGGTTCTAACTTACCTTGAATTAGTAAAGGTACTGTTTTAGATAAAAGATGTGCCCCTGCTTCGCTTAACTTATCAAATAACGAGCCTGTCGTTTCACGCTCTTCAATTTCCACTTCTACTTGCGTTAAGATATCACCAGCATCCAACTTCTCTACCATATACATAATTGTAATACCTGTTTTTTCTTTTCCTTCCATAATTGCATAATGGATCGGTGCACCACCACGAAGTTCAGGAAGTAAAGAAGCGTGGACGTTAATACATCCATACTTCGGTGCCTCTAAAATTTCATTTGGTACAATCTGACCGAACGCAGCTGTTACAATTAAATCTGGCTCTAATGCCAATACTTTTTCATATTCGTCTTTTTCACGAATTCTTAACGGCTGTAACACTGGAATACCATGTTTTTCTGCTTCCACTTTAACAGGTGTAGGTGTTAATACCTTTTTTCTACCTACTGGACGATCTGGTTGCGTCACAACACCTATTACATCATAGCCATCTTCGATAAGACGACGAAGCACCGGCACTGAAAAGTCCGGTGTTCCCATAAATACTACTTTTATCATTTAAAAACCGCTCCTTTTAATACCTATTCTAATTCGTTTTCCTCATAATATCTTGTCACTTTCGATGTAAATAACAAACCGTGTAAATGATCGATTTCATGTTGAATTGCACGCGCTAAAAATCCTTCTGCTTCTAGTAAAAATACTTTACCTCGGCGATTTTGCGCACGTACTTTAATATAATCCGCACGTTCCACTTCACCATAAAGTCCCGGGAAGCTTAAACAGCCTTCGGGACCTACTTGTTCACCACGTTTTTCTAGTATCGATGGATTGATTAACTCGATTTTCCCACTATCATCACCGATATCAACTACCGCCACTTGCAAGCTTACACCTACTTGAGGCGCAGCTAAACCGACCCCGTCCGCAATTAA
Source organism: Bacillus sp. EB106-04-02-XG92 (assembly GCF_058791995.1). Taxonomy (NCBI): domain Bacteria; kingdom Bacillati; phylum Bacillota; class Bacilli; order Caryophanales; family Bacillaceae; genus Bacillus; species Bacillus sp. EB106-04-02-XG92. Next base: position 174,497 of record NZ_JBYTEA010000001.1, read on the forward strand.
CATTGTTTCATGCATATCTTTCAACAATTTCACTAACTTTTTATCAAAGTTAATTACTCTTTCACACGGTGTTTCTAACACTTCATTTGGATGCTTTACTATTTCTAAAACTGCCATATTTCCCTCCGCTACATTAACATTGTTGGATTAAAATCAATTGAGATTTGTAGCTCTTTTTGCATTTCTGCTTGATAATGTTCATTTACCATTTTGAGCACGTTCTTTAAGTTTGGTTCCCGTTTGTATTTTATCATGCATTGATAACGATATCTATCTTTTATCCTTGGAATTGCTGAAGCAACCGGTCCTAACACCATTGTTTGCTGTGAGCAGTGCGACCGTAAATGACCGACAATTTTTTCCGTCACTTGTACTGCCTTTAATAATTCTGGGTGAGATACCGTTACAAGTACGACATAGTAGTAAGGTGGATATTGCCTTGTTCGTCTCATTTGCATTTCTTGGTCAAAAAACACATCATATTGTTGGTTCTTTGCTAACTCTATACTGTAATGTTCTGGCGTATACGTTTGAATTATAACTTCCCCTGGTAATTCATGCCTGCCTGCTCGTCCGCTTACTTGCGTCAATAGCTGATAAGTCTTTTCACTCGCCCGAAAATCAGGTAAATGAAGCATTGTATCTGCAGTTAAAACCCCGACAAGCGTTACTTTAGGAAAATCTAATCCTTTTGCAATCATTTGTGTTCCAAGTAATATATCTGCTTTTTCTTCCCCGAATGCCTTTAATAATTTTTCGTGCATCCCTTTACGACTTGTCGTATCTACATCCATTCGAATGACTCGTGCCTCTGGAAATAGTTTTGTAATTTCTTCTTCTACCTTTTGTGTACCTGTACCAAAGAAACGAATATATGTACTTTGACATGCAGGACACGCAGTCGGCATATTCTCTTCGTAGCTGCAATAATGACATTTTAAACGATGGTTCATTTTATGATATGTCAGCGAGATATCACAATGCGGACATTGTACAACATACCCACAATCACGACACATAACAAATGTAGAATGACCTCTTCTATTTAAAAAGAGCACCATTTGTTCTTTCTTTTCTAACCGATCTGCTATTTTTTCATGCAGTGCCTTTGAAAACATGGAACGATTCCCGTCACGAAGTTCTTCACGCATATCAACAATCTCTACTGTCGGTAAAGCTTGTTCATTCATACGCTTTTCCATCGTCAGTAATTCATAAACACCTTTTTTCGCTCTTGCAAACGATTCAAGTGTCGGTGTCGCACTACCAAGAACGATAGGGCATTTATGATATTGCCCCCTCCACACAGCTACATCCCTTGCATGATATCTCGGATTATCTTCTTGCTTATAGCTCGATTCATGTTCCTCATCGATAATAATAATCCCTAAATTTTCAAAAGGAGCAAATACAGCTGAACGTGCACCAACTACGACTTTCACTTCTTTTCTTAAAATCTTACGCCATTCATCATATTTTTCTCCAACAGACAGCGCACTATGAAGAACTGCAACTTGCGAGCCAAATCTACCTTTAAAACGATCTACCATCTGAGGCGTTAGCGCAATTTCAGGAACAAGCACAATAGCTTCTTTTCCTTTCTTGAGCACCGCTGCTATAGATTGTAAGTATACTTCTGTTTTTCCACTTCCTGTAACACCATATAGTAAAAATGGATTGTAAGTTTCATTTGTAATTGATAATAAAATTGGTGCAATAACTTGCTGTTGTTCCTCCGTAAGCGGGAATGGTTTCGTTTGTTCGAAATCATCATCGTCATACGGATTTCGGTACACTTCCACATATTTTTCTGAAATTAGCCCCTTTTTAACAAGTGCTTTAATCGGAGCATCAGTTATTTGCAACTCTTCTGTTATCACTTTCAACGGGACACTTTTATAATTTTCCACAAAATAATAGAGTACATCTTGTTGTTTTTTACTTTTCAGTTCAAATGCTGCTAATTCTAATTTATCTTCTGGCAACTCCGGTTGCACGACTCTTTGTTTCTTCTTTTGCACTTTATCTTTTACTTGATAAACAACTTCAATCGTGCCATGTTTAATTTCTTGTTGAATCGTACGATATAGATGTGGCTGCGTCTCAATCGCTTCCCAATCTATCGCTTCTTTGTCCTGAAATAAAAACAGTAGTTCAGGTGCTACTTCTTCTTGCTTTCGAAGTTGTAAACGCTTTTTATACGTTGCTTTTATCGCCGTTGGAAGCATGACTTGAAAAGCTGAAATCATATAACATAACGTTTCACTCGTAAGCCAATACCCAAGCTTTAATAACTCCTCGTTTATAACCGGTGTTACATCTAATATTTCATGGATTGCCTTTAACTTTTTACTTTCTACTTCAGCCGAATCTTTGATCCCAATAATAAAACCTTGCAATTTCCTTGGACCAAATGGAACTACTACACGCATACCTGTCTGGACAATATCTTCCCACTTTTTAGGGATAATATAATCAAATGGTCGATCTGTCTGACGTGCAGGTACATCAACAATTACACTTGCAAATTTCATAGACGATCATCTTCTAACATCATTTCAATTTGCTTTAATATTTCACGAGCAACCTCTTTCTTCGTTAAAAGTGGCAACTCTATAGCTTCTCCATCTTTTTTATACATTGTTACAATGTTCGTATCTGTACCAAATCCAGCTCCTTGTGCCTTTACATCATTGGCAACAATCATATTCGCATTTTTCTCACGTAATTTCTTCGTTGCATATTCCTCTACGTTTGTCGTTTCTGCTGCAAAACCGATAAGTAACTGTTTCTCTTTTATTTCACCTAATGTTTTTAAAATATCTACTGTTCTCTCGAGTTCAATTACAGCATCGCCATTTTTCTTTTTCATTTTATTATCATGAACATATTTCGGGCGATAGTCTGCAACTGCTGCTGTTTTAATAACAACATCTACGTTTGAATAATGTTGCAGAACTGTCTCTAGCATATCTTGTGCAGATTCCACTTGTACTGTAGTTACATGTAATGGTGGATTTAACGCTGTCGGTCCCGAAACGAGTATGACATCAGCCCCTAAGTTCGCTGCCACTTCCGCAATCGCATATCCCATTTTTCCCGAAGAAAAATTGGTCATAAAACGTACTGGATCAATCTTTTCACGAGTTGGACCAGCCGTTATTAATATTCTTTTTCCTTGCAATGGTTTTTGTTCTGAAAAAGCCTCTTCTAACCGTGCAATGATCGCTTCAGGTTCTTCTAATCTTCCCTTCGCTACATAACCACACGCTAAAAAACCTTCTCCAGGCTCAATAAATGTATATCCTAACGTTTTTAACGTCATCATATTTTTTTGAACAATTTTATTTTCATACATATGCACATTCATAGCAGGTGCAATCCACACCGGAGCTGTAGTAGCTAACAAAGTAGTTGTAATCATATCATCTGCAATACCGTTAGCTAACTTTCCAATACAATTTGCTGTAGCAGGTGCAACAAGTACAACGTCTGCCCAATCTGCTAAATCGATATGAGCAATAACAGCTGAATCTTTCTCATCGAATGTATCCGTATATACATCATGGCGAGAAAGTGCTTGGAATGTAAGAGGTGTAACAAACTTCATTGCCGACTCACTCATCATTACTTTTACAATGGCTCCAGCTTGTGTCAATTTACTCGTTAACGCAGCCGCTTTAAAGACCGCAATGCCTCCTGTTACACATAGAAGTATCTTTTTCCCTTTTAGCATATGGCTCGTCCTCTTTCTTTTTCAAACTTATCATACTGAAACAATATTCTCAGCTCATCAGTACCAATATTTCTTCCCTACCGTAAAAAAATAACAACCTACTTGTAAATAGGTTGTTACCGTTACATAGAAAATTATAAAGTCTATGTTCTAAATTGTCGAAGACAAAGTCTTATTCAGTTACTTTATCTTCGCTTGGTACGTAGCTTAACGCTTCTACATCGATTTCTTCCAATGCTTTACCCACACATTTATGAGAAACAGGTTGTTCAATAACACAGTTATTAGCAAGTTGCATTTCACGCGCACGTTTTGCAGCTACTGTTACAAGTGTATATTTAGAATCGATTTTTGTTAATAATGAATCAATTGATGGATTTAACATAATTATAGACCCTCCGTCATTTCTTTATAATATTTTGCTACTCTTTCGCGGCGGCAATGTTCGCCAACCACAATTGCTTTAATTCTTTCACAAGCTAATTCAACTTGATCGTTTTCTACAACATAGTCGTAAGCGTCCATCATTTCAATTTCTTCTTTCGCTACCGTTAAACGATTTTCAATAACATCTTCAGTTTCTGTACCACGACCGACAATTCGGTTCTTTAGTTCAGATAAACTTGGAGGTGCTAAGAAAATGAATACACCTTCTGGGAAAGCTTTCTTAACTTGAATTGCTCCTTGCACTTCAATTTCTAAGAATACATCTTTTCCTTCTTGTAATGTTTTTTCAACATAGTCAATCGGTGTTCCGTAATAATTACCTACGAACTCAGCCCACTCAAGTAATTTTTCATTACGAATCATTTCCTCAAACTCTTCTCTCTCTTTAAAGAAATAATCCACACCATCCACTTCACCTTCACGTGGCTTACGTGTCGTTACTGAAATGGAGTACTGAAAACGTGTATCCTCATGACTAAACAGCTCTTTTCGAACCGTTCCTTTACCAACCCCAGAAGGTCCTGAAAGAACGATGAGCAATCCTCTTCTACTTCTCATAAATATGTAAAACCTACCCTTCCTCACTTAAATCTTCTTTATTATTCAAACGATGTGCAATCGTCTCTGGCTGAATTGGACTTAATACTACATGCCCATCATCCATAACAATAACCGCCCTTGTTTTTCTCCCATACGTAGCATCAAGCAAAGCATTATGTTCGCGTGCTTCCTGTACTGTTCGTTTAATAGGAGCTGACTCCGGACTTACAATAGCAATAATTCGATGAGCAGATACAATATTTCCGTATCCAATATTTAAAAACCGCATGGCCATAGTTTGCGCCTCCTAGTAAGTCTATCCGATTTCTCCACCACGTATAACTTTATATATTTTTTGAAAGCTACTCAATATTTTGTACTTGTTCACGAATTTTTTCAAGGTTATTTTTCATTTCTACAACATATTTTGAAATTGTTAAGTCATTTGCCTTAGAACCAATCGTATTAATTTCTCTATGCATCTCTTGCACGATGAAATCCATTTTTCTTCCAACAGGCTCTTCAATCTGCAGTGTTTCACGAAATTGCTCTAAATGACTTTGCAAACGAACTAACTCTTCGTGAATGTCACAACGCTCAGCAAAGATTGCAACTTCTGTTAACAATCTTTGTTCATCTAACTCTTGATTATGTAATTCTTTTAAGCGATTTTCTAATCGTTCACGATATTTTTGTGTAACAATTGGTGCATGCGGAATAATTGCATTTACACAATTGTGAATCTCTTGTAAACGATACGCTATATCTTTATGTAATCGTTCTCCTTCGCCATCTCTCATCGTTTTTAACATATGAGCAGCTTGGCGAACAGCCTCATATAAACTGTTCTCAAATTGTTCATTTACATTTTCTACTTCCTCAATCGCTGTTACTTCTGGCATTGCCATTAATTGCTGAAGTGTAATAGAATCTTGTAATTGAAATTTTCCTTTTATATCTTTCATAATCGATTGGTACTGCTCAAGAAGCGACCAATTCACACTTAATTTTCTTTCAACAAGCCCTTCACCCGTTATACTAATAGACACTTCAATGCGTCCACGTCGAACTTGTTCTGCAATTATTTTACGAATTTTGTCTTCAAATACCATCATCTGCTTCGGAAGTCGAATACTCATCTCTAGAAAACGGTGATTCACCGATTTCATTTCTACTGTAATTTGAAAAGTATCAGTTTCTACTTTCGACCTTCCAAATCCTGTCATACTACAAATCATTTTTATCACATCCAAGCCATGAAATAACTCAATGAAAAAGGTAATAGAGACAAGGCTCTACTACCTTCTGTAAATTATATCACATTTTCATATCATTGACTATTTCAAGTTTAATCCCTTCTTATATAATACTGGCTTTTCCTTCTTCCCCTTTTTCCCCGTTAACAAAGAACCTACTAGTAAGAAGGTCGGAATTGATGATAAACCGCCAATTAACAACCAGTCTCTTGCTTGTATTGGCATCGTACTAAAGATCGGTTGTAGCGGTGGATAATATATAACTACTAGCATGAGTAGTAATGAAATGATAACCGCCCCAACTAAATACACATTTCCAAACGGATTACGATGGAAAACAGAATGCTCACTTCGGCAATCAAATACATGAATAAGCTGAGCCAGTACCAACGTTGCAAACGCTACAGTTTGTGCATATTTCAGTTCATTTGGATGTTGATTATATGCGATAATAAACGCTACTAAAGTCACTGCTCCTATTAGAAAACCACGACTTATAATTTTCCAGGCAAGCCCTCTAGCAAATACTCCTTCTTTCGGATGACGCGGCGTTCTCTTCATCACGTCTCCTTCGGCCTTATCTAAACCTAATGCCATCGCCGGTAAACCATCCGTAACTAAGTTCACCCATAAAATTTGAATTGGAACCATCGGCAGCGGTAGTGCAAGTAACATTGCAAATAACATGACTAAAATTTCTCCTACGTTCGATGCTAATAAATAACGAATAAACTTACGTATGTTCTCGTATATATTTCTACCTTCTTTAATTGCTGATTTAATCGTAGCAAAATTGTCGTCCAGCAATACAAGAGAAGAAGCTTCTTTCGCAACGTCTGTCCCTGTAATTCCCATCGCTATTCCAATATCCGCTGTTTTTATAGCTGGAGCATCGTTCACACCATCGCCTGTCATCGCTACTATATGCCCTTTATTTTGCAACGCTTTAACAATTTTTAATTTATGTTCTGGTGATACACGAGCAAATACATACGTATCTTCTACAACATTTTCTAATTCTCCTACATCCATATTTGCAAGCTCTACTCCTTCAACAACACGTCCACCTGGTGGTAAAACCCCTAATTGTTCTGCAATGGCCATTGCAGTCACTTTATGGTCCCCTGTAATCATAACTGTTCGAATACCAGCTTCTCTGCACTCTTTTACAGCCTGCTCTACCTCTGGTCTTGGCGGATCAATCATTCCTTGTATCCCAACCAACATAAAATCCTTTTCAACGTCTCTTTCATGTTCAATAGAATCTGTTATTTTTAAAGGCTTAAAGGCAACTGCAATTGTTCGAAGCGCTTGACTACCTAAGCTATGAATAGCCGCCTGTACTTCCTTTCTATACAACTCACTTAACGGTTGTTGCTTATCCCCCCACAAAATTGTTTGGCTCATTTGCAAGAGGACATCTGGTGCTCCCTTCGTAACAAGAAACTTTTTCCCTTCTCTATCTCGCACAATAACACTCATCATTTTTCGAGTTGAATCAAACGGAAACTCACGAATAATTTCAAATTTCCCTTTCAGTGCCTCACGCGTTATCCCCGCTTTCATTGCTGCAGCTACAAGCGCTCCCTCAGTTGGATCTCCATCTAATACATATGCCTTTTTCTTTTGAATAATATTTGCGTTATTACATAGTGAACCAAATGTAAGTAGTTGATAAAGTGCTTTCGTCTTAGCTGGATTAATTTCTTTTTCACCTTTCACAAAAGAGCCATTAGGTTCATACCCTTGACCTGTTACTTTCCACAACTCTCCACCTGACCACATATGTGTTACCATCATTTTGTTTTGCGTCATCGTTCCTGTTTTATCAGAGCATATAACGGAAGCACAACCTAACGTTTCTACTGCTGGCAACTTCCTTACAATTGCTCTCTTTTTAATCATACGCTGTACACCAAGCGATAAAGCTACTGTAACAATTGCTGGTAATCCTTCTGGAATAGCAGCAACGGCTAGTGACACGCCTGCTAAAAACATGTGATACACTTCATTCCCTTGATACACACCAGCTAATACGACAAGCGCTGTCAAAACAAGAGCCACTATAATTAATATTTTTCCAAGTTGCTCTAATCTTCTTTGCAGTGGTGTTTCCATTTGCTCTGCATTTTGTAACATATTTGCAATTTGGCCCATCGCTGTATTCATACCAGTTGCTACAACGACTCCTGTTCCAGCTCCCCGTGTAATCATCGTACCCATAAAAGCCATATTTTTTTGATCACCAATTGAAACATCTTGCCCTTGCAATGCTTCTACTTTTTTCTGCACCGGTACTGACTCTCCTGTCAAAGCTGATTCTTCGATATATAAACTCGATGCCTCAACAAGACGTACATCAGCACCAATTCGATCGCCACTAGAAAATTTAATAACATCACCTAAAACGAGTGCTTTAGACGGTGCCTTTACCCACTTTCCATTCCGCAGTACAGTAACTTGCGGGGCGGCTAACTCTTTTAAAGCTTCCAATGACTTTTCAGCCTTTCTTTCTTGGAAAAAGCCGAGAATACCGTTGATAATAACAATTGCAACAATCGCAATCGAATCAATGTATTCCCCTAAAAAAGCCGAAACGATTGTTGCACCAAACAAAACAAGTACCATGAAATCTTTAAATTGCGCTAAAAAGACCATTAGTGCAGAAGGCCTTTTCGCTTCATCTAATTCATTTGTACCAAATTTCTTTATTCGCCCTTCTGCTTCTTTCTCTGTAAGTCCAACCTTCACATTCGTATTCGTTCTTTCTTCCACTTCATGTGCGCGCATTCCATACCAATTCATCCTGCTATCGACCTCCTGATTCCAGACATACTCTATTGAAAGCTTATTCAGCCTCGTCCAAAAAAATGCTATAATTAACTTTTAGTTAGAAAGGAGTGTTTTTATGGCATTCGATGGATTATTTACAAGAGCAATTACACATGAAATTGCAAATTCTCTTTACACGGGGAGAATTTCAAAAATATATCAACCTTCAAAATATGAGATTTTATTACATATTCGAGCAAACGGAAAAAATCAAAAACTGATTCTTTCCGCTCATCCGACATATGCACGTTTACACTTAACAAATCAAAATTATGATTCACCTGCACTTCCGCCAATGTTTTGCATGCTTCTTCGTAAGCATTTAGAAGGTGGATTCATTGAAAAAATTGAACAAATTGATTTAGAACGTATTATTCAAATTACTGTGCGAAGCAGAAATGAAATTGGTGATGAATCACTAAAAACATTAGCGATTGAAATAATGGGACGACATAGTAACATCATTTTAGTAGACACAAAAACAAACAATATTTTAGATAGCTTAAAACACGTTTCTTTAGCCGTAAACCGACATCGAACGGTATACGCTGGAGCTGAATATGTTGCGCCACCAGCACAACATAAAATGAATCCACTTCAGATTGAAACAAATGAGGAATTTATTAGACCACTGGACTTTCTATCTGGAAACATGGATAAACAGCTTGTCGGCACCTTTACGGGAATATCACCATTATTCGCGAAGGAAGTAGTGAAAAAAGCTGGTATGGTAAATGAAAAAGCATTAGCTGATGCATTTTTCTCCATACAAAAACCATTATTAACTCATACATATTCACCAACGATGACTACTTCAAATGGGAAAGAATTCTTCTACCTTTTCCCTCTTGCACACTTGCAAGGGGAAAACAAGACGTTCTCATCTGTTAGTGAATTGCTAGACCGGTTCTTTTTCGGAAAAGCAGAGCGCGACCGTGTAAAACAACAAGCCCATGATTTAGAGCGCTTTATGCAAAACGAAAAAAATAAAAATGAGAAAAAACTCATTAAACTAGAAAAAACATTACAAGATGCTGGAAAAGCAGATAGATATCAACTATTTGGTGAACTACTTACAGCCAATATGTACGCTTTGAAAAAAGGTGATAAAGATATTGAAGTCGTTAACTATTACGATGAGAATGGTGGAACTGTAAAGATCACATTAGATCCTTTAAAAACGCCATCTGACAATGCACAACGCTATTTCCAAAAGTATCAAAAAGCGAAAAATTCAGTTGTTGTTGTAGAAGAACAAATCGCAAAAACAAATGAAGAAATTCTTTACTTTGATAGCTTACTTCAACAAATGGAAGCTGCTTCTTCAAAAGATATTGAAGAAATCCGAGAGGAATTAGCTGAAGAAGGTTATATGCGCAATCGTAAAACGAAAAACGCAAAGAAAAAGCCTACTAAACCAGTATTAGATAAATATGTAGCAAGTGATGGCACAGAGATTTTCGTTGGTAAAAACAATAAACAAAATGATTATTTAACAACGAAATTTGCCCGCCGCGATGAAATTTGGTTACATACGAAAGACATACCTGGTTCTCACGTTGTCATTCGTTCTTTAGAGCCTGCTGAAGAAACTTTACTAGAAGCTGCCAAGATTGCTGCCTATTACAGTAAAGCAAAAGAGTCTAGCTCTGTACCTGTTGATTTCACCAAAATACGCCATGTTAAAAAACCGAGTGGTGCAAAACTTGGTTTTGTTACGTATGACAATCAGCAAACTATTTATGTAACACCAGATGCTGATACTGTAATGAAATTAAAAGCATAAATACAAAAATGCGTTGCTTATAAGCAACGCATTTTTTATATGTTTTCAATTTAGTTGCTATATCCATTCCATATTATCAAAAAAATTGACAGTTTTATTTCACATTTGTATAAAAATTTTTACACCCTGTAAATAACGTACAAGTGCAACTCCAATCAATATTTTTTCATCCCCCTGTTATTTATTGGAGCAATTTGGATTTTATGAACAAACCGTCTCCCACAAATTGCAGACTATATTTTTATCCCGCTTTAATGAGCAGTAAGACCTCCACCTCAAAATTCAGCGAAAGCAAAGAATTTAGGTGGGGGTCGGGCTGCCCATTAAAGTCCGATTGGTGAGGGCTGATAATCAGCGAGGGGTGAAGAAAACCCCCACTGATTAAAGTTTCACTTTATCTCCCCTAAAATATATGTTGTCCCTACTATCTTTTCTTCAAATATACATTTTGGCACAATATTTGCTTTATTCAATACTGTGAATAGGGGGAATTAACATGACTTTAAAAATTAATAAAATCCAAAATCAACTACAAAACTATGAAATTGACGGATTACTGATTACAAAAAAAGAAAATCGCCAATATGCAACTGGCTTTACAGGTAGCGCTGGCGTCGTCTTACTCTCTGCGGATAAGGCTGTTTTTATAACTGACTTTCGCTATGTAGATCAAGCGAAATCACAAATAAAAGATGCTGAAATTATTATGCATAAAGGAAATTTAGAAAAAGAAATTGCAAATCAAGTATCGAAATTAAACATTCAAAAACTCGGAATTGAAGAAAACAACATGACTTTGCAACAATATAAAAACTTACAAAAATACGTACATGCGGAAATGGTTCAAGTGTGCGAAATCATCGAAAATATTCGTATTATTAAAGACACGCCTGAAATAGAAACAATGAAAATCGCAGCTAATATTGCTGACGAAGCATTTCACCACATCCTTACGTTTCTAAAACCAGGGATAAGTGAAAATGATGTACGAGATGAGTTAGAATTTTTCATGCGAAAAAAAGGGGCTACATCCTCTTCCTTCCAAATCATTGTAGCTTCTGGCGTTCGTTCTTCACTTCCTCATGGAGTTGCATCAAATAAAATAATCGAACGAGGCGACGTCGTTACATTAGACTTCGGTGCACTTTACGACGGATATTGTTCCGATATTACACGTACTGTAGCAATCGGAGAACCATCAGAAGAATTCAAAAAGATATACAATATTGTACGAGAAGCGTTAAAACGTGGGACGGAAGCAATTAAACCTGGGGAAACTGCGAAAAGTATCGATGATATAACGAGAGATTACATTACTGAGCATGGATACGGCCAATATTTTGGACACTCTACTGGTCATGGTCTTGGGTTAGAAATACATGAACCACTTCGCCTATCCCAAGAAAGTAAGGCTACTTTAGAAGAAGGTATGGTTGTTACAGTTGAACCTGGTATTTATATACCAAACTGGGGCGGTTGTAGAATTGAAGATGATATCGTCATTACAAAAGATGGATATGAAGTGATTACAAAATCAAATCGAGAACTAATTGTTATTCCTTGTTGAAATCACGACTTTTTTTAAAGGAGTTTTTCGTTGCACATAGAATTCTTTCTCTGGAGTCATCGTTTAAAGAGGGGGAATTTATATTGAATTTTGTAATTGATAAGATAGATGGTTTACAGCCTGAATTTTCAAAACTTGTTTCCATGATGAATTACGCTCGCTATACAACAATGCAAGCGGTGGAAGGTTTAACAATTGAGGAACTTGATTATTTATATGATGAAGATGCAAATTCAATTGGCATGTTATTGTACCATATGGCCGCTATTGAATTTTACTACCAGATTCATACTTTTGAAGACCGTGAACCAACGGAATCTGAATTAGAACGCTGGTTACCTGCTATTGAGTTAGGAGATCTTGGACGCGAGAAAATAAAAGGAAACCCTATAGAGTTTTATATAAATACATTACAAGAAGTACGTTCCAAAACAATCGACACTTTTCAATCGTTACCTGATGAATGGCTATTTAAAACGACAGATTTTTGGTATGACAAACCTGCAAACAACTACTTTAAATGGTTTCACGTATTTGAAGATGAAATCAATCATCGCGGACAAATTCGTTTAGTTAAAAAGATGCAAAAAGCTCATTCAGTAAAATGAGAAAATGCCACCGAATAAGGTGGCATTTTCTTTTATTCATTAACGAATAACTTTTCGTTTACTTTTTTAGCGACTCCCGCTACCAATATTATAATGCATATTAAATATAGCAATTTCGCAATAAATAACCACCCTTGAAACATTACAATTCCGTCTATGATCTCATTTCCTTTCAATAACAAAAATGGAATTGTGCTAATGATAATGACAAACTCGATGCTGAAAACAATTTTCTTTTTTCGGCTATATGCTTTCCATTCATTCCAACGATACATAGGTGCAAAAATCAATACTCCTATACATAATATAATCGGCATCCATTCACTTTTAAGAAATTGTCCTGAAATAACTGATAATAGTAAACAAACGAGAACACCATAATATCCTATTTTCTCTCTCATTCATACTCCCCCATTCTACTTTCCCTTTAATATGTAACTTGTTGTCGTTATAACAATTCTTAGAAAAACAACAACTACAATGACAATATAAAGCCCCTTCGCAGAAGACATCCACTCTTGAAAAATAGACATTTTCTCCATTTGCTTCTGCCCTTCTATTAAAATAAACCCTACGATAAATGAGCGAACAACAATAATACCAATCATAATTCCGATACTTTTCTTACTATATTGTTTCATATCTTCCCAGTTATATAGCAGTACAAAAATAAATCCGAAAACAGGTATAATACTTATCCATTCATTGTTTGTAAATAGATTTAAAATGATTAATAGACTACAAGATACGATAAAGTGAAACTTTAATCAGTGGGGGTTTTGTTCATCCCCCACTGATTATTAGTTGAACCAATCGGGCTTTTACGGGCAGTTGATCCCCACCTAACTTCTTTTCTTCCGCTGAATTTTGAGGTGGGGGTCTTACTGCCCGTTAATGCGGGATAAATCCCCAAAATCTAATTTTTTTGCGCATAAGCCCTCATTTAATTCCATTTTTAGGATTATTTGTATTTTAACATCCATTTATCGTTCTTACCATTACAGTACATGAAATTTTACTTTTTCTTTTTCCTATACTCACATACTTTCACTGCTTTCATACAATAAACTACACGAACGCCTAAAGGATGTGAATGTTATGGGAGTTGAATTAACGCTGTTGCATGCTCTCTATATTCTTTGTCTACTCACTATCATTACCTTTTTTATTCTCCGGAAAGATACGACGATTATTTGTATCGTTTTTATCTTTTTATTAGCATTAACTGCTACAAGTTCTATTCCTCTTGCCATTAGCGGTATTTTTCAAAGTTTCATTTATGCTATTACTGAACTATTACCAACTATATTAATCATCTCCATTATCGTATCAATGAGCAATCTACTCGTTCATACTGGTATAAATGATACGATGATTTCACCGTTTACAAAGATGATTCGTACCCCTACCCTCGCCTATTGGATTATCGGCCTTTTAATGATGACAATTTCTTTCTTCTTTTGGCCTTCTCCAGCTGTCGCTTTAATGGGAGCTATTTTATTACCCGTCGCTGTACGCGTCGGCCTTCCTCCAATTGGAGTTGCCATTGCTATGAATTTATTCGGACACGGCATCGCCTTATCTGGAGACTTCGTTATTCAAGGTGCACCGAAATTAACCGCGGATGCTGCTGGTCTTCCTGTTTCTAGCGTTGTTTCTGCCAGTGTTCCTCTCGTAATTGTTATGGGCATTGTAACAACTTCCGTCGCATTTTTCTTCTTACGAAAAGAATTTCATACAGGCTTATCCATACAAGAATCTATTCCATCAACTGCGTCTTCTAAAACGCTCACTTCATTATCTCCTCGGACAAAAAATGGCTTGCTATTTGCATCCCGATCGTATATACCATCGATATCCTTTGCATGATTCAATTTAAACTACAAGGAAGCGACGCAACTGCACTTATCGGCGGGACGACTGTTATTATGATTATCATCATTTCTCTCATCGCCTATAAAGGAAATGGACTAAATAAAACGACCGATTATTTTATAGAAGGGCTCCAATTCGGATTTAAAATCTTTGGTCCAGTTATCCCAATTGCTGCACTCTTTTATTTAGGAGATAGCGGTTTGGTAAAAATTATCGGAGACTATTTACCGAAAGGTTCACACGGACTCATTAACGACTTAGGAATCGCTTTGTCTCAAACAGTTCCTTTAAATCAATATGTATCGGCTGGAACTTTAACTATCGTTGGTGTCATAACAGGATTAGATGGATCTGGCTTTTCTGGTATATCACTTGCTGGTTCAATTGCCAATCTTTTCGGAACAGCACTTGGGCATGGAACAGCTACATTAACAGCACTCGGGCAAATTGCTGCCATATGGACCGGAGGCGGGACTTTAATTCCTTGGGCACTTATTCCTGCCGCTGCCATTTGTAAAGTGGATCCATTTGAACTCGCACGCCGAAACTTTTTACCAGTTGTGATTGGCTTAATTGTCACCACATTCGTTGCGATGTTTATTCTATAGCGTAAGCAAGTTTTCTCTTGCTTACGCTTTTTATTATGAAATCCAGCATTTATTACTGACTTTCAAAAGGGATTATATACATGTTAGCGAAGTTATATTAAGAGAGTATTTTTTAAAAACGTTTACGAGAAACAGATTACTTCCATTAGAAAAGGAGACATAACTATGAATGAATTGATTTTCGTCTTATTAATTTGTCCATTACTTATCTTTATCGTTTCTGTTATTGGAACACGCAAGACGAAAACGTATTACGTAATGCCGATTGTAACGTTTGCTAGTTTTTTAATAATAGGTGTTATCGCCTTCACTCCACAATTCTTCTTTTGGGTTGGCATGTACAGCATCTTTTCATTTATTGTTTCTTATATGACTCTATTGTTTGTAAGAGGTTATGAGGTTGCGGCAAAACGCTAAATAGTTGTTAGCAAGGAGATTATCATATGATTTTCTTTGATATTGATGGAACCTTATTTGATTACGACACCGCTGAGAAGAATGGTATCTCACATTTCTTCCAAAAGTATAATGATATTTTTTTAGGAAACGAATTAGAGGCTATGAAGCTATGGCATGAATTATCCGAAAAATATTTCAACAAATTTTTATCCAAGGAATTATCTTTTCAAAAACAACAAAGGATGCGAATGTATCATTTATTTAAAGCATATAGAGTAAACTTATCCCCCGAGGAATCTCAGCACAGATTCAATCAATATATAAAACTTTATAAGAACAACTGGACCGCGTTTGAAGATGTACACTATACATTACATGCCTTGCAGCAAGAAGGACACACATTAGGTATCATTAGCAATGGTGACTATGAGCAACAAGTCGAAAAGTTAACTACTCTAAACATTCTACAATATTTTAAATATATATTTACTTCTAGTGAAATTGGGATATCGAAACCAGACCCTGAAATTTTTCAAAGAGCTGTATTACAATCGAATCTTGAAATGAAAGATTGCTATTATATTGGCGATCGATTAAAGACTGATGCAATTAGTAGTACAGCAGCTGGGATGCAAGGGATATGGTTAAATCGGGATAAATCGCAACTCAAGTACGATATTCCTACTATATGTTCTTTACATGAAGTTTTAACAGTGCTATAAAAAAAGACGACCGCGTTCCCCCGCGGTCATTTTTTCGTGTTACGCTGTGATCCAAGCTTCGTTAGCTGGATTTTTACGCCACTCTTGTAATTTTTTCGTTTCAGCTTGTCCGATCATACCTTTTTCTGCCGCTACTTCAGTTAATGCACTGTAGTCGCTTAAAGAGTATGATGCCACGTTAGCTGCTTCTAGTTTTTCTTTTCCTGCTTCAAGCTCGTATGTGAAGATTGATACGATTCCTAATACTTCGCAACCAGCTTCGCGAAGTGCTTCTACACATGTAATTGCACTACCGCCAGTTGAAATTAAATCTTCTACTACTACTACTTTTTGACCTTTTTCAGCTTTTCCTTCGATTTGGTTCCCTTTACCGTGACCTTTTGCTTTACTACGTACGTAGCACATTGGTAAATCCATACGATCGCTTACCCATGCAGCGTGCGCAATACCAGCAGTTGCTGTTCCTGCAATAACTTCTACAGTTGGGAAGTGCTCTTTAATTAACTCTTCTAATCCAGCTGCAATCGCTTGACGTACTTTTGGATAAGATAAAGTTAAACGGTTATCACAATAAATTGGTGATTTCATACCTGAAGACCATGTGAATGGATCATTCGGTTGTAAAAATACTGCTCCAATTTCTAATAAATGCGATGCGATTTCTTTTTTCATACTGTTACACCTTCCCACTGTTGTTTTACTGTTTTATACGCTTCAAGCGGATTTTCTGCTTTTGTAATACTACGTCCAACTACGATGTAGCTTGAGCCAAGTTCCCTCGCACGTTTCGGTGTTGCTACGCGCACCTGGTCATTTACATCATCGCTTGCAAGACGAATCCCCGGTGTTACTGTTACAAATTCATTTCCGCATACTTCACGTAATTTTGGAACTTCAAGCGTTGAACAAACAACGCCATCAAGTCCACTTTCTTTCGTTAATTTTGCATAATGAGCAACCGCTTCTTCTAACGTTTTCTCAATGCCGATCTCTTTTTTCATCATAGCTTCCGAAGTGCTTGTTAGTTGTGTAACTGCAATACAAATCGGTCTCTCTTTTCCTTCTTGCTTACCTTCCTCTAATCCCTCAATCGCAGCTTTCATCATACTGCTTCCCCCAGCAGCATGAACATTTACCAGATCAACATCTAGACTAGCTAGGCTACGCATAGCGCTTTTTACTGTATTCGGAATATCATGAAGTTTTAAATCTAGAAAAATCTTATGTCCTTTTTCTTTTAAGTACGTAATAATCGCAGGGCCTTCTTTGTAAAATAACTCCATACCAACTTTGACAAATAACTCTTCCCCTTCAAAGTGGCGCAAGAATTGTTCTACATCTTGTTTCCCTGGAAAATCTAATGCAACGATTAACGACTGTGACATGTTTGCTTCCAGCTCCTTCCTTGACATTCCGAAATGTGATCAAATCCTAATTCATCTAGTAATGCTGGTAACTCTTCAATAATTGTCGGACATACGAACGGATCAATAAAGTTCGCTGTACCTACTGCAACTGCGCTTGCGCCAGCATAGAAGAATTCAATTACATCTTCCGCTGTCTCAATACCACCCATTCCGATAATCGGAATGTTTACCGCTTGGCTTACTTCATGTACCATACGAATTGCTACTGGCTTAATCGCAGGACCTGATAATCCACCTGTACGGTTTGCTAAAATTGGTTTAGCTGTTTTTAAATCTAGACGCATACCAAGCAATGTATTAATCATCGTTAAACCATCTGCACCTGCATTTTCAATCGCTTTTGCAATTTCCACAATATTTGCCACGTTCGGTGACAACTTCACGTATACAGGTACTTCAGAAACCTCTTTTACTCGCTTCGTTAAATCAGCAGCAATTTCAGGATTTGTACCAAAGGCGATACCACCTGTTTTTACGTTCGGACAAGAAATATTTAATTCTAGTGCATGGACATTAGGCGCTTTAGAAATTTCTTTTGCAACCGCTACGTAATCCTCAGCTTGTGAGCCTGCAACGTTCGCAATGATTGGAAGATCAAATTGTTCTAACCATGGTAATTCAGAATTCATTACTTTTTCTAACCCTGGGTTTTGAAGTCCGATTGCATTTAACATACCGCCCGGTGTTTCAGCAACACGAGGCGTCGGATTTCCATAACGTGGTTGTTCTGTCGTCGCTTTAATCATGATTGATCCTAGTACACTTAAATCGTAAAACTGTGCATATTCACGACCAAACCCAAAGCATCCAGATGCCGGTATAATTGGATTTTTTAATGATAATCCCGGTAATTCAACTTGCAATCTGTTCATAGTACAACCTCCCCGATTGGAAATACTGGTCCGTCGCTACACACCTTCTTGTAAGAATGTCCACTTGGATCTTCTTGTAAGTGGCATACACATGCGAAACAAGCTCCAATACCACAGCCCATACGTTCTTCTAAAGAAATATAAGCTTTTTTCTCTTTGTAACGTCCTTCTAATGCACGAAGCATCGCTAACGGACCACATGAATAAAGAATATCAAAGTCAATTCCGTAATTATCAATTACATCTGTGACAAATCCTTTTGTACCGTGTGTACCGTCTACTGTCGCAACGTACGTATCACCAAGTTCTGCAAATTTCTCTTCATAGAAAACTACATCTTTCGTTTGAAAACCTAGGATGTGAATTACGCGTACCCCTTTTGCAACAAGGCGCTGTGATAATTCATAAAGTGGTGGTACACCAATTCCCCCGCCTACTAGTAAAGCTGTTTGACCAGCTTCTGCTTCTTCTACAGGAAAACCGTGTCCTAATGGTCCTAGTACGTCTACCAATTCACCTTGTTTTCTAGTTGCTAATGTTTTTGTCCCTTGTCCTTCCGCACGGTATAGCATTGTAAATTCGTTCTTCTCTTGATCTACATTACAAATACTAATTGGGCGGCGCAGCAGGGGCGCAATGCCCTCTGCTACCTTAATGTGTACAAACTGCCCTGGTTCGTTCATTTGCTGTACTAATGTTCCTTGAAGCACTAATTCGTAAATGTTTTTTGCGATTTCTTTTTGATTAACGACGATCATATTTTGCTTTTGCATCATGCATGTACCACCTCGTGACGCTTTGTTTGCGTAATTTCTTTCATTGAATGAGCTGAGAATGTCATAGATTCTAATACTCGTAAGATTGCTCTCGTTGTATCAAGTGATGTTAAGCAAGCTACACCATTTTCTACTGATTCACGGCGAATGCGGAAACCATCACGCGCTGGCTGTTTACCTTTTGTTAGCGTATTGATTACAAACTGTGCTTTTCCTTGACGGATAATATCTAGTAAGTTGTAGTCTTCAGAATCAATTTTGTTTACAACTTGTACTGGGATATTTTGCTCTGCTAACGATTGTGCTGTTCCAGCTGTTGCTAATAAGTTATAACCGATTTCGTGGAAACGTTTTGCAATTTCCATTGCCTCTTCTTTATCTTTATCTGCTACAGTAATGATTACTGATCCGTGGGTTGGGATGTTAATTCCAGAAGCAACTAATCCTTTGTATAATGCTTTTTCAAGCGTTAAGTCTTTACCCATTACTTCCCCTGTTGATTTCATTTCAGGTCCTAATGTTGTATCAACTGAGCGTAGTTTCGCGAATGAGAATACCGGAGCTTTTACATATACTTCTTTCTCTTCTGGATGATAACCAGTTCCGTATCCTTGCGCTACTAGATCTTGCCCTAAAATAACTTTCGTTGCAACGTTCGCCATTGGTACACCTGTAATTTTACTTAAGAATGGTACTGTACGGCTCGCACGTGGGTTTACTTCGATTACATACACTTGATCTTCGAATACTACAAACTGGATGTTTAGTAATCCAACAATGTTTAATCCTTTTCCAAGTGCAATTGTATGTTCAATAATTTGTTCTTTTAATTTGTCAGATAAGCTTTGTGGTGGATATACTCCAATTGAGTCACCAGAGTGAACTCCAGCACGTTCAATATGTTCCATAATACCTGGAATGAATACATTCTCACCGTCTGAAATTGCATCTACTTCAATTTCTTTACCAACCATGTAACGGTCGATTAATACTGGGTGATCAGCGTGAACTTTAACTGCATTTTTCATGTAGTGCAACAGTTCTTCTTGACGATATACGATTTCCATCGCGCGTCCACCTAGTACGTAAGATGGTCTTACTAATACTGGGTAACCAATTTTGTCAGCGATTGCTACTGCTTGCTCTACAGTCGTTGCTGTTTTACCAACTGGTTGCGGGATACCAAGCTGTGTTAGCGCTGCTTCAAACTTATCACGATCTTCTGCGCGATCTAAATCTTCAAGTGATGTTCCTAAGATTTTCACACCGTGAGCTTCTAATTTAGCAGCTAAGTTAATTGCCGTTTGTCCACCGAACTGAACGATAACACCTTCTGGTTTTTCTAAATCGATAATGTGCATTACATCTTCAATCGTTAATGGTTCAAAGTATAATTTGTCAGAAATACTGAAGTCTGTTGAAACTGTTTCTGGGTTGTTATTAACAATGATTGCCTCATATCCAGCTTCTTTAATTGCCCATACTGAGTGAACTGTTGCATAGTCAAACTCAACACCTTGACCGATACGGATCGGACCAGACCCTAGAACTACTACACTCTTACGATCTGTTCTAACCGATTCATTCTCGTCACCATATGTGCTGTAGTAGTATGGTGTTGCAGATTCAAACTCTGCCGCACAAGTATCTACCATTTTATAAACCGGAGTTATATTGCTTTCTTTACGCATATCGTAAATTTCACGCTCTGTTTTGTTCCAAGCATTAGCGATGTAATGGTCACTGAAGCCCATTTCTTTCGCAGTTTGTAGTACTTCCATATTTCCTACATTCGCTTTTACTTCGCGTTCCATGTTTACGATATTTTCTACTTTTTGTAAGAAGAAGAAGTCCATTTCACACCAATCGTTGATTTCTTCTTTCGTTACACCTTGACGAATTGCTTCAGCTACGATAAACAGTCGCTCATCATCAGCTTTTATAATACGTTTTTTCATTGTTTCTTTATCAAGTTCTTTTAAGTGGTCTAATTCTAGGTGATAAATACCTAGCTCTAAAGAACGAACCGCTTTTAATAATGATTCTTCTAAGTTACGTCCGATTGACATAACTTCACCAGTTGCTTTCATTTGCGTTCCAAGTGTTCTGTTCGCTGATTCAAACTTATCAAATGGCCAGCGTGGAATCTTTGAAACAACATAGTCTAATGCTGGTTCGAAACAAGCGTATGTTTTTTGTGTTACTGGATTTATAATTTCATCTAACGTTAAACCGACTGCAATTTTTGCCGCTAGCTTCGCAATTGGATATCCAGTTGCTTTAGATGCTAGTGCAGATGAACGACTTACACGCGGGTTTACTTCGATTACATAGTATTGGAAGCTATGTGGATCAAGTGCAAGCTGAACGTTACATCCACCTTCAATTCCTAATGCACGAATAATTCGTAATGAAGTGTTACGTAACATTTGGTATTCACGGTCACTTAATGTTTGGCTTGGTGCTACAACGATAGAATCACCTGTGTGAACTCCAACTGGATCGATATTTTCCATGTTACATACTACAATCGCGTTATCATTTGAATCACGCATTACTTCATATTCAATTTCCTTACAACCAGCAATACTTTTCTCTAATAAACATTGTGTTACCGGACTATGTTTTAATCCACCTGATACGATTTCAATTAGTTCTTCTTCATTACTACAGATTCCGCCACCTGTTCCACCCATTGTAAATGCAGGGCGAACAATAACTGGATATCCAATTTCTTTTACAAATTCTTGTGCTTCTTCTAGCGTATGAATAATTGTACTAGATGGAATTGGTTCATTTAATTCCTGCATTAATGTACGGAATAAATCACGATCTTCTGCTTGCTCAATTGCTGATAATTTTGTTCCTAAAATTTCAACTCCACACTCTTCAAGTATGCCTGATTTCGCAAGTTCAACAGCCATGTTTAAACCTGTTTGACCACCTAATGTTGGTAAGATTGCATCTGGACGTTCTTTACGAATGATACGGCTTACGAATTCTAGTGTTAATGGTTCTATATATACTTTATCTGCTGTTGCAGTATCTGTCATAATTGTTGCTGGGTTAGAGTTAACAAGGATTACTTTGTAACCTTCTTCTCTAAGAGATTGACAGGCTTGTGTACCAGAGTAGTCAAACTCCGCTGCTTGCCCAATTACAATTGGTCCCGATCCGATTACTAAAATTGTGTTAATGTCTAGGCGTTTTGGCATAACTCTTCCCCTTCTTTCTTGAAGTTTTCAATCATTGCTAAGAAATCTTCGAATAAATCGTTTGCATCTTCTGGTCCTGCTGAAGCTTCTGGATGATATTGAACTGTAAATGCTGGGAACTTCGTATGACGAAGACCTTCTACTGTTCCATCATTTAAAGCGACATGTGTAATTTCAAGTTCTGTATTTTTAACTGACTCTTCTTCTACTGCGTAACCATGGTTTTGAGATGTAATTGCTACTTTTCCAGTTGCAATATGTTTTACTGGATGGTTTAAACCACGGTGACCGAATTTCAATTTACTTGTATTCGCACCAGATGCTAGCGCGAACAATTGATGTCCTAGGCAAATTCCGAATAAAGGAACTTTACCGATAATGTCTTTTAACATTTCAATTGCTTCTGGTACATCTTTTGGGTCCCCAGGTCCGTTACTTAACATAATTCCATCTGGGCTAAGTCGTAAAATCTCTTCTGCTGTTGTGTTGTAAGGAACTACAATTACATCACAGTCACGTTTATTTAATTCTCGTAAAATACCATGTTTCATACCGAAGTCTACAAGTACAACGCGATGTCCGCGGCCTGGGCTTGGGTATGGATCTTTCGTTGATACGCGTTTTACATGATCTGTAAATACTGTCGCTTTTAATTGGCTCACAATGTACTCTACATCTGCATCCATGTTACAAAGGCGTCCGCGTAATGTACCGTATTGACGAATTTTTCTCGTTAATTTTCTCGTATCAATCCCTGCTAATCCTGGGATGTTTCTTTCTTTTAAGTAGTCATTTAACGAAATTTCATTACGGAAGTTTGATGGATGATCACAAATTTCGTTTACGATTAAACCATTTACAGAAGGGTGAATCGATTCAAAATCGTCACGGTTGATGCCGTAGTTTCCGATTAATGGGTACGTGAATGTTACGATTTGACCGCAATATGATGGATCAGATAATGTTTCTTGATATCCAGTCATTCCTGTTGTAAATACAACCTCACCTGACTTTTCGATTTCTCCTCCGAAACCTTTTCCAATTAATACTGTTCCATCTTCTAAGATAAGTTGTCTTTTCATACTAATGCACTCTCCTTTTGCCATGCGATCTTACCACCAACGATTGTCATTACCGGCCATCCTTGGCACTTCCAACCTGCGAATGGTGTATTTTTTCCTTTTGATAAGAATGTTGTTGGATCAATCTCTTCTTCTTGTTCTAAATCAATGATTGTAATATCAGCTGTTCTACCTTCTTTCAGGCGACCTACTTCTAAGCCGAATGTATCAGCTGGCTTTTCTGTTAAGAATTGAATTAATTGTTCTAATGTAATAATTCCTTTTTTCACAAGGTTTGTGTATAAAAGCGGGAATGCTGTTTCAAAACCAGTAATTCCGAATGGTGCTCTTTCAATTCCTTGTGCTTTCTCTTCTGCTGTATGCGGTGCATGATCAGTTGCGATCATATCGATTGTTCCATCTAGTAAACCTTCAATTAGTGCTGTGTGATCTTCTTTTCCACGAAGCGGTGGGTTCATTTTAAAGTTAGGATCAGCTGATGGGATATCATCTTCACATAACACTAAGTGATGAGGTGTTACTTCTGCTGTTACTTTAATTCCAGCGCGTTTTGCATCACGAATTACGCGTACAGAGCCTTTCGTACTTACGTGACATACGTGATAGTGACAATCTGCCGCTTCAGCAAGCAATATATCCCTTGCAATATGTACAGATTCACATACTGATGGGATACCGTTTAATCCGTGTTTCTCAGAAAACTTCCCTTCATGTACACAACCTTTATTAATAAGAGTATTCTCTTCACAGTGTGCAACTACTGCCATATTTAATTTCGCTGCACGTTTCATAGCTGCTAACATCATGCTAGCATCTTGTACGCCCACACCGTCATCAGTGAAAGCAAATGCTCCAAGTTCTTTTAATGTTTCGAAATCTGTCATTTCAGAACCCGCTTGGCGTACTGTAATTGCTCCGTATGGTAGTACGTTGACATGCGCTTTCTCTTTAATACGATTTTGCAAGTCTTCCATATGTTCTCTGCAATCTGGTACTGGGCGTGTATTTGGCATTGCACAAATTGTAGTGAATCCACCTTTTGCCGCTGCTAGTGTACCTGTTTCAATTGTTTCTTTATGTTCACCACCTGGTTCACGAAGATGTACGTGTACATCTACTAATCCAGGCGCGATTAACTTTCCGTTCACATCGATTACTTCAGCATTATCTGCCGTAATATTTTCTGCTACCTTAGCGATTTTACCGTCTTGTACGAGAAGATCTGTTGCTACGATTTTTCCTTCTTCATTCATATAACGACCATTTTTAAACAAGTAATTCATGTTTCATTCCTCCTAATACATTTGGTAAGGCGCGTTTTAGTACAGCCATTCTTACGTAAACTCCATTTTCCATTTGTTTAAATATGCGTGAACGCTCACACTCAACAAGTTCACTTGCAATTTCAACATCACGGTTTACAGGAGCTGGATGCATAATAATGCTTCCTTCTTTCATACGCTTTTCTCTTTCCACTGTTAATCCGTGTTTCTCATGATACTCTTTCATAATGTCTGTTTCATAATGATCATGACGCTCATGTTGTACACGAAGTAACATCATTACATCCACTTCTGGAACAAGTTCATCTAATGGTTTGTATGTTCCAAATGTGCTATCTTCATCTTTCCACTCTTCTGGACTTGCAAAGTAGATTGTTGCACCTAGTTTCGTTAATGCTTCTGCATTCGAACGCGCTACTCTGCTATGACGAACATCTCCTACTATCGCAATCTTTAATCCTTCAAATCTTCCAAACTCTTGTTTAATTGTAAGGAGATCGAGTAGGCACTGCGTTGGGTGGTTTCCACATCCATCTCCAGCATTTAAGATTGGGATATTCACCTGATCTTTTAGTTCATCGAAGTAGCGATCTTGCTCATGGCGGACGATTACCGCTTTTGTTCCGATTGATTCTAATGTTCTTATCGTATCGTATAATGTTTCTCCTTTTTGTACGCTAGATGCATCAGCTGAAAAGTTTAAAACATCAAGTCCTAATCTCTTCTCAGCAACCTCAAAGCTAAATCTCGTTCTCGTACTATTCTCAAAGAACAAGTTCGCAACAAAAGTTTGCTCTGTCGTTTTGCTTTCTTTTCCATTCGCAAAATCTTCTGCGTCTTTTAGGATTTCTGAAATTTCTACTTCCGATAATTCACTCATCGTTAACAAATGGCTCATCGTCATCCCTCGTCTTTCTAATTTTTATGTTACCACTTTCGTATATTTATAACAACCTTTGTATAAAAATACCCTAGTCGTGTGAGACTAGGGTGCAAGAAAGAAGCCACCCTTTTCGGTCTCACAGGACTGAATTAAAAGGTTATTATTATGAAGCAATTTGCTTAGATTGTTTTATTTGTTTCGTTTCTGGTAGTAGTAGATTTAATAGTACACCTACAATTGCTGCTAGTGCCATTCCTTCTACTTGGAACGATTCTCCTACGTGAAGTACCGCTCCGCCAATACCGATCACTAGTATCACTGATGCAATCATTAAGTTTCGTTTGTCACTTAGGTCTGTTTTATCATCTACCATCATGCGTAATCCGCTTGATGCGATTACACCGAATAGTAGGATTGATACACCACCCATAACCGGTGTTGGGATCGAATGAATCAGTGCAGAAATCTTACCGATAAACCCGAACATGATTGCAAACACTGCTGAACCGATGAATAAGTATACACTGTATGCTCTCGTAATTGCTAGCACACCGATGTTTTCACCATACGTCGTATTCGGCGGTCCACCGATTAGTGACGCTATTAATGTCGCTACCCCATCACCGAAGATTGAACGGTGTAAACCTGGTTTTTCAATTAAATCTCTTTTAATAACATTTCCAAGTACAATTTGATGTCCGATATGCTCTGAAATTGTTACTAGTGCAACTGGTACCATCAGGAGTACAATCTTCCACGAAAACTCCGGCGTATATGTTACAAATGGTACTGTGAAATCTGGTATAACAAACCATTTTGCCTCAGCTACCGGCTTTAAGTCTACTAGCCCTTGGAAGTAAGCGAAGATATATCCGCCGACAATCCCTAGTAACACTGGTATGATACTGAAAAACCCTCTCCCGAATATAGAGCAGATAATTGTAATTGCTAACGTTACTAACGCTACTGAAAAGTGTGTAAAGCTATATTTGCCATCCGCACCGTTCATCGCCATGTTAACTGCTGTATGTGCTAAAGCTAGACCGATTACCATTACTACTGGACCAACTACGATTGGCGGAAGTAATTTCATAATCCACTCTGATCCTGACTTCTTAATTCCGAGTGAGATTAAGATGTACACAAGTCCTGCTAGCAAACCACCGAGCATTGCTGCTCCAGGTCCACCTGCTGTTTTCGCTGTTATTATCGGTGCGATAAAGGCGAATGATGACCCTAGATAGGCAGGTACTTGACCTTTCGTTATAAGAAGAAACGCTAGCGTTCCTAATCCACTTGATATTAATGCTACTGACGGATTCAATCCTGTTAAAAACGGAACAAGCACTGTTGATCCAAACATCGCGAACAAATGTTGTATACTTAAAAATAACCATTTTCCCGGTTTTGGTACTTCATTAACGTCTAACACTGGCTTTTGTTCCATTGTTACATCCTCCTTCAGTTTCATTCTTTGCAATAAAAAAACTCTTTGTGCCTGTGCACAAAGAGTCCTACACTTTCGTATG
This sequence comes from Bacillus sp. EB106-04-02-XG92, assembly GCF_058791995.1. Taxonomy (NCBI): domain Bacteria; kingdom Bacillati; phylum Bacillota; class Bacilli; order Caryophanales; family Bacillaceae; genus Bacillus; species Bacillus sp. EB106-04-02-XG92. The sequence goes on from NZ_JBYTEA010000001.1 coordinate 201,940, forward strand.
CCAAATTTGACATATGAAAGCCAAGACCCTTTGGCAGCCTCACAGGACTACATTTAAAAGGGCTTTACTTATCGTATATGCTTACTCGATCTTGTTGATCTGTCTCTTGCAAATCAACTTCGATACGCTCTTCACTTGATGTTGGAATGTTCTTTCCTACATAATCAGCGCGAATTGGTAGTTCACGATGACCTCTATCAACAAGAACCGCCAGTTGGATTTGTGATGGTCTACCTAAATCCATAAGAGCATCCATTGCTGCTCGAACTGTTCTTCCTGTATATAATACATCATCTACAAGGATAACTTTTTTCTTCGTAATATCTACAGGGATATCAGAGCCTTTTACAAGTGGTTCTTCATTTTTCGATTGTAGTGTTAGATCATCACGATATAACGTAATATCTAGCTCTCCAACTTCCATTTCTTTTCCTTCAATTTGACCAATTCGTTCTGCCAAACGTTGTGCAATAAAAATTCCACGAGTTTTAATTCCGACAAGAACACAATTATCGACACCTTTATTTCGTTCCACGATTTCATGACTAATTCGTGTTAAAGCGCGGCGAATCATTTGGTCATCTAAAACGACTGCTTTCTCTTGCATGCTCTACACCTCCAAGCTTTTTTCTTGCGTGAGAGTAATGGTATAAAAAAAGTCCTCTCAGCGTGTGCGAGAGGACTTTTGAAAAAAGGGTACAGCATACCCTATGTATTTCAAACCGTTACCTTCTCAACCTCACGGGGCTGTGTTAAAGGATCATTATTTAACTGTTGTCAGTATCTCAGTTTTCTTATGATTTGTCAATACTATTTTCGTAAAATATTTAATGCATCTTCAAACACTTCCGGAATCGGTGCCTCAAACTGAATATACTCACCCGTGCGAGGATGGTCGAACCCTAAAATACCTGCGTGAAGTGCTTGTCCATTCATGTCTAATGTTTTCTTTGGTCCATACTTTGGATCTCCCGCAAGTGGATAACCAATATATTTCATATGAACACGAATTTGGTGTGTACGTCCTGTTTCTAAGCGACATTCTACAAGTGTGAAATCTTTGAATCGCTCTAACACTTGGAAATGCGTAACAGCATGCTTACCATTTTCATCAACCGTCATACTTTGGCGCTCTTTCTTATCGCGAGCAATCGGAGCATCAATTGTTCCCTTATCGTGCGGAATAACACCGTGTACAATCGCTTTGTAACGTCTTGTTACTGTTTTTGCTACAAGTTGATTTACAAGTGATTCGTGTGCCATATCATTTTTAGCGACCATTAATAGGCCTGATGTATCTTTATCAATACGATGCACGATACCTGGACGCATTACACCGTTAATGCCTGATAAGTCTGTACAGTGGTGCATAAGACCGTTCACAAGCGTACCACTTGTATGACCTGGTGCTGGATGTACAACCATACCACGCGGCTTATTAACAACGAGTACATCTGCATCTTCATAATAAATTTCTAAGTTCATATCTTCTGCTTGAATATCTAACTCTTCCGGATCAGGAATCGTTACTGTGATTTCATCATTTTCTTTCACTTTATAATTTACTTTTACCGATTTCCCATTAACTGTTACAACATCATCTTTAATCCATTGTTGTACTTGTGAACGTGACCATTCACCGTTTATTTCTGCAACGAATTTATCAATTCGCTCGCTTTTTTGTTCTTCTGCAACTGTTACTTGTACTACTTCACTCATTCAATTACTCCTTCGTTTTCTTGCCTTCTAATAATGTTTGAATAATAATTAATACAACACCAATACATAATGCTGAATCAGCTATATTGAATACTGGATAGTTGTACGAAAAAATATACACGTGAATGAAATCCACTACTTCTTGTCTAAATACACGATCAATAAAGTTACCAATTGCCCCACCTAAAATTAGACCCAATGAAATTCCTAGAAGCTTATCTGTTTTTGCGTATTTTTTCATATACATTACGATAAATACTACAAAGACAACTGTAATAATGTAGAAAAACCACATTTTATTTTCTAAAATGCCCCAGGCAGCTCCTCTATTTCGATGTGATGTTATGTATAATACATTATCGATAATCGGAATGCTCGTACCCAATTCCATGTTCTTTACAATTAGCCATTTCGATATTTGATCGATGGCAATGACAAATAACGCTATTACATAATATATCATTTTCATTTCCCCCACAAAGACAGTGTACCTCAAAATTTTAGCATAGCTGCAACCTTTTCACAATGAACCTTTATAGAAGAATAAAATAAATTAAAAAAAGGTAATATAATATCGTTGTGCACATTCATACATTTACTTTTTCATAGAAAAATTCATGTATAGTACGGGCAGTCGGCATCGTCTTCATTTGTTTTACCGAAATTACTCTCCCTGTTTCTTCACAAATACCATACATATCTATTTCCATTTTGAATAATGCACGTTCTACATCTTTTAAATCCTCTTTTATATCATGTAATAACAGTTTTTTCTTTATCTCTTCCTTAATTTCATATCCAAGCTCTTCGCTAAACTCTGTATCATATTTGTGCATGACCTCTTTAGCTAGCCTCTCTTGTAACTCTTTTCGCATCAATTGCAATTCTTCTTTGATTTCCATATACATTTCATTCACGTGTACATTCCTCCCAACTGCAATGTACGATTAGTGTGTCCGAAATTTCTATGCTTACCTCACACACATTTTTCCTTCATAGGAAAGAGAGTGAAAGTTATTTCAATATATCGTCAATAATAAAAAACTGACTGCACTTACGCACAGTCAGTTTTTTATTATTTTACGTAGTTTTCTTTAACAACTGTTGCACAACGCTCACATAATGTTTCATGTTCAGCATCTTTACCAATTGTTTCTGAAACTACCCAACAACGTTCACATGTTTCACCAGTTGCTTGAGCAACAACAACCGCTGTATGCTCATACTTCGGTGCATCTGCTGGCGCTTCTTCCATCATGCCACCAAGTTTGTACTCAGAAACGATGAATAATTGCTTTAAGTCTTCGTTAATAGACTCTAACATAGCTTTCATTTCTGCAGTTGGATATAGTGTAATGCTTGCATTTAATGACTTACCGATTACTTTTTCATTACGAGCTACTTCTAACGCTTTTAATACGTCATCACGCAATGTCATAAATGCATCCCATTTTGTTTTTAATGCTTCCGCATCATCTAATTGTACAGCTTCTGGCATATCAGTTAATTGTACACTTTCTTCTGTTACACCTGGAATGTATGGCCATACTTCATCAGCTGTATGCGGTAAGATTGGTGTTACAAGTTTCGTCAATGCAACAAGAACATCATATAATACAGTTTGAATTGCACGACGATCTTCATGGTTTGCACCTTCAATGTATAAAATGTCTTTTGCAAAGTCTAAGTAGAATGAACTTAAATCAATTGTACAGAAGTTATGAATTGCATGATATACAGCAGCGAAGTCGTATGTCTCATATGCTTCTTTTACTTTTGTAATTAAGTCATTTAATTTCACTAACATGTAACGATCTACTTCACGAAGTTCAGCTACAGCTACTGTATTTTCACTTGGCTTAAAGTCGTCTAAGTTTCCTAATAAGAAACGGAATGTGTTACGGATTTTACGATATACTTCTGCTACTTGTTTTAAAATATCATCTGAAATACGCACGTCAGATTGATAGTCAACAGAAGATACCCATAAGCGTAAAATATCTCCGCCTAATTGATCCATAATTTTCTTCGGTACGACGATGTTTCCAATCGACTTACTCATTTTACGTCCTTCACCATCTAATACGAAACCATGGCTTAGTACGCCTTTATATGGAGCTTTACCTGTTACAGCAACTGCTGTTGATAATGAAGAGTTAAACCAACCACGATATTGGTCAGACCCTTCTAAATATAAATCAGCTGGACGTTGTAAATCATCGCGCTCTTCTAATACCGCTTGGTGAGAAGAACCTGAGTCGAACCATACATCCATGATATCTGTTTCTTTACGGAATTCACCATTTGGACTACCTGTATGTGTAAATCCTTCTGGCAATAGATCTTTTGCTTCACGTTCGAACCATACGTTTGAACCGTGCTCACGGAATAAGTCTGCTACGTGGTTAATTGTTTCATCTGTAATGATTGGATCGCCATTCTCTGCATAGAATACAGGGATTGGCACACCCCATGCACGCTGACGAGAAATACACCAGTCACCACGGTCACGAACCATATTATGAAGACGAGTCTCTCCCCATGCTGGTACCCATTTTGTTTCCGCAACAGCTTCTAATAATTCTTTACGGAACGCTTCAATAGATGCAAACCACTGTGCTGTCGCACGGAAAATAATTGGCTTTTTCGTTCTCCAATCATGTGGGTATGAATGCGTAATGAATGTTAATTTCAGTAACGCACCTACTTCTTCTAATTTTTCTGTAATTGGCTTGTTAGCTTTATCATAGAATAAGCCTTCAAATCCAGGTGCTTCATTTGTTAATACACCTTTATCATCAACTGGACAAAGTACTTCTAATCCATACTTTTTACCAACAACGAAGTCATCTTCCCCGTGTCCTGGTGCTGTATGAACACAACCTGTACCTGCATCTGTTGTTACGTGATCTCCTAGCATAACTAATGAATCACGATCGTAGAATGGATGTTTTGCAACTGTATACTCAAGTTCGCTACCTTTTACTGTTTTCACAACTTCAGCATTTTCCCACTCTAACGTTTTTGCAACTGTCTCAAATAGTTCAGAAGCAATAATATATTTTTCATCATTTACTTTTACAATAGCGTAATCAAGTTCTGGATGAACAGAAATACCTAAGTTTGCAGGTAACGTCCAAGGTGTTGTTGTCCAGATAATGTATTTCTCATCACCTTCTAATACGTTCTTTCCGTCTTTTACAGGGAACGCTACGTAAATAGATGCTGATTTTTTATCTTGATATTCAATTTCAGCTTCTGCTAAAGCTGATTCACTCGTTGGAGACCAGTAAACTGGTTTTTGTCCTTTATAGATATAACCTTTTTTCGCCATATCACCAAACACTTTAATTTGTTGTGCTTCATAAGCTGGCTCTAAAGTAATGTATGGGTTATCCCAATCAGCACGTACACCTAAACGCTTAAATTGTTCACGTTGACGTTCTACTTGTTCATATGCATACTCTGCACATAACTTACGGAACTCGGCAACTGTCATTTCTTTACGCTTTACACCTTTATTTGTTAAAGCTTGCTCAATTGGTAAACCGTGCGTATCCCAACCTGGCACATATGGTGCACAGTAACCAGTCATTGATTTATAACGAACGATAAAGTCTTTTAACACTTTATTTAATGCATGTCCCATATGAATGTCACCATTCGCATATGGAGGTCCATCATGCAGTACAAATAAAGGACGACCTTTCGTATGTTCTTGTACCTTTTCATAAATATTCATTTCAGCCCACTGTTCTTGCATTGCAGGCTCACGTTTTGGTAAATTCCCACGCATTGGGAACTCTGTTTTTGGCATTAGTAATGTATTTTTGTACTCCATGCTCAATTCCTCCTTACATGTATAAAAGAAATACTTAAAAAACGGAATAAAAAAGAGACCTTCTCATCCCAAAAAGGGACGAGAAAGTCTCCCGCGGTACCACCCTAGTAGATCCTATACATATGTATACAATCCTCTTTATATTCTTAACGCGAATATACGCCTACGCTTACTCTATTTGTTCAGCGAGGAACTCCAGGGTGATATTCCCATTATCTCCTTATCCTGAGCTTACACCATCCTCAGTTCGCTATATAAGGTATGAAAAAGGTACTTATCCCTATCTTCGTTTTTCTTAATAAATATGTTGTTTAAAATTATATGTAATAATGAGAAAAACGTCAAGCTTACACTGTTTCTTCTTTTTTCAACAGCTCGTCTACTTCGTCTTCTAACTCAATTAGTTTATCCCAATCATCGTTGTTTAACATTTCAAGCTGCGTTTCTAGTAACATACGGAAACGAGTACGGAATACTTTCGCTTGTTTCTTTAGCTCTTCAATATCAAAAGCAACTTTTCTTGATTTTACTAACGCTTCGTTAATAATACGGTCTGCATTCTTTTCAGCTTCACGTACAATTAATTTTGCTTCTTTTTGCGCATTACGTTTTACTTCTTCCGCTGCTTCTTGTGCAACGACGATAGATTTGTTTAACGTATCTTCAATATTAGAGAAATGATCTAACTTCCCTTCTAATTGCGCAACTTTTTCTTCTAAAGCTTTTTTCTCACGAATGACTAATTCATAATCTTTGATAATTTGATCAAGAAACTCATTTACTTGATCTTCATCATAGCCACGGAATCCGCGACCAAATTCTTTGTTATGAATGTCTAATGGTGTTAACGGCACAACGCCACCTCCAAGTAGTTATCTAAATTTCCTCTTTCAATTATATCTTTTCTTCGACAAAATAGGAGGATTTCCTTCTAAAAAACCAATCATTTTAGTATACCATACAAAATTCTCCATTTGTCGCGCTTTGTTTTACCTTCTACAGAAAACAGTTTACTTCGTCCATATCCTCTCACTGAAAAAACATCTCCTGGATAACATTCATAAGAGGTTTGCTCCACTGTTTTCCAATTCACTTTTACTAAACCATTTTTTATGAAAGGTTGTACTTTTTGTCTAGATATATGTAACATTTCTGCTAATATAACATCTAAACGAAGCGAAGAAACCGTTCCAGATTTCTCTCCCCACGTTTCTTGCATCTGTAGAATTTTTTCTCCTTGCACTGGTGATAAGGAAACCTTCACTTTCCCTATCGATTGTAAGTTCATCTCAATATAAGATACAACTTCTTTCGCAACTACAATTTGGGCACGATCTTCTTGAAGCAAAATATCACCACATTTTTCTCTCGTTAAACCAAGAGACATAAATGTACCTAATATTTGCCTATGCTCTAGCGTATAAAACTTAGAAGGATAGTCAATTTCCAATACTTCTACTTGAAATTCCTCTTCATTCACTACTAGATAGTCCGGATAAATGAGTGCTCTTTTACGCTCTGCATGAAGCGTTGCACCATCAAACTGTACAGCAACATCACCTTGCCCTATAACCATAGTGACAATTTGTTGTTGTCTTGGATCAAGGAAGTCTGTTAACTTCACTTGATGGTACTCCGCTACTCGCTTCCACTCTAACACCTTATCCACAAAGACCTCTTCATCAGGTCTGAAATGTTCATAGATGCTCATGTATTTAACCTCTTACTATAAGAAATAGGCGAATATACTTACTAAACCCTTCGTAGCAAGCTTTAACGTAAAAATCGCAACGAGTGGAGAGATATCAATCATACCAAGCGGCGGAATAAATCTGCGAAATGGTTCTAAATACGGTTCACAAATACGCGCAAGAACATCTCCGAAAGTTGATTCCTTAGCACCTGGGAACCATGATAGGAGGATGTAAATAATAAGTGCCCACGAGTAAATCTCGATAGCATAAACTAAAAGCCTTAAAACTGTTTCCATGGCGTATTACCACCTCTTTATATTTGTGTCTTCTTCTTCACCGAACAACTCTGAAATTGCACCAACAATATCTACATTTTCAGGCGTACACATAAATGTTTTCGGTCCTATTTTTTGAATGTCCCCGCCTATAGCGTATACAGTACCACTTAAAAAGTCAACGATACGTACAGCTTGATCAGTAGACATTCGTTGTAAATTAATTACAACAGCTCGTCTACCTTTTAAATGGTCCGCAATTCCTTGCGCTTCCGAATATGTGCGTGGTTCTAATAAAACAACTTTTGAAGATTGCTTTGCCGTTTCAATGCTCACAACATTTTGTTTCGGTTGTGCTTTTGGAAACGTAACATCTTGTTGTTCTGGCGGATCTTGCTGCTTCTTCATGTCTGTTTGCTCCTTTTCATAACTATATTGAGCTGCTTCTTTTTCTTCTGGTGTATCAAAAAAGAAGTATTTTACTTTTGACCAACTCATAATAAGATTCTCCTTCCTTTTACGCTTTTCCTACTAAAATCGTCCCCAAACGAATATATGTAGCGCCTTCTTCAATTGCAATCGTGTAATCATTAGACATTCCCATTGATAATTCTTTACATGGCGCATGCAATAATTCCAGCTTCTGCACCTCTGTTTGTAGCATACGTAACTCCTTAAAACAGCGTCTAATTTCTTCCCCTTCTTCTGTAAACGGAGCCATTGTCATCAGTCCCACGACTTCAATCTTATCCAATTCTTGCAAACTTTGAATAAAAGGAATGGTTTCATCTATTGCCAATCCTTGCTTTGATTCTTCAGATGATGTTTTCACTTGAATAAAACATTTCACTTTCTTATTCGCACGTTTTTGAATTTCTTTCGCAAGTGAAAGACGATCTAATGAATGTAAGTAATCAATTTCATTAATAATTTCTTTTACTTTTCTCGTTTGTAATGATCCAATAAAATGCCAATTCACTTTTGAACCGAAATGTTCGTACTTCTGTAAGAAACCTTCATTTCTATTTTCACCTAAATCGATAATTCCAGCTTCAATTACTTCGTTTGTTTTTTCAATTCCTACCGTTTTTGTAACCGCAACAAGTTTAATATCTTGCAACGAACGTCCCGCTCGTGCACAAGATTCTTTAATAACTTCGTTTACAGTTGTTAAATTTTTTTGTACTGTCACTTGCTTTCTTCCTCCTTAAAACCTATGAAACTCAACATTCTTCCTGTCTTACCTTGATCACGGCGATGAGAGAAAAATAGTTGTTCTTCACAGCTTGTACAAAGAGATGACATTACAATATTCTCTTCTTTTATGCCTGCTTGTACACATAATATACGATTAATTTCTTTTAAATTAATTGCGTACTGCCCATCAGAAATTTTTTTATAAGGGACAGAACCGTTTACTACTTGCTCTGCTGCTGTTAACACTCGATCATCAACAACGTAACAACAAGATCCAATTGCTGGTCCGATTGCAACATGAATTTCATCGCTTGAAATGCCTTCTGCATTCCATTTTTGAATCATTTCCTTTGCAATCTCTTTTACAGTCCCTTTCCATCCAGCATGCGCAAGTCCTATCATACCATGTGATGGCGCATAAAAATAGAGTGGAACACAATCTGCGTAACAAGATGTTAGAAGAACATCATTATCAGTCGTATAAATGCCATCTGTTTTTGAAATGCCGTCTTCATATGAATAGACGCCACTTCCTTTTTCTTGTTGTCCTACTTTTTCAACATGATGATCATGAACTTGTTCAGAGCAAATCCAGTTTTCTAATGGTTTTTGTAACTTATTTGCTAAAATGCGTCTGTTTTCATGAACGTTCTCCACGATATCATTCACATGTAATCCTAAATTCATCGCATGAAAGGAGCCTGTACTTATCCCACCATCTTTTGTCGTAAATCCAGCAGTAATGTTTCCAAGTTCTTTCCACGCTTGTAAATACAGTATACCGTCCACATATTTAAATGGTTCTCTCATAACAAAGCGACCCCTTTTTAATTAAAATAGCATAAAAAAGCATGGTACTTCCTGTCTATTTTACCATACTTTTATTTTTTCATAATCCTAACAGAAAAAAAAGAGGAATTTGTAATATTCTTTATGAAATTGTCGGTGTTTGTATTGATTCTGTTACAGAATTAACAGTATTTACTCTAACAAGTATGACATCTTCCCCAATTTTCACAATTTCTTTCCAAGGAATTACAATTTCTACATCTTTCCCAAAGATCCCCAACATACGTGCCTGTTTGGAAATAATAATAGACCCAATCTTCCCTGTATTCATATCAATTTCAATATCTCCAATATTCCCAAGTCGTTTTCCATCTGAAACATTTATTATATCTTTCATCTGCAATTCCGAAATTCGTATCACTTTCATCCTCTCCCTTATATGTGACGAATTGAAAAAAGCTGTTTCTTAAATTAACAGGAAGTACCCTCTTACCAACCCCATATTATTTTCATTATATGAACTCCCTTTCCCTACTATGAGCACAAACAAACTATGTTACATATAAAAAGGTTTCACCATAAATGGTGAAACCTTATCCTTGAATCGTCTTATTCATTTGTTTAATAGCCGATTTCTCTAAACGTGACACTTGTGCTTGAGAAATCCCAATTTCTTCTGCAACTTCCATTTGTGTTTTTCCTTGGAAGAAACGTTTTCGAATAATCATTTTCTCACGATCATTTAAACGCTTCATTCCTTCTTTTAGTGCTAACTCTTCAACCCACTGCTCGTCCTTTTGTTTTTCATCACTTAACTGATCCATAACAAAGATAGGATCACCCCCATCGTTATAAATCGGCTCAAATAATGAAACTGGATCTTGAATTGCATCTAACGCGAAAACAATTTCTTCATGAGTTACTTCTAGCACTTTTGCAATATCCATCGCTGTTGGTTCTTTTGAATTTTCTGCAATCAACTTTTCTCTTACTTGTAACGCTTTATACGCAATATCTCGTAATGAGCGAGATACGCGAATCGGATTGTTATCACGCAAATATCTGCGTATTTCCCCAATAATCATCGGTACAGCATACGTTGAAAATTTTACATTTTGGCCTAAATCAAAGTTATCAATGGATTTCATAAGTCCGATACAACCAACTTGAAATAAATCGTCAACATATTCTCCTCTGTTATTAAATCTTTGGATGACGCTCAGTACAAGACGTAAGTTTCCATTCACTAATTTCTCTCTTGCGCTTATCTCTCCACTTTGCATTTCACGAAATAATTTACGCATTTCATCATTTTTTAGTACGGGAAGTTTAGCTGTATCAACACCGCAAATTTCTACTTTGTTTCTCGTCAAAGTGTTCCCTCCTATCGGGAGTTGCTGTACAGTGTAAAGTATTTCCTTTGAAGGGGATTTTATGCATGTGGTTTTTTCTTCATTTTTCATTTTAGTTGTCTTTCCTTATACAACTAAATAGAATAAGACCAGCCGTTATATAGGCTGGTCTTATTCTTTACACCATTTTATTAAATTCTTTTCGTAATCTTTTTATGATTCTTTTTTCTAAACGCGAAATGTACGACTGTGAAATCCCAAGCATATCCGCCACGTCTTTTTGTGTCTTTTCCTCTCCTCCAGCAAGCCCGAAGCGAAGTTCCATAATTTGTTTTTCACGATCATTTAATTGATGTAATGCTTTCATTAGAAGATGACGATCAACAGTGGCCTCTAAATCTTTTGTAATAATGTCATCGTCTGTACCTAATACATCTGATAACAAAAGTTCATTCCCGTCCCAATCGATATTAAGTGGTTCATCAAAAGAAACTTCTGAACGATTTTTATTATTCCGGCGCAAATGCATTAAAATTTCATTTTCTATACAACGTGAGGCGTATGTTGCTAATTTTATTTTCTTTTCTGGATTAAATGTATTCACCGCTTTAATAAGGCCGATTGTTCCAATACTAATCAAATCTTCAATATTTATTCCTGTATTTTCAAACTTTCTTGCTATATATACGACTAGCCGTAAGTTGCGTTCAATCAGTAACGATCTTGCTGCCTGATCTCCTTTTGGCAATTTATTCAAAAGAACTTCCTCTTCTTCTTTCGTTAACGGTGGTGGCAACGCTTCACTTCCACCAATGTAATAAATTTCATCGGTCTTAATTCCTAATTTCAGCAATACTTTATACCAAAGGTATACTAAATAAAATTTTAATTTCATCATATTATCCCGCCTCCCATTATTAAGCAATTACCATTTTTTGCGAAATTAACATTTTCGGATGCACAATACATTGATACTCTCCATTAGTTGATAACTGTTGTGTATTTAACCCAATCAATACTTTGCTGACTACAATAGAACTACCTTCATGATCAATGTGTACACTGTCTGGCTTAACGGCCCATAAAAATTGACTCTCTACTCCTACTGCTCGGAAAGGAATTAAGCGTAATTTTGTCGCCCACCCAGAATCATTTTCTGGTATTTGAGGAATCTCTGTTTTGGAATAAACTTGTTCTGTTAACCAAGCTGGCAAGCAATGTTCTAATGATGAAATATGCATTATCATAACGGGTGTTTTTGTTAAAGGATCGTAAAGTTGGTTCCCACTATCAATCAAACCTGTAAGTTCTAGTTCCTCTTCAGCTAATTGAATTTTCAACTTCACAATTTGATCATAGTGTATTTTTGTAACCTCTACGCTTTCAATACGCTTTTTAGAAAAATAATAGATTACTGGAAAACCAAAAACAACAAACAACCAGCTAATTGGATCACCGTAAGAAATAGATTGAGATTGCACCAATCCATTTACCATTTCATTCGTTTGCAAAAAGAAATGAGTGCCAATTAAGCCTCCGCCAACCATAAAGGTTACAAAATAAAAAGTAAAAACAGTTTGTGCATAATTTCTAAACGTTGTAAATCCAAATGCTGTATACACAATAAGTAACGAGTACAGTAGTTTCATAATCGGATGTGTCATCATAGAAGCAAAAGGAGTAAAGGCAAAAATAACAATGGTTGAACCTATAAATGCCCCTAACACAAGCCTCCATCTTTTGATCTTCTTTTTTAACACGGTGGCTGTTAATAAAAGTAAAAGAAAATCAATGCAGGCGTTTAACAACCAAACAACGTCGGCGTAAACAACCAAACAATTCACCTCTTTTTTTAAGTTGAGACTAGTATAATGCATATCCAATAGGAAAGTGTGTCAATTTGCGGAGGTGTTTTTTTGTTATTTTGTGCTTTCTAGACATAATCTGTCGGTAAAAAATAAAAGTATATGTTTCATAGAATACTATGCTTTTTTACTTACATATAAAGTGAAATGTATAAAGTGAAACTTTAATCAGTGGGGGTCTTACTGCCCATTAAAGTGGGATAAAATAAAAAAAGACCTGCTTAGCAGATCTTTCTCCTGTATAAAGCAAAAAAGGAGCCTGAAAGCTCCTTTTCTTTTATCGTCTACGACGGTTACGTAAAAATGCTGGAATATCGATATCATCTGAATCTGAATGACGCTCATGTACAACCGGCTCTTCACGCTTCATTTCACGTTTTACTTCACGTTGTTTTGGAGGTTGAGCTACTGGCTGTTGCTGTTGTTGCGTGTGGTTCACATTCGGACGAATGATTGGTTTTGGTGGTTGAGTTGCAATGCTATCATCAAAACCAGTTGCAATTACAGTTACAACGATATCATCTTTTAATCCTTCGTTAATAACAGAACCGAAAATCATATTTACTTCTGGATCTGAAGCTGAAGCTACAATGTCTGCCGCTTCTTGTACTTCATATAAGCTTAAGTTAGCTCCACCCGTAATGTTCATGATAACACCTTGAGCTCCATCAATAGATGTTTCTAATAATGGACTAGAAATCGCTTTTTTCGCAGCTTCAGCAGCACGATTTTCTCCATTACCAGAACCAATACCCATTAAAGCAGAACCTCTATTAGACATAATTGTTTTTACGTCTGCGAAGTCTAAGTTAATTAAACCTGGTGTTGCAATTAAATCTGAAATACCTTGTACACCTTGACGTAATACGTTATCTGCTTCACGGAATGCTTCTAACATCGGCGTGTTTTTATCAACAATCTCTAATAAGCGATCGTTTGGAATTACAATAAGTGTATCTACATTTTCTTTAAATGCAGCAATACCAGATGCCGCTTGTGTTGCACGCTTACGTCCTTCAAATGTAAATGGACGTGTTACAACACCAACTGTTAATGCACCTAATTCTTTTGCAACTTGAGCAACAACTGGAGCTGCACCAGTTCCAGTTCCGCCGCCCATACCAGCAGTTACGAATACCATATCAGCACCACGAAGTGCTTCTTGGATCTGTTCTTTGCTTTCTTCGGCAGCTTTTTTCCCTACTTCAGGGTTTGCACCTGCACCAAGTCCACGTGTTAATTTTCCACCAATTTGCATTTTTGTTTCAGCTTTTGATAGATTTAATGCTTGTGCATCAGTATTTACAGCGATAAAGTCTACACCTTGTACACCGTGTTCAATCATACGGTTTACAGCATTGTTTCCGCCACCGCCGACACCGATAACTTTTATATTCGCTAATTGATCTTGAGTAGTATCAAACTCTAACATGTCGAAATCCCCCTAGAACCTCATTTTTCGTGTCCAATTTTAATCCCATAAATAACGGAATACACGTTTTACTTTTGACATCATACGTTCATCATTTTGATTATTATTGTTTTGATTACGAGTTTTTTGTTTAGCAGGTTGCTGTTGTACCGGCGTTGGAGCTGGTGCTGGTACTGGTTCAAAATGCTCTTGCTTTTCCTGCACATTTTTCCCTCGTAATTTAGCTTTTTGATAAGAATGTTTAATTAATCCCACTCCACTTGTATATTGTGGCTCACGCACACCAATATAATCAGGAGTTGCTATACGAACATTTTCATGTAAAATATCATATGCAAGATCAAGAACACCTGGCATAGAAGCAATTCCACCAGTTAGTACATAACCAGAAGCTACTTGCTTTACTCCTAACTTACGTACTTCATCTTGAACAAACATTAAAATTTCCTCTACACGAGCCTCTATTATATCCGATAATTCCAATTGAGAATATTGTTCTGTTTGATCGCTTCCCATAATAGGAACCGTAAACATCTCTTCTTCAGATGCTGTATCATAAAAAGCATGTCCATATTTCAACTTAATTTGATCTGCATTTTCTGTTGAAGTTTTCAACCCAATCGCAATATCCTTCGTTATATGGTCTCCACCTAATGGTAATACACTCGTCGCTTGTAACTCTCCATCTTTAAAAATAGATAAAGTTGTAGATCCTCCCCCCATATCAACAAGGGCTACTCCTCTATTTTTTTCATCTGAAGATATAGCAACTGTAGCAGCCGCTAAAGGCTGAAGGCAAATATCAACAATTTCAAGACCTGCTTTTTCTACACAACGAAGTAGGTTATGTAGTAAAGTTCTCGAGCCTGTAATAAGTGTACCTTCCATTTCTAATCTTACACCGATCATCCCTCGTGGATCGTTAATCTCGTCAAGACCGTCTACAATGAACTGTCGAGGTACCACATCAATAAACTCACGTTCTGGAGCAATTGACACAACTTGTGCTGCATCTAGAACGCGTAAGACATCTTCATTCCCGATTTCACGATCTTCATTTGAAACAGCGACTACTCCGTGACAAGGAAGTAGCTGTACCTGGTTTGCATTGACACCTACTACAACTTGCTCAATGTGGATTCCCACCATGCGCTCAGCTTGTTCAATTGCTTTTTTAATTGATCGAACAGTCTCATCTATATCAACTATCGATCCTTTCTTCAAACCATTTGATTTTACATTTCCAACACCAATTATGTTTAAGCTGTCATTAACCATTTCACCAATGATGACTTTAACATTGGATGTACCGATGTCAAGACTAACATATATTTCATTGCTGTTCATTCTTTGGCACCTCCTTCTTTATTTATACCATACAACTCAATATATGGAACAACAATCGCAACTTTACTATTTATAAGAAAAATATTCAACGTCTTTATACGTTTCCCTTTTTTAACCCTATATTTTTCTTATTTTTTATTTAACATTCATTTAAGAATACCGCAGTAAACTGTGAATAACTGCTTATCTTGAAATAATTCTATTTCAAGTGTAAAGATTACCGCCAAGTATAAGTCTACACTAAGATGTACTCATAGAAAAGTGAAACTTGTACCAATCCTAGTATGAATCTAAGAATTTTTACATATTTTTCATCAAATAAACCATTCTTGTAAATTCCTATGCATCAAGTAGAACGTTCGTTTCGTTTTTTCTACAATAATGTAGTGAAAACTATCGTTCTATTCTTTTTTTTCTTCCGCTCCTATTTCTTTCGTATATGCCCCCACTTCTAAGTCAATTAATACCTTTTTACCTGGCTCAATTGTTTTTAATATAAGTGGATAAGCTTCCATACGTTTTGCGAAATTTTGAATCGTAGTACTCACTTCATACCCTTCATTCATATATAAAGTAAGGTGGTCTTCATTCGCATTTGTCGGCGAATAACGAATTTCAGAAATAGACCTTAAAATAGTTGGTGTTAATTTTTCAAGCTCAGCAATTAACTCCTTCATTTTCTCCTCTTTAAAAGGTTCAAAAATTGGCGCTGCAACAGGAAGTTTTCCGTTCGGAAGTACATCAAGTGTTTTCCCGTTTTCTAATAAGGGTTGTAATTTCCCATCTTTGTTTATATAACCAATCGTTAAATATTCTTCAATATGAACATCAATTTTATTTGGAAAACGTTTTTTTACATTTACGGCTTTAATTTCTTTTCGTTTCGTTAAGTTTTCTTCTGCTTTATGTGCTGTCACTCGGAAATAACTTGTATCATATGTCACACCTGATTCCTTCATTACTTGTTCATCTGTCATATAATGATTTCCAAACACACTTATCTTTTTTATATTGCTAAGCGGAGACCGAAAATAAATCAAAAAGAGCACTAATAAAAATAAAATTGATATGTATAAAATCAACCGATGATTAACATTTTTCTTGTTTTTTTTCTGTTGATTTTTTAACTTTGGTACACGATCCTGTAGTTTAATCACTTTACTATTTTTCATGTACGATCCCCCTACGTAACATAAAGAACGGCATGTTCCTCATGCCGTTCTTATCTTCTTATTATAACATAAATGATAATGAGCGGAACGAATAACCGTTATCTTCCAATGATTTCTACTTCTGTATGCATTTCTACGCCAAATTTATCCTTGATTGTTTGTTTTATGAATGCAATTAAAGATAAGACATCTTGCGCACTGGCTTCCCCAGTATTAATAATAAAATTCCCATGCATTTCAGAAATTTGAGCTCCACCTATTTGATAACCACGAAGCCCCGCTTTTTCTATTAAATCTCCTGCAAAGTATGGAATTGGATTTCGGAACACACTTCCTGCACAAGGATGATTCCATGGCTGTGTTTCACGGCGGTAATCTTTATTCTTCTGCATGACACTTACAATTCTTTCACGCTCTCCTATCTGTAATTGAAACTCAGCTTCCAAAACAATACCAGGACGTTTCGTTTGCAATACAGATGTACGATAGGAAAACTCCAATTCTTCATGCGTTAACCAGTCAATTGTTCCATCTTCAAACAAAATAAGAGCTTTTGATACTATATTTGATATATCCGATTTATGTGCTCCTGCATTCATATACACTGCACCACCAACACTCCCTGGAATACCACTTGCAAACTCAAGACCGGCTAATCCTTGACGACTAAGTAAAGTTGATAATTTAATAAGGGGATACCCACCACCAACTCTTACTTTGTATTTTTCGACTTCTAAGTGGTCTAATCCTTCTCCTAAACGAATAACGACACCTTCTATACCTAAATCAGATACAAGAAGGTTCGAACCGCGACCAATTACAGTCCACTTTGTTTTATACTTTTTTACTAACTGCAACGTTTTTTCAATACCGGCAACATGCTTTGGCACAATTAAAATATCAGCTGGTCCACCTATTTTCATAGTCGTATAACGAGCTAACGGTTCATCCACTAACACGCGACCAACATTTGCTTCTATAAGCTCATTTACTAATTGCTCCATAAACAATCTCCCCCATACTAAGTATCCTTATTACAGTAGTATGCAGGGCTTTCACCTAACGTTATTTTTTTACAAGTTTATTCATTACTTCATACAGCTTATTTGCTGCATCAGGAATACCTAATTGCCCAGCAGCAAGCTTCATATTTTGTAATGTTTGTGCATCTAATAAAATCTCATCAATGTCACGAATAAGCGTTTCTGCTGTTAAATCTTTTTCAAGCAACATTTTTGCTGCTCCTTTATCGACAACAGAACGTGCATTTTTTTCCTGATGGTTATTTGTTACATAAGGACTTGGAATTAATACACTCGGCTTACCTAACGCTGTTAATTCTGCAAGTGTTGTTGCCCCAGCTCTTGAAACAACAAGATCTACACCCGTAAGTACTTCTGGCATATTATGAATGAAAGGTTTAATAATAACATTACTCGGATTCCCTTTTTGCTTTACTGCTTCCATCACTTTGTCGTAATGAACTTCACCTGTTACATACAATATTTCGTAACTTTTATTTCCAAACTGCTCAATTGCCTCTACGAAAGCATCGTTAATCGGTCTAGCGCCACGGCTTCCACCAAAAATAAGTACGGATTTTTTAGGAAGAGATAAACCTGCTGAACGTTTTCCCTTCATTCCATTTTGATCCATTACTTCTGATGCTCGTGGATTTCCTGTCATGACCACTTTTGATTGCGGAAAATGCTCTACAGCTGCATCAAAACAAACCGCAACTTTATCAACATAGCGGCTTAAAAACTTATTCGTTACACCAGGTACACTATTTTGTTCATGTACAATAGTTGGAATACCTAGTTTTGCCGCAGCATATACAACAGGTCCACATACATATCCACCCGTTCCAATTACAATATCCGGATTAAAACGACGAATATATCGTTTACTATCTTGTACACCTTTTAGGAAACGCATCACTGTTTTCACGTTATCTAACGATATTTTACGTTTAAATCCACTTATAACAATAGATTGAAACGGTATACCTGCTTTTGGCACAATTGTGCTCTCTAATCCATTCTCCGTTCCAATATATAAAAACCTTGCTTCCGGATTTAATTTTTTTATTTCTCTTATTAAAGCAAGAGCCGGATAAATATGACCTCCAGTGCCCCCACCACTTACTAATACACGCACTACTAACTCCTCCGCTTCTCTGTTTCTAATTTCAGTCGTTATTCTATATACATATTGTTTCTTCGCACACATACGAAAAACCCTGTCTTATAAAACAGGGTTTAGTAGCGAGAATGGCGACTTATATTTAATAATACACCTACTGCCATTAACATTAATGTCAAACTTGATCCACCATAACTTAAAAACGGTAAAGTAATACCCGTAACAGGCATCAATCCTGTTACAACACCAACATTAATCATTACTTGAATCGCAATCATCGCCACAATACCTACTGCTAAAAACGTACCATATAAATCTGGCGCTCCTAAAGCTATACGAATCCCACGCCATAATAATAGACTAAATAATAATAACACAAATGAACCACCAATAAAACCTAATTCCTCGGATAAGATTGCAAATATAAAGTCTGTTTGCGGTTCAGGTAAATAAAGAAACTTTTGTCTACTTTGTCCAAGCCCAAGCCCGAATAATCCACCCGGTCCAATTGCGAGTAACGATTGAATAATTTGAAATCCACTCCCAAGCGGATCTGACCACGGATCTAAATATGATGTTATACGTTTCATTCGATACGGTGCTGATGCAATTAACCCTACAAATCCTGCTACACCAATCAAACCAAACATTGCAAAGTGAAAGACCCTTGCTCCGGAGATAAATATCATAATGATACATGTCCCAACCATTACCGTTCCTGTCCCAAGATCTGGCTGTAACATAATCATTCCGAAAGCAAGAAATACAAAACTTAGAGCTGGTAGTAAACCACGTTTAAAAGAAGTAATTAATTTTTGTCGTTCCGCTAAAAATTTTGCTAAGAAAATAATCATCGCAAACTTCATAAATTCTGACGGTTGAATGGAAAATGCCCCGATTCCAATCCAACTTCTCGCTCCACCTCGAACAAGTCCTACTCCAGGAATAAGAACGAGAATAAGAAGAATGAAGCAAACTAGCAAAATTACTTTTGAGTACGTACGCCACACCCAATAATCAATTTTCATAATAAAAAACATAGCCACTACACCAAGACCTGCAAATAGCAATTGCCTTTTTGCAAAAAAGAATGAGTCCCCCATTTTATAAGAGGCCCAAACCGCACTCGCACTATACACCATAACCATTCCGATTGTTAACAACGCAAGTGTAACGATGATGAGAATAAAATCAGGCGTTTTCTTCATTACCCATAAACACCACCTCTTTAGGCAGAAACTTTTGCCCTATGTAACAAAACATCAGTAGGTGTTAGCCTACTGATGTTTTGATTTACTTTATATAAGTTTATGCACAGCTTGTATAAAAATGTCTCCTCTTTCTTCAAATGTTTTAAATTGATCCCAGCTTGCACACGCTGGAGAAAGAAGAATTACATCACCATCTGTAGAATGAGCGTAAGCTTTCACTACCGCTTCCTCTAAAGTATCGACACTTTCAATTGTATCTAATCCCGCTTTTTCTGCAGCTCTTACTAATTTGGGAGCTGTTTGTCCAAATGTTACAATTGCTTTTACATTTTTGAAATATGGAATTAAATCATCAAATTCATTTCCACGATCCAGCCCACCTGCTAATAACACAATCGGTTGTGTAAACGCTGATAAAGCTTTCTCAGTCGCTAACATATTCGTTGCTTTTGAGTCATTATAAACCTTACGGTTGTTAATAGTTGTTACATATTCTAGACGATGTTTAACACCTGTAAATCGTTTTAACACCGCCGTAATCGCTTCATTAGAAACACCCAATAATTTTGCGATACTCATCGCTGCTAAAATATTTTCTAAATTATGTTGACCAGGTAAAACGATATCGCCTACTTCAACAACTTTTTCACCTTTAAAATAAAGAACATTATCTTTTATACACGCGCCATCTTCAATTTCTTTCGTTGTTGAAAATAGTACTTTTTGCCCTTTACTATAAGCAGATAAAGCCATCACATCTGTATCATCTGCATTTATTACACTATAGTCATTTTCTGTTTGGTTTTTAAAAATATTTGCTTTCGCTAAACCATATTCTTTCTTCGTCCCATGATAATCTAAGTGGGCCTCAAATAAATTTAAAAACGCAGCAATTTTAGGTTGGAACAATTCTACTCCCATCAATTGGAACGATGAAAGTTCTGTAACTACAACTTCATTTTCTTTTGCATCCTGTGCTACTTCACATGCTACAGTTCCAATGTTTCCTGCAATTACAGGATGCTTTTGTCCTTCTTTTAGCATTTCAAATGTAAGCATTGTCGTCGTCGTTTTACCGTTAGAACCCGTAATCCCAACAAATGGCGCTTCTGAAATACGATATGCTAATTCAACTTCCGTAACAATCGGAATTTGTTTTTCTTTCGCAGCAACTAATATTGGATTAGAATACGGGATTCCTGGATTTTTTACCACAAGAGAAATATTTCTCTCTAACAATTCTAAAGGATGACCACCACATACAACGTCCATTCCTTTTGCTTGTAATTCTGCAGCAAGTACATTATCTGCTAAAGGCTTTCCGTCATTTACAATAACATTTGCCCCTAATTTTTGTAACAACGCAGCTGCTGCATAACCACTTTTTGCAATGCCTAATACAAGAATATTTTTATTTTGAAATTCAGTTACAGTTTTCAATTACATCCACACCCCGATATAAATTCCTAACACAGCTAATAAAAATCCTACAGACCAAAACGTCACAACAACACGCCATTCTGACCAACCACATAATTCATAATGATGGTGTAATGGACTCATTTTAAAGACACGTTTTCCTGTTGTTTTAAATGAAATAACTTGAATAATAACAGATAAAGTTTCCATTACGAATACTCCGCCAATGATTACTAATAGCAATTCTTGCTTTAATAAAATTGCTACAGCTGCAATGGCTCCACCTAAAGCTAAAGAACCTGTGTCCCCCATAAATACTTTCGCTGGATTCGCATTGAATACTAAAAATCCAAGTACAGCTCCTACAACCGCCATACAGAATATCGCTACTCCAAATTGCTCTTGTGCTACAGCAATAATACTAAACGCTCCAAATGCAATAGCAGCTGTTCCTGATAATAAACCATCTAAACCGTCAGTTAAGTTAACTGCATTTGATCCACCAATAAGCATAAATAGTACAAGTACAAAATATGCCCAACCTAATTCAAACTTAACATCTGTTCCCGGAATCATGATGTATGTGTGGAACGCTTGCCCTTTTCCAATTAAAAAGAACGCAATAGCAATAACAAGCTGACCTACTAATTTTTGTTTTGATGTTAAACCAAGATTTCTCTTCTTAACTACCTTTATGTAGTCATCTAAAAATCCAATCAATCCGTAACCAAACGTCACTAATAGTAATAACGAAACCTCTGCACCTAAATAATTAAACTTAATAGCCATAATAAGTGAAGTGACCATCATAGATACGTATATGACGATACCACCCATTGTCGGTGTCCCTGATTTTTTTTGATGTGACTTTGGTCCCTCATCACGAATACTCTGTCCGAACTTTAATTTTCTTAAAAATGGAATAAACAATGGCGAAAGGGCAACAGAAATTAAGAATGCTACCCCAGCCGTTACTAATAAACCTTGCTCAAGCACATGTAGTCCTCCTCTCACGTTGTTACTCTTCGTTGTTTAACCGCTTTGTAATTGCTTCTTTAGCGACTTCACGATCGTCAAAATGATGAACGTCTTTACCAATAATTTGATACGTTTCATGACCCTTACCAGCAATAATGATGATATCTTCAGCTTTCGCGTTAGCAATTGCATGATATATCGCTTCTTTTCTATCAATAATTACTTCATAATTATTCCCATTTGCGCCCTGTACCATATCATCTAGTATAGCTCCTGGTTCTTCACTTCTTGGATTATCTGACGTATAAATTGCGTGAGTTGCATATTTTGTTGCAACACTTGCCATGATCGGTCTCTTCGTTCGATCTCTATCGCCGCCACAACCGACGATACAATATACATCACCTTTTGCAAATTGCTTTGCTGTTTTTAATACATTCTCCAAACTATCTGGTGTATGAGCATAGTCAACAATAACTGTATAATTCTGTCCACCATCAACCACTTCAAAACGTCCTGGAACTCCAGCTAGTTTCTTTATCACATCAAGGATTGTTTCTAAACTTACACCAGAAACAAGTCCTGCCGCTGTTGCCGCTAGTACATTATATACATTAAATTTCCCAATCAATTTCATCGTAACATTTACACTTTCATACGGTGTTACAAGCGTAAATGTAGTTCCACCACTCGTCATAACGATATCTTTGGCCATAATATCACTTGTTGTATCAATTCCATATGTTACAACAGTTGCTGCAGTACTTCTCATATATTCCTCTGTTACAGCATCATCGTTATTCAGTACCGCGTACTTTTCACGATTATGATTATAACTATTGCCAAGTTGTGCAAATAACAACCCTTTTGCGTGTTTATATTCTTCCATCGTATTATGATAGTCTAAATGATCTTGTGTTAAATTTGTAAACACTGCTACATCGTAATCACATCCGTGTACACGACCAAGATCTAAAGCATGTGACGAAACTTCCATTACTGTGCTATCCACACCGTATTCAACCATTTTTGAAAATGTTTGTTGAAGTGTTAGTGCATCTGGCGTTGTATTTTTCACCTCAAATGTTTCATCACCGATTTTCATATTAATCGTTCCAATTAGCCCCGTTTTATGACCATGTGCGCGCATAATTTCATCCATAATATGCGATGTTGTTGTCTTTCCATTTGTACCTGTAATTCCGATTAAATGTAACTTGTGTGTTGGTTGACCATAAAAATAATCAGCTAAAACCGCTAACGAACGAAAAGTGTTTTTCACAAGTACAACTGGAACGTCAACATCAATTGGTCTTTCCGCAACAATAGCAGCCGCTCCTTGTGCCGCTGCTTGCTTAGCAAAATCATGGCTATCAACCGTATACCCTTTCATACATACAAATAAGCTTCCCTCTTTCACTTTACGTGAATCAGCTTCTATAGATGTGATTTCTGGATTTTCTTTTGGAACAACTGGAAAATCATGCAAACATGATAAAAGTGTATGCAACTTCATTTCACTAAACCCTCTCTACATTGTGTATTTATCTCTTTTTTAATAAGCAACACGTTACCTCCTAATTATGTAAAATAGGAGGTACGTGCTACTGTGTCTAATAAATAGACTTATTTATAATTGAAACTTTTACGGTCTCAAATTAAGTAACTCTTCTATAGAGAACTCACTTCCACCAATTGTACCATAAAACGTACTAGGTTACCTTTAATTCCCGAAGTAAATTCTAATTTTTGAGCCTTCTTTCACTTTAGCTCCTGCTTCTGGGGACTGTTTAATGACTTTCTCTCCGTCTCCACTTATATCAAGCTTCAAATCGACGAGCTGCGTCTGTAAGTCTTTCTTTTTCATACCAATTAAATTCGGAACTTCCACAGTTGGTATATCGCCCCATTTATATTCTCTTTCAACTTGTTCTGTTCTAGGTTTCACTCCCATAACAGGAAGTGCATCCCGAAGAATATTTCCAACAATTGGAGCCGCTACTACTCCACCAAATTGCGTTACACCTTTCGGATTATCAACAGCAACATAAACAACAATTTCCGGATCATCTGCTGGAGCAAAACCGATAAAAGATACAATATAATTATTCTCTAAATATTTACCATCTTTCACTTTTTGAGCCGTACCTGTTTTTCCACCTACACGATACCCATCAATGAAAGCACCTTTACCAGATCCTTTTGCTACAACATTTTCTAATGCATACCGAACTTTTTCTGAAGTTTCCTTGGAAATAACTTTTCTTTTTTCTACAGGTGTCTTTTTGCTTACAACTTGATTGTTTTTCGGATCAATAAATTCTTTAGCTATATACGGTTGATATAAAGTTCCACCATTTACAGCCGCTGCTACTGCCGCTACTTGTTGGATTGGCGTAACAGAAACACCTTGACCGAATGAAGTTGTTGCTTGCTCAACTGGACCAACTTTATCTAAATTAAATAAAATCCCACTACCTTCACCTTGCAGATCAATTCCAGTCTTCTGTCCAAAGCCGAAATTACGAATGTATTTAAACAATCGGTCTTTACCAAGGCGATCACCCAGTTCAATAAATCCTGGGTTACAAGAGTTTTGAACTACTTCTAAAAACGTTTGGCTACCGTGGCCTCCTGCTTTCCAGCATTTCAATCTTGCTCCACCAACTTCAGCTGCTCCATCATCATAAAACGTATCTTTCTCTAAGTCTACTAAATTTTCATTCAAAGCTGCAGCTAACGTAATGATCTTAAATGTTGAACCAGGCTCATACGTACTCCATACTGGTAAATTTCTATTGTACACTTCTGGAGAAACACTTTGAAAATCTGCCGGATCAAAACTTGGCCGACTCGACATACCTAAAATTTCACCATTTTTCGGATTCATCGCAATCGCAATCATACCATCTGGATTATATGTCGACTCTGCAATATTCATTTCTCTTTCCATAATTCTATTAATACGTGCATCAATTGTTAAACCTAAATTCAAACCAGCTTCTGGTTTTTTGAAGTCATCACCAACATTAGGCATCCTTTGTCCTTTTGCATCTGCAAAAAAACGCACATGGCCTTCATCACCATTTAGCTCTTTATCATAATATTTTTCTAGCCCCATAAGACCTTGGTTATCACTACCAGCAAACCCTAATACGTGCGATAAAAAGTTGCCAAATGGATAGTACCTGATAGAGTCTTCTGCGATATAAACACCTTTCAAACTTAATCCTCGTACCTCTTTCGCTTTATCATGCGATATTTTCCTTCCGCCTTTATCTAACCTTACAATTGATTCTTTTTTTGTAATTCTCTTGTAAATCTCATCTTTTTCCACACCTAATACTGCAGCTAACTTCTCTGCAGTCTCTGCTGGTTTTTCAATTTGCCTCGGTACAACAAAGACAGTTGGAGCACTTTTATTCGTAGCAAGTTCCACACCATTTCGGTCTAAAATCTTCCCACGTTCAGGTTCAAAAGTGATATTACGACTCCATGAATCTTTCGCACGATCCGTTAACATATTCCCAAGAAAAAATTGCACATATCCAAGACGAATATCGATGATAGTGAAAATAAGTATACCTGATATGAGTATAAAAATAAGTCTTTTTCTAACTGTTACATTTGATACACGCATATTGGAACAAGCCTCCCTTACGCCTAGCTTGTTCCAATATATGCTTGTACTTATTTAATTAGAACTTGGCTTTTCTGCTTCTTGTTGTGGTTCAAGTGGCGGTACAAGTGTTACACCTAACTCTGTACCAGGTTGCAACAATGTTCCTTCTGGCACACTTTGTTCAGTTACGTATCCTGTACCATTAGGTTTTAGGTTAAGCTTTAATGTTTTTGCTAAATTCATAACATCGCGAAGCGCCCAACCTTGTATATTTGGCATTGTAGGTTTATCCCCCACTAAGAAGACTCGGTCACCCTTCAATGTTTGTTCAGTCGCTTTCGGTACTTGTTGCTGTACTTTCCCTTCACCTAATACGATTGGACGAAGTTTTGCTTTATCAATAGCTTTTTTCGCTTCTTCCATCGTTTTTCCGGTTACATCTGGAACAGCAGTTTGCTGCTCTTTCACATATTTCTTCGGATCTTTCACTTCATTAGGCTTAATCTTTAAATACTCTAAACTATTCTTCGTTACATATTTAAAAATATCAGCTAAAGGTTGCGCGCCGCTCTCATCATCTTTCAATTTTGGCTGTTTAACAGCTAGATACACAACAAGTTGCGGATCGTCCATAGGTGCCAT
This sequence comes from Bacillus sp. EB106-04-02-XG92, assembly GCF_058791995.1. Lineage (NCBI taxonomy): Bacteria > Bacillati > Bacillota > Bacilli > Caryophanales > Bacillaceae > Bacillus > Bacillus sp. EB106-04-02-XG92. The sequence goes on from NZ_JBYTEA010000001.1 coordinate 228,640, forward strand.
ACCTAAGAACGAGAATATATAATTCTCTCTTCCCGTCATATAGCCACCTTTTCCATCCGGAATTTGCGCTGTTCCTGTTTTACCACCAACTGAATATCCATCGACTTTATAAGCAGTTCCTGTTCCTTTCGGTGATGTAACAACGCGTTCTAATAACTGTCTTACTTGCGCTGCTGTCTCTTTTGTAACCGGTTTGCCCACTTCTTCTGGCTTATGTTCTAATTTTACTTCCCCTGTTATCGGATCTACAATTTTATCAATTGTATAAGGCTTCATCATTTTTCCATCGTTCGCAATAGCAGTTGCAGCTTGCACAAGCTGAATTGGCGTTACAGTAGAACCTTGTCCAAAAGCTGTTGTTACTTGCTGTATTTGCTGATCAAATACAATTGTATTTGACCCTTCACCAGGTAAATCAATGTTCGTTTTTTCATCTAATCCAAAACTATGAATATATTTTCGGAAACGTTCTGGGCCAAGTTTTTGATCCCCTAAAATCGCAAACGCTACGTTGGAAGAACGCTCTACCCCTTCATCGAACGTGATAGATCCCCATCCAGCACCGCCGTTATGATCTTTTATTTTTCTGTTTCCGACTTGATATGTACCAGACTGATAATAATCTTGTCCCTTATACACACCTTCATTAATAGCTGCTGCTAGCGTGAATATTTTCATTGTTGATCCAGGTTCAAATGCATTTGCAATTGCATCGTTGAAGAAATATTTAATTTGACGATCATTTGGATCATAACTAGGTTTAGTAGACATTGCCAATATTTTTCCGGTTTTCGGATCTGCAACGATTCCTATTAAGCTTTCTGGTTCATAATGTTTACTCGCTTCTTTCATCGCGTCTTCTAAATAACTTTGAATACGCTGGTCAAGCGTTAAATATACATTTTCTCCATTTTTAGGTGCCTTTACATTCACTTTCCCGCCGTCAAGAGATACACCTTTACGATCGCCTGTATAAGCTACTTCTCCGTTAGAAGCACTTAAATATTTATCCAAACTTTGTTCTAAACCAAAATAACCTACTGAGGTTCCCTTATCATTTGGTTTTGCATGTCCTATGACGTAAGATGCAAAATCACCGTTTGGATACACCCTTGCATTTTCTGTAATAAAAGATATTCCAGGCAACTTCAACGCTTCAATTTGTTCCTTCTGTTCTTTCGTCAAATCCTTACCTAACGTTCCGAATTCCACTTGACTTTTATCTTTATTTAACGCAACTAAAATATCCTCTTCGCCTTTTCCAAGTACTTCCGCAATTTTCTTTGCAGTATCCTCTTTATCCTTAACCGGCTTCGCACCTTTTAATTCCGCTACAAGTTTATAAGAGTTTGCATCTTGCGCTAATACATGGCCGTTTTGATCATAAATCGTCCCGCGATTCGCTTCCAGAACTCCTGTTTTACCATGTTTTTGCTGAGCGAGTTTATCCAAATCTTGATTATGCACTGTTCCTGTTGCTTGTATGTAAAAAAATCGGGCTAATAACAGCAAAAAGAGCAGGAGGAATAAAATCATAAAATACCCTGCTCCCTTATTGGTATGAAATTTAGTCATAGTTCTCTTCATTTTCCCTTCACACCTATTGCCTTATTTGAGGCCTTTCACATTATTCGCATTAATTTCTAGCCCGTGTTTTTTTGCAACTTCAGAGATGCGTTCATAACGACTTAACTTCTCTACTTCAGCTTGTAATTCTTGATTTTCTTTTTGCTGCTGTACAATTTTTTGTTCTATTGTCGCAGCTTCTACATTAACTTGATAAAGACCTGCTTTATTTCCAATAAACGCTACACAGGCATACAATAAAAAGCCAATAAACGCTACATACAACAGTTTTTCGATTCTTGTAATCTTCGCTTTAGCTTTTGGCTGAACCATCTGCTGTGGGGGCGTTTGAATCTGAACCTCTTCTTGCGCTTGTTGTTTGTACTTTACAGCTAAGTTACTCATACCTCTCTCCCCTTTTTATCTTTTTTCAGCGATTCTCAATTTCGCAGAACGCGCTCGATTATTTTCTTCTAACTCAATATCAGAAGGTAAAATCGGTTTTCTCGTAATAAGCTTTAGTTTCGGCTTAAATTCATCAGGAATAATTGGTAATCCTGGTGGCAATTGTGGCGTTGTACTATTTCGCTTAAACGTCGTTTTACAAATACGGTCTTCTAAAGAATGGAATGTTATAACACTAACTCTTCCGCCTGGCTTGACCATCTCAATTGCAGATTCCAGCGCTTCTTCAAATACTTTCAATTCATCATTTACTGCAATACGGATTGCTTGGAACACTCGCTTCGCAGGATGTCCCCCCGTTCTACGAGCAGGAGCTGGAATACCCTCTTTAATTAGCTCTACTAATTCTGCTGTTGTTTCAATAGCTTTATTCTCACGATACGCTTCAATTTTTCTTGCTATTTGTTTTGAAAATTTCTCTTCACCATACTGGAAGAAAATTCTTACAAGTTGTTCATATGACCAGCTATTTACAACATCATATGCTGTTAACGAGGCATCCTGATCCATTCGCATATCTAACGGTGCATCATGATGATAACTAAAACCACGCTCTGGTGTATCTAATTGCGGGGATGAAACACCTAAATCAAATAAAATACCATCTACTTCTGTTATACCTAATTCCTGTAGTTTTTCAGATAAATAACGGAAATTACTCTTTACTGGTATGAACTGCTCACCGTATGAAGAGAATTTTTCTTTCGCATTTTGAATCGCTATCTCATCTTGATCAAACGCGATTAATCTTCCGCCTTCAGTTAGTTGGGATAATAAATAAGAACTATGTCCTCCTCCCCCCAGTGTACAATCTACATATGTACCATCTGGCTTTATATCTAAGCCGTCTACTGTTTCCTTCAAAAGCACTGTTACGTGTTTAAACATTGTTGCACCTACTCTTTTTCCAATTAATTATGTTGAATGTATCTCCTCCTCTAAACGCATAATTCACGATTAGAAAACGAAATACTATGAAAGAACGACTCATTTAACTTGCCTACAAAGGCAGCATACTATACAAATCGCTATTTTCTTTTATTATATACTAAATTTTATCATCTTTTGCGGGAATTTAAATAAAAAACTGTCGAAAAAGATAATAATACGTTTACATTTTGTGCTATTTTGTCATATATTTAAGTATCCTGCATAATTACGATATTCACTATTTTAAAATTGATAATTCAGAAAAATTTCACTTCACAGTAAATTCAACGAGATAAAAATAAAATCCTGCTCCTAAGAGCAAGATTCTATAGTTTTATAACATGATGTTTTCCGTTCCAAGAAAATGATTTTTCCATTACACGATCAACGAAGTCTAAACCGTACTGATTTAAATAGTAACATACATTCCACACACGCTCTTGCGGTGCTCCTGATGGGCGGAGTGCAAATTGTATGCGACGGAATTTATTTAGTTGCACTTCATGTTTTTTCTCAACATTTCTTTTCAACATTCTTTCCAGTAATTCAATTTGTTCATTAATTTTGAATTCATTTTTCCCTGCAAATGCACTTAACCCAGGATCTATTTTCTTCACAAATTGTTGTAATGACGTATGAATATTAATTATTTCTTTTTTCGCCTCTATAAATCGGTCATCTATCGGTTCCTCTATTTGATTAGACAACCAATTATCACGCAACTTCTCTACGTTATTTAAAAACGGATCACTCTCTTGCAATTGTAAATCATGCAAATCTGTCGCTATATCCCTCTCTATATAAGTGATTGTAATACGCGGAACGACAGGCGGCATTCGGAAACCAATAGTATGGAAGACTTGTTGTAATTCACTCCAGTAAGCTAATTCTCCTGGACCTCCAATAAACGCCAATGTAGGAAAGACATACTCTTGCATAAGAGGGCGCGTTACGACATTATTACTAAAGCGCTCCGGGCTTCTTTCCATCTCATCAATCAATTCCTGATATGAAAAGGAATACGCGCCATCCTTCCCAACAAATTTGCCTTGATTGTCTTCAAGCAACACTCGCTCATTATCAATTTCCATAAATATATGTACTGCATTAGACTTCGTTTCAATAATTGGTTTATATCCTAATTCTTTAATTACTTCCTGTTGGTTATGAAGCCCCTCTTGTACGTCTTTATACTTTCCTACAATTTGTTTAAAAAATGGAACTTCTAATTTTCTTAATTCAGGATGATGCGAATCGACAAGAATTAAACCAGAATCCACGAACATTTTCATAATAAGACGGCCAAAGAAATCTACATACGTATTTGATTTCTCCAAAGAATCATCAATAAATTGAAGTACATCCTTTGTAAAATTCGTTTCAGGGTATGTTTTAAAAATTTCTTCAATCCACTTTCTACAGTCTTCCAAAGAAAGCTCGGACTCTGAAGCACTCGCCTTTTTCGGATTACGATCATGAAAAATAGTCTTTTTTATTTTTTTATTCTTCGTTATAAAAGTATGATTAATTTCATCCATATCATGGTCTTCACCAGCAATCCAGAAAACAGGAACGACTTTAACACCTAAACTTTCTTCCTTTTCCTTCGCAAGCTGTAAAACTGAAATAATTTTATGAATCGTGTAAAGCGGCCCTGTTAATAACCCAGCTTGTTGCCCAGCTATTACAACATATGTATTTTCATCTCCAAGCGATTTTACATTTTGAATTGTAGCTTCTCCCGCTTGTAATTTTGTATTATATTCTAATAAATGCGCTACTAAATCTTGGCGGAAAAACTCCCTCTCACGCAAATCTTGTACACGCTGTTTAAAAGCATCTTCTGTTAACATATAATCAAAACACGACTGTATCTCTTTTTTACCGTTCATATAGTCCGCTACAACACCTTGTTGCGGAACAGAGATTTCTTTTATCTCCATATAATTCTTCCTTTCGTATCCTGTTCTCTCACCAATCCACATTGTAGTCAATGTTGCACGTAAAAGCAAAGAATTACACTTATACTTTTACTTCTAATCCTTTTATTGCATCAAATAAAAATTGAAGTGTCGGAACGGATCTTTGCTGTTTTTTAGCTTCTTCTAATACATACCCAACAATCGCACCAATTTCCGTTTGTCTATTCGCTCTTACATCTGCCAGCATAGATGATGTATTATGAGACGTTCTTTCACATACGTGACGTACCAATTCCCATACCATTTCTTTCTCTTCTTTAACAAGAAAAGCGACTTCGTAAAATACTTGCTCCATCATCTGATAAAAAAATGGATTCGTAATCAAATCTCCGTTCTTGACTTGTAACAATGCTGTTAATGGATTGATACATACATTAACCACTAATTTTTTGTGCATAACATCCTTCCAATCCTCTTCTATTTGAATCGGAAAATGCGGAAATGGAAAGCAGTTAAACATTTTTTCAAAATGTATAGACCGGCCTTGCACAATTCCAAACTTCGTTACACCTATCCCAGTATGATAAACGGTATGTATTCCTTCTTTTTTTGCACCATGCTCTACAATTCCAACTGCAATATTTTCATTCTCTATTTTCTGCATAGCATGAAGATGTGACATTCCGTTTTGCAAAAAGATTAATGAGGATTTCCCTCGCACAAAAGGTAGTATGTCAGTTATATGATATTGTTTAACAGCAATAAATATATAGTCTAGCTGCTGGTCTAACATACTTTCTATTGGTAAAACCGGCGGGAATACCGTTTCGCGTTTCCCCTCCCTAATACAAGTTACACCCGTTATATTCAATTCGTCAGCCTGCTTAGCTGTCCTTGTAAACAACGTAACATCTTGATTACTTTTTTGTAAATAAAATGCATATAATAGACCGATAGCTCCTGGTCCCACAACTCCGATTTTCATTATCACACAAGGAACTCATATGAACACGATACACAAGTCCCTTTTTCCCCTCCTCTTTTTATCCCGCAATCACCCGATTGGTAAGGACTCATAATTAACTAAAGAGGAACAAATGCCACCTCTTCTTCCAATATGTATATACTACTTATTAATATGCTCCTACTCTTAGTTTAGCAAATCCTCAAAAAAATAATAAAAGAAATATACTATCATCTTCATAAAAATAAAAAAATGAGTTATAATATTATTATAAATATTTTTACTTTTCTGCATTCAACGAGACAAGAAAAGGATGTGATGTTATGGGATTCCCAAAAGTTGAGCGCTTGCTCATCAATTATAAAACATTAGACGAGTTTAAAAAATTTAAAGGTTGCGGAGCTCAAGAACTATCCATGTTAGAAGAATTACAAGCGAACATTATTGAAAACGATAGTGAATCTCCATTTTACGGTATTTATTACGGCGGATCACTCATTGCGCGTATGAGTCTATACATGAAAAGGAACGGCGGGGAACCATTCGAAATTACAGGTACTTACCTAGAACTCTATAAACTTGAAGTGTTACCAACTTTCCAAAAACAAGGATTCGGAGAAATGCTTGTAAATTATGCGAAAGGGTTGCAGTTCCCAATTAAAACGATCGCACGTATCCATTCAGCTGGTTTTTGGGATAAATTAAATTTCCAGCCTGTATCAGTACCTGATGGTGATTTTTACGTTTGGAACCCAGAAACAAATTTGAATACGGTTACAAACGAAGAGTCTGCATAAGAAATAAAAAAACAGCTACATAGCAGCTGTTTTTTTATTTCTTTAACTTCTCTAATTTCCCATTCGAACGAGCACTATTTCTTTCTGCTACCATTACACTTCTTTTTTGATCGATATAATCAAGCAATGTTCTATATTCTTCCTCATATACTGATAATCGTTCCAAAAGACTCTCTTTCTCTGTTTGTAACGATTCAATTTGCTGTTGCAACACCATTAAAGAGTTTTCATCTTTATAATTTTGCAAGAAATCAATAACATCATTCAATGTAATTGACGTAGGCTCTAATACCTTCGTCTCTTTCACTTCATAATTTTCCACTTTACGCAGTTGCTTCGCTTCTTCAATACGTTCTTTGTATTGCTTTCTAACGTAAGAATTCCATCTAAAGCCACATGCTGCTGGTGTACGTGATAAATGTCTTCCCACTTCTTTAAAGGCAGATAATTGCGTTCCGCCTTCTCGAATATGCCGGAGTACTACTTCTGCCAGAAGCAAATCTTCATCATCAGTCCAAGCATCTTGTCTTGTTGTCGCCATCTCTCTAGTCCTCCCTATGCATTTTTTATTAAACATATGCAGTTACTAGAAAAGATAGAATACATCAAATGAAGAATAAGACAAAAAAAATAAACGTAGAAGATATCTTCTACGTTTATTTCCCGCAATTACTTGCTGATTACTTCTTTACCTTTGTAAGTACCGCATGCTTTACATACACGGTGAGCTAATTTCGCTTCACCACAGCTTGGGCACTCTACCATACCAGGTACTGATAATTTGAAATGCGTACGACGCTTTCTTTTTACTGTTTTAGAAGTTCTTCTAAAAGGTACAGCCATTCTTCCCACCTCCTTAAAAGAAATAGTTATTTTCATATGAAGGCCTGAACCAGTCTTCCGAGTTATTTGTCAAAAAACTTTGCAAGTCCTGCTAATCTTGGATCAACAGTCTTTTCTTTGTTTTCTTCCGAAATCACTTGCCAGTCTTGACCTTGCATCGGTGCTCCACCAGAAACATCATCACTGAAAATTTGCATTGGAATCTCCAAAAGTATATTTTCCTTGATTACGGGCAGTAAGTCAAGTACTTCTCCTTCTAAACAATGAATTTCAGCTTCAGTTTCAAATTCTTCTTGTGAAGTTTGGAACACCTCAGTTGTTTTAATGTCAAATGGTAATGTCACATCTACTAAAGAGCGAGAACATGGTAAAACCATGCTTCCAGTTATATGTAGATGGAACGTAAACTTACCGGAGCCAAAATCAACTCTTCCTGTTACATGAACAGGATTAATTTCACGAATATCTTTCTCGACCTCTTTTAGCTCACTTACATCTACCATCTCATCCAATGTCAATCCTTTATTTCTCAATTTATTCAATTGATGGATGGACCATTTCATATCATATCACCTCAAGGCAACAAACAAAATTATAGCTAGCCATTTTATATTTGTCAATGTTTTTTCTTTACACTATAATGAAGTCATCATAGTAAATATTATATAGAGTATCACGTTTTTCAAAAAGATGCTACATCGAAAGGAGAGATTACCATAAAAGCCAGTGGTATTGTCGTTGAATATAACCCTTTTCATAACGGTCATGATTATCATGTGCAACAAACAAAAAAGTTAACACACGCAGATATTACAATAGCTGTTATGAGCGGCCCTTTTTTACAACGTGGTGAGCCGGCACTCGTATCCAAATGGTATCGCACCAAAATGGCCTTAGCATGCGGTGTAGACCTCGTTGTAGAGCTTCCTTATGCCTTTTCAACACAAAAGGCTGAAACCTTTGCAAATGGCGCTATATCGATTTTAAGCGCACTACACGCTTCTGAAATTTGTTTCGGTAGTGAAGATGGACAAATCGAAAGTTTTTATAACACCATCTCTGTGCAAAAAAATGAAGAAGAGACTTATAATCGTCTTGTAAAGCAATTTATGAACGCAGGTAATAGTTACGCAAAAGCTACATCTGAAGCTTTCCTACACATTTTACCTTCTGAAAAAAACATAGACATGTCACAACCCAATAACATTTTAGGCTTCCAATACATGAAAGCAATTTTGACGCAAAATAGTTCCATGCAAGCACAAACGATCAAAAGATTTGCATCTCATTATCATGATGAAACTTTTAATGACCAACATATTGCAAGCGCAACAAGTATTCGCAAACAACTTTTTAGCGAAAATAGTTCCTTTACAGACATTGGGCCTTTTATCCCAAAAGCGACTGCTTCTCTTTTAGCAAGTTACCAACAAAACTACGGGACATTACATAATTGGGAACAATACTTTTCATTTTTTAAATACAAACTTATGACGATGTCTCCAGACGACTTACGACATATATATGAAATTGAAGAAGGTTTAGAGCATCGTATTTTATCAAAAATACAAACCAGTTCCTCCTTCCATTCATTCATGGAAGCATTAAAAACGAAGCGTTATACGTGGACTAGATTACAAAGAGCTTGTACACACATTTTAACGAATACAACAAAAGAAGAAATACATAACGCAAATATAGAGCAGCATGCACCGTACATCCGTCTACTAGGCATGTCACGAAAAGGACAAACTTACCTTTCAAAAAACAAGAAAAAAATAGAGCTTCCAATTCTTACCCATACAAAAACATTTGACCATCCTACTTTACATATAGAGCGAAAAGCCAATTCTGTATATTACTCCATCATGCAAGAACCTTTACGAACACAACTACTAAAACAAGATGCAACACATCATCCAATTCGTTATGATGAAACAACCTCAAAATTTCTATAAAAAAACCTCTCTTTTTCAGAGAGGTTTTTTTCTCGCCCATTTTTTCCAAATACATTAATGCATCTTCCAGCGTATCAACTGGCACAACTTTCATTTTTGTTTTAATATCTTTAGCAGCCTCAAGTGCATCTTTATAATTCGATTTCTCAGCACCTTTTTCATTTGGTGCAAAGAACACTTCAGCACCAGCATCACTTGCAGCGACCACTTTTTGCTGAATACCGCCAATCGGGCCAATTTCTCCCTTTTCATTAATCGTACCTGTTCCAGCTATTTCATGACCCCTTGTTAAATCCTCTTCCACCAGTTGATTATATATTTCTAATGTAAACATTAGACCTGCTGATGGTCCGCCTATTTCATGAGAATCAATTTTCACTTTCGGATCTACCACTAATTCTCTTTCCGTAACGATAGAAACACCTATACCAACACGCCCATTTCCATTCGGAATGGTCTTTACATTTAAGTTTTCTTTTAACTGTTTTCCATTCCTCTTGTACTCAATACTTACTGTATCTCCTTCTTTTTTCCCTGTCATGTATTCAATAAATTGCTCCGTCTTTTCAAATGTTTTTCCGTCGACAGCTATAATAACATCGCCAAGTTTAAGCTTACCTTCTGACGGCATCCCTTTCGCTACGCCTGCAACCAATACACCTTTATTTTCAAATGAAACCGTACGATTTGCACGTTTGTAAGCATTATAGATCGCTGCATTTTGCGAATCTTTCATCGCATAATTTTGGCGAAATTGATATTCTTCATCACTTTCACCTTTTTGCAATATTTCTTCCGCTTTTGAAATATGTGTATATTTATTAAACTGCGCCGCTATTAAATTCACCACATTTGCTGGCCCCATCGAAACAGTAACAAGCATAAAGTCACCAGATTCTTTCGTTCCCCCTTCAACTTGAACGTAAGGCTCTAACTTGGCAGCCATTCCTGGTTTTGTTATATAATACGGTAAACGCACGTAAACAAGTAACATCGCCAATATAACCCCAATTAAAATTGCATATATAAACCGAAAACGCTTAAACATTATGTTTCTCCTTCCACTGCTCAATTAATAAATGAATATTTGGAACATGCTTTTCTGCTTCTACTTCTCCAACTCGAATAATGTCTTCAATGTTTGTAAAAGCACGGGAACTAAATTGTTCTACAGCTGGTCGCATCATTAAATCCGATGCAATTTGCCTGTTCATTACAAGCTCATGTTGCATAATTTCAATACTCTGCATAATCACATCATAAATAGACGTAACCTCACCATTTACTTTAATCGGGGATACATCAACAGCAATGACAATATCGGCACCTAACTCTTTCACAACCGATACTGGGATACGATCAATCACTCCACCATCCACCAATAATCTCCCATCTATTTTCTCTGGTACAAACACTCCAGGTACAGATATGCTAGCTCTCACCGCCTCTGCAACGGGACCACTTGTAAAAACTACTTTTTCCCCCTTCAAGATGTCAGTAGCCACAACAGCCGTCGGAATATCTAACTCCTCTAAATTTTTATTATATGTAAACATTTTAATCATATCTTTGACACGTTTTCCAGCAATAAATCCCATTTTCGGAACCGTAAAATCTAAATAATATTTCCTTTTAAAAACATTTGCCAGTTTATATAACCTTTCAACGTTAGAGCTAGCTGCATAAAATGTGCCTACTAAAGCCCCCATACTACTTCCTGCAATCATATGAATCGGTATACCATTTTCCCTTAAAACTTTTATAACACCAATATGAGCAAACCCTTTTGCACCCCCAGATCCAAGTGCTAAACCAATTTTCGGTTCTTTCATTTTTCTCACCCTTTAATTTTTTTCATTCCTTTTTCATACTTATGGTCTAAATTCACTACGTATCCACGTATACTGAAATGAACGTTTTTTGGGACAAAGGGGGATTTACTTACATGTATGAAAAATGGAAAACGGCTTTCCTTACCATATCAACACTGTTTTTAACCTTTTCTCTTGTACTCCACCCCCAAGCTGCTTTGCAAGCTTCCATTCGAGGGTTAAATATATGGTGGGAAGTTGTATTCCCTTCACTTTTACCGTTTTTTATCATTGCCGAACTTCTCATTAGTATTGGTGTTGTAAAATTTATAGGCGTGATATTAGAACCACTCATGCGACCACTTTTCCGCGTGCCAGGGATAGGCGGATTTGTTTGGGCAATGGGAATGGCCTCAGGATTCCCCGCTGGCGCCAAATTAAGCGCTAGACTGCGTAAAAGCAATCAACTAACACAAATCGAAGCAGAGCGCCTCGTATCTTTTACAAACTCATCCAATCCACTTTTTATTTTTGGAGCTGTTTCTATCGGTTTTTTCAATAATCCGAAATTAGGAATCGTATTAGCTGCTGCACATTATTTAAGTAACTTTTTCGTTGGGTTACTGATGCGATTTTACGGCAATAACAACATTTCCACGCATGATAAACATACTACTAAAAAACGTCCTTTTCAAAACCCATTTTCAATCCTACACGAAACACGTATGCAAGAAAAAAGACCAATAGGAAAATTACTTGGGGATGCTATCGTTTCTTCTATTCAAACACTACTTATGATTGGTGGATTTATTATTTTATTCTCTGTTTTAAATAAAATGATTACTGTATTTCATATTACAGCAGCTCTTTCTTTTATTATGCAACATATTTTATCATTCTTCCAACTAACTACCGAATTTAGTATTCCGATATTATCAGGCATTTTCGAAATGACACTCGGGAGCCAAATGATTAGTCAAATAAATGAAACACCCCTCCTGCAGCAGGCGATGGTAACAAGCTTTATTTTAGCATTTAGTGGCCTTTCTATTCAGGCACAAGTTGCTAGCATATTAGCTGAAACAGACATACGATTTAAGCCTTATTTTTTCGCACGAATTATCCAAAGCATTCTTGCTCCTATTTTCACCTTTATATTTTGGAAACCATTTTATGAAAAAGTAAGCTCTTTTTCACCTATGCACAAAGATATTCCCGTATTTTTTTCCAATTCTTCTTCTATACCGCATGAAATTTGGACATCTTTTATACACTATGGACCGATATTTACTTTATTTTGTTTATATGTATATGTGATTTTATTATTTTTTCGTAGCAACAAAGAAAAACCCCGTTCACTTTAACGGGGTTTGAAACTTTTCTTTTAAAGCACGTTCTACAACAGGAGGTACAAGATCTACTACACTTCCGCCATATCTCGCAACTTCTTTCACAATGCTCGAGCTTAAAAAGGAGTATTGGTTATTTGTCATAATAAAAAAGGTTTCAATGTTTTCATCTAATTTTCGATTCATAGAAGTAATTTGCATCTCATATTCAAAATCAGAAACCGCTCGTAACCCACGTAAAATTGCATTTGCATTTCGCATTTTCGCATACTCCACTAATAGTCCACTATGTGAATCTACTTTTACATTCGGGATTTCCTTTGTTGCTTCTCGAATTAAGTCTAAACGCTCTTCAACTGAAAAGAACGGTTTTTTTGACGAGTTGTTTAAAACTACTACGTATACTTCGTCAAATACTTTTGCTCCCCTTTTAATAATATCCAGATGCCCAAGGGTAATTGGATCAAAACTTCCCGAAGAAATAGCTATACTAGTCATTCTGTCCCCTCACCTTCATACTTATAGATCGATATTGCTGTAATGCCGTAATTCTCAGCTCGCACTTTTACAAGTCTTCCTATAGACTCAGGTAAAACTACATCATTACCATGCTCTGACATAATTAATCCATCTCTATGTAGCAATCCATGTTGATCCATCACACTAATTAAAGATACAATTTTTTGATCTTTATATGGAGGATCAATTAATATAAGATCGAATGATATTTCACGTTTTATAAGAGCCTTTACCGCACGTTCTGCATCATTTCGATATACTTCAGCTTGTTCCTGTATTCTACAACTTTCTAAATTTTGATGAATTACCTTTATCGCTTTATTATCTCGATCAACAAAGATTGCTTTATCAATCCCTCTACTTATAGCCTCAATTCCAAGACCACCACTACCGCCAAATAAATCAAGCGCGATACCACCATCAAAATAAGGGCCTATCATATTAAAAATCGATTCTTTTACTTTATCTGTCGTTGGACGTGTTGTATTACCTGGCACCGCTTTAAGTGGGTGTCCTTTACATTTTCCTGAAACTACTCTCATCTGTTGTCACTACCTTTATTTCAATCTATCGAGCAATTATAGAAAACCCTTCTCCATTCGGTAACCGCTACCAAACTATACGATTCCATCCATCTTTCAACGAACACTAGAAGAACTTAGTTTAAAATAACTGCTCTGCATTTTTATGTATTCATCTCACCATTCGCTAACACGAACTATTCGTTTTACTTTACCCCGCGTTAACGGGCAGTAAAAGCCCGATTGGTGCGGGCTAATAATCAGTGGGAAATGCCCTCACTGATTAAAGTTTCACTTTATCTTTTTTATCCTATCATAAAATAAAAAAAAGAAAAATAAAAAGCCCAACATAAAATTTAATTTCATGATGTATATCTTCATTTAGATTGGACATAAATAATTATAACAACATCACCTTCGATGTTGTTGCCAACCGCGGAGAAGACTTACGTTTCCCCATAAGTTCTTCCTCCGGTTTCTCCTCTCCCTTTGCCTTCTTACTAGTACATGCTAGTATAAGAAGGGCCCTGCTTTGCAGGGTTTTTTTTCGTTGTCTACTTTTCATTTAAAAAGTGAGATGGTACAGTAAAAGAAAGAGGAGGAAAAAATATGATTCAACGCTTTATAGAACTTGGAGAAGGCTACTCTGATTTATATGAATTACTTGAAATTGCCAAAGCAAACCAAGAACGTATAACACATATGTTACAGTTTGAAACGATTAAAAATGAAAAAAAAGTGTGCTCACTTGTTGTAATATTAAAACCAACTACTACTGGTGACTTCCAGCCATTATACATATGTCGTGAAGGCATTCCTGTACTTGAAAATAAAAAAAGTAAACGTGTCCTATTATTTGAAGAAACGGCAGAACAACTAGGAAAAAAAGTGACTACCTTTACAGTAAAACCATCCACAACTTTTCCAGAAAAAGAACTGTTTTTCAATCATTTAATTGGTATTTTACGAATGAATAATTTCATTCCTCCAATGAAATAACACTTTATTTCAAGTAAAAAATCCCCCGCTAAAATTAGCAGGGGATTTTTTCTATTAACTATAATCGTATTCTTTTGCCCGATCAGGACGAGAATTTTCAAATTCCGTTTTTAAATACGGGCGGTAAGACTGTTCTATCTTTTTCACAAAAGGAAGTTTGTTCAACTTTTGCATCATATGCTCAATTTGTTCCATATCACAATATACTACTGCATATTTTAAGCGTTTTGATATGTAATGTATGTTACCATATTTCCTTAAAATCTTGGCATGTTTCAATGAATGTAAATAAACAATCATACTTTGTCGTTGCCCGAACATAATCTTCTCCATCTTCTCCTTTTAAAAACATATATTTTATATTTTATGAAAACCAATCAGAAATTTATGACATTACAGGACAAACTCTGTATACGTTTTCTTCTATCTTCTAAAAAACGGGGTGATTTACCCCGTTTTACAGCCGCAACCCCCGCCAGTACCACAACCGCCACCACAGCCACCAGCATCGAAAAATGGATTTCCTGTTGGAACTTTGATGGAAGAGGACACCTCAGAACCGATTGCTACACTAACTTCATCTAACAACTTTTGTAAAGCCGTTTCTACTCGTTTAAAAGCTGCAATCTTATCATGTAAGTCTACAGAACGTTTTAACTCCCTCATTTTCGTCGAAACGAAAGTATAGTCAGGATGGTATTTACCGAAACGTTGCACTTCCTCATATCGTTCTTTCATCGCTGTAAATTGCTGAATCAACGCCTGAACTTCCATATCTTCATGCAATTCTTTATAACACTTACGATAATCTTCTGCTATATCTGAACAGATAATCGCTTTTGCAAGCTGCTCTGCTTTATCTAATATTAATACGCTTTCCAGCGTCGCTACAATCATGAGTGACACCTCCGAGTATTCATCATACCACATTTAGAATAGAACTACTAATTGAAGTGTCTCACTAAACAGAAAGATATCATTCTAACTATTTTTATATAATGTCCACACAAATTTATACATTAATATGTTCTGCAATATTATATTTAAGAACATCCCATTTCCCACTATTTTCGTTCACATAGCTAATACATGCATTTTTTAACGGTGTCTTAAACGAAATATCTTCCGGGGCAATTGCATGTAGAATTGCTTTTATCGCATGTGAATGGGCTACAATGATAATACGTTTGCCAGAATGAGCCTCTGCAACATCTTTTACAGCAGCAAAACAACGCGCTACAATCTCTTCATCTTGCTCCATACCTTCTACTTCCCCTGCTGCAATTAATTCCCTAACAGTCGCAACCGGCTTCCCAGAAGCTTCACCAAAATTACGTTCAACAAATCGCTCATCTAATAAAATTGATTGTAATCCAGTTGCCCCTGCAATTTCCTTAGCTGTTTCGTGCGCTCTAATTAACGGGCTACTAATAATTACATCCCATGCCTCCGCTTGCAAAGCAGCTGCACTTTGGCTCGCTTGCTTCTTCCCTACTTCATTCAGCGGAATATCTTCTCGTCCCTGTATAATCTCTTGAAAATTCCAATCAGTTTGTCCATGTCGTACTAAACAAATTTCCGTCATGCTCATGCTGCAACTCCTTTTTAAATAATCCGCTTCTATTGTATCAAAAGTTCTGCATGACGGACATAGTTTTCCCTTCCAATTATGTTGTATTTTGCTGCTTCATATACTGAAACATATCGATCATAATGGAGGCAACAGCTAATTGATTTTGGAATTTCTCAACTTTATCTGGTATCGTTTTTTTGAAATGTTGCATAGCCGCTAACTCAAACGCCTCTTTTTCTTCAGGGTTTCTTGTTAGTTTTCTATACCAGTACGGTTGCTCTCTAATATAGCGAGATAAATCCTCATCAGCCTTTATAAACTCCATAATTTCTGCTCTCATCCGCTTTCCCCCTAATCCTTCTGAAAGAAAAATGGATTATTTTCGGAAGTACTCTCTTCTTGCTGCGCGGGCTTCCCTTGAAATTGTTGAAAAGCTTGTTGCACACTACCGATAGCACTCGTTACATTGGCTAAATGATGTTGCATTTGTTCCACGTCTAGCTTTTTAAAGAAAGACAGCATTTGTCTCATCACATCAGCAGTTTTTTCCTCTTCAGTTCGAGTATCCTTTTCTTTTCTTTTTTCTTTTTTCTTTTCTTTTACCGAAGAAAAAGCAGGTGCTCCATCCGGTCTAAAAGTTGCCCATATCGGATCCTCTTCACCAAGTAAATACCATTCTTCATAAAACTGTTGCCAAGTTTTATGACCACTTCTAACTTCATGAACCATTTTAGGGTGATGGTTTACAAACTCTTTAAACTGTTGAACCGATGGATGTAACGGTCCTTTTGTTGTCGGCATAATCCTCACCTCTTCATGTATATCTACTATATAATAAGAAAAAAAAGGCGCATGGTTCGCCTATTTTTAGACGATTCATGCACCTTTTTATCCTACTAATTGCATGCGGTAACATTCCCACCTACAATACGGGTAACTAGCCGAGCGTTGTACATCCCTCTAGTTTAAACTCCACTTTATTTTCGAATAAAGTTTTGTGTGTAAAATTTATCGTATACCCCGACACCTAACCCTGTGAATTGTTCATTTAACAAATTCTTTCTATGACCTTCACTATTTAACCAACCTTGCACCGCCGCAATTCCATCACTATGTTGCGCAGCTATATTCTCACCAGCAAGTTGAAATCCTACTTTCCCGCGCTGCAGACGATCTCCTAGCGTACCTAGTGTAGGTGAATCGTGTGAAAAGTAATTATTATCCTTCATGTCTTTACTATGACCAATAGCCACATCTGCCGTTTGTTGATCCCATGTTAACAACGGCAACTTATGACGACTTCGAATAATATTTGTTAAATCAAAAATTTGTTGCATATTTCCATTCTCTATTTGTTTCATTTTCTCTGGAGTTAATGGTTGTTCTGCTAGTAATTCACCTGAATAAACAAGCTGATACGGTCTTTGTCGTAATAACGTTTCGTCATCCATATACCGAACACCAACAAGCTCATGTGTAAAATGATCAAAATATAATTGTGCCCAGCCATCTTCTACAGGTATTAATGGTTGTTCCATCACTTCGGTATCAGATAACTCAAATTGATAACTATTCTTCCCTCTTTTTAACGAAATCTCATGAGAGAGCGGATTCTTTTTATACACATCTTCATATTTTTCATTTATATAATAAGGCGGTACTTTAACCTCTTCACCAGCAACATACGCCGTTACAACTTTGCGTTCAGCAACCCCAAATTGAACATACTGAGCTAAATCTTGACTGTACACCCACCATTCGTATCCGTAAGCAGACGGCTCTATTCGAGAAGGTTCTCCCCATTTTGCTAATAAATTTTCAGAGTCCCCGCCAATCATATTTAAAACCGTATTTGAAGAATCTTCATTTACTTGCTTTTTCTTCTTCACAATTTTATTTTCTTGCTTTGATTGAGATGGGGTTAATATATATTGTGAAACGAGTAATTTCCCGTATAAATCCACAGCTAAAATTAAAACTGTAATCATTACGATACGCAATAATTTCTTCAATCGATATACCTCCTGCACAAAACATAAAATTGAGATATACACAAATCCTTTTCTTTCCTTTTTTGTGTGTACCGTACTCTTTTCACTATATCATATTTTCGCAAAAAAAAGTCTGGATTATCCCTTTTCTCTCAATATGAATTGCACTTTCTTATTATTCATACTATTATAAAAATAATAACGTAACATTAAACAAGGAGGTATTATATGCAATTTACAAATACGAAATTTAATGGGGCAGTCGTTGATTTAACACTATTAACAGAGATTATGGAGAAAAATCATTTTGTACTTGCTGGACAATGGGATTATGAACGAGTTACATACGATTATAAATTCGAAATATTAAACGATGTTTATTATTTACGCGTACAAGGTCTAGCTGTTGAAGGTGACGTTGGTAGTAGACACGCTGAAATAAAGCTACTTCCTCCCTTATTAGGCAAACATTATTATCCTCACGGCGTTGAATATGGTGATGGTGAAACTTTCCCAACCAATGTACTTCAAAAAAGTGAACAACTCCTACAAAATATTGAAAAAGAGTTAAAAGAATTCCAAATCATTGAGTAAATAGAACAAGCGCATCATATTGATGCGCTTGTTCTATTTATCTTACTTAAGAATGAATCGTCTTTTTGACTGGATACCCATAAATAGTTCCATCCTTCACTTTAATCTCATCTTCCCAAGGAACCTTATATTTACCTTCAGCTAAATCTTTTACAAACGTATACGGGTTTTCTTTCACCCCTCCAGGAGTCGCTACATATCCCCTTGAACCTAAATTATATATATTATTTTCGAGACCCCATCCTAATCTAGCCTGATCTGCTAGCTCTGGATATACTTCCGCAGTAACAATCTCCCAAGGATTTCGGTGTCCCTGTACTAAAGTAGTCCCATCAAAATTACATACTTGTCCTTCACCAAAGTAATAAAATACCCCATCATAACCCGCTAAGTTCACTGACAACGTATACATTAAGTTTTGCCATGCATTCGAACGATTAGTTAACATCCATTGTTCACTAACTTGTGTGCTATATCCAGAAATACGAATCAAGACATTTGCACCTTTATAAGCTGCTTCACGAGCTACTTCAGGAAACATACCATCATGACAAATACAAACAGCTAATTTACTTCCTCCAGGTCCATCACAAACAGGTAAGCCTAAATCTCCAGCTTTCCAAGGTTCGACTGGCACCCAAGGATTTAGCTTACGATACTTCAAGATCATTTCACCTTGTGGGTCAATAATTATTGCTGTATTATACGGTTCTCCACCATCAGGGTTTCTTTCCATTATAGAAAAAACACCATATACCTCAGACTCTTTACATGCCTCAGCAAACAAGTCTGTTTCTGGCCCAGGAACTGTACATAAAAACTCTTCTGTAGTCCATTTTTTTGTATTAAGCCCTTGCGTACTGTATTCTGGAAATACTATCAATTCTAATCCAGGATACCCTGATTTAGTTGAATAAATTGTTTTTATGATCTGTTTAATTTGTTTATCAATGTCTGCACGTGACTCTACTACCGGTACTGGATATTGTATTAATGCTGTTAAAAAACCACTAATTGGCTTTACCATACTTCCACTACTACCCATTTAAATTCCCCCTTAAAATAGTTCTTGTTTATTAAAGATAACAATATGAGCTTGTAACTCTCTAAAAAACTTGCACTACACATGGAATCATTATGTATTAAAGCTAGTAGTAAATCTTATATCCACTTTTAGTACATGCCTACACTAACTTAACATAAATAAATTGAAAATTCAATCTTTTATTGGTTTACTAAAATCAAAAAAGTGTATGGAAACCCATACACTTTTTACTTAGTCTGTAAATACGGAGGCAATTGTTGCAACTGTTCTTTATCCTTTTCACGCTCTCTACGTGCCCACCTAAAAAATACATAGCCAATAATCGTACCGTACACTATTTCCTGGACAATTTTCATAATGATGCCGCCTGTTTGTTGATCTTGCACGACCGGCATCCAGTGTAAAAATTCCGGTCCAGTTATATTTAAATCAGATAAAGTTCCCGCTGGTACACATAGTTCCATCGCCTTCATCCAAGCAGCCGGATCCGTATACGTTGCAAATAATGGTGCCGTCGCAAAAATGATTAACGCACAAGCTGGCGTTAATAATATACCGTTAGCAAACATATAACCAAGTTTCTTTATATCACTTAAAGTTTGATATTCTGGTAATGGATTTAGCATCGGCCACCACATCATGATTGCTGTAAAGAACAATATAGCGAGACAAATAGGATGAGCAATTTGACTTTGTTTTACTGTGTCAAAAACAACTGGTAAATGATAAAAAGAAAACAGGCCATTAAATACAAACAATGCAATAAGTGGCTTAGCAAATATCTTCAATATAATTTGAACGAACTTAAAAGAAGTAATGTAACGATATAACCATACTGGTATACCAAGCAACAATAACGGTGGAACGGCAATATACATGACTGCCATTTCAAACATATGTGCACTAAATATAATATGACCAATTAAATCGATAGGCCCTCCCTTCACAAAATACAAAAGAACAATCCCGGTCGTAAAATAAAAAACTTGCTTCTTACTTACCTTTGTCGCATGTTCAAATCGCATTCTATATGGCCCAATAATTAAAAAGTACCCGATAAGGATCGAAAGCATAAATAGTAAAAAGATTGGACTCCATAGAGCTTGAAAACCAAATATCCATAAGTTACTCATTGTCACACCTACCTTCTTAAGGTTACCCTTCCACATAACATGAAGAGGGAGCTGTGACGACACAAGCTCCCTTATTCTTCACTTTTCAAATCCACACAATTGTCATAAAAGCTAAAATTGTAATTAACCCGATTAACAGACCAGAATACAGAAAGAAACTTGCCGCTTCATGTCCTTTATGACTCATATGCATAAAATAATACAATTGAAAAATTACTTGTACCACCGCTAATAGTAAAATAAATGGTACTGAGAAAGTCGGACTAAAAGTTTTCGGATATGCTACTGCCGCAAATGCAACTAATGTTAAAAAAATCATTAATGCAAATGTAATAACTTGATGCTTCATTTCCTCTGCACTTTTTCTCTTCCGATAAACAAGATCAACTTTAGGATTATTCGTTTGCTTTATCGCCATTGTTTATCCCACCATTCCCATCAAGTATACTACAGTGAAAATAAACACCCACACTACGTCAATAAAGTGCCAATAAATTGATGCAACATAAAACTTCGGTGCATTGTATAAATTTAGACCTCTCTTCGCATTTCTAAAGATTAATGTTAAAATCCAACATAATCCAAACAATACGTGGAGTCCATGTGTACCAACAAGAGCATAAAACGCGGAACCAAATGCACTACTTCTCATAGTATGCTTAAATTCATGTGTATAATGATAAAACTCATATATCTCAAATCCTAAAAAACCTAAACCTAACAGCACTGTTACTAGTAGCCAAAGTTGCATTTTTTTAAAGTTAAAGTTTTTCATATGATACATCGCATATACGCTCGTTAAACTACTCGTTAATAAAAGCATCGTCATAATGAAAACGAGTGGCATTTGGAACATCTCTTGAGATGTTGGCCCACCATTTGTAGAATTCTTTAACGCCAAATATGTGCCAAATAAGGAAGCGAACAATACTGTTTCGCCTCCAAGAAATAACCAAAAACCGACAAACTTATTTTTCCCTTCAAGGGTTGCTTTTTCAGGCTCTGCTGGAAATGTTTCATTCGTTAATTTTTCATCTACATGCATTATGCCTTGCCCCCCTTATCTTCTAAATCTTCCTTATGAATATGATATCCGTGATCATCGATTATTGAACGTAGGAACATCGCGCCAAATGTAATGATTAAACCGATAATTGCTACTAATAACCAAAACTTATCTTTTCCACCCTGCATATACATTGCACCGAATGCCGCTATAAACAATCCTAAAGAAATGACAAATGGTGAAAATGATGGATTCGGCATATGAATATCACCAACTGGTTCCGCCGCTGTCATCTCTTTATTCCCTTCACGTTTTTCAATCCAAAACGGATCTAACCCGCGAACAAATGGTAATTGTTTAAAGTTATATTCTGGTGTAGGCGCTGGCATTGTCCATTCTAATGTACGCGCATCCCATGGATCTCGACCAGCCTTTTCTTTTGAAACTGTCGTTTTAATTACATTGAATAGAAGAACAATCGTTCCAAGAGCCATAAATATCGCTCCAATTGAACTAATCATATTCCCCATTTCCAACCCTTGGCCTTCAAGATATGTGTAGTAACGACGTGGCATACCAATTAACCCAAGGAAATGCTGAATAAAGAACGTTAAATGGAAACCGATAAAGAATAACCAAAATGTTATCTTTCCTAACGTTTCATTCAATACTTTATTAAACATTAGTGGCCAATAATAATGAGCTCCGGCAAGTAAACCAAATACAACACCGCCGACGATTACATAATGAAAGTGAGCTACTACGAAATAGTTATCATGAAATTGATAATCCGCTGGTGCAGATGCTAACATAACACCTGTAACTCCCCCCATTACGAATGATGGAATGAAAGCTACCGCCCACATCATCGGTGTCGTAAAACGAATACTTCCTCCCCACATTGTAAAGAGCCAGTTGAATATTTTAATACCAGTCGGTACTGCAATCGCCATTGTTGCAACTGAGAAGATAGCATTTGCAACTGGACCAAGCCCAACAGTAAACATATGATGCGCCCATACCATAAATCCTAAAAATCCAATTAATACTGTCGCGAACACCATCGACGAATAACCAAATAATCGTTTTTTCGAAAATGTCGCGAAGATTTCTGAGAATATTCCGAAAGCTGGGAGTATAAGAATGTATACTTCTGGATGACCGAAAATCCAGAATAAATGCTCCCATATAATCGTATTGCCACCCAATGCTGGATTAAAGAAACTTGTTCCAAATAAACGATCTAACATTAAAAGTCCTAACCCTACAGTTAACGGCGGAAAAGCGAATAATATTAGTGAAGATGTTACAAATGTCGTCCATGTAAACATCGGCATACGCATATACGTCATCCCTGGTGCACGCATATTAATAATAGTTACAAGGAAGTTAATACCTCCAATTAATGTACCAATACCGGAGATTTGTAAGCCGAGTACATAAAAATCAACACCATGGCCTTTAGAAGCTAAAGCTAAAGATGCGTAAGATGTCCATCCTGCATCAGGTGCTCCACCTAAAAACCAACTTAAATTTAAAAATACTCCACCAAAGAAAAATAACCAAAATCCAAGTGAATTCAAAAACGGGAACGCTACATCACGTGCACCAATTTGAAGTGGTACAGCGGCGTTCATAAATGCAAACACGAGTGGCATAGCTGCGAGGAAAATCATTGTTGTACCGTGCATCGTTAATACTTGATTATAAGCATCCCCAACAAGAAAAGCGTTGTTAGGAATCGCTAATTGAAGGCGAATAAATAGAGCTTCTATTCCGCCTATTACAAAAAACAATCCACCTGCAATTAAATAGAGAATGGCAATCTTTTTATGGTCTACTGTCGTTAAATAATCCCATATGACAGCACCCATCCCCTGTTTTTTTGCTACAGAACTCACGTTTTCAACCTCCCCTTCGCGAATAATCCCTCTTTACTTTTCAACTTTTAACGTTTGTAAGTATGCATTTAATGCATCAATTTGATCATCCGTTAAGTTGCCATACTTACCAGTCATTTTATTTCCTGGTTTCATATTTTCAGGATCTTTCAGCCATTTTTTTAAGTTTTCTTCATTGTTTTCGGCAATACCGGCAACCGTATCGCGATCCGCAAAGTTTGCTAAGTTTGGTGCGATACGAGCGGAAGGTGGTCTACTATCATTAGATCCAACTGCGTGACAACCAATACAGCTCTTATTAAATATTTCTTGGCCTTCTTGCGCCTTCGTTGAGGCTACTTCTTTCTTCCCATCAATCTTCTTCATATCAGCAAGCCACTGTTTGTACTCGCTTTCATCTAAAGCTTTCACTTTGAATTGCATTAAAGAATGTGATGGGCCGCAAAATTCTGTACAAAAACCATTATAAGTGCCCGATTTATCTGCCTTTAACCACATTTTGTTCACATTATCTGTGTTTGTATCCATTTTCCCAGCTAAAGATGGAACCCAAAACGAATGTTTAATATCGGCACCCTTCAAATTCAAATACACTTTCTTACCTGTGGGGATGACTAAATCTTGAGAAGTTACTATTTTTTCTGATTTATAAGAAAATTCCCACCAATAAAGATTCGCTGTTACATCAACAACGATAGTATCTTTATCAATATTCTTTTTCTCCATTGCACTTACATCAGCAAGTTTGAATGTATATGTAACCGTCGGAACAGCTAAGATTAACAAAAGAATAATCGGAATAACTGTCCATATAATTTCTAGTTTGTGATTCCCTTCAACTTGCTCCGGAATATAATCTTCCTGACCTTTCTTTTGTCGGAAACGCACAATTACATATAAGAAAATAATAGTAACTACTAGTACTACTCCTACCATGATCGCACTTGCTAGTAAGAGCAGATCATATTGCATTTTTGCTACTTCTCCTTGCGGAATTAAAGTAGATTGAAAGGCTTTACCGCATCCCCCTAACAGTAAAGCCAGCAGTGAAACGAACGAAAGCAGTCGCCACTGTTTCTTCATACAAACAACCCCCACTTTCCTTGTGAATTAGATTGTACTTTATAGTTAAGTAAAGTAAATCTCAACGTAAAGAAATCCAATTATGCCGTTGTCTTAGAAGAATGTAACTACAATCATTGATACAAATAAGATTGTTAAATAATTTAGGGAATAAACAAACATTTGTACGGACCATTTGATGTCATCTTGCTTACGGAAGCCATAAAATCCTAAAATGATCCAACCGATGTTAAGCAGTGTTGCAATTACCATAAATGTTATCCCTAGTCCACTCATATAAAATGGTAGTGGTAATAAACATACTGTCCAAATCATAATTTGGCGTTTCGTAATTTCAAATCCATGAACTACAGGAAGCATTGGAATTCCTGCATTTCGATATTCATCAACACGTTTCATTGCTAATGCAAGGAAATGTGGGATTTGCCAAATAAACATAATCAAAAATAACATCCAAGCAATTGGATGACCTAAAGATGGATCGATTGCTGCCCATCCAATTAAAGGTGGAACTGCACCAGAGATACTACCTACAACAGTATTTAGTGTATACTTTCTTTTTGTCCATAAACTATATAGAACAACATATGTGAAAGCACCAATAAACCCCATTAACACTGCCATTGGTGTTGTTAATAATAAAAATACAAATCCAAGAAGTAATATAACTAATCCAAATGTAAGTGCAAATCCTGGTTTATACTTTCCAGTAACCGTTGGACGGGTCTTTGTTCTTTCCATTAATGGATCGATGTCTCGATCAATGTAGTTATTCAAACAACATACCCCTGCCATAACTAATCCAGAACCAACGATTGTAAAAAATAACTTATCCAGATTGTCAATCACACTTAATCCATTAAAGTGTAATGCCAACCAAAATCCTGTAAATACAGTAAGTGTATTTGAGTTTACAATCCCCATTTTAACGAGTGCTTTCAAATCTTGTAACCGAGTTGTTTCCGGTACAATTGTAACAGCAGACTCATCATGCAGCTCACTTGTTGCATGGTTCATCACTTTAACCCCCTCTTAAAACTTTCATCTTTCTTTTTGCGCCTATTTCGAATGAAATATTTCGCTTCTATATAGCAATATTATTACAGTAGAAACATTGTTAACCCATTCTACTACTAATCTACGCCCATACTCCAATATATTAAATCATATTTCCCGAACATTTTGTGAAGAAAACATGAACTTTTTGTGTCGAATGTAAAAACTTAATTGTTACTTATCCATATCATAACATGATGTTACCTTCTATCATAAACTTTTTTGTCATATTTAACACGTATTCTCCCCATTTCTTTTCAAAATAGCCTATTTTTCACCTAAAAATTTCCTTATATATCTTATTTCCACACCCATTTTCTCTCCCCTGTCTCCACCCGTCATTTCTTTGCTATTTTATTATTTTTTATATATCATAGGAACTAGCGCGTTTTATTCTATACATAATGGAATGAAAATATTTCGCAATAACTTCATAGCAGAAAGATGGTGAAAGAGATTGCAACGCTTTATTAAATGGTTAGCAGTCATTACGAGTCTTGATTTATTAATAGTTTTATTAGGAGGCGCCTTAGTTACAAAAACAGGTTCTGGCCAAGGATGCGGTAAATCATGGCCACTTTGTAACGGTGAATTTGTTCCATCTAATTTATCAATGGAAACTATTATTGAACTAAGTCATCGCCTTACATCAGGATCAGCAGGAATTCTTGTCACTCTCCTTTGTATTTTGTCCTGGAAATATTATAAACATATGCGCGAAACAAAAACGTTAGCAATTTTATCCTTCGTATTTTTAGTTGCACAAGCATTAATGGGAGCTGCAGCAGTTGTTTGGGGGCAAATGCCAGCTGTACTTGCTATCCATTTCGGTATTTCCTTAATTTCATTTGCTTCTGTTATTTTATTAACGTGTCTGATCTTTGAAATTGACCAAAAATTTGATGCACGTTCACTTATTATGGACAAAAAAATGAAATTTCATATTTACGGTGTAACAATTTACTGTTATCTCGTTGTCTACACAGGTGCTTTAGTACGTCACGAACGAGCTAGCTTAGCCTGTCCAGACTTTCCTTTATGTAGCAAAAATAGACCTATGCCAACTCAGTTACATGAATGGGTTCAAATGGGACATAGAGTTGCAGCGATGTTAATTTTCGCTTGGATACTATACGCGATGATTCTCGCTATTCGTCATTACAAACAGCAGCCTGTCGTATACTGGGGATGGATTATTTCATTTATCCTTGTTACGCTTCAAGCTATCGTAGGGATTTTAGTTGTATTTACAAATGCTAGTTTAGCAATGGCATTATTACATTCACTATTCATTTCTTGCTTGTTTGCTGTACTTTGCTATTTAGTTATGTTAGGTACAAGAAGTAAAGTGAATGCAAAAGAAGCTGCATCAACTTCTAAACAAACAAAATAAATCCACATTAAAATACCTTGCCGAATTGGCAAGGTATTTTTTCGTAATAAAGAAAAAGAGCTGCATTTACACAGCTCTTTCCTATTTTAGTGATCTAATTCAATAAGTAAGTCACCCGTTTGAATTGCATCTCCATCGTTAACATAAACTTTTTTCACTTTACCATTGAACGGCGCTTGAACTGTCGTTTCCATTTTCATCGCTTCTGTAATTGCCATAGAATCGCCTTTTTTCACTTCATCGCCTTCTTTTACAACTACTTTAATAACCGTTCCTGGCATTGTTGCACTAATGTGGTTTGGATTTTCACGGTTTCCTTTCACACGTTGTGCCACTGTTGCTTTCACACTTTCGTCTTTCACAACAATCTCACGTGGTTGACCGTTAAACTCTAAGTAAAGAACACGATTTCCATCTGGCTGAGGCTCTCCAATTGATACTAGTTTAACCATCAACGTTTTACCTTGTTCAATTTCCACATCGATTTCTTCACCAAGTCTCATACCATAGAAGAATGTCGGTGTATCAAGCACAGATACATTTCCATAAAGCTCAGCAACTTTTTCATAATCCATAAATACTTTTGGATATAATGCATATGCAACGACATCAAAAATCGTCACTTCGCGTCCAAGTTTATGGAATAGCTCTTCTTTTAATGCGTCGAAATCTACTGGCTCTAATAATTCACCTGGTCTTACTGTTAACGGCTCTTTCCCTTTTAAAATAATTTCTTGTAACTTTTTCGGGAAACCACCATATGGTTGTCCTAAATCTCCTGAGAACATTTCAACAACAGATCCCGGGAAGTCCATAGAATGCCCTCGCTCTAAAACATCTTGTTCTGTTAAGTGATTTTGAACCATAAATAATGCCATATCACCGACAACTTTTGATGATGGTGTTACTTTAACGATGTCACCAAACATGTCATTCACACGTCGATACATTACTTTTACTTCATCGAAGCGATCCCCTAAACCTACCGCTTTCGCTTGTTGTTGTAAATTACTATACTGTCCACCTGGCATTTCGTGCATATATACCTCTGTATGAGGAGCATTCATACCACTTTCAAACGGTGCGTAGTATTTACGTACATCTTCCCAGTAATGAGATAGTTTTTCTAATGAATCTATATTAACGTCTGGCTGTCTTTCGTTTCCACCTAACGCATAGTATAGCGTGTTCGCACTTGGTTGTGACGTTTGACCAGCCATAGAACTTACTGCTACATCAACAATATCAACACCTGCTTCAATGGCTTTCGTATACGTTAATATACCATTCCCACTCGTATCATGTGTGTGCAGGTGAATCGGAATCGATACCGTTTCTTTTAACGCTGAAACTAGATCATACGCTGCATTTGGTTTTAGTAAGCCCGCCATATCTTTAATACCTAAAATGTGAGCTCCTGATGCTTCTAACTCTTTTGCTAAATTTTTATAGTAATTTAAATCATATTTACTACGTAACGGATCATGAATATCTCCTGTATAACACATTGTTGCTTCTGCAATTTTACCAGTATCTCGTACAGCATCAATCGCAACTCTCATACCTTCTACCCAGTTTAAGCTATCAAAAATACGGAACACATCAATTCCAGCTTGAGCAGAACATTCCACAAACTTTTGAATTAAATTATCCGGATAGTTTTTGTAACCAACTGCATTTGAAGAACGAAGTAACATTTGGAATAAAACGTTTGGCATTTTTTCACGAAGATCTAGTAATCGTTCCCATGGATCTTCTTTTAAGAAACGATACGCAACATCAAACGTTGCACCGCCCCACATTTCCGCTGAGAATAGATTCGGTAACATTCTCGCTGTCGGTTCTGCAATTTGATGTAAATCTTTTGTACGAATACGCGTTGCAAGTAATGACTGATGTGCATCACGGAATGTTGTATCCGTTAAAAGTACACGTTTTTGATCTTGTACCCATTTTACCAATCCGTCCGCTCCACGCTCATCCAAAATTTGTTTCGTTCCATTTTGGATTGGCTCAGAATGTAATACATTCGGTATACGAGCATCTGGGAAAATTGGTTTCTCTTTTTTCCCTACTCCTGGGAAACCATTTACTGTTACTGTTCCAATGTAATTTAACATTTTCGTTCCGCGGTCTTTACGTTTCGGGAACAAGAATAATTCAGGTGACGCATCAATAAATGAAGTGTCATATTCTCCTGATAAGAAGTTTTTATGTTTTACTACATTCTCTAGGAATGGAATATTTGTTTTAATACCACGAATACGGAATTCTTTTAAGTTACGTTCCATTTTCGCAGCAGCTTGTTCAAAAGTAAGTGCCCATGTTGTAACTTTTACAAGTAAAGAATCATAGTACGGTGTAATAACAGCACCTTGGAAACTATTACCTGTATCAAGACGAACACCGAAACCACCACCTGATCGGTATGCCATAATTTTTCCTGTATCCGGCATGAAATTATTTAGTGGATCCTCAGTCGTTACACGTGATTGTATTGCAAATCCATGTACAACAACTTCATCTTGCTTTGGAACACCTACTATCTTGCTATGTAATGCATGTCCATCAGCTATTAAAATTTGTGATTGAACGATGTCTACTCCTGTAATCATTTCTGTAATCGTATGTTCTACTTGAACACGTGGATTTACTTCAATGAAATAGAAGTTATCATCTTTTACAAGGAATTCAACAGTTCCTGCGTTTAAATAGTTTACATTTTTCGTTAACTTCACAGCAGCATCACAAATACGTTGACGCAAATCATCTGAAAGTGACACGCTAGGTGCAATTTCTACAACTTTTTGATGACGACGTTGTACAGAACAGTCTCGCTCGTATAAATGAACAACATTACCCTCTTCATCTGCTAAAATTTGAACTTCTATATGTTTAGGTTTTTCAACGAATTTTTCTACGTATACTTCATCATTACCAAAGGCTGCTTTTGCTTCTGACTTCGCTCTATTATACGATTCTCTTAATTCTTCACTAGTTCGTACAATACGCATACCACGACCGCCACCGCCAAGGGAAGCTTTAATAATAATCGGGTAATCATACTTTTCAGCAAATTCTTCGACTTCTTCTATTGAATCTACTGGACCATCACTACCAGGAATAACTGGAATTTGTGCTAGCTGCGCTTGTGTTCTTGCTTTCACTTTATCTCCAAACATATCTAAATGCTTACTCTTTGGACCGATAAAGATAATCCCTTCTTCTTCACAACGTTTTGCGAATTGAATATTTTCTGACAAGAAACCATATCCAGGGTGGATTGCATCTACATGATTACTTTTCGCAATCTCAATAATGCCCTCAATATCTAGATAAGCATCAATTGGCTTTTTCCCTTCCCCAACTAAATAGGACTCATCGGCTTTATAACGATGATAAGAACCACTATCCTCTTTAGAATAGATTGCAACTGTTTTTAATCCAAGTTCCGAACAAGCTCGAAACACACGAATTGCAATCTCTCCACGGTTAGCTACCAATACTTTTTGAATACGTTGCAGCTTTGTCATGATTTTCCCCCTCTACTTTCCTACCACTCTAGAGATAAAATATATACACACCATAAAGAGCGTGAAGTTCTTCACTTTCTACATTATATTATACTTAGAAAGCTTCACTTTATTTTTATCCATCATACCTTATTTTTTAACAAATGATAAGTTTTCTGATCAATTTGTTTCACAAAAATAGTATAGCATAACTCTTCCTTTTCTAACAACTCAATTGTATATCACATTAAATTAAATGTGATATATTTTTTGCGATTAATTCGAATTAATATATCATATTTAAAATTTCTTAAAAATAAAAAAACACATCGCGCTCTAAAGCACAATGTGTTTTTTATTTCACAACTACAAGACGTGGTCCATCTTGTTCTCTTTCTTTCATTTCCTCATTTTGCTGTTTCTCTTGCCGTTTTACATGACTAGCAATATTTAATAATATACCCATCGCAATTAGATTAGCCAATAAAGAACTACCGCCATAACTAATAAATGGTAAAGGCACCCCTGTAAGCGGTATTAATCCAGACATACCACCAACATTAACAAAGGTTTGTATCCCAAGTAAACTTGCAATTCCGATCGCAATTAAACTCCCAAATGGATCTTTACATTTTTGCGCCACTCTAAACGACCGAATGATAATAAGTAATAAACAGATTAAAATGATAGCTACTCCTATAAACCCTAGTTCTTCAGATATAATCGCCATAATAAAATCCGTTTGGGGCTCTGGTAAATAGCCATACTTTTGTATACTGTTTCCTAGTCCTCTACCATTTAACCCACCTGAAGCAATTCCAATAAAGGAATTAACTAATTGAAATCCATCATTTTGAGGATCACTAAATGGATCAAGAAAAACTGAAAATCGCGCTTTTTGGTATTTACTTAATTTATAGTCCCCAATAAAATACAACGCAGGAATCCACACGACAGATGTTAATAAAAATCTTTTTATCCACAAGTTAACATTAACTCCTGAACAGAAGAACATAATTAACACTATTCCACCTATTAATATGTCAGTCCCTAAGTCATTTTGTAATAAAATTAATACCACCGATCCACCGACAACAAATAGGGGAGGTATTATTCCTTGGAAAAAAGGGGTTTGCCTCTCTTGTTTCTTAGCAAAAAAACTTGCTAGCGTAATAATAACTACTATTTTTACAAACTCAGCTGGTTGTATACCTAGTATCCATCCTTTTGCGCCATTGATTTCCTTACCGAAAAGGAGAGCTGCTGTTAGTAATACAATACTCCCTAGCCCCATCGCTGTTAAAACTATTTTTTTCCTCCACAATTTATAAGGGATTATAACAATAATCACAAGCATTACCGTTCCAATAGCAAGAGCAACTAATTGTTTTTTAAAAAAATGATCTGCTGGCCAGTTATATTTCGACAAAATCGCGACAATGGAACTAGAACTATATACCATTATAACTCCCAACACACATAAGATAACAAGAGGAAGTAACAATGAGTAATCCATTGATTTCCATACTCTTTTCATTTCATTTCCTCTCTCTGTTTCAATTTAATTATTGTTGTATTCCATATGTACATTGATTCTTCCTGCTTTATTATACAAATAAAAAGCCCAAACTTTTTCAGTTTGAGCCCCCTTATTTGAACCCGTTATTGTTGTTTGTTTGTAAATGCTTCATGAAGTGCAGATAACTCACGTTCAAGCTCTCCTAACATTGCTTTCCCTTGTTCTTCTGCAATAAGACCAAGGCGAACTGCAAAATCGACCTCGCGGGATAGTCCAAACATTTGTGTGTCTAACACTTCTTCATATAATGGACATTGCGGCATTGTAAGATGGTCCATTTGCACCTTAATAAGTCTTAAAATCTTCTCCGCATCCGCTTGTAGAAGGGCTAGTGCCTTTTCCTGATGATTTGATACTGTCTCAGACGCCAAATTGATTCCCTCCGTTTCCGTCCTACTCTCTCCTATCTATTAATATTAGCGATAGTTTTAATAAATTGCAATAGAAACATTTTTTGTGACAATAGTGTCTAATACTATTATACTGAAAAGTGGGAGTATAACACAAATGGGGGAACAACAATGAGCGAAATTTTATTTATTAATGGAAAAGTTCGTTTTCCAATCACTATCGATCCAACCGTTTGGATCTTTGATGATCGAAAAGTAGATTTGACAACTTACTTTGATGAAACGAGAGAAAACATATCAGAACTAGAAACTTATTTAAAAAACACTTCAGAGCATTGGGATCGCGAAATTCGTGATGGCGCTGCGTTTCCACCAATACAACAGAGTGTAAAGAAATATAAAAAAGAACAGCTAATTACTGGAACATTCGGTATACCATTCCATCCTTTTCTTGTTAACGCCGAGATTTTAGATGACGCTACGCAAGTCGACATTGAAACAGTAGATCAAACAATAACGCTTCCGTTAGAAACCGTCAAAAATGCTATTCTTGGTTTTTCAAAAGAAGGGAAACCATTAAAAGAAGATGGACCCGTTCATCTATATTACAATGATGGATCTAATAGACAAAACCCGATCCGTAACATCCGTAAATTTACCATTATGTAACGTGTACATGCAAAAGAAAAAAGGAGTGAGCCAAGGCTCACTCCTTTTTATAATAAATCTGCTGCTAGTTGAGCTAAATTAGATCGCTCTCCTTTAACAAATTTCACATGACCACTAATACGTTGCTCTTTAAACTTCTCTACAACATATGTTAAACCGTTATTATACTCATCCAAATACGGATGGTCAATTTGCTGGGGATCTCCCATTAATACGATTTTACTTTTTTCTCCTACCCTTGTTAGTATCGTTTTCACTTCATGCTTCGTTAAATTTTGTGCTTCGTCAATTATAATGAACTGATCTGGAATACTTCTTCCGCGTATATAGGTAAGGGCCTCCACTTCAATCGAGCCCATTCCAGCTAAAATAGCATCTAACTCTCCTGGCTTTTTCGTATTAAATAAATACTCTAGATTATCAAAAATCGGTTGCATCCACGGTCTTAACTTTTCTTCTTTTTCTCCTGGTAAATAACCGATATCTTTTCCGACCGGAACAATTGGCCTTGCAACGAGTAGTTTTTTATATAACCCTAAATCTTCCGTTTGCATGAGTCCCGAAGCTAAAGCTAGTAATGTTTTTCCTGTACCAGCTTTCCCCGTCAACGTTACTAGCGGAATATCTTCACGGAGCAACAATTCTAACCCCATAATTTGCTGCACATTTCGTGGTCGTATTCCCCATACTTGTTCATTGTGAAAAATAAGTTTCTTTACCTTCTTACCTAAATGATCCACCATGCCAAGTGCTGAACTAGATCCTCCTAATGCATCCTTCATTACTACAAACTGATTTGGATAAAAAGGATGATTTGCAATTTCGGATAAAGGCAATTCACCTTTTTCATAAAAATAATCCAATTGCTCTTTTGATATATACCCTTCTAAAAATCCTGAATATATATTTTCTACTTCAATTACGCGGTCGCTTAAATAATCTTCCGCTTTCAAACCAATTGCATCGGCTTTTACCCTTACGAGCACGTCTTTACTTACTAAAATAACAGACTTCCCGTCCTCTTTTTCTTGCTCTTCTAAAGATAGATTTTTTGCTACAGCTAAAATTCGATTATCATTTGTCTTTTCTACAAAAATATCTTGTAGTTGAACAAATGAACGATGATTTAATTCAATACGAAATGTACCGCCGTTTTCTAGCGGAATACTTTCATGCAGCTTTCCTATTTCACGAAATTTGTCTATTAACTTAGATACATAACGAGCGTTTCGTCCTACTTCAT
This sequence comes from Bacillus sp. EB106-04-02-XG92, assembly GCF_058791995.1. NCBI lineage: Bacteria > Bacillati > Bacillota > Bacilli > Caryophanales > Bacillaceae > Bacillus > Bacillus sp. EB106-04-02-XG92. Next base: position 263,412 of record NZ_JBYTEA010000001.1, read on the forward strand.
CCATATAACGTTTTTTCGAATCAACCTCTTCTAATACAACTGCTGGAATCACTACTTCATTGGTTTCAAATGAAAAAATAGATAAAGGATCCTGCAAAAGTACATTCGTATCTAACACATAAATTTTATCCAACCTGTTACCCCCTGACTCCACTTTTAAATTTGTAGAACAAGGGTTTCATCCATAAAATATGGACGAACCATTGTTATAATTATATGTACCGTATAAACGAGGTAGAATCGAAATTCATAGCCATTAAACCTTTTATTTATTTTTTATTCATTTCTATTCAATATATTACTTTTAATTATAATTATTAACATAAGATCACAATAACTGATTAAAAAAGTTTATAACTGACTGACTTTCTTATTTATCACATTTATAATTCTTTTATCCCTACTAACACTTGGTTATCCAGCTTTTTCGCTGCACGAATATCATATGTTTTTTCATACGTTGGTTCAGTTGCAAGTTTCGCTCCATAAAACATAACATCACGTACTTCTTGTACATTTACTTCTATTACAGTTAATTTTAGAGGAATGCCTTCCATTCTATCAGTCAAAATTTCACCTGTACCACTTATGGAAAATACGGATTCATTCGCCATTATAGTCAATACCACTCCAGTACTATGCCGTATATTTTCCACAATACGTGAACGTTGATCTACTGCAAATCGAATACTAGTTTCACTCACTGCATACACCCAAGAAATAGCACTTACGTTAGGAACTTGTTTTTCGAAATCTGTTGTTGCTACCATAACAATACACTCTTTACGTAACGTTTGTACCAAATCATCTGTTAGTGTGGGCTCTACTACATTCGCCATATTTCCACCTCCAAATATACTTAATATATTCTTATCATAACTTATTTTTTGAATTGCGAAAATATTATTTTTTCCCACTATTATTCAAAAACATTATACTTCCATGATATACTTATACTGATAGAATTCGTATTGAGGTGACGAAATGAGAGTCAAATGTATGATTTGTGATAAAAAAGATATGTTAGATGATGAAAATCCTATGGCAAAAAAACTGCGTAATCGCCCTATTCATACATATATGTGCATGGAATGTTCGGAACGAATTGCTGAGCGTACTATAGAACGCCATGCTAGTGGTAATTTCCGATTATATCGTGATAAAAAAGTAGAAGACGATTGGTAAAACTCAAATAAGTCCTTATCTATATGATTAAGGACTTATTTGTATTTTTCTGGTTCACGATTCATTTGGTCCAAGAAACAATCAATAGCTTCTAACGGAAACCTTGCAGATTTTCTTTCCCCATTCATTTCATATGAAATCAAATACATTTCTTCGTTCTTTTCAACTTCCACATTCTTTAATTTGTGCTCTTCATATATCATATTTTGAAATAGTATATACGTTTCTTTTGCTGCATTATCATCTGGACGTGCTTCGGCAACTGTTTTAATTGTTAACCAATTATATAATGCATCTTGCACTGAACGCATAAAACTCCGCCCCCTCATCCTGCTTTTTGTTGTCTCGCTTGATGTAATCGCAACCTATAAATCCCAAGCACAATTGCCGCTACAACAAGTCCCTCTCCAACAGGTAAAAAAACTGCAAAGAAAGTTAAAACTGTACATCCAATCGCTAACGATATATATATCACTATATTTTTTACTATTGATAGTTTTCTTGCAAAACCTAAATTATACACAAGTGCGCTTAATATAATAATAACGCCATACAGTAACCACATCCCTAGTTCTGGATTTTCATCAACTTTACATAACTTCGCAAAAAACGACATCCTTTCTAACATCATTCATCCCCCTTCCTCACAAAAAAAATTTTATTTATGTACTTAATACAAGAGTAACCCGCAAAAAAAATACTGTCCACAAAAAAAGAGTAAATATTCTAAAAATAAATACGATAAAAAGAACAACTACCCTCAAAGGTAGCTGTTCTAATATTTTACGCTTCTACAGATTTCTTTTTCTTAGCAGCTCTTTCGCGCTCGCTCTTATCAAGAATCTTTTTACGTAAACGAATTGATTCTGGAGTTACTTCACAGAACTCGTCATCGTTTAAGTACTCTAATGACTCTTCTAAAGTCATTAAGCGTGGTTTTTTCATTGTTGAAGTTTGATCTTTCGTTGCAGAACGAATGTTAGTTTGTTGTTTCATTTTTACAACGTTAACTGTTAAGTCATTCTCACGAGTGTGTTCTCCAACAATCATACCAGCATATACTTCAGTACCTGGTTCAACAAAGATTACACCACGGTCTTCAACTTGCATAATACCGTATTGTGATGCTTTTCCTGTTTCAAGTGAAACTAGAACACCTTGGCGACGTCCACCAACTTGTCCAGCGTGTACTGGTTGGTAGCAATCGAATGTATGGTTTAAAATACCGTAACCACGAGTTAATGTTAAGAATTCTGTTGTGTAACCAATTAAACCACGTGCTGGGACCATGAAAGTAAGGCGAACTTGACCGTTTCCGTTATTCACCATATCTAACATTTCACCTTTACGTGCACCCATAGATTCCATAATAGAACCAGTGTACTCTTCAGGTACATCGATTTGTACGCGCTCTACAGGTTCACATCTTACGCCATCAACTTCTTTAATGATTACTTCTGGCTTAGATACTTGTAGTTCATAACCTTCACGACGCATGTTTTCAATTAGGATAGATAAATGTAATTCTCCACGTCCAGATACGATCCAAGCATCAGGAGAATCTGTATTATCTACACGTAAACTTACATCTGTTTCTAATTGTGAACGAAGACGCTCTTCAATTTTACGAGATGTGATGTATTTACCTTCACGACCTGCAAATGGACTGTTATTTACAAGGAACGTCATTTGTAGTGTTGGCTCATCAATACGTAATAATGGTAACGCATCTTCATGCTCAACCGGACATACTGTTTCACCAACGTTAATGTCTTCCATACCTGAAACGGCTACTAAGTCACCAGCTTTTGCTTCTTCAATTTCTTGACGTTTTAATCCAATGTAACCGAATAATTTTGTTACACGGAATTGTTTTACACTTCCGTCAACTTTCATTAAAGCAACTTGTTGTCCTACTTTCATTGTACCGCGGAATACACGGCCAACCCCAATACGTCCAACATAGTCATTGTAATCAAGAAGTGCTACTTGGAATTGAAGTGGCTCTTCGCTGTTATCGATTGGCGCTGGAATATGTTCAATAATTGTATCAAATAATGATTTCATATTCTCTTCTTGATTTGCTGGGTTTGAATCTAAGCTTGCTGTTCCGTTCATTGCTGATGCAAATACAACTGGGAACTCTAATTGATCTTCGTTCGCACCAAGTTCGATGAATAAATCGATTACTTCATCAACTACTTCATCAGGACGAGCGAAGTCACGGTCAATTTTGTTTACAACTACGATTGGAGTTAAGTTTTGCTCAAGAGCTTTCTTTAAAACAAATCGTGTTTGTGGCATACAACCTTCATATGCATCAACAACAAGTAAAACACCATCAACCATTTTCATGATACGTTCTACTTCTCCACCGAAGTCAGCGTGACCTGGTGTATCTAAAATGTTAATTCTTTTATCTTCATAGTGAATCGCTGTATTTTTTGCTAAAATTGTAATACCGCGTTCTCTTTCTAGATCATTTGAATCCATTGCGCGCTCTTCAACGTGTTCGTTTGCACGGAAAGTCCCCGCTTGACGTAATAACTGGTCAACAAGTGTTGTTTTACCATGGTCAACGTGGGCAATAATTGCTATATTACGTAAATCTTGTCGTTTTTTCAACATGTCCAACTCCTAATGTCTTTTTAATCCTTCTCTATTATAAGAGCGAAGGGGATACAATAGCAATTAAAATAAAATCAAGAATGAAAATATAGTTGTATTCTTACTTTTGTGAAAGTAAAATGAGATTGGAGGGTGAAGAAATGGAACACATTCAATATCGCTTTTTATTAACTGCAATTATCGGTGTTATCTTCTTAATCGGTATCGGCATTATGGTTGCTGAAAATAGTCCAATCGGTGTTATTATTTGCATTATCGGCACATTTGTTACAGTTGGATACGGTTTTGTAACAAAAAGAAAAATGCGAAAATCGCAATAACGTCAAAAAGTAAGAAGCGTGTATACAGCCTCTTACTTTTTTTGTTACTCCGATATAAACGATAACACTTCTTCATACACCCCTGGTTTCGCAACTAATACACTGCTCTTCTCTACAATAGAAAGCGTTGCTCCAGAGAATGTTGTCACCTTGCCTCCAACTTCCTCCACTATTATCTGCCCCCCGCCAAAATCCCATGGTGATAATCTCGGCGTTACATATGCATCTATTCTCCCTGTTGCAACGTATACCATCTCTAATGCGGCACAGCCATATGATCTTGTTCCCCTTGCTTTCTTAACAAGTGCCATCATACTTTCCATATTAAGCAATGGATTGTCGGTAAGCCATATCGCATTTAAAGCTACAATCCCTTGCTCTACAGTCCCTTTTTCTAATAAAGGTATTGGTACTTCATTGCAAAATGCTCCAGCACCTTTTAGCGCATGATATAATTCATCATGAACTGGATCATAAATAAGTCCAATTTTTCCGATACCGTTCTCATAAATTCCAATTGAAATTGCAAAATTTCTCTTTTGATGAACAAAGTTCATCGTGCCATCAATTGGATCAATTAACCAAACAACCCCATCAGAAGAAGTTACCTCATCTCCATAACCTTCTTCCCCTAAAATAGTATGATTCGGGAATGTCTCTTTAATTTTCCCAATTAAAAACTGTTCTATTTCTCGGTCCATATTTGTTACTAAATCAGCTGCATTGGATTTCGTTTCTATAATAAGTGCTTTTTTCATTGATGCCATTAAACGCTCTCCCGCATCTCGAATCCACTGTTTGGCGTGTGCATCGATGTCTTTCCATACTTCTTGCATGTTTAAACACTCCGATCTATACTGTTCACAGAAAAAACGAACCCTTTATAAGGTTCGCACCAACTAATTTTTTATACATATACTATTATTACGCTTCTAAACGAATCATTTCAAGTCTTAACACTTCTAACTTTTGTACACACTCTTCTTTTTTCTGTTTATCATCTTCCATCATCGCATCATATAAAGTTGCTAATTCATAATCTAGCTCCAAACGTAGCACCGGAATTCTCTTTTCAGCATCTGTTCTCTTTAACGCATTAATCACCTGTCTCATATTATTTGCCTCCTCCCAATATTCGTCTGCCCTCGGACTAGAATTGATTTAATTTTCTGATTTTTTGTTTTATACTATACTATGTTGGATAAATCATCTATGCAACAAAATTATATTTTTTTATTTAAATTTTTTTGTGCTGTTTTTTTTTATGAATAGTACAAGCTATGCTAAAATAAAAGCAAAATAGGAGTTGGAGGAACAATCATGACACTACAAACATTCAAATCAACTGATTTTGAGGTTTTTACAGTTGACGGTCTCGAAGAACGAATGAGTGCAATTAAAACGAACATTCATCCTAAGCTAGAAGCTTTAGGGGAACAGTTTGCAGCATATTTATCAAAACAAACTGATGAGAACTTTTTTTATCATGTCGCAAAACATGCACGTCGTAAAGTCAATCCACCAAACGATACTTGGGTTGCTTTTTCAACAAATAAACGAGGATATAAAATGCTGCCACATTTCCAAATTGGATTATGGGGTACTCATGCCTTCATATACTTTGGTTTAATCTATGAGTGTCCACAAAAAGTGGAGACGGCTCACGCCTTCTTAGAACATTTAAATGATTTAAAAACAAATATTCCAAATGACTTCGTTTGGTCCATTGACCATACTAAACCAAGTGTAAAATTACATAAAACACTTGAAACGGAAGACTTACAAAAGATGATTGAACGCCTAGCTACTGTAAAAAAAGCAGAATTATTAGTTGGTATCCATATATCACCAGAGGAGTTTTCAGCAATGACCAACGAACAATTCCTTGCTAAGATTGAATCTACGATGCAATCACTCCTTCCTTTATATGCACTTTGTAATCGATAGTAGAAAACGGACAATTTATATTGTCCGTTTTTAGTTGTTATCACATTATATCACTTCAGTTTTTATTTTTCAAAATATTTTTTACATTTTCACTAGCTTTTGTTCTTCAGTATCTTTCGCCCTTTGAATCGCACGGTATATAGAATACCCACTTACTTCTTGAAACTCCTTATCAATTTTCTTTTCTTCTGCTTTCGATGGAACAATCTCTTTAAAACGACGATATAATCCCATTAATTCTTCCCTTATAATTCCTTTTTCATATGCTTTCTCAATCGCTTCATAAAACTTCACAATTGCAACCATTTCCTCATTTGACCAATCATAATCTAACGGATATTGATATTCCATTTTGCACCTCATTCATCATTTCTTCTTATTTTCAATATGCTATCTTAAAGGGTTTTTTCTTCTTCACTATAGCCACTTTGCATTATACACTATTTATTCTTTATGATGGAATTCTCTTCCGCTGTACGTTAGTTCGAAATAACTATTTAACTTATCCACTATAAAAATATTTTTTGCTATACATCTATAATTATTGGTGATATAATGCTTTTGTTTTATAAAAAATATAGTGAACCTACCATCTCAAAAACACTTTTGTGAATGGCAGAAAAACAAGCCTCATACTAAAAAAGGACTTAACTTTTTTAGAACAGGATTATATAAAACAAATTATACTAAATATTAAGAAGAAGAAGGGGTGTATAGATTGTCCCAATACGAAACACCATTGTTTACCGCTTTAGTTGAGCACAGTAAGCGAAATCCAATTCAATTCCATATTCCTGGTCATAAAAAAGGACAAGGCATGGATCCTACATTTCGCGAATTTATTGGGCATAATGCATTAGCAATTGATTTAATTAATATTGCGCCGCTCGATGATTTACATCATCCAAAAGGTATGATTAAAGAAGCACAAGATTTAGCAGCCGCTGCATTCGGTGCAGACCATACTTTTTTTTCCATTCAAGGTACAAGTGGCGCAATTATGACAATGGTGATGAGCGTTTGCGGTCCTGGTGACAAAATCCTAGTACCAAGAAACGTGCATAAATCAGTAATGTCAGCTATTATCTTCTCAGGTGCAAAACCGATTTTTATGCATCCTGAGATCGATCCAAAACTCGGTATTTCACATGGAATTACAATTAAATCTGTCAAAAAGGCGCTTGAAGAGCACCCAGATGCGAAAGGCTTACTTGTTATTAATCCAACATACTTTGGCTTCGCTGCCGATTTAGAACAGATTGTACAATTAGCACATTCTTACGATATCCCTGTACTCGTTGATGAGGCTCATGGTGTTCATATTCATTTTCACGATGAATTGCCGATGTCAGCGATGCAAGCTGGGGCTGATATGGCGGCAACAAGTGTTCACAAATTAGGAGGATCTTTAACGCAAAGTTCTATTCTTAATGTGAAAGAAGGCCTTGTGAACGTAAAACATGTTCAATCTATTATTAGCATGCTTACGACTACATCAACTTCTTACATCTTATTAGCATCTCTTGATGTTGCTAGAAAACGTCTTGCTACAGAAGGAACTGCACTCATAGAACAAACAATACAATTAGCAGAACAAGTTCGTAATGCTATAAATGATATTGAGCATCTTTACTGTCCTGGAAAAGAAATGCTAGGCACGGATGCTACTTTTAACTATGATCCTACAAAGATAATTGTATCTGTAAAAGATTTAGGTATTACAGGCCATCAAGCTGAAGTATGGCTGAGAGAGCAATATAATATTGAAGTAGAACTCTCAGATTTATACAACATACTATGTCTTATCACTTTCGGGGATACAGAAAGTGAGACGAATACACTTATTGCAGCATTACAAGATTTAGCAGCAACATTTAGAAATAAAGCTGATAAAGGTGTTCAAATACAAGTAGAAATTCCAGAAATACCAGTGCTAGCACTTTCTCCACGAGATGCTTTTTATTCGGAAACAGAAGTCATTCCATTTGAAAATGCAGCCGGTCGTATTATAGCTGATTTCGTTATGGTTTATCCACCAGGGATTCCAATCTTTACTCCGGGGGAAATTATTACACAAGATAACTTAGAGTATATTCGTAAAAACTTAGAAGCAGGTTTACCTGTACAAGGTCCTGAAGATATGACATTACAAACATTACGTGTGATTAAAGAGTACAAGCCTATCAGTTGATAGGCTTTTCTTTCACCCTTTTTCCCTTTTCTCATACGATATTATGTAATGTAACGTATAGGTGGGGATACTATTATGATTGTAATAGGCCGTTCTATTGTACATCCTTATATCACAAATGAATATGAGCCATTTGCAGCTGAGAAACAACAAATTTTATCTATAATGGCAGGAAATCAAGAAATCTATTCCTTCCGAATATCTGATGAACTCAGCTTTGATTTAAACTTGCGCGTTAATATTATTACTTCTGCACTAGAACTGTTTCAAAGTGGATTTCAGTTTCGCACATTTCAACAATCCTTTTGCAACCCTCAGTATTGGAAAAGAACGTCACTTGGAGGATTCGAGCTCCTTCCACACATACCCCCTTCCATTGCCATACAAGATATTTTTAAAAACGGAAAACTATATGGAACTGAATGTGCCACCGCGATGATTATTATTTTTTACAAAGCTTTACTATCATTGTATGAAGAAGAAACTTTCAACCGCCTCTTTGCAAACCTTTTACTTTATACATGGGACTACGATCAAGATTTAAAACTCATAACAAAAACGGGTGGCGATCTTGTACCAGGTGATCTCGTTTATTTTAAAAATCCACAAGTGAATCCAGCTACAATTGAGTGGCAAGGAGAAAATACTATCTATCTAGGAAATTTCTTTTTTTACGGACATGGCGTAGGTGTAAAAACAAAAGAGGAAATTATATACTCGTTAAATGAACGACGAATCCCTTACGCTTTTATTTCAGCTTTTTTGACCGATACTATTACTCGTATTGATAGCCGTCTCATGAACCACTACACTTCTCCTAAAGCTCCACAGACATCCATAGGGTTTATTCCAATTCGAGATGATGCAATCGTTGCAACAGTTGGCAATACAACTACAATTTATTAAAAAAAGCGCCTACATATGTAGGCGCTTTTTCTTATTTAAGCTTTTGCATGTTCTTTATGGTCACACTCGCAATGAGATCCACATTTTCCGTAAAGTACTGTTGATTTTTCATCTTCAAAATGTCCGATTGTTCCTTCACATACTTGGCATACGATTGTTCCCATTTTTATTTCCCCCTGAGTTTTAATAATAATCTACTTATTTATAATTAAGCTTTCGCCTTATCTTTATTAGCACAGTCACAATTTGTACCACATTTCCCGTAAAGCACTGTCGTTTTTTCATCTTCAAAATGTCCGATTGTTCCTTCACATACTTGGCATACGATTGTTCCCATTTTTCATTTCCCCCTAAGTTTATGGTCCTAAAAACTTTTAACTGTCCATTTCCTATCAATTATTGGGCTTTTGTATGCTCTGTGTGATCACATCCGCAAGATCCACATTTCCCGTAAAGTACCGTTACTTTTTCATCCTCGAAGTGTGCAATTGTACCTTCACAATCTTGACATACGATCGTTCCCATTTTTCATTTCCCCCTAAGTTTATAATCCCAAAAACTTTTGTAACCGCTTAACTTTCTGTCTTCATTTTAATATGTTATACTTTTTACGTCAATAGGTTTTTAGTATAACACATTAAATATTTTCAATTTAAATTAGTATGCGATATTCAAACAAAAAAACAGCCATATTTATACGTACGACTGTTTTACATTATTTATTCTTCATATTCTGCATGCAAAGATGTAGATGGAACTAGAAATGAGAAAAACTGAGCTAACTCCGCTGCTTCACCTTCTGATCGTAATTTAAAAATTTCCTGTATATGTTGAACATTCTCTACATCATCTCGTCCAAGTAAAGTAGATCTTCCTGTTTGCATACAAACAATGAGCGGCTTTCCAAAAAACATATTTGTATAAATAACACCAAAATCATAACGAGTATCATGTGTCATAAACCCCAAAAATCGTACCTTCACACTTTCATGCTCATCATACAATTTTTCAAACATCGATTTCCACCTTTCTCCATCACCTTTCATTTAGTATATTAAACAAAAAAAGTAATACTCCTTTTAATTGTCAAAAAATTCAGTAGGAGGTAGAATGATAGTATTCTACTAAGTTAGGGGGAACTTATATGCAACATGCCTTTATTACGCTTGTACCTAAATCCAGTCAACAATCTGTTTCAATAGATGATATAAAACAACTTTTTCATTACTATCAAACAGTTACTTCCAAAACCGGTGTTCAAATTAATTACGCTTATACAAATACCGCTTTTCCTTATGAAATTTTAGATACATCAGCAACAACATTAAAACTACAATCTACTCACGATCGATATGACTCCATTTATGTTGGTATCGGTATAGAAAAGGAACAATCTTTTATTCAAATTTCTTTACCACCTAATGCAACATTTGGTGATAAAGGAAAAGCAAATGAATTTTGCCGTTTTCTAGCGAAGAAATTAGAAGGAGAGTTACAATTATTTAATGGAAGAACAATGTATTTCTATAAACGTTAATTTAAAAAATAGAAAATATGATTAAGAAAAGTATGCAATTTGAACACGTAAGGAATAATGCCTGCTTTCTAATTTGCAATACAAAATATGCGATCACATATGCTAAATAAAGAAACACAAAAAATAGAATTACTTTATAATGCAACTTATCACCATTTGACAATGATAGTACTACGGAAAAACCACTCCATAATAAAAAATGATAAAATATAACATGTAATCTTCTCATGGAACCTTCTCCTTTGACATGCTCTATTTTATTAATATATGGGATTATGTTTGAATCAATTACATATTATACGAAAGCATATGTGGCTTTTGAATTTATATATGTTCTAATCATTTAATTAAAGTATTATATATTCATTCGACAACTACATATAAAGACCTTGCAAGCCGTTTTTATTAAAATAAAAAATAGCCCATCTCTTTAAATAAGAGATGGGCTATTTTCATTACTTAAATTATTTTACAATGTGAATTGGCATTCCAAGAGCAACTTCAGCTGCTTCCATTGTGATTTCACCTAATGTTGGGTGAGCATGGATTGTTTGAGCGATATCTTCTGCAGTCATTCCTGCTTCGATAGCTAAACCAATCTCAGAGATAATATCAGAAGCACCTGCACCTGCAACTTGAGCACCTACAAGAAGACCATCTTCTTTACGTGTTACAAGTTGTAAGAAACCGTCAGTGCTATTTAATGATAACGCACGACCGTTTGCAGCGAATGGGAACTTAGATACAGTTACAGTCATTCCAGCTTCTTCAGCTTGTTTCTTAGTGTAACCAACAGATGCTAATTCTGGATCAGTGAAGCATACTGCAGGAATTCCGATGTAATCGATTGCTGATGCATGGCCACTAATTGCTTCAACAGCTACTTTACCTTCGTAAGAAGCTTTGTGAGCTAATGGTGGTCCAGGAACGATATCACCGATTGCATAGATATTTGGTACGTTTGTACGACATTGCTCATCGATTTCGATGATGCCGCGGTCAGTCATTTTAACTCCAACTTGCTCAAGACCGATTTCTTGAGTGTTTGGACGACGACCTACAGTTACTAATACGTAATCTGCTTCTACAGTTTGGATTTCACCTTTAACTTCGAAGCTAACTTTTACGCCAGTTTCTGTTTCTTCAACGCCTTTAGCCATAGCTTTTGTATGGATATTTACGTTACCTTTTTTCTGTAGAGCACGTTTAACAACAGAGCTCATAGCTTTTTCGAAACCAGCTAAGATTTCGTCACCAGCTTCTACTACAGTAACTTCTGTACCGAAGTTAGCATATGCAGTACCTAATTCCATACCGATGTAACCGCCGCCGATTACAACAAGTTTTTTAGGAATTTCAGGTAAGCTTAAAGCACCTGTAGAGTTGATAACACGTTTAGAGTATTTGAATCCAGGAATTTCGATTGGTGTAGAACCAGTTGCAAGAACAGCATTTTTAAACGTGTAAGTTTGAGCTGCATCTTCAGTCATTACGCGTAATGTGTTAGCATCTACGAAGTAAGCTTCACCGCGAATGATTTCAACTTTGTTACCTTTAAGAAGGCCTTCAACACCGCCAGTTAATTTCTTAACTACGCCGTTTTTCCATTCTTGAACTTTTGTAAAGTCAACTTTTACGTTCTCTGCAGTGATACCCATGTCATCAGAATGCATTGCATTCTCATAACGATGACCTGCATTGATTAACGCTTTTGAAGGAATACATCCAACGTTTAAGCATACGCCACCAAGGTTAGCTTTTTCAATAATTGCTACCTTTTGACCTAATTGTGCTGCACGAATTGCCGCAACGTATCCACCAGGACCTGCACCAACAACGACTGTATCTAATTCAATTGGGAAATCTCCTACTACCATTGTTATTACGCCTCCATTACTAATAATTGTGGGTCATTCAATAGACGTTTAATTTGGTTTAATGCTTTTTGAGCAGTTGCGCCGTCAATTAAACGATGGTCAAAGCTTAGAGATAATGCTAATACTGGAGCTGCAACAATCTCACCGTTTTTCACAACTGGTTTTTCAGCGATACGGCCGATACCAAGGATTGCTACTTCTGGGTGGTTGATAACTGGAGTGAACCATTGTCCACCTGCAGAACCAATGTTTGTAATTGTGCAAGAAGCACCTTTCATTTCAGCCGGAGCTAAGCGACCTTCACGTGCTTTACCAGCAAGATCATTGATCTCGTTAGAAATAGTGAAGATTGATTTACGATCTGTATCTTTAACAACTGGTACTAATAGACCTTTGTCTGTATCAGCTGCGATACCGATGTTGAAGTAATGTTTATGAACGATTTCTTGAGAAGCATCGTCTAAAGCAGTATTCAACATTGGGAATTCACGTAATGCAGATGTTAAAGCTTTAACAACGTATGGAAGGTAAGTTAATTTAATACCTTTGTCAGCTGCAACAGCTTTGAACTTCTTACGGTGAGCAACAAGCTCAGTTACATCAACTTCATCCATTAATGTTACGTGAGGAGCTGTGTGCTTAGAGTTAACCATTGCTTTTGCAATCGCTTTACGGATACCACTCATTTTCTCACGAGTTTCTGGATATTCACCAGCTGGGATTGGTTGTGCTTTTGGTGCTTCTTCTTTCGCTGCTGCTGGAGTAGCTTCTACTGCTGCTGGAGCCTCAGTTGCTGCTACTGCTTGTCCACCATTTGCAAATGCATCGATGTCAGCTTTTACGATACGGCCGTTCTTACCAGAACCAGCTACTTTATGAATGTCTACGCCGTTTTCACGAGCATATTTACGAACAGATGGCATAGCGATTACGCGCTCATTTACCACTTCTGCAGTTGCTGCTGGAGTAGCTTCCGCTGCTGGAGCTTCTACTGCTGCTTCTTCAGCTTTTGGAGCTGCATCATGATCGTCACCTTTAAATTTAAGGTTTTCGTATCCAGGAGCATCAAATTTAATTAATGTATCTCCTACGATTGCAACTGTTCCTTCTTCTACAAGTACTTCAAGTACTTTACCTTTAACTGGAGAAGGGATTTCTACTACTGCTTTATCATTTTGTACTTCAAGAAGTACATCGTCTTCGTTTACTTCATCGCCTGGTTTAATAAACCATTTTACGATTTCACCTTCGTGGATACCTTCACCGATATCTGGTAGTTTAAATTCAAATGCCACGGAATTCAGCCCCCTGATTCATTTCATTATTATAGAATATGTACAAAAGAAACCAGCATGTGCTGATTTCTTTTGCACATGAAAAGCTAAAAATTAGAAGTTCATTACTTTGTTAACAGCTTCAACAATATCTTTATGGTTTGGTAACCATACGCTCTCAGCTTGAGAGAATGGGAATACTGTATCAGCAGCTGCAACACGTACAACTGGAGCTTCTAAGTTTAAGATTGCACGGTCGTTAATTTCCGCTACAACGTTAGCTGCAATACCAGCTTGTTTTTGTGCTTCTTGAACTACAACTACGCGGCCTGTTTTTTCAACAGAAGCGATGATTGTTTCGATATCTAATGGTTGAACTGTACGTAAGTCAACAACCTCTAAAGAGATACCTTCTTTTTCAAGTTCTTCAGCAGCTTTTAATGCAGCGTGAACCATAGCACCGTAAGCGATAACAGATACATCTGTACCTTCACGTTTGATATCAGCTTTACCTAAATCAATTGTGTATTCGCCTTCTGGTACATCTTGACGGAATGAACGGTACAATTTCATATGCTCTAAGTAGATAACTGGATCGTTGTCACGAATCGCAGAGATTAAAAGACCTTTTGCATCGTATGGAGTAGATGGAATAACAACTTTTAGACCAGGTTGTTGAGCCACTAATCCTTCTAAGCTATCAGCATGTAGTTCAGGAGTATGAACACCGCCACCGAATGGAGAACGAACTGTTACTGGAGCAGTCCAACGTCCACCAGAACGATAACGCATACGAGCTAATTGACCAGAAATTGAATCCATTACTTCATATACGAAACCGAAGAATTGGATTTCTGGAACTGGACGGAATCCTTCTAGTGCAAGTCCAACTGCAAGTCCACCAATACCAGACTCTGCAAGTGGAGTATCCATTACACGATCTTCACCGAATTCAGCTTGTAAACCTTCAGTAGCACGGAATACACCGCCGTTTACACCAACGTCTTCACCAAACACAAGTACGTTAGGGTCATTTTTCATTTCAACGCGTAAAGCATCAGTGATCGCTTGAATCATTGTCATTTGAGCCATGGCTTACTTCGACTCCTTTTCTTTGTAAATTTCATATTGTTCAGCTAAGTTGTAAGGCATTTTTTCGTACATGATTTCCATTAAATCAGTAACTTTTTGTTTTGGAGCTTGGTCAGCCTTAGCAATTGCTTGTTTGATATCTTCTTTTGCTTCTTCGATTACTTTCTCTTCAACTTCTTGAGACCATAGGCCTTTGTTTTCTAAGAATGCACGGAAGCGTACGATTGGATCTTTTTGTTCCCATTCGTTCTCGATATCTTTTGTACGGTAACGAGTTGGGTCATCACCAGCCATTGTATGTGGACCGTAACGGAATGTTAAAGTCTCGATTAAAGTAGGGCCTTCGCCGTTTACTGCGCGCTCACGAGCGAAAGCAGTTGCTGCGTATACAGCTAATGGGTCCATACCGTCTACTTGAATTCCGTAAATACCTGCTGCTACTGCTTTTTGAGCTACAGTTTTAGCTGCAGATTGCTTTTCTACTGGAGTAGAGATTGCATAACGGTTGTTTTGTACAACGAAGATTGCTGGAGCTTTGAATGCACCCGCAAAGTTCATACCTTCGTAGAAGTCACCTTGTGAAGCACCACCGTCACCAGTGTAAGTAATTGCAACAGATTTTTTGCCACGTAGTTTCATACCTAACGCAACACCAGCAGTTTGGATGATTTGCGCACCGATGATGATTTGTGGAGCAAGTGCATTTACGTTCTCAGGCATTTGGTTACCCATGAAATGTCCACGAGAGAATAAGAATGCTTGGTATAATGGTAAACCGTGCCATACTAATTGTGGCACATCACGATATCCTGGTAAGATGAAATCTTCTGCTTCAAGTGCGAAATGACTTGCTAATTGAGAAGCCTCTTGTCCAGCTGTTGGTGCGTAGAAACCTAAACGTCCTTGACGGTTTAAAGAAATAGAACGTTGATCTAGTACGCGAGTATACACCATACGGCGCATTAATTCTTTTAATTGATCATCAGATAATTCAGGCATAGCTGCTTCATTCACAACTTCGCCTTTTTCATTTAAAATTTGTAATGTCTCAAATTGAGCTGCGATAGCTTTCATTTGCTCATCAACATTAAATAGGGTCTTTTTTGTTTTAGTACCCATTCCGTTCACCTCTTCCTCTCTTGAACCATATTCTGAAACGCTTTCACTATCTATTGGCTAGACTGAAAACGCAACAATGTAAACCAACAAATTTATTTGTCGGTTGAGAATAATTTTGTGTACCTAACAATCTGTACTAATGTTTTTTCAGAAACATATTAATACAATCTTGATCACGTTTTTTAGTTTACAACTATTCTAATTACGATGTCAATTACTTTGAATACGTTTTTTTATAAATAATCTGCAGGTCTCTTCTACACAAACGTGTTTTTATTTTTCACATCTGTATTAGTAAGCATTAACCCGCTGTTATATTATTCCCTTTTTAACTTGTTTTTTCTCTTAGAATAATATGTAAACGATTTAATTCTCTTTAGTTTTTCTCTCTTCTTAGCAAAAATATACAAACTCTTCTTCCTTTTATAGGTAATTACCCATACATTTCTACTCTCCTCTCCATACATTATAGTAACCGCAGTATTAGCGGGAAATGATAAAGGAGGTCATCTCATGTACGGATACTCATATTGCTATCCAACTTGTTCAACCCCTTCCTACGGTTATGGCGGTTCTTGTGGCGGGTCTGGACGCGGCTTCGCCTTAATCGTTGTGTTGTTTATTCTTTTAATTATCGTTGGTGCTGCTTGCATTCGCTAATGTAAAATGAAACAACTATGGAAAGAAACAGACGGCTTTGCCGTCTTTTCTTTTTATTACATACATATTCTATAGTAGAACGCTTTCCCTACTTGTCGATGACTTTTTTCATCTCCTTTGGTAGACTAAAGGGGAAAGGAGAGATTACATATGCTTACAATGAAAGATGTCATTCGCGAAGGAGATCCTATTTTGCGAAACGTTGCAGAAGAGGTAGTAATACCAGCGAGCGAAGAAGATACAAATACACTTCAAGAAATGATTGAGTTTGTAATAAATAGCCAAGATCCTGAAATGGCTGAAAAATATAGTTTACGCCCTGGAATTGGATTAGCGGCTCCGCAAATCGGTATTTCAAAGAAGATGATTGCGGTTCATGTAACTGATACGGACGGTACGTTATATAGTCATGCATTATTCAATCCAAAAATCATTAGTCATTCTGTTGAACGTACATATTTACAAAGTGGTGAAGGCTGTCTATCAGTAGACCGCGAAGTACCTGGTTATGTCCCTCGTTATACAAGAATTACAGTGAAAGCTACATCTATTAACGGTGAAGAAGTAAAACTACGTTTAAAAGGTTTACCAGCAATTGTATTTCAGCATGAAATTGACCATTTAAATGGTGTTATGTTCTATGACCACATTAATAAAGAAAATCCATTTGCTGCTCCTGACGATTCAAAGCCTCTAGAGCGATAATAAAAAAGGCGGAAGAGTAACTCTTCCGCCTTTTTTATTATATGAAATGGGTTCCATATTCACCTATAGTAATCCAGCCCATTTTAATCCATGGTATATGCCGTCTTCAGTAACATCCTTTGTTACATGATTTGCGAGTTTCTTCAAGTCTTCATGACCATTCCCCATCACAATACCTGTCCCAACCGCTTCGATCATTTCTAAATCATTTAAGCCATCTCCAAATGCATACACTTGTTCACGGTTAAATCCTAATTTTTCAATGAATTTCTCAATCCCTTTTGCCTTCGAACCACCATTTGGAATAATATCCATTGAATACGCATGCCAGCGAATAAAATGAAAATCTGGGTACTGATTAATAAACTTCTCCTCTTCATTCACTTCACAGAAAAGAAGTGTTTGATAAATATTACGTTCCTCATAAAAATCAGGTTCATATGCCGGATGCTCAAAATTTAAGCTTCCAAAACCTTCCTTCACATAATCATGATATTCTACTGACGCTCTCATTTCTTGATGATCAAGATAGACAAGTGGATACCCTTCTTGATTTGCAAACTGAGTAAACTTATGTAAAGCAGCTGGATGTAATGGGTTATTAAATACTACCTCGTCTTCAAATACAACGTACTGTCCATTAAAGCTAACATAATTATGAATATTAAGTTCCTTACGAATATCTTCAAACATAAATGGCGCACGCCCTGTCGCAATTGCTACATGCACACCCTTTTCTTGTAACTGTCTTACTGCATCTCTTGTAGATTGAGGTATCTCCTTATCATGATCTAATAATGTTCCATCAATATCAAAAAAGACAATTTTATCATTCATTTGTCAAAATCCTTTCTGTTACTCTATATTCCTATTTTGATTATCGCTTTTCAAATTCTAAAAAAAAGTATAACATATTAAACATCTGTGAAGAAAGCGTTCACTTTCTGACCTTATTTATGAAACCTGCATATATATATTAGTAAAAAATGTGGATACTTGTTCGTATGAATTTTCTTTTCTATTCTTTCTCATACTATACCTATAACTAACGGCTACTAATCGTTACTATAGAATAACTTTCCCTGTATGAGAAAAGACAAGATTCAACATTCACTTTTGTCTTCTTTCTTATATCAGAGACGGCGTTTTCACTAGTACTATGCATGTTTTAAATAAGGAAAGGAAGGAGTAATCATGCTGAAGAAGCTGAAGAAAAAGCTCAAGCGTTATTTAAAAGATCTAGTCCGTAAAAAGACAATCGCTTAAATTGTGCCCATTTCGGGCTTTTTCTTCATTCTCATTCGAAAAAACATGAAAATCGTGACTGTTTGCTTTATAATAAGTAACAGATAATGCAAAACATAGACAAGGAGAGGTTTTCCAAATGATTTTTAAAGTATTTTATCAAGACAAAATGACTGAGGTTCCAGTACGTGAAAATACAAAAGTTTTATATTTAGAGGCTACGTCTGAAAAGGATGTTCGTAAGAAATTAAATAAGTTCGCATATAATATCGAGTTCGTTCAGTCTGTTACTGGCAATCATCTTGAATATGAAAAAGAAAACGCTGATTTAACATTAGCGGAAATCGTATAGTCATATGAAATTTCTAAAGAATGATCAAGCAGCCGTTTTTGCTTTAGGTGGACTTGGTGAAATCGGTAAAAATACATATGCTGTTCAATTTCAAGATGAAATTATTATTATTGATGCTGGAATTAAATTTCCAGAAGACGAACTCCTCGGAATCGATTATGTAATACCAGATTACACTTATTTTGTGCGAAACGAAGATAAAATTAAAGGATTATTCATTACACATGGTCACGAAGATCATATCGGTGGAATTCCTTACTTATTACGTCAAGTAAACATTCCGATTTATGGCGGAAAATTAGCAATTGCACTAATCAAAAATAAATTAGAAGAGCACGGATTACTTCGTAAAGCAAAACTTTATGAAATTCAAGAAGATGATGTTATTAAATTTAAAAAGACATCTGTTTCCTTCTTCCGTACAACTCACAGTATCCCAGATTCATACGGAGTTGTTGTGAAAACACCTCAAGGACAAGTTGTTCATACTGGAGATTTCAAATTTGATTTCACACCAGTTGGTGAACCAGCGGACTTAACAAAAATGGCTGAAATCGGAAAAGACGGTGTACTTTGTCTCTTATCTGACAGTACAAACAGTGAAGTTCCAAACTTTACAATGTCTGAGCGCCGTGTTGGTGATAGTATTCAAGATATTTTCCGCAAAGTAGAAGGTCGTATTATCTTTGCAACCTTTGCATCAAATATCCATCGCTTGCAACAAGTTGTTGAAGCGGCTGTTGAAAACAATCGTAAAGTGGCTGTGTTTGGCCGAAGTATGGAAGCAGCGATTGAAATCGGACAAAACCTCGGTTATATTCGCTGTCCGAAGGATACATTCATAGATACAGCTCAACTAAACCGCCTACCGGCTAATAAAGTTGTTATTTTATGTACAGGTAGTCAAGGTGAGCCAATGGCAGCACTTTCACGTATTGCCAATGGTACGCATCGTCAAATTCAAATCATTCCTGGCGACACAGTTGTTTTCTCTTCTTCACCAATCCCTGGTAATACAATTAGTGTAAGCCGTACAATTAACATGTTGTATCGTGCTGGTGCTGATGTAATCCACGGAAAACTGTCAAACATTCATACGAGTGGACATGGCGGGCAAGAAGAACAAAAACTAATGCTTCGCTTAATTAAGCCGAAGTATTTCATGCCAATTCATGGTGAATATCGTATGCAACGTATGCATATGAAGTTAGCAAATGATTGTGGTATTCCAGAAGAAAATTGTTTCATCATGGATAATGGAGATGTTCTTGCTCTTCGTTCAGATGAAGCAAGCGTAGCTGGTAAAATCCCATCTGGATCTGTCTATATTGATGGAAATGGTATTGGAGATATCGGTAATATCGTATTACGCGATCGTCGTATTCTTTCTGAAGAAGGACTTGTAATTGTAGTTGTAAGTATTGATATGAAAGAGTTTAAAGTTGCAGCAGGACCTGATATTATCTCACGTGGTTTCGTGTATATGCGCGAAAGTAGTGATTTAATTAATGATGCCCAAACATTAATTACAACTCATTTAGAAAAAGTAATGGAGCGTAAAACAACACAATGGTCTGAAATAAAAAATGAAATTACAGACACATTAGCACCATTCCTATATGAAAAAACGAAACGTCGTCCAATGATTTTACCAATCATTATGGAAATATAAGAAAAAGGACAATACCTTCATGGTATTGTCCTTTTCTCTTATCTTAAAAAGTGTTTAAAACGATCTACTTCATCGTCATGACCAATTACAATTAATATATCTCCTGCTTGAATATTTTCCGTAGCTCGAGGAGATACAATTACTTCTTTACCACGTTTAATTGCTACAATATTCAATCCAAACTTCGCACGAATATCTAATTCAATTAAAGAATGACCATCAATTTTTTTATTTGCAATAATTTCTACAATACTATGCTCATCCGAAAGCTCAAGATAGTCTAATACATTACTTGATGCAATATTATTAGCAATCCTTTTTCCCATATCACGCTCTGGGTGCACAATGTGATCTGCCCCTATTTTACTTAACACTTTTTCATGGTAATCATTTTGAGCTTTTACAGTAATATTTTTTACACCTAACTCTTTCAAAATTAATGTTGTTAAAATACTTGAATTTAAATTATCTCCAATCGCAACGACTACATGATCAAAATTACGAATACCAAGACTTTTTAATACCATCTCATCTGTTGAATCTGCAATTACAGCATGTGAAGCTATATTTGCAAACTCATTAATTTTATCCTCATCCGAATCAATTGCCATTACTTCCATACCTAATTGAGCGAGTTCTCGGCAAATACTTCCACCAAAACGTCCAAGCCCGATGACAGCAAATTCTTTCTCTTTTTCACCCACAGGAATTCCTCCAATAACATCGAATACTATGTATTTTTATTGTAACATACTTTAAATTTGCTACAAAAACCTTTATGTCATTCTTATTTTTGTTTTTGCATATAAAAATACTGTTGTAAATAAAATGCGATACTGAAAATTAACATACCAAATACAAATATGTTTCCAAATGAACTAAATGTTTCAAAAACGAATAATAACGTTTCTTGTCCGAAGAAAGCAAATAATAGTTGGATAAACGCGAATAACAATGCCAATATGTAATGATGTTGATGGAATAAATAATGCGTCGCACCTAAAAAAGCGATAAATGAAATAATGAAAATCCACCAATTTTCTAAAAACAGTTGCCAATTCGTAAATTGATATCCATTTACTAATATCGCAATAATTCCTATAACCGCCATTGTCGGCACGCTCCAAAATAATGCACGCCCTCTAAAGAAACGCGTTCCTTTTACATCTCCTTTTTCATTTGCAATGTATGTGAGCACAACAGTACTTATATACAAAACGGAGAGTATTGTTAATACAATAATGAGCCAAAAATGTAACTGGTAATATTCATGTTCTATATTCGTCACAATAGCAGCTAGCATGCATGGAATGAGCATTCCCGTCCAACCATCTACTTTTCTTTCATTCCAAAACACAGTGTTACCAATCCGTATACCTAACAACATAAAAATAATGATACCTAGTACAAATAATGTTGTTTTATTTCCTACTAAACTCGTTGAGAAAGCAATTAACCCAATAAATAAAAAGAGCACAAACCCATTCATAATTTCTAATACAGGTGATAAATATCTCTTCACCCATTTATATGTCTCGTCATATTCGTGATTATCTACTAAACGGTAGGCATAAAAACTTATCCCAAAATAAACTGCCGCAATAATCACATACGCATATAAGACGAAACACAATATCGCACTGCTAATTTGCACGTAATTCCCCACCCTTTTTTCTATGTTTCACCTTGATTTTACACATTTTCTACACGAAATGTAAACATATATAAGCTAGTTAACTAATCATCTTCTCAATAAGCGATAATGAATAATGAGCAGCGGCTCAAAACCACTGCTCATTATTTTATCCATTTGTATGCCGCTGTGCACCCAAAACAAATGTGAAAGACCTTTCCATCCTTTAACTAACAAGTACCCACTTTAAATTGTTGCAAAGTTGGCAAGCGAGTTTACTTTCTAGTTCCCTTCCACTTCACATATTGATCTAAAAATACGATAGCTTTCTCGATCGCCTCTTCATCTGGTTTTAATTTTGCGTGATGTAAACCATATTCTGAATTTACCCCAAGCCAAAACATAAATCCAGGAATCTCTTGAAGCATATAACCAAAATCTTCACCTGTCATTGCCTCAATACATGTAATGACATTCATATCAGTTTGTTCACTTACGAACTGCATAAACTCTCTCGTTAATGCTTCATGGTTATATACTTGATGATACATCGCTCCGTAGTCGATCACCGCTTCACATTGGAAGGAAGCTTCTATACCTGCAACAATTGCCTCAATCCTACTTTTCACACGACTCATTGATTCCACTGATAACGTTCGAATCGTTCCTTCTAACCGAGACTTTTCTGCTATGATATTTTGAACTGTACCACCTGTTATTTTTCCGATTGTAATTACCGCACTATCAAGAGGATTCACATTACGACTAATAACGGATTGCAGTTGTGTAACAAGATGACTTGCTGCAACAATCATATCATTGGCAGTATGAGGGTAAGCTGCATGTCCACCTTTCCCTTTTAAATCAACATATAACTCTGATGTATTCGCAAATAATAGCCCCTCTTTTGTGGCGATTGTTCCTACAGGGTATTCAGGTGCAATATGAAGGCCGAGAATTACATTTGGCTTCCATTCTTTTAACTCTTCGCTCTCTAACATAGGAAGAGCCCCGCCTGGCCCTTCTTCAGCTGGTTGGAATAGAAACACTAGGTCATCATCTATTCTTTCTGTTACAGCTGCTGTTAGAAGGCCTAAACCAATTGTTGTATGTACATCGTGTCCACATGCATGCATCATTCCTTCATGAATAGAAGCAAATTCATATCCAGTTTCTTCTGTAATTGGTAAACCATCTATATCTGCGCGGTAACCGATAATTTTTTCTGGATTTTTTCCATTTACTTTAACAATGACACCTGTTTCCCATACTTTCACTTCCACATGTTCATTAGAAAGCGTTCCTATGTAATCTAAAATATACTGTTGTGTTTTCCACTCTTTAAATCCAATTTCCGGTATTTTGTGTAAGTCTCTACGAATTTGAATGAATTTGCTTACTGCCATTTTTGCACCTCTATCTATAAAAAGCGTAAGAGCCCGTTTATGCCCTTACGCTTTTTTTGTTTTTATTTCTCTGGGTTTAATTGACGAAGCTCTTGTTTAATTTCAGTTTTTGCTTTTGTCTTCTCATCAATCTCTTTAATTACACGTGCTGGGGTACCCGCAACAACTGTATATGGAGGTACATCTTCTGTTACAACAGCTCCTGCTGCTACAACTGCACCTTTACCTACTGTAACTCCCTCTAACACAACTACGTTAGCACCAATTACAACATCATCTTCAACGATAACTGGTTTTGCTGAAGGTGGCTCAATAACACCTGCAAGTACTGCACCAGCACCTACGTGACAGTTCTTACCGACAGTTGCACGTCCACCAAGTACTGCGTTCATGTCGATCATAGAACCTTCACCAATTACAGCACCGATATTAATTGTTGCATTCATCATAATAACAGCGTTGTCGCCGATTTCAACGTGGTCACGAATGATTGCGCCTGGCTCAATACGAGCTTTAATACCTTTTAAATCAAGCATTGGAATTGCAGAATTACGACGGTCATTTTCAACAACGTAATCAACAATATTCTTGTTATTTTCATCAAGAATTGTCTTAATTTCAGACCATTCTCCAAATAACACACCAGACTTTTTATTTACAAATGCTTGTACCGTTTCAGGGAATGTTACTTCTTTTAAATCCCCTTTTATGTATACCTTTACAGGAGTTTTCTTTTCACTTTTTTGAATAAACGAAATAATTTCGTTAGCGTCCATCATTTTCATTCTTGTTGCCTCCTAAATCCATTTATAATGTTACTCTACCAAACGATAGAGCGAGTAGCAAGATAATAATCCTATTTTTCCATTTGAATTTCTTCTATAATTTCTAAAAATGCTTGTACTTGCTTCAATTGTCTAGCTGATTCACTCGTCAATAACCATGTTTCTCTCGTTAATTGCACAGGTGTTTTATACATATTTTCCTGTACTTCTTTTAAAACAGTGGAAGGTAAAAGAGCATAACCTATGCCATTTAAAACGAGTTGTTTGCAAGTCTCAATTTGATCAACGACAATTGTTCTCTTAGGTGGATTAGAAAATAAACCATACCACCAATTTTGTATTTGTCCATAATAAGTGGAATCACTTTTAAATTGAATAAAAGGTCTATTTGTTTCTTTTAACATCGAAATATCTTTTATTTCTTTATCCACTAAATAAAGTTCATCTTCAAATAATTGTTGCTTCTGACCTTTATATTCTTGTGTTCCCCTTAATATAGCAACATGAACATCTCCTTCATAAAACTGCTTTTGTACTTCACTACTCCAGCCAGTAAACAGTGATATTTTCACAGAAGGATATTTATGCACGAACTTCTTCAAAACAGGAGGAAGCCAATATTGACCAATAACTGATGCAACAGCTATTTTTAACGTTCCGTGAGTTTCTGTTCTAAAAATAGCTAACTCACTTTTAATATCCTCTTCCTTTTGTAGCATTTCTTTTGCATAATTTGCGACTTTTTCCCCTTCAGGTGTAATTGTCAATCCTTTTTGCGAACGAATAAAAAACTTCATTCCCCATTGTTTCTCCATAGATTGTAATCGTTGACTAAGCGCAGGTTGTGAAACAAATAAACGTTCCGCCGCTTTTCTCATATTTGATTCCTGTGCTAACACAACCATCATTTGAAAATCATCAATTTGCAACTTTCTCCCTCTTTCCTTAGCTTCCATACACCTTATCTCAACAAGCTTTTCATCCTTAATTTAAACACATACTCTTATATTTTTTATCTTTTTAAATATAATACATACACAACTGATATGCACGAAAAAAAAGTGACTTCTCCGCTTCTATGAAGTCACTTTTCTCACATTATCGATTATGTTGTCTTACTTTTTTATTCAACAATTTTAAAATCGCTCGACGTGTTAAAATCCCCTCAAAATATCCCTCTTCATTGACAGCGCAAATAAAAGGATGATCAATTGTCATTTCTAATGCTTTTGCAAAGGAATCTTCTAACTTAAGAACTGGAATATCTTCCTTCATCACCTGTTCTACCTTCATTTCTTCAAGTCTTTCAAACTCAATGCGCTCTAACCCTAACATACCGTCTAAAATCATAGCAGTACTAATTAACCCATGTAATTTGTACATCGGGTCTAAAACAGGTATCGCCGAATATCCAGATTTCACAAGTACGAGTAAAGCATGCTCTAAACCATTCCCTATTTGGACGTGTGCTACTTTTTCGGATGAAATCATTAAATCTTTCACAAAAATTTGTTGAAACTCGTCTTTTGGAATACTAATCATATTACATCCCCCATTTTCCCTTTTTCCTACTTATAATCACCGGCTCTATTCACATTTTATGACAGCGTTTTCATATTATTATTTTGTCCTTACATTATTTCAGGAAAAAACAAAATTACACAGCTATTTTAGCATACAACACAAAAAAAAGACTACCATTCCGGTAGCGCTTAATACCCTTTATTTTTTAATCTGTAAAATAACCTTGTGATTTTTTTATATTGCATCACATCTGTCTTTTTTAAACCATTCTCAATATCTGTAAGTTCCACAGCTAAAATTTCACTCGCATAATTTTGCTGAAATAAAATATCTAGTAACAAACTTTCCTCTTCTTCTGTTAAAACAAATTCCCTTTTCATATACCCCTCTCCTTATACTCGCATCGTTACTCCTATTATATAAAATTTTCAGCCTATTTAATAGATGTAATATTCAGTTTTTAGTGAAAGATATATAAAAATTGTTATTATTTCGTATATCGATTTGCATAACTAAACGCCGCATATGCATCTGGCTTAATTTTTGCCGTTAATCCCATCGCTTGAATTTTCGCTGTCATATCTAGAATAAATTCTTTTGTTAAGCCATCATTTCCGATATCCAAGTGAATTTCCATTATAAATCCAGCCCCATCTTGAGCATATGGATGCAATAAATCCCATATTGTTTGTATATGATTGGGAGTAAATAAGCAGGCGATTTCTTGACTAAACTGTGTTTCTAAATATATCTTCTCACGTAAAGTTGCTGGCTTATCTTTTACTGATTGATGGTGTAAACATCCCCAGGCTCCTTTTCCGACGCGATGAATATGAATTGCCGTAATAAATCTCGTATCCTTTTGATGTGCTTGTGAGTCTGTCCCAATGGATAAGCGATATAAATTTCGTGGATCCTTTTCAATGAAATTACAAATACGGGTAAAGACCATATCAAAATTTAAATGTCTCTCTGAAACATTATAAAATTTATGTTCACCGGCCATATAGTCACGTCCTTTCAATTAGACAGACTTTTCGTATTCTCATTGTATGGGACAAAAATAGAAATTATAACTTCCTATCCTTTATTCGTTTCAATATTCCGAATTACATACTGGCAAACTTGGCACGTATAAATTACATTTTGATTTGATTGAGCCGTTAATACATGAATAATCTCAGCAGCATTGTGACAATTAGGACAAATGACAACTGGTAAACGTTCCATACAACACACCTCCTCATTATGTTTATCTCCCTATTTACTATCCGTAAATACCAAATTGGTGATAGCTACTAATCAGTATAGAAATAAGAATCTCTACTGATTACAATTTCACTTTATTACCATTGTAGGAAAAATGAAAAATCCCTATACATATATGTTAAAAAGTAATAGAACTAAAAAAGGTGTTGCCGTATGGCAACACCTTTTTTATATGTATCAAGAAATGATATCGTAAATCTCAATTGCAACCATGTCGATATTATCGAATTGATACACTTGAGGTTTTTCACCTTGTTGATACACTTCTAACTCATACATTTCACTTTTATCGAAAAATTTCACGCTACATTTGCGCTCACCGTTCACTTCAAAATAGCGTTGTGCTACTTCACCGCTTTCAGCTTGTTCTTGTAGACTAACAAGTCGAGTTAAAATTCCTTGGAGTAGAGACATGAAATCTCTCCTTTCTCTGATCTTCCTACCAATAGGTTTTACAGCTATACTCATTCTATCCGTCATAACAGAAAAAATGTTCCACACTCTAGGATAAAGGTTATTGGCCAGAAACTCAACTAAAAATTTGTCGAAATACGAAGGAAAAAACAGAAAGAACATCTTTTCCCTTCTTTATTGCGATTTTTATACTGGAAGAATATAATAAAAAACAGTAAAAAGGAGGAATTACAATGAAAAAAATTGAGGTTTACACACAACCTGATTGTCCGCCATGTGTCATTGTGAAAGAATTTTTAAAACATAATAACGTTGTATACGAAGAATTTGACGTAAAAAAAGACGCCGCTGCACGCAATCGTCTTTTATATGACTATGATTCTTATTCAACTCCAACGGTTGTAATTGACGGAGAAGTTGTTGCTGGTTTTCAAATTGAAAAATTACAACAACTTCTCAATCTAGAGTAGGAATAGGTAAAGACCTATTCCTATTCTTATCCCGCTATTTTTTTGGAAGTAAACATCCAATTGTGGCGGGTTAATAATTAGGTGATATGTCCCCTACTAAGGAAAGTTTCACTTTATAATTGTTGTAACCTTTTTATTTCACTTAAAAGTTCTTGGCTTTCATGATATCCAGCCATTTTCCATTTCCCTTGATCTCTTTGCAATGTTACAATTTGATATTGTCCACTTTTCGCCCGCTCATATACATATAAAATTTTATGCTCTTCATCATATGACATTTTCGTTTCTGAATTAAAAGAAAATGGCGCTTCTTTTGCTGGAAGTAAATATTCACCACTTTGTTTATCACTTCTACTATTTTCATCTGTAAATACTTGAAGGAAATTCTCTGTAAAATACGGTGATAACGTTTCTATCATCTTATTCATCGGCAAATGCTTCCCACGAAGTGAAAATTGGGTTTCATAGCCCTTTTGTATCGTTGTATACACTTCTTTCCGATCGACTTTCACTTCCTCTTTTCCTAAAACAGTTGTAACACTATAACCAACTAGAAAGGCAACGCATACAAATAGAACTAACCATATTCCATATTTCCTCATTTTTTCACCTTCCTTTTAAGAAAACTTGTCTTTGTAGTATTCATTGTAACAATGATTATGCAAAGAAAGAGCTCATTTCGTTCGTAAAATCTTTACAACGATAGACAGCATTTTTAGCACCATTTTCACTATTACCAATTTATGATAAAAACAAACAAAAAATGCACGAATCTCTTCGTGCATTAAAATAAAACATCTTCTTCATATAAATATTCATACGATAAATCTATAAATAAAAAGTTTTCATCATCAATCGGGAAAGAAAATGTTCGTACCATCTCACCGGTTTCAATATCAGCATATAAATCTGAAAGTCTCGCCTTATTCTCAAAACGCATTTTCATAATATTTTCTAGAAAATACGGACGCCAACTCCAGTTCTTCATATAATACTCAGGCATCACAATCCATTCCCCATCTTTTTTCATAACGTTTCCTGATTGTTGAAAACCATCTTCGTTACAAATAAATATGCGAAAACTACATTGTGATACACTTTGACTAAATTGTAATAACCAATCATTTATATCTTCATTCTTTTTCTGTTTCACTAAAACATCACCGATTCGGTCACGTAACATTTCTGTTAAATTATAAATTTTTTGTAACTTCTTCTTCTCATGTTGAATGAATTGATGACACTCATTACCAAGTCGTTCTTTCAAAACGTTCGTTTCAATAAAATCAGGTAAGCATTCTTTCAAATAATTCCCTTGATAGTATCTACCACCGTTTTTCCAAGCGTATTGCAATTGGTAAAAAGCATCTATTTCTTCATATAACAATGTTGCACCAATTCTTCTAGCAAGTAATGATAAAGAATATAAAATATCTTGATAAGATTGTAAAAGTGCGGTTTGCCTTAAGTTTGTTAAATCTACTTTTAAAATGTCCGGTGCTAACACGCTAATACGTTCTAAATTACTTGTACCCGTTCCGACTTTATTAATCGAAATTTGAATACCATATGTACGATAATACATAAGCAAATGATTAAATTGCTCTATATCTTCTTTACATTCATGTTCTGTAATCTCTAAAACAATGTGTTTCAAATTTAAACCTTGCTCTTCATACATCAATAAAAGTTGCAGTAAACTTTCATCATCATCATTCATTAATACGTTCGCATTCCGATGTATAAATAATAATAGTTTTTGATCACTTTCCAAATAACGATTTAAAGCTTTTTCTACTATAATGTTATCCGCTTCCAGTTGAAACTCACTTGGAATAGAATCATCATGAAAGAAAGAAGCTAAACTTTGTATGCCCTCTTCTGTTTGAATACGCCCTACTACTTCATATCCAATTACAGTATGCTCATCAGCACTAAAAATAGCTTGATAATAAGGAAGGACTTTATCCAAGTTACTCATTACATCTAATGCATCTATCAACGTGCTTCCCTCCCTTTACTTTTCAAAAATTATAACATGATATTTACGGAAAAATAATAAAAAATCCCTTCAGTTTTCCTGAAGGGATTAGAGGGGTAAAATGCTAAGGGGAATTAGCAATTCTACTATGAAGAAAAAAGAGGTCTTAAATATAACTTATATATGACCTCTTGTAAACACTTTTCTTTCATATGTCACAATTCCGTCA
Organism: Bacillus sp. EB106-04-02-XG92; assembly: GCF_058791995.1. Taxonomy (NCBI): domain Bacteria; kingdom Bacillati; phylum Bacillota; class Bacilli; order Caryophanales; family Bacillaceae; genus Bacillus; species Bacillus sp. EB106-04-02-XG92. The sequence continues at coordinate 293,833 of NZ_JBYTEA010000001.1, forward strand.
CATTTAACCGTCGAAAAATGAATCAAACATTCATTTTCTTATCCCTTTTAAAATGGATATTGATGTAAATGTTGTCCTCCATCCATTGTCATGCAAGTTCCATTTATGTAAGCAGCTTCATCTGAACATAAATAATAAGCTAGACCTGCAATTTCTTCTGGCGTACCCAGTCTTCCAAGCGGAACACTTTGTATCGTACGCTTAGCCATTTCTTCTGAAATCCATAATTTATCAGCACCGCCCGTACGTTCAATTGGTCCTGGTGCGATCGCGTTAACTCGTATTCCATATTTACGTCCCCACTCAACAGCGAGTGTCTTCGTCATTGCTAATACTCCAGCCTTTGCTGCAGCTGAATGAATAACTCCCGGACCTGCATCCCATGCATATGTTGCTACCATGTTAATGATATTTCCTTTTATACCTTTTTCAATCCAGTATTTCCCGACAGCATGGCTGCAATAAAATGTACCGTTTAATACAATATTAATGACTGAATTCCAGCCATTCACGGATAAATCTTCAGCTGGACAAATAAAGTTTCCAGCTGCATTGTTTATTAAAACATCAATTCGACCAAACTTCTCATCAATCTGTTCAATCATTTTCTGAATATCGTCCGGATTTCTTACATCCATTTGCACAGGTAATATTTGCCCTGGAAATTGTTCAATTTCCAACTTTGTTTCCTCAAGCTTTTCCTTTGTACGTCCTGTAATAACAACTCGTGCCCCTTCTTTTGCAAAACGAGTCGCCATTCCTTTTCCCATTCCGCTCGATCCACCTGTTATAATAACTACCTTTTCTTTCACATACATCCCCTCCAAAAAATGAATACACATTCATTTTATCATTTTATTTAATAGAAATCTTTATATTTTTAAACTTTTCTGATATTTTAACGTAAAGAGGTTTCTATTCATTCATTTTTTCGTAATATATACTACTTTTTTATTATTTAAAATATATTTTAAATAAACTGAAAGGAGATTTGAGTAACCTATAAATGCAACATAAGTTAAATAGGTGTACTCATATTTTTATGAAGAAAATTACAAGAAGAAATTTTTTAAAAACTGGTATACGCACTTGTTTATATTCATTTATAACCACTAGTATCGGATACTATTATGCTAAATATATTGAGCCTCATTTACTTTCTATTACAGAACATACACTACACTCAAAACTCATACCAAAAAGCTTTCATGGTATGAAGATTCTTCAATTTAGCGATTTACATCTCGGATACTATTTCTCTCTTCACCATTTATCTCAAATCGTTTCTAAAATTAATGCTGTAAAACCCGATATCGTCCTTTTTACCGGTGATCTCATTGATAATTATCAAACATATACTGACACTCCTTTCGTTGCATCTATTTTAAAAAATATACAAGCACCCTTCGGTAAATTTTCTATTTATGGTAACCATGATCACGGCGGATATGGAACAGAGTACTACGAACACATTATGCGCGAATCTGGATTTGAACTGTTACTAAATAGCGAAAAGAAAATTCGTCTAATAGATAATAGTGAAATTTCAATTTTCGGTCTTGATGATATACTACTAGGCAAACCAAAAATAGAGGAGACACTACATCACGCGAAGCAAAATACTTATAACATTGTTCTTGTTCACGAGCCAGATATCGCACCCAAAATTTCTCAATATCCAGTTAACTTACAGCTTTCTGGTCATAGCCATGGTGGACAAGTACAAATTCCCTTTTTAGGCGCAATTATTACCCCATCACTTGCTAAAAACTATGTAGAAGGTTTCTATACGATTGAAGATTTAATTCTCTATGTCAATCGAGGCCTTGGAAGAACACGCGTCCCATTCCGATTTATGTCAAAACCTGAAATTACGATTTTCACACTTCAACATTCGTAATAATCCGCCTATTTTCTTACATAACCTTTCTTGTACGCGCTCATCCATGTTTCATTTACCATATGATAAAAGTGAGTCCAATAAAGGAGGTTTGTCATGTATCCATATTATCAACCAATCCCAGTCCGTTCAGCACCTATTGGTCCAGTAGGCGACTCACGCTTTTTTCCGTTTTTTGGCGTCCCATTTCTAGCTGGTATTGCTGGCGGACTACTCGGCGGAGCATTAGCTTTCGGTCCTAGACCGTATTATCCACCATATCCACCACCTTTCCCACCGCCAGCACCTTATCCTTGTTATGGTGGACCTTGTCAACAACCATTCTATTATTAATGTACCGTAACAATTCTGCTAATGTTATTTCCTTTCTTAACCGATTCATGATCCATTAACATGCTTATAATAAAAAGTATTCTCTCTACGCATCCTTTATAATAAGTAGAGAACAAAGTAAAAAACCTCTTAAAAAAGAGGTTTTTTACCTTGTTCTCATTATTCAGCATCCGTGTTTTGATACGCCATCTTAAATAACTTCACTTGGCTATCAATCTCTTCTGCACCATTATTAATAACATAATAATAGTCACCGTCTTTATTTTGTTCACGCGTTTTCACATTATCAGCTAAAGTCAGCTGTAAAATCGCCTTAATTCTCGCCTTCATTTCAATATCTAATATTGGGAAAGAAATTTCTACCCGCTTCTCCATATTTCGCGTCATCCAGTCAGCTGAAGATAAGTATATTTTCTCTTCTCCATTATGGTGGAAATAATAAATGCGGCTATGTTCTAAATACCTCCCAACAACACTAACGACACGAATATTTTCACTTACATTTGGAATACCAGGCCTTAAACAACATGTTCCTCGAACGATGAGCTCTACCTTTACTCCAGCTTGTGAAGCTTCATACATTTTTTTTATTAACGGTTTATCTGTTAATGAATTCATCTTGGCGATAATATATCCATTTCCATATTGTCTATGATAACGAATTTCTTCATCTATTAAATCGATAAATTGCTCTCTTATATCAAATGGTGCAACCGATAAGTGATGAAAATGTGGCTTTGTTGTATAACCACTCAAATAATTAAAGAAATTTGTTGCATCAACCCCAAAGTCTTTTCGTGATGTAATATACCCGAAATCAGTATATAACTTTGCTGTTGCATCATTATAATTTCCAGTCCCGAGATGTACGAACCTTTCGATTTTTCCGTTTTTTCTTCTTACAACTAGCGTAATCTTACTATGTGTTTTCAAATGACTTACACCGTAAATAACGTGACAGCCTGCCTTTTCTAACTCTTTAGCCCAATGTACATTATTTTCTTCATCAAACCTTGCCTTTAATTCAACTAATACCGTCACTTGTTTTCCTTTTTCAGCGGCTACCTTTAATGCCTGAATAATCGGCGAATCCCCACTTACTCGATATAAGGTTTGTTTAATTGCAAGTACATTCGGATCGTCTGCTGCATCACGCACAAAATCAACTACTGGCTGAAACGACTCAAACGGATGATGTAATAAAATATCATGCTCAATTGCTTTTTCAAATACATCTTCCGCATCCCCTAAGTCTTGAGGTCGTTGCGGAATAAGAGCCGGATATACTAAATGTTCATATAATGGAGCTAGTTTTTTATATAAAGAGAAGAGACATGTTAAATCTAGCGGTCCATCCATTATATATACATCTTCATCTTTTACTTCCAACACCTCATATAATAATGCTAATACTCTTTCATCAATATGCTCTTTGCCAACTTCTAAACGTACAGCAGCTCCCCACTTACGCTTTTTTAATTCTTTTTCAATTACTTTTAATAAATCTCTTGCACCTTCTTCATGAATCGTTAAATCCGCATTGCGTGTAATACGGAAACGAGTAACAGATGATACTTTATATCCAGTGAATAATTTATGAGTAAAACCACTAATTACATCTTCTAATAAAATAAATTTATGCTTTTGCCCTTCGCTCGGCAAAAATATGAAACGTTCAAGTAATGAAGGAACTTGTACAATTCCTAATTTCGTGCGGTTTTCTTCCTCAACTTGTTTCTCATCATATAAAAGTGTAGCTAAATTCAAACTTTTATTTAATAACATTGGAAATGGACGATAGGCATCGATAGCTACAGGTGTTAAGACCGGGAAAATTTGTTCATCAAAATACTCTTCTATAAATTCTCTCTGTTCTTTCGTCAAATCCTGGAATGTTAAACGCTCAATTCCCTCTAGCTCCAGCGCTGGCAATACATAATTTTTAAACGTATCATATTGTACAGTCATTAATTCGTGGGCCTTTATCGCAATTTTATTTAATTGCTTTTTAGGTGTTAAGCCAGCCTTATTTTCTGGTTGGTTAAACCCAGCACTTACTTGATCCTTCAATCCTGCTACGCGCACCATAAAGAATTCATCTAAATTTGAGCTAAAAATGCTAATAAACTTTAATCTTTCCAAGAGCGGATTCGTTTCATCCTGTGCTTCTTGTAGTACACGTTCATTAAATGCTAACCAACTTAACTCTCGATTGTTATAATAAGCTGTATCATTTAAATTTACTATGTTCCCCTTAGATAATTCCATTCTCTTCACACTTCCCCTTGAAACTTTTTTACTATAATTTAGTTACTTTCATTTTAGCAAATTACAATATTATAAAGTGTAAATTTTTCGTAAAGACATCCGTACAACTTAGTGTTTTGATTCGAAGAATAAGTTAATAGTTGTTTTCAATACTCTTTCCAGCTGCTTTTTTTGCTTTTCAGCTTGCACTTTTTCCGCTAATGCCGCTTGCTCACATACAATTTTAAATGTTAATCCTTCTTTACTTTCTGTTATAGATATCGATTCAACAAGCGATCTTTTTCTTATATTTAGAGCTGCTGAAAATTGTAAAACAGCTCCTAATAGGCGAATTTTTTTTTGTTCATTTTTATCAAACCATCCTTCAAACGGGGACAAATGTTGTTTGAATAACATTTTTGATTTATAAGACGCAATAAGGGCTAATCTAACTCGATCTTTATGCATCATACCATCAATTGTTTTATTCGCTAATAAATAAAACGTATGTAAGCGGCTCGCTTCATCGTCTATATATTTTCCTATATTAAATACTTTCGCTGCTTGCTGGAATACTTCCCAGTCTTTTTCTGACATAGAAATGAGCCCTGTTTCTTCAAGCTGTTGACAAATGATTCTTCCATGTTTAATAAGCTGCATTACAAATTCCATATCCATTTCATATTCATGTGATAATAAATATAAACTTTCTTCGACTACATTCGGATAATATGAAATCCCCAAATCTTTTGTCAACTCTTCATAGAAAACACCTTCTCGTAATCCTTTTCTACTCAATACAAATGCTGGTGCCTCTATAACATTAACAAGTGTATGAAATACTTCGACTGCTGGAATAATTGTATCTGCTCGATCTTTTGCCAATCCTTCTAATTTTTGAAGCTCCATGAACGACAATACTTCCAATTCTTCTTTCACATTTTTAATATCTTCTTCTTTCATCTTGTATAAATGTACCCCTGCTATCGGATAACAAATTAAATTTTGATGGATTTTCACTAAGTTCCTCGCACTACCACCAATTGCAATAAGAGGCAATTTCTTGTCAATTAACCATGGTAATGTTCGAAATTGATATTCTAAGTACGTTTGAATCTTTTCCAACTCTTCTTCAGTAGGTATATTCTCTTTAATAAATTGTTGCTTTAAAGAAAGTGCTCCAAAAGGAAAGCTATGATACTCTAAAATCTCTCTATTTCGAAAGTATGTAACTTCCGTACTTCCTCCACCAATATCTACTGTAAGTCCCTCAGTGAACGAAGTTGAATTCATAACTGCTAAATAGCCGTAACGTGCTTCTTCATATTCTGATAATACTCTAAGAGTAAAGTCTGTTTGTCCTTCAACAAGTTTTTTAATTTCCTCTTGATTCTCAGCCTGCCTAATTGTTGCTGTTGCGACACAAAGTACATGATGCAACTGGTGGAATCGTGTACTTTCTTGAAATTGAAATAATGTCTGTAACAATACCTCTATTCCTTCTTTAATCAACATACCATCGACTAAGTAGTTCCTTAACCGAGCAACCACTTTCGTATTTTCAATTTCCTTATAAAAACCTCCGTTTTGCTTTTCATAAATAACTAAACGCATTGTATTAGACCCAATATCTATAATGGCATATTGCTGTTTTAATATTTCTTTCAAACTTCTCACTCTTTCATTATCAAATTTCTAAAACACATTCTATTACTATTATACAAAATAGTTGTTTTTTGTAACAATATTGCTTTAATATTGAAAATATATACAATCACTTTTTGCATATAATAAAAATCACTTTTATTTATGGTATAATAATGAAAAATTGAAAGGAGATTCAATATGAAACCTTCACAACCACAATCTCAATTACAAAACCAACATTCTATTAATCGACTAGCTCAATCTATTTTCGTTGTGAATCGTCATGCTAAAGCTGCAACTAATCCGAAGTATTTATACTGGTTAAAAAAGACGGCTTTAGAACGCTTAATTGCTGAAAAAAAAGCTATTAAAGAAGGATTACATTTTTCTAGAAATCCACGTTTTAGCCAACAACAATCCGATGTTCTTATACGTTTAGGTGATTATTTTTTCCATATTCCTCCTACCAAAGAAGATTTTCGAATCCTACCACACCTTGGCCATCTTGAATCCTCCTATCGAAATCCGAAAACAACCTTATCTTTAACAGTAGCAAAAAAGACACTTCAAGATTACATTGGTCCTGAAGCACTGAAACAAGAAAAAAAATTAAGTGAACCTGTCCCGTGGTATAGTCGTACGTATACAAAAAAATAAAACAGTTTGGCCCATTGTAGGCCAAACTGTTTTATTTTTTCTCTTCTTTAATTTTAATATTTGCTTGTTTATAAAAAGCTATTTTTTCTGTATTATAAGACTTCGTAAATTCATTAAACTTGTCTTTTTCTGATTCAATATCTTTATAAGACTGATTTACTGTTTTTACTTTTTCACTAATATCTTTTAATTTTGTACCTTTATCTTGTAGCATTGTATATAATTCTTTTTCTTGTTTTAACGATTTACTATAGCTATCATACATCTTGTTAAATGAATCATGTCGTTTCTCATATGTGCTTTTCACTTTATCCGCTTGATCTTTTAATTTCTTATCTTCAATTTTTTTCACATATTTATCTGCTGACTTCACTTCTTCTTGTGCCTTATTTAAAGATTCTTTTTCTTTTGTAAGCACCTTTTCTCGTTCATCTGTATTTTTCACTGCTTTGTTCAGTTTTTCCTTAACAGTTTGATTATTATCTTTTCCTTCTTGAACGATCTGGCTATATAATTCTTGTCCCTCTTTTTCTAAAGTTTCAAGTTTCTTTGCATCTTCAAATATTGTTTTTTCTTGCTTTGCAGCATTTTCAAACGCAACATATAATTCTTCTTCTGGTTTCGGCCCAAAACAACCGGCTAATAAAGTCATTGATAATGCAGTTACAATTACTAATTTACTATACTTCAACATCTTTTTCCTCCTACTTATATACGATCATCGTGTAAAAAGCTATGAAATTATTTATCCTTTTATTAACTCCATACTCGCACCTTTTTTTACGAAAATCATTCATATTGTTTATAATGCTTGTACAAATTGTATTACTCAAAATTACACTTTCGAACTAAATAGCAGTTTCATCTCTACCTTTTAATTGGCACTTTTTAAAACCTGTTTATACTATGTATTACATAAAAGTACAACGGAATTCATCACAGCCATAATAATTTGGAGAACAACAGTAATAATTCACCTCATAAAAGATGGTCGTTGTTCTGTCACGTCTATCATTCTATCATTCCCTTTCCGCTTTCTATCAAATAATCTCTTTGTTCATTTTACACAGTGTAAATGTCATCTTGCAACAACTTACAATTATTCTTGTCATTCCCTAAAAAGGAAAAGTGTAGAGCATGCTTTCCTCTACACTTTAAAAATGAAACACATTGTGCAAAATGCATTGACACATCCATCATAATTATATGCTTATTCCATATATTTTTAAAGACTTTTATTACAATAAAAGTTATTTTTGTAATAAAAGTCAAAAGAATGTTACATTCAAAAACTTCTTCATATCATATTTCTTTAAATCAAAGTTTCACTGATTTCCTTACAAACCCCTATGCTGATACAATTGGTTTTGTGCTTTTCTTAACAATTCTTCAAAAGTTTTTCCTTCTATTGGATAACTAGCAGCTCCAAATAATAAATCCATACTTAACAAGCCATTTTCTATTTCACTTTCAATATTTTTCATTAATCGGTTTGTTATTGTCGACTTTTCACGTCCGTTATCAATTGCCACAATTACATACTTATTTTCATCCCACTTAGTAACGACATCCCCTTTACGGATTGTCTTTACAATCGTACTCTCCAATTTTTGGACTAACACCTCCAGTTTTTTTTCTTGCACTGTATCTTTTAGTTCTTTCCATTCTTTCACAGAAAGAATGTACACTGTAATATTATGAGCATCCCGCTCTGATAAAGCAGCTACTTTCTCAAAGAAATCAACTACAAAATCATTACTCGCCATTCCCCCTACTTCCGCATCTGTATTCTCATTCGCTCTTTTATCATACCAATGTCCAAAATAATAGCTGAGTACCATTTGCAATATATAAATAGTAAAGACGGTATAAAATGATCGCGAATCCAGTTTTGTAATTACATCTTGAAGCGCAATCCATTCTGTAACCGCCACTGTATTCCCAAGTAATAATCCACTGATTTTCCCTTTATGTTTCATACTTCTCCTCCCTTCTATACCAATATATGCTTCTATAACAATTATGTTTTTCTACAAAATAAAAAATGTACATATTGAGTGTACATTTCCGCTTAAGCTTGTCTACCATCTCTATTCTATTTCATATATATACTATATATCGTTTTAGAAAGGTGGTGAGCGATATGCTGCAAAAAGAAAATCTATCAGATATTATGCGTTTACTAGCCGGTTTTCTGTTATCGTTAAAATTACTATTTAATTCTTTCGATGTAAACTTTATTTCAAACGATCAAATAGACGCTATTGTAAATGTTGCTTCCTTTCTGTTCATTCTATATTTTGGTTATACAAATAATTATGTAGGTAAAAAAGGAATCGAGCAAAAAAAAGTACTCAAAAAGCACAACCTTCACTAAAAAAAGGAACCTTTCATATAGGTTCCTTTTTTTCATTGTCGCACAACAACTTCATTTGTTTGCAGTGGACCATATGATACTCCGTTAGATTGAAATGTATATGTAGCCTGAAACAATGCGTTTTTGAGTGCTTTATCTTTATTTGCTTTTATTTTACAAATTAATTCTACCTTTTCATTCGGTAATAAATTATCGATTCGCCACCTTACAAGTTGGAATAGAAACTCACTTATCCCCTTATCTGCCTTTAACGAATTGGGGATGTATGCAAAATAATCGCGAATCATATGACTTACTACAACTCGTGAAATCATTTCTATTCCTTTATTTTCAACTTCAATTCCAATAATAAGTATGTCGTTTACATCATAGGTCAGTTCATATGAAAATTTTTCTTTATACATACTACGGATTTGCAATGTAACTGCTACATTAGGACATTCATTTTCCTTTTTTGAGCCATCAATCCATAATACCGGTTGTAGCGGTATTGAACGCCTTCCTTGATCCGAAATTCGTTTCCATATTTTCATAATAATATTCACCCCATTTCAGATGCATCATTCATACGACCTTATTCTGCCTCTCTACCCAATACAAACGATATATAGTTATTGCTCTTCCTTTTATCCTATTCGACAATGTAAAGAAAAAACCATTTTTCATCTGCTAACAGAAGGTATTCTTACTGAAATATTTTTTTACAATTTCCTTCATTGACTTTATACCAATATTAAGTATTACTCACTCTTTCGCAGTCCATACAACAGAATATTTTGACGGATGAAAAAGTTTGCCTTTTAGTCAAATTTGACTATAATATTCTTTATGGCTTGTGCACTTGTGTAAATTGATTTGAAAGAACGATCCTTTACATTTTTATGCGCTGCACTCAAAACTTAATATAGTTTACTTATTTTTAAAGGAGGGTTATATTTGGAATCTCAATTATCAAAAAAAGACTCCAACAAGACAAAATTTGTTGTTGCTGGTTTACTACTTGGTATTTTAATGGCGGCAATGGATAATACAATTGTTGCAACAGCAATGGCAACGATCGTTGGAGACCTAGGAGGATTTGACAAGTTCGTATGGGTCACATCTGCATATATGGTAGCAACAATGGCAGGTATGCCTATATTCGGGAAACTTTCTGATATGTACGGACGGAAACGTTTTTATATCGGTGGCCTCATTCTTTTCTTATTCGGTTCTGCACTTTGCGGAACAGCATCTAGTATTGAGCAGTTAAGTATTTATAGAGCAATTCAAGGGATTGGCGGGGGCGCTCTTATGCCTATTGCCTTCACAATTATGTACGATATATTCCCACCAGAAAAACGTGGAAAAATGACAGGACTATTCGGTGCTGTTTTCGGGACATCTAGTGTGTTCGGTCCCTTATTAGGTGCTTATATTACAGACTATATAAGTTGGCACTGGGTCTTCTATATTAATATTCCATTAGGGCTTATCTCCTTCTTCTTCATTACTAAATACTATAGTGAGTCTCTAGAATTTAGAAAACAAAAAATTGATTGGGCTGGCGCTATTACGCTTGTTATTAGTATCGTTTGCTTAATGTTCGCCTTAGAACTTGGTGGTAAAGAATACGCATGGAATTCCACTGTAATTATCGGTTTATTTACAACAGTTGTTATTATGCTCATTATTTTCTTCTTCGTAGAACGAAAAGCAACGGAGCCTATCATTTCTTTCCATCTCTTTAAAAAACCTTTATTCGCAGCTAGCCAAGGCGTTGCCTTTTTCTATGGTGCCGCTTTTATTATCTGTACAGTTTATATTCCAATCTTCGTTCAAGGTGTTCTCGGCGGTTCAGCCTCCAATGCTGGATTAATTTTAACACCTATGATGGTTGGCTCTGTAATTGGAAGTCAAACAGGTGGACAGTTAGCTTCTCGAACAAGTTATCGTAACATTATGATGGCATCTGGAGTTTTCTTCGTTCTTGGTATTTATTTACTAAGCACTTTAACAATGGACACACCTCGCCTACTCGTAACACTATTTATGGTTCTCGCTGGACTTGGCGTTGGTTTCTCGTTCTCAGTTTTAAGTATGTCTTCGATTCACAAATTAGAAATGAGAGACCGTGGTTCTGCTACATCAACAAATTCATTCTTCCGTTCACTCGGTATGACACTTGGTGTAACAATTTTCGGTACCATTCAAAATCATATTTTTACTAATAAACTAAATACTCTCTTCCCTCCTGAACTAGCTAAATTAGCTCCAAAGAGTGGAGACACCAGTTTCTTATTATCACAAGGTGCTACCGAGAAGATGCCACCTGAAATATTAACTGGTATTAAAGAGGCTCTAGCTACATCTATTGCCAGCACATTCTTTTGGGCACTGATCCCGGCTGTACTAAGTATTATTTGTATTTTACTTATGGGAAATGAACGACTATTTACAGGTCCAAAAACGAAACAAAAACAAAAGCAAGTAAGTTAGTATAGAAAAAAGAAACGGCATACCCTTTATGAAAAAGGGTATGCCGTTTATAATATATAAAGTAAATCTTTGATTAGTAAGGAACCATTCCCACTGGTTATTATCCCTCACCAATCGGGATAAAGTTTCTATATACAGGAGAAAGAAACAGTAAACAAAAACATAGACAAAAGTGTGCATATATAGCAAAAAAGTAATTATGAAACAATATAAACCAAAAGAATTTTCAGAAATGCTTAATGTCTCTGTTAAGACATTACAAAGGTGAGACAATCAAGGTGTTTTACCTGCTTACCGAAACCAAAAAGGAAGAAGATATTCTACAGAAGAACAGTATAAGGAATATATGGGTATTCAAGAAGAACTTGTTCAGGATTTAATATCTATCATTCATGTATTTAGCTGTAGAATATATGGGTTGAGAAAATACAAAAAGAAAATGTCGGAGGATGAAGACTTATGAAAAGAGCATATTTAATAGAAATCAAACCGACAACTGAACAAGTTAGTAAAATCTGTCAAACTATTGGGGTGTGTCGATATGTATATAACCTGTATATCTCTAAAAATAAAGAGGCATATGAGTCGGAGGGGAAATTTCTTAGTGGCTATGACTTTTCCAAATGGCTGAACAATATTCATACAAAAGAGTGTGACCAGTGGATTAAAGAAGTGTCGAGCAAAGCGGTAAAACAAGCGATTATGAATGGAGATAAGGCTTTTAAGCGGTTTTTTAAAGGTTTATCTAAGTTTCCACGATATAAAAAAAAGAGGAAGCAAGATGTGAAGTGCTACTTTCCGAAAAACAACAAAACAGATTGGACAATAGAAAGACATAGAGTCAAAGTTCCTACAATTGGTTGGGTAAGGTTAAAAGAATATGGATATATCCCTAAAAATGCAACTGTAAAAAGTGGCACAGTATATCAAAGAGCAGGAAGATATTTTGTATCTGTACTTTGCGAATTGGAAGAAATGGCAACAAAGTTAGCACTCAATAAAATAGGTCTAGGGATTGATTTAGGAGTGAAGGATTTTGCTACACGTAGCGATGGTATCGTTCATGAAAACATCAACAAAACAATAAAAGTAAAAAAGATAGAAAAACGGTTAAAACGTGAACAACGCTCTTTAGCACGTAAATTTGAAAATCTAAAAAAGAGAGGTGAAAAATCTGTTACTAATAAAAGAGTGAATATAGATAAAAATGTTCTTAGAGTGCAAAAGTTGCATGCTCGATTAGCGAATATTCGAATAGAGTATGTAAAGTCTATTGTAACGAATGTGGTGAAAACCAAGCCAACGTTTATTACAGTGGAAGATTTGAATGTGAAAGGTATGATGAAGAATAAACATTTATCTAAAACAATTGCCAAGCAGTCTTTTTTTGCTTTTAAAACGTGGCTTTTGACGAAATGTGAGGAATATGGAATTGAATTACGCCAAGTAGACCGGTTTTATCCATCGTCAAAGTTATGCTCATGTTGCAGTCAAAAGAAAGCGGATTTAAAGCTATCTGACCGAGTATATACATGTGAATGTGGCAATGTAATGGATAGAGATTTGAACGCAGCGATTAACCTTTTACAAGCAAAAGAATATGCAATACTAACGTAAATAGATTGTATATATGTACGGTGGGCTACATCGGAATTTACGCCTGTGGAGTGTCACAGCAAACTGTAGTAGCAAGTGATTAGCGAAGCAGGGCACGTAGAAGCAGGAATACTCTAAGAATATACATTTGTCTATATTTTTAGTAGCAGTTGAGACAGAATGAGCATGAAATTAGTCATTCTCGGTTTGCTACTCGAAGGGGATAAACATCCATATGAAGTGCAACACATCATGAAAGAAAGACAAATGGATTGTTATATTAAATATGCAAAAGGATCCCTTTACTACGCCTTCGAGCAATTAGAAAAGCAAGGTGCAATTCGTATTACCACAATTGTTCGAGATACGAATAGACCAGATAAAACAATCTTTCATATAACAGAAGAAGGTAAACGGTTATTTCACACGTTACTATTAAAACAATTCGAGGCAAAAAATCAAATATATAAACCCATTTATTCAGCACTCTCTTTTGCTCAGTTTGGTGATGAACAAGAGTTAGTTCCCATTTTAGAAAAAAAGAAAAATGATACCATTCAATATTTACATAAAATGCAAACTATTTATGAGTGTAACAAAGGACAAATTCCACGTGCACAACTATATATTTTACAAAGCGTTATTGAACATATTATAGTTGAATTGCAATGGTTAAACACCCTTCTTACAGATGCAGTTGCAGGGCGACTTTCAGAAATTGATATAGATGAAGAGTACACTTATAAAGAAGAAACTGTAAAAAAACGATAAAGTTATTTCATTTTAAACCTAAAACAAACATCCCCGTCTTAATTTAGGACGGGGATGTTTGTTTTATTTTCGCTATAAGATACTTCACTGCAATCAAAAATATAACAAGGATTTATTCGTCACTGGCGTCCCATAATGGAAGATTCCTCCTTAAAACTCTATATAAAAAGGTTGTTGTTTTTCATCCAAACTATATTCAATTCTTTGTCTGAAATTCATAAAACTCACCATTTCCAGCGCCTGCTCTATAGGATAGAATCCTACTTCCAAACTTTCTGGCGTAGTCGTTAATTTACCTCCAACTGGTCTAGCTAAAAACAACGTATTACATATTGAATGGTTCACATTTTGAAATACTCCACAAAATTTTAAAACCTCAATATCAATACCCGTTTCCTCTTTAGTCTCCCTTATTGCAGCATCTTTCAAAGACTCTCCTTCTTCAACTTGTCCACCTGGCATTTCCCATCCTCTTCTAGGTCCTTTAATTAATAAGATTTCATTTTGTTCATTCATTACAATTGTCGCTGCTGAAACTATATGTTTTGGCGGTGAATATATATTTTGTGTACTTTGTTCCAATTGAAATTCCCCATTTCTATAAACTTAGTTTATGTATCTTTATACAGAAACCTTGTTCTTTCTTGTGATAACTTACTATTTCAAAATGAACCATCCAATTCCCTTCCTTATTCTAAAATATGGACGGATTTTCAAATAACATAACTAGCATCTTATCTCTGTACAAGTACATTCTTCTTTGTATGTTTAATCGCGATTCACCTCTAAATTAATCCGAATAGTATTAATATTCAAAATAAAAAACTTTAGAATTTTCTTGTTTTAAAACAGTAGACAAAATTCCAAAAATTGTGTTAGAATTTGTTTCAATATCATATCGCTTGTTAACTTCCTTTCAAAAGGAAAATAGGTACACGAAAATTTCTTTTCGTGTTTAAAAGGGAAGATTGGTGAAACTCCAACACGGTCCCGCCACTGTAAATGCTGAGATTTCTTTTCTATGCCACTGTGAAAACGGGAAGGTAAAAGAAATTATATGAAGCATAAGTCAGGAGACCTGCCTGTTTTAACAACACTGATAGATTCACGGATGATGATGAGGTGTTAAAACAAAAAGGAAGGCTTATTTTCTATGCCTTTGTGCTTTTTGTTATAGGTATTTCCTAGTAAACGGAAATGCTTACTTTCAATTAGGGAGGAATTTGAAATGGCAATTCAAACAAGTAATTTAGGTTATCCACGTATCGGACTACAAAGAGAGTGGAAAAAAACATTGGAAGCTTTTTGGTCCAATAAAATCGATGAAGAACAATTTTTAAATACGATGAAAGAAATTCGCCTTCAACACGTTAAAGTACAGCAAGAAAAAGGGATTGAACTCATTCCAATTGGCGACTTTACATATTATGATCACGTTTTGGATACTGCTTATATGCTAGGATTTATCCCATCACGTTTTTCTGAGTTTACATCTTACCTTGATGTATATTTCGCAATGGCCCGTGGCTCTAAAGATCACGTAGCTTCCGAAATGACAAAATGGTTTAACACAAACTATCACTATATCGTTCCTGAATATGAAGAGGGATTACAAATCTCTTTAAAAGATAATCGTCCACTTCGCTTATATGAAGAGGCAAAACAAGAATTAGGAGTAGATGGAAAGCCTGTTATTTTAGGACCATATACTTTCTTGAAATTAGCTAAAGGTTATACACAAGAACAATTCGCGACTATTTTAAAACAATTAGTTGCACCATACGTACAACTGCTTTCAGAACTACATGCAGCTGGTGCACAAGTCATTCAAGTTGATGAACCGATTTTCGCTTCTTTAACGAAAGAAGAAATTCAACAAGCAAAAGAAATTTATGAAGCTATTCGTAAAGAAGTTCCAAATGCGACTCTTCTTTTACAAACATATTTTGATAGTGTAGAAGAAAACTATGAAGAAATCATTACATTCCCTGTATCTGGTATTGGATTAGATTTCGTTCATGGTAAAGAAGGTAACCTACATGCTATTTCAAAATATGGATTCCCAGCTGATAAAACTTTAGCTGTCGGTTGTATAGATGGCCGTAACATTTGGAGAGCTGACCTTGATGAAGTTCTTACGTTATTTACAACGTTACAAAAACAAGTCCAAACGAAAGATTTCATCGTTCAGCCTTCTTGTAGCTTATTGCATACACCAATCGATAAAACAGAAGAAACTCACTTATCGACTGAGCTATTTGACGCGTTAGCATTTGCAAATCAAAAATTAGAAGAGTTAGTTCTTATTCGTTCCGCTCTGACTCAAGGTACAGAAAGCATTAGTAAGGAGCTAGAAACATACCGAAATGTACATCATACAATTCGGTCATCTGCCGCACGTAACCGAGAAGATGTTAAAGCAGCACGAACAGCACTAAAAGAAGAAGATTTCTCACGTCCTCTTCCATTTGAAAAACGATACGAATTACAACAGGTTGCCCTAAAGTTACCGTTGTTACCAACAACAACAATCGGTAGCTTCCCGCAAACAACTGAAGTTCGTCAAACGCGAAAAGAATGGCGTAACGGTGTTATTTCAAATGAACAATATGAACAATTTATTGAAAAAGAGACAGAAAAATGGATTCGTTACCAAGAAGAAATTGGTCTTGATGTCCTTGTACATGGTGAATTTGAAAGAACTGACATGGTCGAATATTTTGGTGAACGCCTTGCTGGTTTCTCATTCACTAAAAACGGTTGGGTACAATCATACGGTTCCCGCTGCGTAAAACCACCTGTTATTTATGGTGATGTAGCCTTTATTAATGGAATGACTATTAAGGAAACTGTTTATGCACAAAGCTTAACAGAGAAAGTTGTAAAAGGAATGTTAACTGGACCTGTTACAATTTTAAATTGGTCCTTCGTTCGAAATGATATTCCAAGAAAAGAAGTTTCGTATCAAATTGCATTAGCTCTTCGTCACGAAATTGAACTACTTGAATCTTCGGGGATTCGAGTGATCCAAGTCGATGAGCCAGCACTTCGTGAAGGAATGCCGTTAAAAGAAAAAGATTGGGACGCTTATATTACATGGGCAGTACAATCCTTCCTTTTAGCAACTTCTTCTGTAGCAAATGAAACACAAATTCATACTCATATGTGTTACAGTAACTTCGAAGATATTGTGGATGCGATTCGCGCATTAGATGCAGATGTGATTTCTATCGAAACATCAAGAAGTCACGGTGAATTTATTGATACATTAAAACATACAACATATGAAAAAGGCATCGGTCTAGGTGTATATGATATTCATAGTCCACGTGTACCGAGTAAAGATGAAATGTATAAGATCGTAGAACAATCTCTACAAGTATGCGATCCTAAATATTTCTGGATTAATCCTGATTGTGGGTTAAAAACGAGAAGAACAGAAGAAGTTATTCCGGCTTTAGAGCACATGGTGCAAGCAGCGAAAGATGCTCGTTCCCTTCTAAAAACAAACGCATAACAAAAATGGGTTATCCTTGTTGAGGATAACCCATTTTTTATTCTTTACTTTCAAAAAAGAATTCATATTGTATTTTATATAATTCATCATCCGTTGGTTCATCAAGAGGCGTTGCTTGTAATACAACCGTATACTCACCATTTGGAATAGGGATTTGAAATTTTTTTGAAAGAATACTTGTTACAACGATACATTCATTTTCAACTGTAAACGGAACTGTAACGGTTCTAATCACTTCTTCTTTCTCAATATGTTTCCCGCAGGTCACTTTTACTTCACAAGTATAATCAGAAAGTGCTTCAAAAATAACAGTTCCATCCGCCTTCGCATAACCTCTTTCAAAATCTTCATTCGTCCAGTCAACGTAAGGCTGATCCCCGTCATAGTTCATCAACATTAATTGCGAATACGAAATTGTTAACTCCATAGTTCCCTTCTCCTTCATTATGAAATATGCAACTACTACTTTACGTCAAACTTCACACGCGTACCATCTGGGTATTTATCTAACTTATTTCCTACCCAAGAGCCTGCTCCGCGGTTATCTGCTGGACTTATATATTCAATATGTGCTCCTTTTCCGCCTTCTTTACACATCGCCATTGGCCATTCATCACGATCATATCCTTTTTTTGATGGGTATGGGGCTAACGATAATTTTCTTCTATCCGCAGCGCCACCACGGTCGATTGTACAAACTTCTGAATGCCCTTCTTTTATCGCATCCGTAATATGTTTTCCTGTCTCTGGATATCGCTCTTTCGGAAATTCTAGAACTTGATCATACGCATTTGTTTTTTTGATACTTGTTTCCTCTGGAACAAGTACTTCATACACCGCTACTACAATAGAAAGAATTGCAATAATTGAAATGATAATACCTTTTAATTGCTTCATGTATACCTCCATGATTCTACCAGTTTCTTTTCCTCCGTTATTATAACAAACTTCTCCTGTATATGTTTTCAGACATTATTTTAGCTCTTCTTCGCCATTCCGCCAAAAACTCTCATTTTTCTTCATCTTTTCACTAATGCTGTAGAAAACTAATAACCTTCCGACATTCTTTTTCAAAGGAAGTCCTCATAAAAGATTGAAATGGTATATACGATACTTTTTGGGGAGGAAAGATTATGGAAGCTACCTATAAAACGAAAGATGTCACGAATAAAACAGGCATCCCAAAACATATAGTTCGCAAATATAGTCAACTGTTAGAGGAACACGGTTATATGATTTCCAAAACAGCTGATGCTCGTATTTATAAACTGGATGATTTAAAACTATTGAAATCTATACATGAAAGAGCTGCTACATTGCAAGAAGATATTTCAGAAACGATACCAATTATTTTAAAAGAGAAAGAGGCCCCACCTGTACCAGTTATACAAGATAAGCAAGAAATACAACCGAAAGAAAAAGAAGATGGGCGTAACTTCGAGGAGTTCATGTTAAAGCTTGAAATGCTCGCGCAATTAAATGAAGCAATTATTCATCAAAATTCTACCCTTATTACCCAAAATCGTTTAAAAGATGAAAAGCTAGATGAATTGATGCAACAAGTTTATGTAAAAGAAGGCTCTCAAGAAAAAATGCTACAAGAGTTAGTAGATCATGCCGCTCAAACAGATGCCCTGCAAAAAGAAAAGATGGACTTATTAATGAATCATATGTATAAACGAGAATCTAAGCAAGAAGAAAAGATGAATAAACTCGTAAATCAAATTTATAATAAAGACAGCAATCGTGATGCACAACTTATGCAAGTAATTCGCGAAATTCAAGAAACAAAAAGATTAGTAGCCGCATCAAAAGAACAAAGCTTTTTCCAATCATTTAGAAGTTTATTTAGCCGAACAAAACAAGAAAAAACAACTGAATAATATAATAGATTTTTTCTAATATAAAATAAAAAGTTACCTTCCAACGGTAACTTTTATTCCTTATTTCTTACAGCTGGTAATATAATAATCGCTTCAGTCCCTTTCCCACTTTCACTTTTATATTCCAGTGTACCATTATGCGCTTGTAAAATACTAAATGTAACCATAAGCCCTAATCCTGTCCCTTTTTCTTTTAAAGAATAATACGGTTGTCCTAACCTTGCTAACTGTTCTTTCGTCATTCCAACACCACTATCTTTAACTCTTATTACAATCGTTTCATCTTTTTGCATAGCCGTTACTTTTAAATACCCTTTATTTCCTTGAATTGCTTCAATACCATTTTTAACAACATTCATAATCGCTTGCTTCAATTTTGTCTTATCACCGATCGTATAAAGACTTTCTGAAATCTCAACTTGCAAATATACACCTTGCATCGCTGCAAATGATGACATAAGAGTTGTCATTTCTATTAATTGAGCTGATAAGCAAATATGTTCTTTCTTCTCAATTTGTGGCCTTGCTAAATTCAAATAATCTGAAATAATTTGTTCTGCCCGGTCCAATTCAGCTAATACGAGACGCATATAATCCTTATTCTTCACATCTTCTGTACTTTCTAGCAATTGAATAAAACCACGAACAACGGTGAGCGGGTTTCGAACCTCATGTGCAACACTTGCTGCTAACTCACTTACAATATTAAGCTTTTCTGACTTTTGCATCTCTGTACGCAGTATTGCATTTTCATTTAAATATTCTGTTAAGTACACCTGAAATACCATTGTCATGACCATAATAAGCGAAGCAAATATATATCCGCTATATACGTGGGAAACATACGGTGTGAACCCCGTTTCTAACAGAACGTTAATCATGCCGATCACTAAAGAAACAAGTACGTACAATGATGAAATCATAAATGCCAAAATTAGCTTCTTATCCCTTGAAAATAACGACCATTTCTTTGATAAAAATAATGGAACTATCAATAGAAATATTACTTCTATGACTGGAAGAAGGTTTATTCCTTTTAGCGTCCATTCATATGCAACAAAAATAACGGCCGGGATTAAACCAACAATCCCACCATATAGAAAACCACTAACAATCGGGATTGGATGAAAGTTATACCCACAAACATCACCAAAACAAATAGAGTATGTCATGGAGAGAACGAGTGTAATGCTAGATAAAAACATAATAAAGTAGCGGTTCGGCTTCGGAGGCATTTCTTGATAACGATTTAAACGAATCGCTTCATATAAAAATAGTGGCAAAATTATGATGGCAATTTGGATCATTAAATCACGGATAAGCTCCATAGCCTCTCATCCCCTATATGTATTTTGATATGATTATATCATTTTACAGACGCATTTGTTGTAAGATTTTGATTTTTCTTAACATATTTGTTAATTCTTTGTTAACAACGCATAATAATTGTTACAGATTTTCGAAATGAATGTAAACCCTGTACCAAATTTCTACCTGGCAGTATACAATGAATACGGATTACAAAGAAAATAAAAAATACTTCATGAGACGGACAACTATAGCAAAATACAGCATATAATCCATACTATCTATGTTTACAAATAGTGATCATTATTTTAGTAGGAGGAAGATAAATATGGCGGGTACTACGCTTGTTTTAAAAGAAGAAAATTTGGTCGTTCTAGAGAATGTTGAAAAATCAGTATATGAAGAGTTGCAGCATAAAACAGGAGATGAAAATTGCACATGTGCTGTGAACGAATCAGTTGTTCACCTCGGCAAAGTATCCTCTGTACTTTGGAATGAAGATGAAATAGATTGGGAGTACGGATATTAAAAGTCGCTTGCAGCGGCTTTTTTTCTATTATCCCTCCCTTTCTCCCTAACATATACGCAAGCGAAATTATAGAAAATATGTTAAAATGAACTTAATTTTCAAACGGAAGAAAGGGAGATACAATGGAACAATTCATTAATCCTAGAGTGAAGGACATCCAAATTTCTGGAATCCGTCAATTCTCTAACATGATTCAAAACTATGATAATCTTATCTCTTTAACAATTGGACAACCTGATTTTCCTACACCTTCTCTCGTAAAAGAAGCGGCAAAAAGGGCCATTACAGAAAATTATACGAGCTATACACATAACGCTGGTTTATTAGAATTACGCAAGGCAGCTTGTGACTTTGTAAAAGATAACTACGATTTACATTATTCACCTGAAAACGAAACCATCGTTACAATCGGTGCCAGTGAAGCGATTGATGTCGCATTCCGGACGATTTTAGAGCCAGGAACAGAAGTCATTTTACCTGCCCCTATCTATCCAGGATACGAGCCGATTATTCGATTATGCGGCGCAACACCTATTTTTATCGATGTTCGTGAAACTGGCTTCCGCTTAACAGCTGAAGCACTAGAGAATGCTATTACAGAAAAAACAAGATGCGTCGTACTGCCGTATCCTTCTAATCCAACTGGTGTAACTTTATCAAAAGAAGAACTACAAGATATTGTAGATGTTTTAAAAGATAAAAACATTTTCGTCCTTTCTGATGAAATTTATAGCGAACTTGTATATGAACAAAAGCATACATCTATTGCCCATTTCCCAGAAATGCGTGAAAAGACGATCGTCATTAACGGTTTATCAAAATCTCATTCTATGACTGGCTGGCGTATCGGTTTATTATTCGCACCAAGCTATTTAGCAGGACATATATTAAAAGTCCATCAGTACAACGTAACGTGCGCTACTTCAATCGCTCAGTACGCTGCAATTGAAGCATTAACAGCTGCTAAAGATGCACCAAAAATGATGCGTCATCAATACAAAAAACGCCGTGATTACGTATATAATAGACTCATTCAAATGGGATTAACAGTTGAGAAGCCAACAGGTGCATTTTACTTATTCCCATATGTTGGCCATTTAACATCGTCATCATTTGATTTTGCACTTGATCTTGTGAAAGAAGCTGGACTTGCCGTCGTTCCTGGAACAGCATTCTCTGAATATGGTGAAGGCTACCTTCGCTTATCCTATGCATATAGTATCGAAACTTTAAAAGAAGGCTGTGACCGTTTAGAAGCCTTTCTACAACAAAAAGCTAAGAGTTAAACTCTTAGCTTTTTGTTATGCATGATGGTCGCAAGTTTGACGCTTCAGTAATTTATGCGGAATAATGATACACTTTGCTGTAGACTCTGCATTCTCTACTTTATCAACTAAAGCTTTTGCAGCTTCATATCCTAGCTGATATATATTCACATCAACTGTTGAAAGTGGCGGACTCGCAATTTCTGATAATAAAGCATTATTAAAGCTTACAATAGAAACATCCTTCGGTACAACAAATCCTTTTTTAGAAAGTGCACTTAACACACCAAGTCCAATTAAGTCATCCGTTGCCATAATTGCAGTTGGCGGTTGCTTCAGCCCCATTAATTCCTCCACGGCTTGCTGACCACTTTCTCTTGAAAAATCAAAATGTAAAATATACTCTTTTGGTAATACAATGTCTGCTAATTTTAAAGCATCACTCATACCAGACAAACGATCTCTCGTTACAAGCAGATCGGATCCACCGCCGATGAACGCGATTTGTTTATGACCTAATGAAATCAAATATTCAGCTACTTCTCTTGCCGCTGTATAATTGTCATTATCTACATATGTAATTTCATCTTTTCGATCATATGGTTTTCCAATTAAAACAAACGGGAAATTTTGTTTATGCAAATATTGAATAATCCGGTCATTCTCTCTTGAATATAAAAGAATAATGCCACCAATTTGGCGTCCCTGCACCATCTTTACAACACCATTAAAAATCTCATCTTCCGTTTCACCTGTCGACATATAAAGTGCATACCCTTCCACATGTGCAAATGAACTAATTCCTCTTATAACTTCTGGGAAAAACGGATTTTGAAAAGCTTTACTTGCAGAACTTGGCATAACAAGGCCAAGTGTTTTTGTTGTTTGGTTAGCTAGGTTTCTTGCGTTTAAATTGGGATGATACCCGAGTTCACTCATTACTTTCCGAACACGACGCTTTGTTTTTTCACTTATACTTGGATTATCAGCAATTACACGAGAAACGGTAGATGGTGCTACATTCGCCTTCTTCGCCACATCTTTAATTGTAACTGTCATAAAAATCCCCCTCCTCTCACTTCTCTGTCATTTTTTATATATTTTTAATCTTGCACCCGTTGCAAGTAATAGGAGAAGTCATAAACTTTCATTGATTCTATCTTGCAAAACCTATCATATTCTCCCTCTCCATGTATTGTAAGGGATATAGCTCTTTTTTCCTATACTATAATATACTATTTATTTCACTTCTTTTCATATGTGATGTCAAATCTCTTTTCATCTCCCTATAAAGTTTTTTATAGGGAGATGAAAAGAAAAATGGGACGTAATGTCCCATTTTTCATCCTTTCGTACCTCCAGCAGTTAAACCAGAGATAAAATATTTTTGTAGTGATAGGAATAAGATTGAAATTGGGATTGCAATCAATACTGACCCCGCTGCAAACGTTGTAAATTCATTACCAAATTTCTTTGCTACCATTTCATATAACCCAACTGCTAACGTATAATTTTCTGGTGTGCGCAAAATAATACTCGCTAAAATGAAATCTGTAAATGGACCGATGAAAGTGAATAACGCTACAACTGCTACAATTGGCTTTGCAAGTGGCATAATGATTTGCCAAAAAATACGGAAATGTCCTGCTCCATCCATACGAGCTGACTCATCCAATTCTTTCGGAATCGTATCAAAGTACCCTTTCATAAGCCATGTATTCATTGGAATTGCTCCGCCGACATAAATTAAAATTAATGCAAGGTGCGTATCAATTAATCCTGTTAACTGCGCTAATACGTATAAAGCGATTAACGCTGCAAAGTTTGGAATCATTTGCAGAATTAAAAATGTTAATAAACCATTTTTTCTTCCAACAAAACGATATCTCGAAAATGCATAAGCAGTAAAACTAATTGCTAACACCGAGAAAATCATCGTTAAAACACTTACTTTTAATGTGTTTTTATACCATAGTAAATAATTACTATTCTCTAAATCTAATAACTTACGATAATGATCTAACGTTGCATTTTGTGGAATAATACTTGATCCAGATAAACTATCACCCGGATTAAACGATGAGCCAATAATCCATAATAACGGATAGAAAATGATGGCACACATTACGAAAATTACGAGATAACTTAATGAGAGACGTAACATCTTTTGTCTTTTAATATTCATTTACATCATATCCTCTTCTTGGAATGATTTTGTTCTCTTAAATTGCCATAACGCAACTGTAATAACGATTAACGATAATATCATTGTAAGAGCTGCTGCTTTCCCGTACTGCGCCGAAGTCATCGTTAACTTATAAATCCATGAAATTAAAATATCTGTTCCACCCGCGTCTTGTCCAGCTACAGCAGGACCTCCGCCGTTAAATAGATAGATGATACTAAAGTTATTAAAGTTAAACGTATATTGCGTAATTAATATTGGTGCTGTTGCATATAAAACAAGTGGCAATGTAATTTTACGAAACTGTTGCCAAGCTGTAGCCCCATCAACTGTAGCTGCTTCGTATAATTCTCCTGGAATCGATTGCAGTATACCTGTCGTCATTGCAAAGACGAACGGGAACCCAAGCCACGTTTGAATCATAATTAAAGCAATCTTCGCCCAAAATGGATCTGTCATCCAAGCAATCTTTTCAATTCCGAATAAAGCTAATACTTGATTGTTAATTGCTCCAAATGTTTCATTAAACATACCAGAGAAAACAAGAATAGATACGAATGCTGGAACTGCCCACGGTAAAATGAAGATTGTTCGAATAATCGCCTTCCCTTTAATACCAGGCTGGTTTACGATAATTGCTAAGAAAATACCAAGTGCAACTTGTAATGTCGTTGCAACGAATGTCCAAATGACAGTCCAAGAAAATACACTTAAAAATGTCTCTCTCCACATCGGTAATGTAAAGATATCAATAAAGTTTTTAAATCCTACCCAATCTACTAATTTAGCTGGAGGAGAATGATATAAATCATAGTTCGTAAATCCAATTAAAATTACGAAGATGATTGGAAATACAACTACAAAGATAAGTAATAGAAAACCTGGTGAAACCATTAAATATGGAAAACCTTGATCTAGTAAATTACGGTATTGCTCTTTTACAGAGTTTAAAGGTGTTCCTATATCACGTTTCTTCCCGTTTTGGTATGCATCATATAAATTAAATGCATATATTCCGAGTCCAAACACAATGACGATGAGTGCCAAGATTCCTTCTACTAATAGAAAGACAGAATGGTCACGTGGAACTTCTGTACCAAGCGTTACAATTCCCCATAATCCCATATTTAATAAATCAGCAAAGGCTACAATAAATGAACCTGTTAATACTAGAAAAATAAGACCTTTTACAAATTGCTTATTATACATTTGGCCCACGCCTGGAATGATAGATAACATGGTTGCCATTTTCCTATGCTTTGAACCGTTTAAACCATTTGCTGGTTCCATAGATGTTTGCATGTTCCTTCCCCCTTTTTTCTGGGAGAGAATTCGTGCCCCCTCATATTAGAGGCACGAATTTCACCTTATTTTTTCTTACTATGATTTGCCTCAATATTACCTTTAATTTGCTTCACTGCATTATCAAGTGCTGCTTTTGGTGCCTCTTTTTCCGTAACAACTAATTGAAGCGCATCTCCAGCTGGTTTCCATACTTCTTGCATTTCTGGAATGTTCGGCATTGGAATTCCATTTTCAGATTGTGTTGCAACTGCTTTTGCAGCTTCATTATCTTTAATAATTGGATCTTCCATTACTGCTTTTACTGGAGGAATTTCTTTCGTTTTCTCAAATCGAATTTTTGCGTTCTCTTCATTTGTTACCCATTCAGTAAACTTTGTAGCTAAATCATTTTGTTTAGAGAAACTTGTTACATGCCATCCTTTAACCCCAACAAATGTTTTCATTGGTTGACCGTTTGGTAATTTTGGCATTGGAGCAACGCCATAATCAATTCCGTTCTTTTCCATCGCTTGGAATGCCCATGGACCATTCATGATAGATGCTGCTTTTCCTTCGTTAAATAGTCCATCCGCAGCAGGTCCACCCGATTCACCGATAATACCTTTCGGGAATAACTTTTCTTTGTACCATTTTTGAAGATATTCAGCACCTTGTACTGCTCCGCTATTATTTAATCCAACATCACTTGCATTTGGCTTTCCATCTTTTTCACCAAACACATAACCACCCATACCTGCCATGAATGCATTAGCAAAATAGAAGTTATCTCCTAGTGTTAAAAATCCGTACTTGCCATCTTTCGTAAATTCTTTTGAGAAGTTAAACAGCTCGTCCATCGTTTCTGGTGCTTTTGGCATTAATTTTTTATTGTAAATAAAGATTGGTGTCTCAATTGCTTTCGGTAAACCATATAATTTCCCGTTATATGTCTGTGCTGCTATTGATGAATCAGTAAATTTACTCTTTACAGCATCATCAGCTTTCACTTCAGAAAGTAACCCTTCTGTTACTGCGTTTCCGATTTGATCATGTGGCAATGTTACAACGTCTGGTCCAGTCCCCGCTGGTCCATCAAGACGTAACTTCTTCACTTGATCTGTCATTTGCATTTCAACAACTTTTACTTTTACTTTATATTTTTCCTCAAAGCTTTTCACTGCTGGTTCTAAACCAACACCTTTTTTATCATCTTCCCAAACGAGAAGATCGTAATCTTTGTTTGCTTTACTTTCTTCTTTTTTCCCTGAATCTTTCGGTCCACATGCAGATAACATACCAATTGATAATGCTGAAACCGTTAATAATGATAATGCTTTCTTCATCCCAAAAACCTCCCTAAATTGTATATGTACCTTACCATTTGAAAACGTTTGCATTGAATAGTTTAATAGAAGCGCAAACAATATCTCAATTTATGAAAACGTTTGCGCTATTTGTCTATCATTATACATTCTTTTATTCATTTTGCAAATATTAATTTTAAAATATTATTCCTACACTCTTTATACATTGACTTTATATGAAATGAATACTACTCTTATAAGCAATATTAAAGCTATGTAAAAAGCAATCGTTTGCGACATATGCTTTATTATTATACTTAAGGGAACAATATGCATAGAGATATTAAAGGGGGATTTTCTATATGCTCAAAGAAGCCATTTATCATAGGCCAAAAGATAATTATGCATACGCTTACGATGAAAAAACGATTCACATCCGAATACGTACGAAAAGAGATGATGTTCAAAGCGCCACTCTTATTTATGGTGATCCTTATGATTGGAAAGACGGGAAATGGATTACATCAAGTACACCGATGAAAAAAACTGGTTCTACTGCATTGTTTGATTTTTGGTCCATTTCCATCGAACCAAAATTTAAGCGCTTACGTTACGGATTTGAATTACAAGCGGAGACAGAAACACTTATTTATGCAGAGCGAGGATTTTTTTCCAACATTCCAAATGATGACGTTGGTAACTTTTTTTGTTTCCCATTTATTCATGCACATGATGTATTCAAAGCACCTTCCTGGATTAAAGATACTGTTTGGTATCAAATTTTCCCGGAACGGTTCGCTAATGGAGATCTGGCACTAAATCCAGAAAACACCCTTCCTTGGGGCAGCGCTGAGCCAACTCCAACTAATTTCTTCGGGGGAGATTTTGCTGGTATTATTCAAAACCTTGATTACCTTGTGAAGCTTGGAATTTCAGGAATATATTTCACCCCTATTTTCAAAGCACATTCCAATCATAAATATGACACAATTGACTACATGGAAATCGATCCGCAATTTGGCACTAAAGAAACGTTCAAAGAACTCGTTCAGGCATGTCATACACATGGTATAAAAGTAATGCTCGATGCCGTATTTAATCATAGCGGATACTTTTTCGATAAATTTCAAGATGTACTAAAAAATGGTGAGCAGTCAGTATATAAAGAATGGTTCCATATTCATGAGTTCCCAATTCGAACTGAGCCACTTCCAAATTATGATACTTTCGCATTTACACCATTTATGCCTAAATTAAATACAGCACACCCTGATGTAAAAGAGTATTTACTTGAAGTAGGGCGTTATTGGGTAAGAGAGTTCAACATAGACGGTTGGCGCCTTGATGTAGCAAATGAAGTCGACCATAGCTTTTGGAGAGAATTCCGAAGTGAGATAAAGGCATTAAATTCTGAAGTATATATTTTAGGAGAAATTTGGCACGATGCACTTCCATGGCTACAAGGAGATCAATTTGATGCTGTAATGAGCTATCCCGTTACAAATGCTCTACTGTCTTACTTTGCTAACGATTCCATTAAAGCAAATGAATTTATGAAAAAAATTACAGAATCTCTACATTCCTACTCTATGAATGTAAATGAAGCAGCATTTCATTTATTAGACAGCCATGATACACCAAGAATATTGACAACATGTAACGGAGATAAAAATAAGTTAAAGTTACTTTATGTATTCCACCTTTCTTTCATCGGCTCTCCTTGCATTTATTACGGAGACGAAATTGGTATGGACGGCGGTATGGATCCAGATTGTCGCAAATGTATGGTTTGGGATACGAAAGAACAAGATCATCTATTATTTACACATATACAAACATTAATTTCATTACGAAAGCAATATAAAGCATTTGGAGGACATGGTACTTTCCAATTTATTGAAGCGAATGATGAATATAATTATATTTCTTATACGAAAACGTATGAAGATGAAACAATCTTTTTCGTTTTAAATCCGACTAACAGTGACATTACAGCTTCACTCCCTCTCCATGTTACTAGAAAGAAAATCATTAATATTTATACTAACGAAGAATTTTCAGCTGAAGCAAGTGTATTACAAGTTACACTTCCTCCATATGGATTCTCCATATTAAAATGGTAATCAAAAAATCCTTATACCGAAGTGGTATAAGGATTTTTTCTTATTTCAATTTGAATACCATTGCTTCATACGGACGTAATGTCATGTTTTCTATCGACCCACTCACTACGTCGTAATTGTGTATGAATAACTCTGCCTCACTATAACTAATGTCCTCAGGTAATTCAAACACACATTCTTCCGCAGTAAAGTTTGCAATAACAAGAAGTTTTTCTTCTCCATATGTTCTTACGTATGCAAAAATAGAAGGATCATTCTCTAATATTAAATCATATGATCCATACACAATAATCTCATTATTTTTACGTAGCTCAATTAATTTTTTATAGTAATAAAAAATTGAATCTTTAGTTTGAATCGCTTGTTTCACATTGATTTCTTTGTAATTAGGATTTACCGTAATCCAAGGCTCACCTGTTGTGAATCCAGCATGATCTTCATCATCCCACTGCATCGGTGTCCTAGCATTATCTCGCCCTTTTATATAGATAGACTGCATCACTTTCTCTATATCTTCACCGTGCTCTAAAACTTTTTCCTTATACATATTTAATGTTTCAATATCTCGATATTCATCAATCGATTCGAATCGAACGTTCGTCATTCCGATTTCTTCCCCTTGATAAATATACGGTGTCCCTTTCATCATATGAAGCACCGTTGCTAACATTTTCGCAGATTCAATGCGATACGTTTCATCATTACCAAAACGAGATACAACGCGCGGCTGATCATGGTTATTCCAATACAGACTATTCCAGCCCGTATGCTCTAACGCTTTTTGCCACTTCGTTAAATTTTCTTTTAAAGTAAGGAGTGAACATGGTTTTACATCCCATTTTCCGCCTTCTCCTGAGTCTAAATCCATATGTTCAAATTGGAATACCATCTGCAGTTCTTTTCGTTCTTCCCCAGTATACAATTTTGCTTCTTCTGTCGTTACACCAGGCATTTCACCAACCGTCATAATATCATAATGAGACAATACTTCTTCATTCATTTCATGTAAATATTTATGAATGTTTGGACCATTCATAAAATGCTTATGACCTGAAACATATCCCTCTTCTTCTGTTTCAACAGCTGGTAATCCCTCTTCTTTAGAAATAAAATTAATAACATCCATACGGAAGCCATCAATTCCTTTCTCTAACCAAAACTTCATCATTTCATAAACATCTTGTCTTACCTTTTCATTATCCCAATTTAAATCTGGCTGTTTTTTAGAAAACAGATGTAAATAATATTCATCTGTCATTTCATCATACTGCCATGCCGATCCACTAAAAGCTGCTCCCCAGTTATTCGGCTCTTTTCCTTCTTTTCCAGGACGCCACATATAGTAATCTCTATATTTATTATCTTTTGATTTACGTGATTCAATAAACCAATTATGTTCATCAGAAGTATGATTAACAACTAAGTCCATCATAAGTTTCATATTACGTTCATGCATTTCATGTAATAGCTCATCCCAATCTTCCATTGTTCCGAACTCATTCATAATTTTACAATAATCACTTATATCATAACCATTATCGTCATTTGGAGATTCATAGACTGGCGATAACCAGATTACATCAATCCCTAATTCTTTTAAGTAATCTAGCTTTGAAATAATACCACGAAGATCCCCAATGCCATCACCGTTACTATCCATAAAGCTACGAGGATAAATTTGATATACTACACTTTCTTTCCACCACTGTTTTTCCATTATGCTACCCCATTTCATTAATAATTCGATTTTCTTTTTTAAGGCGCAAACGTTTTCATTAATGAATGATAACAGATTCTATCTTAATTTAAAATAGCGCTTACAACTTTTATTCTTATTTTTCTAAGAAAACATACGAAAATTACTAATATCCCTCTCATGTATGAAAACGTTTTATTTTTTTGTTTATTTTTTGAATCTATTAGTTTATAATGAACTCAAAGAAAACGTTTGCATAATTATTTCTAGGAGGAAATACCATGGCAGAACTGAAATTAGAAAACATTTATAAAATATATGATAATAACGTAACAGCTGTAACAGACTTCAATTTACACATTCAAGATAAAGAGTTTATCGTATTTGTCGGTCCTTCTGGATGCGGAAAATCTACAACATTAAGAATGGTTGCTGGACTTGAAGATATTTCAAAAGGAGCGTTTTCAATTGATGGTAAGCTAATGAATGATGTCCCTCCAAAAGATCGCGATATCGCAATGGTCTTCCAAAACTATGCTCTATATCCACATATGAGTGTGTATGATAATATGGCATTTGGATTAAAACTTAGAAAAATACCAAAAGATGAAATCGATCGTCGTGTGAAAGATGCAGCAAAAATTTTAGGACTGGAACAATATTTAAATAGAAAACCAAAAGCATTATCCGGTGGACAACGTCAACGTGTTGCATTAGGGAGAGCAATCGTTCGAGACGCGAAAGTGTTCTTAATGGATGAGCCTTTATCTAACTTAGACGCTAAATTACGTGTTGCAATGCGCTCAGAAATTTCTAAGTTACACCATCGCCTTGGAACGACAACAATCTATGTAACACATGATCAAACTGAAGCAATGACAATGGCTTCTCGTCTTGTTGTTATGAAAGACGGAAAAATTCAACAAATTGGAACTCCAAAAGAAGTATATGAAACACCTGAAAACATTTTTGTTGGTGGATTTATCGGCTCTCCAGCGATGAATTTCTTCCGTGGTAAATTAACTGAAACCGATTTCGTTATAGACAATGCAATAAAAATTAAAGTAACTGAAGGCAAAATGAAGATGTTACGTGAACAAGGCTATGTAAATAAAGATATTGTTTTAGGTATTCGTCCTGAAGACATTCATGATGAACTATTATTTTTAGAAGCTTCACAATCTACTGCCTTTACAACAAAAATCGAAGTTGCTGAATTGTTAGGTGCTGAATCTATTTTATATATGAAACTGGGAGATCAAGATTTTGCAGCACGTGTTGATGCAAGACATACATTTTCACCTGGTGATCAAATTAAATTAGCATTTGATATAAATAAAGCGCATTTCTTTGATAGTCAAACTGAACAACGTATTCGTTAAAAAATAATTTTTCCTATATCACATACAAAAAAACCGTCCACATATTTTGAGGGCGGTTTTCATTATTATACGAGGGTTTCTACTGTATGAAATGATTGTCCTTTCGTGCCAATAATACCGAAAATCGGTAAGTCACTCAGCACCACTTCTTCTTGCTGTTTCATAAAAGATGACGTTAATTGTTTTATCTCTATCCATACGTCATTAATACAAAGTACATTGGAATCGTTCTCTTGTTGGCGTGAAAAAATAGAATCTATTTTATATAAACCTGCATTTTGAAAAAGCATATCAATGCGACTAAATGCATTCAAAGTAATGCTGATTACGCGTTGCCAATCTCCTTGTTTGTCCATATCATAGGATACAAAAAGTGCTTCTCCGCCTAGATTCGTAATTTCCTCCACTGTTGCTTGTCCACTTTCTTGATCAATGTCCGTCACAATTACTTTTGCGCCTTGTTTAGCCAACAAAAGAGCTGTATTACGTCCAATACCGATGCCACCGCCAGTTACGATGGCAACTTTTCCTGCAAGCTTCATTTTCATTACCCCTTCTATAAGTCTTACCGTTATTCAGTATACTGCTTTATGAGATTAATCCGCAAGCAAGAAAAGTTGCTCACTTATTTGTAAGCGGTTACTTTTTTATTCCTTCTTTTTTCCTACTATTACGCTGATCGAAAACTAAACCGATGAAAATTAAAATCCCCCAAAAGATTACACTCCCTCCAGTCATTTCAATTTCCCCCTTATTATATAAAGATATTATTTTAATCATTATAACATTTACTTAATTTTCAATCTATTAAACCAAAAATGATATTATTTCATAAATTGTATTTGTATAACAAAAAAAGACCTTCTTATTTTAAGAATAAAAAGGTCCTTTTTCATTATACAAGACTTATCACTTTCGTTTTTGTAATTAAATCCTGAAAACCACAATTATCTTTGCGGAATAACATCATATATACGTTACATAATATTGGAATTCCAAGTAGTAATATGTTCGGTAATAACAATACAAAAAATCGTATCGTTAATGTTTGTAATGTTAACTTTTCACTCTTCAATGAAATTAATTTTATTCTCGTTACCTTTTTACCAAGTGTTACACCGTTCCAAATAAAGGGTACTAAAATAAAATATATCGCCATTAATATAAAAACTACTGCGAGATCATATCTATAATCGCCAAAACTAATATTAAAGCGATCAAAAATAGCACTATAATTTCCAGTCATAATAGCTACTACTGCACCATACATAACCGAGATTAAAAACATGTCAATTAGGGAAGCACCTATACGGTTCATTACAAGCGCTGGACGATGCATCTTTAACTTCATTTTTATGTCGACTCCTTCATATCCTTCTTTACCCGTCTCATCGTACCACTTCTAAAAAACATTGTAAACTAGCGTTTCTCTTACTTTTCTTGTACAATGTGTTACAACAGCATTGTAAAGGAGGTTCCCATATTGAAAAAATGGATAATCCTATTCGTCGCATTTCTATTAGCCGGTTGTGCTGGAAATACAAATCATATAACTTATACGATTAGCGATGAATACGAACTCATACGTACTTCTGGAAATGCATTTGAACTTTTCCCATCGCAAGATGCTGTCTATGCCACACAATACATTCCTGCAAAAGTTACAGACATAGCCTGGGATGATAAATACATTATTGCAAAACAAACTGAGGAAAAGTCAGATCCGAATAACCCTGACGGAGCAATTGCAAATAAAAAAAGTGAGCATTATTGGATTATTGACGTAAAGCATAATAAACGTTTTGGTCCCTATAATGAAAAGCAATTTAATGAACAAAAAGATGCGTTTAAAATTAAGGTGCCTTTTCAAAGTGTAGATTCATACATAGAAGAACAGAAAAAACAGTCAGCATAGTATTTTAAGTGCTGACTGTTTTTTCTTGCATATATTTAAAAACAACTTACTCAGAAAGTGAGATATTAAAAGTTTGTGGCTCTTTTACAACATCTTGCGTTTCTGCATCTGCTGCGATTACATTATCTGTTGTAAATTTAATATCCTTTACCTTTTCTTTTCCATCATCAAGTATTAGGCCGATAATACCATCTCTTGTTTCACCAGGCTTGTAGTCTTCCCTTGATACATTTTTTGTACCAACGAGCGTATCTTCATCATATAAAAAGTTTTGAGTTGCTACTTTAAAATGTTGCTTATCATTAATGGCAACATCATTCATAGAGAAAAATTGCATATTTTTATTCCCGGTATTTTCTACCTTATATGTAATTTCAACGTAACGAATCGTATCACTAATCTCTGTTCCACTTAGCGATGCATATAACTCTGCATCTTCTTGACTTACTTTATCTCCTAATCTACGCTTTACCTCTTCAGGAGTTAATGCCGTATATA
This sequence comes from Bacillus sp. EB106-04-02-XG92, assembly GCF_058791995.1. Taxonomy (NCBI): domain Bacteria; kingdom Bacillati; phylum Bacillota; class Bacilli; order Caryophanales; family Bacillaceae; genus Bacillus; species Bacillus sp. EB106-04-02-XG92. The sequence goes on from NZ_JBYTEA010000001.1 coordinate 328,728, forward strand.
CTTTTAATGTATCTTTTGCATCTTTACTCATCTGTGATAAAGAGATTACTTTCACACCTTGTACGTGAATTTTCATTGGTGCTACTTCAAATGTTTGATTCACCGTATGAATCTGCTCTAACTTAAAAGTACCCCAACCTGTTTCTTTCACTTTTTGTCCTACTTTTTTCAGCTCACGCCCGCCATATTCTTTTGTTTCAGGAATAGATTCTTTCTTCTTCGGTTCAACTTTCTTTTCTTCTTGATGGAAGCAACCACTTAACATAAGAAGAAAACTACATAAAACAAAAATATTTTTCCATGCTTTCATCATATAATTTCTCCTAACACTATCATTCATTAATATTAATTAGTCCTTTGCTTTGTAAACTATAGAAACAATGAGCAGTCCACAAAACGAACTTGTCAGTCCAGATACTATTATACCCCCTATTTGGAAAATATGAAAATAGGGATCTGCGAACGCGTGAACGACAAATATAAGAACTGCCACAATGATTGCCGAAATCCAATACTTCCTTTTTTCTGAAGCTATCATAATATCTTTCCCTGTGTCATCTTTATACTTCCATAGTACGTACAATAGCAATAATAAACCAATACATGTACTCCCGTGTTGCATATATTTATACACTGGAATACTATGAAATTCTCTTTGTAAAAATGGTATTTTTATAACGAAGTAGCCCGTATTATGAGTAAACGCATCCCAAACGACATGCGTGAGCATACCAAATAAAGCAGAGTAGCAAAATACAAAGGAATCCTTCCATGTATGAAGCCCCCACTTCTTATCTACTGCATATGTATAGTAGCCAGCAAACGGTTTAGGTAAATGTGTTATAAACGGCTTTTTTAAAATGTAATGATACATATATGCGAGCAGAAATACAAGTGGTAAATTTAAATACAAGAACCCAAGCCATGTATGCCCAATAACACCATACGGTCTAAAGTGTAAAAAATATTCAAAATCAGGCGCCATACTCCCTAATATAAGAGCCGTTACTGAAATATATTTGGACTGCTTTTTCACAAAAGGAAGGACTGCTGCTGGATGCGCAAATGTAAATGGCATGTTTTGACTCCTTTTTATAATTACAATAGATTACATACTATCATAACGACATGAATAATCTCCATGCAATATTTATTTTCACATTGGAATATGATAGTTTAAATGATATAATCCACATGAAATATTCAGAAAATAAGAAGGACTCATGTGCCATTAACAATGGTATTTGCTACTTTTTTAGAATCAAAATCCGTTATGAATTGAGGTTTATATATTGATTGACGTACCCTTTTTAAAAAATGTCACATTAAAAAAAGAAAATATCCCTAGTTTTTCCGCATATCCTTACTGTCTACCCGCTATCCGAACATTACAATCATTAGCTTTCCACCCAAATGTAACATTCATTATTGGAGAAAATGGAACGGGTAAATCAACATTACTCGAAGCAATTGCAATTGCTTTAGGTTTTAACGCAGAAGGTGGAACGAAAAACTTCCGCTTTAGTACAAACGATTCACATTCATCTTTACATGAATACCTTCGAATTTCCAAAAGTTTCAATACACCAAACGACGGTTTCTTTCTTCGTGCTGAATCATTTTATAACGTTGCTTCTTATATTGATGAAATAGATGCTATAAAATCTTATGGCGGTGTTTCACTTCACGAACAATCCCATGGTGAATCATTCTTTTCATTATTTATGAATCGTTTTTCAGGACAAGGTTTATACATTTTAGATGAGCCTGAGGCAGCTTTATCACCAATGAGACAACTTTCCATGCTTATGCGAATGCATGAACTAGCGGAACAAGGTTCACAATTTGTTATCGCGACGCATTCTCCTATTTTAATGGCTTACCCTGAATCCACTATATACGCTTTAACACAAGAAGGAATTCACGAATCCGCCTTAGAAGAAACTGAGCATTACCAAACGACAAAACTTTTCTTTGAAAATCGTGATCGATTATTTCATCATTTATTTGATTCGTGAACTATTCACTATTCAGCAAGGCTTGAGGAAGAAGAATTCTTTCGGTAAATTCGTTAAAAAAAGAAGCAGCGATTGCTGCTTCTTTTTATAGTGCTTCTATAAATAGTGCTACCCCAATACCGCCGCCGACGCATAGAGAGGCAATTCCTTTTTCTAACCCGCGTCTCTTCAATTCATGAATTAAACTTACAGTAATACGAGCTCCTGTACAACCGATTGGATGCCCAAGTCCTACACCACTACCGTTTACATTCACTTTTTCACGATCTAAACCTAGTTCTTTCTCTACAGCTAAGTATTGCGCAGCGAAAGCTTCATTAATTTCCAGTAAATCCGCATCTTCTAATGACCAATCTACTTTTTCTAATCCTTTACGAATTGCTGGCGCTGGTCCAATACCCATAATTTTTGGGTCTACTCCAGCTACTGAATATCCAACAATTCTAGCTAACGGTTGTAAGCCTTTTTCTTTCGCTTTTTCTTCGCTCATTAATACTAGAACCGCGCTTCCGTCATTCAGGCCAGATGCATTACCTGCAGTTACTGAACCGCCTTTACGGAAAGCTGGTTTTAATCCAGCTAATTTTTCTGCTGTAATATCAGCACGTGGATGTTCATCCTTTGAAAATACTACTTCTTTTCTACGTTCTTTTATTGTAATAGGAACAATTTGATCGTCAAAGTATCCAGACTCGATTGCCTTCAGTGCCAATGTATGACTGCGAAGAGCAACTTCATCTTGTTCCTCTCTTGTAATTTCATATTGTTCAACTAAATTTTCCGCTGTTTCCCCCATCATAATATGATGGATTGGATCTTCTAACACTTCCCACACCGTATCACGAATTTCTCCGTGCTGTAGACGTTGTCCCCAGCGGTGTTGTTTCAATGCATAAGGGCTTGAACTCATTGCTTCTACTCCACCTGCAATTACAACATCACTTACACCTAATTGAATTTGCATTGCAGCTGACATAATTGCTTGCATACCTGAAGAACATTGGCGTTGGATTGTATATCCTGTAACTGTGTCAGGAAATCCTGCCGCTAATGCAGCTGTTCTTGCCGTATTTGCTTCATCAGTTCTTTGAATACAATGACCTAAAATCACTTCATCAACTTCGTGTGGTTCTACCCCGCCTCGTTTTACAGCTTCCTGAAGTACAGGAACAGCTAATTCTACTGGCGTTACATTTTTTAGCGCTCCCCCAAAAGTTCCAATTGGCGAACGAACTGCAGCTGTAATAACAACATTATGCATTTTGCACTTGCCCCTCTCTTATGTACCCTAGTCAGTTTTTAGGTGAAATTCCATAAGATGTATATCTATAACTATAATACTATAAACATACTAAAAAATCAAAATATTTAATATAATAAAAATAGAAGGAATTACCCTTCTATTCTGTTAATGCATATAAAAATTTTTTTAAAATTTTCTCTGTCGTTTCATTCAATTTTGGTAACTTGTCTACCGGAAAATATTGAAGCTTCAATCCCTCATGATCAAGCCTTAATTCTCCACTTACATGATGCCCCTGATACAGATGAATGACATTAAAAATTTCATCCCCATTAGGATAACGGAAATATACTTCTTTTCCTGAAAGGACACCAAGAAATTGCATAATTTTTGCTTGTAACCCCGTCTCTTCGAATAATTCTCGGCGAGCAGTTTCTTCCGTCGTTTCTCCTAGTTCCATCGCGCCGCCAGGTACACCCCAATCATATGTATCTGAACGATATTGAAGCAATACTTCTTGATGATCATTTAATATAATGACTGCTGACCCAACGAGAATAAGTGGCCTTGTCCCAACGACTTTGCGTAACTCTTCAATATACCCCAATATGTAAACTCTCCTTTCCTCACCCTCCCTTATCATAACAAAATTTTTCTCCTTTTGTTGATGTAATTTCCAAGAAAAAAAAGGAAGCTTTCGCCTCCTTTTTCCCATTTCTATTTCTTAAAACTTTCATATTTTACAACTTCAAAAGCTTCTTCAATTTCATCATTACGATAATGGACATATGTAAATCGCCCTAATTCTATTAATCTTGCTATTTCTTGTAACGCTTTCTGTTGCTCATATGTTTCTTCCAGCTTAATATGTACATAAAATTTCATCAACGGATGTTCATATAAAGGTTCTCCCACCTCAACATATACATCTTCAACCCCTTGTACCACGCTTACATAACTTGCAAATTGATAAAGAGCTTCTCTGTCTGAAACGATTTTTAATGTATACATATATTCTCCCCCTTTTCTTTACTATATCAAAAAGATGATCACACTACGTTAAAGAACTATGAAATTTTTTCGACTTGTAATAAACAAGGCTTTTATCCATACATAGGGTCTTTTCTCAACATATATTATAGGAAGAATTTTTTCAGTTGAGGTGTTCCTTATGGATCCATACGTCAATATATGTATTTGCATTACTCCAGGCGCCAACATTTCTGATGACCGTATCGCAAAAGATTTAGCAGTTGCAGAGTCAATTTGGCACCCCATTACATTTCAAATTAAAGAAGTAATTATTTTAAATGAACTTTTTCGTTTTTCTGACCGTGAAATTAGTTATAAAAACTCTATTCAAAGCCAGGAAAAATTAGCATCCTTTTTCCAAACGTGTGTAAATGAAGCTCCTGAATGCGATCTTTACATTTGTTATATTGGCAGTGATTATTTCAAAGAAACAGCAGTAATTGCCTGTGCTTACTCTTTAGCAAAACAACAGCAACTTACTGGTTATATCGTGTTAACAAATTCAGCTGCTCCTATGAAAAATATATATACGCTCGCTCACGAAATAGGTCATATTTTATTTACAAGACGTGTTCACGGAAAACTTACTCACGCAGATCCTCATTCCCCAACTGGCTCAGAGCACCATCCTTCTCCAACAAATCTTATGTATCCTATCGTACCTCGTCCTGAAAATGTCCATATTCAATCCCTATTAACAAACGAACAAAAAGCACTCTCTTTACAAAGTTCTTTATTGCAAAGAAAAAAACAGTAACAATCTTGTTACTGTTTAAAACAACTTATTCAAATCCATAAACCAAAGCCCGGCTGCTAGAAATAAAAATAAGCAACTAAATATAAACGTAATCCCTCTAAAAATCCCTATATAATATTTCTTTGGAAATAATTTTTTGCATATCCAGAGCAGCCCTTTTCCTATTAAACCGGAGAACAAAACATAACCCGATGTGTCATCTAATAAAGTATCGAAATAATCATCGTGTACCTTTTTCGAAAAGGTATTATATAGCCCCAAAATCGTTAAACCTAAAAATATAGTAGACAATATACCTAGAAATATACTTTGCATGTTTGTTCCCCCCTTAATAAAAAATCCAGTTCGTTCACTAGTAATATAAAACTAACTTACTCTTTTTCTCTCTTCAATTTTTAAAGACCATCTCATTAATCCATATATACTTCCATACATAAGTAATATCTTTGCAATTCCCCAAAATACATTTTTTTCTTCTAATCCTTTAAATATAAACATAATCGCTAAAGGAACAATTAGTACCAAAACCCCCATCCAACCAAGGACATATACTTCTCCAACGAAAAGTAATAAAAAGATACTTGCTGCTAATATATATGTTTGCATTGTCGACAATTGCAAAATAGGTGTACCGTACCATTTATCAACAAACATCAATAATACTAATAATAGAATGGGAACCATTACTATTATGTAAATAATCCCGAACTCTACAAATTTATTTTTAAAAGAAGACATTCTAAACGCAACAATGGTTCCAATAATTGTAATGATTAAGACGATAGGATAGCCAATTAACTGTATATTCGTTAGTGTAAATTGCTGATTTGGATTATTAAATAAAATATGAGTTAATATCCAATACCCGCCAATACCAATTATCATAGCAAGAATACTCTTTATACTCCCGCCTTTATCCTTTTCCATCTCTTTCGCTAATTCTTCCGCATATTCTTTTGGTGAATCGCCAAATATATCACTTACCGTCTTTCCCTCTTTCTCACCTTCTATTAAATGAAGTTCTGCATCTTCTAGAAAGGCGTCCACATCTTCTTCTTTTATTCCTTTTGTTATTAAATACACTTTCGTATCGATTAAAAACTTTTCTCCTTCTTTAGAAATTTGCATGGTAATCCCTCCCTCATTTAACCGCTTCTCTTCTATTCGTCTTCATCATAATTTCAAGGAAGATTAAAATAAACAAACTTCCGTATAAACATATAATTTGAAATAACATTGGCACGAGATCTTCTGATGTAAATGTTTTAAACAGTAACATAATCGAAAGTGGAATAATTAAATATAAGTTTTTAAACCATCCATCAAAATACATATTTACCGCTACTGTAATGATAAAAATACCACCAGCTAATAAATAACTTTGCATTTGAGTGAATATAAACATTTTTGTAGGATATATCACATCTAGTACTGTAATAACTCCCATTAAAAACATTGGCGCTATCATAACTAAAAACCACATAGAAAACCACGTTTTTGAAAAACTTGTTACAAAAGTCATTTTACGAAGTAGAAAATTAGGACCTATCACAACTAAAATCAATGACAAACTATACCCAACGCACTGAATAAGTGACATCTGTAATAATCCGTTATTCACTATTAGAATAGAAGCAATAATCCAAAGCGATACGATATTCATTACTGTAAAACCAATTTGCTTCCACGTTTCCTGTCTATCTCTTTCCACCACTTTTACAAGTTCATTTGCATATTCTTTCGGTGAGCTTCCGAAAACATCTTCTACACTTTTCCCATCACTCTCACCCTCAATTAAATGAAGTTCTGCATCTTCTATAAAATTTTCAATATCGTTTTCTTTCACACCCTTTGCCGTTAAAAATAATCTCATATCTAATAAAAACTTTCGTGCTTCACTTGATAGCATTATTTTTTTCGCCCCTTCCCTTCAAGTAGACGCTCTACACTACTTTGCATCGCTTCCCATCGATCCATAAATTCATCAAGTGCTTCCTCGCCTTTTTCTGTTAATGTATAATATTTTCGCTTTGGGCCAGATGGAGATTCCTTCATTACACTTGTTATTAGCCCTTCCTTTTGCATTCGTATTAATAACGGATAAATACTTCCTTCACTCGCCATTGTAAAGCCATACTTCGCTAGCTTTTCACTCATTTCATAACCGTATATTTCACCTTCAGAAATAATAGCAAGTAAGCATCCTTCTAAAATTCCTTTCAGCATTTGACTTGTCGACATAATTCAAATCCTCCCACTATCTTGTTTTACAAGATAGATAAGCGTAAGTATCTTGCTTTACAAAATAGTATAACAGAGACTATTTGTAAAGCAAGATAGCTAACAATATTTTTCCAAGTCTTTGCAGGATTTTTATTATCCACTCTCTAAATAGAGCAATATGAGAACTTTATTACGAAGGGATGTTTTTCATCATGGTTACAAATCGAGTTGTTTTTTTAACAGGCGCTGCAAGTGGTATTGGTTATGAAATGGGAAACGCTTTTGCAAAAGAAGGTGCAAAAGTCGTTATTACCGATCGCCTTGAAGAACGGGCAAAAGAAGCTGCTGAACAATTGCAAAAAGAAGGCTACCAAGCTATTGGTTTAAAATGTGACGTTACATCTGAAGAAGAAATTGCAGCTGCAATTTCTCAAACAGTTAATCATTTCGGTTCATTACATATATTAATTAACAACGCAGGCATGCAACACGTTTCACCAATTGAAGATTTTCCAACTGAAAAGTTCGAATTACTTATTAAAATTATGCAAATCGCCCCTTTTATCGCAATAAAGCATGCCTTCCCAATCATGAAAAAGCAAAAGTACGGTCGTATTATTAATGTCGCATCCATTAATGGTCTCGTTGGATTTGCAGGGAAATCTGCCTACAATAGTGCGAAACATGGCGTAATTGGATTAACAAAAGTTGCCGCTTTAGAAGGCGCTACTCACGGAATTACCGTTAACGCGCTTTGTCCTGGTTATGTCGATACTCCTCTTGTACGTAATCAACTACAAGATTTAGCTACGACACGAAATGTACCACTTGAAAATGTGTTAGAGGATGTCATTTATCCACTTGTACCACAAAAACGCTTATTACAAGTACAAGAAATCGCGGATTATGCTATATTTTTAGCGAGCGAAAAAGCGAAAGGTATAACTGGTCAAGCTGTCGTTATCGATGGTGGTTATACTGCTCAATAAAAAATAAAGTTTGCTCACGAAGAGCAAACTTTATTTTTTATTGCGAGGATCTTCCTACTTTAGTAATTGTTTAGGGAGTTTCTCGATTGCAACAATTACCCCATCTAATTTACTTTCAATACGGTGGAGTAAATATAATGTTACAACAATCGGAAACCCTACATTACCTACCATCCTGATCCACTCTTCCATCTTTCTCTCCTCCTTTCATTATATAAATAAGAGAAAAGAAAACATTTAGGCATAAAAAACAAGCTATTATGTATTAGCTTGTCTTTCAAATAATGATGCAATTTCCTGTTCATAATCTCCTCGTATAATACCTTTCTCGGTAATAATACCTGTAATTAATTCGTTTGGTGTTACGTCAAATGCAGGATTATAAACATCTGTTCCAATTGGTGCCACTTGTTTCCCAAAAATTTTCGTAACTTCTGTTTCGTCTCTTTCTTCAATAACTATTTCAGCGCCTGTTTGTTTCGTAATATCAAATGTCGATAGCGGAGCTGCAACGTAGAACGGGATATCGAAATATTTTGCTAATATAGCTAAATTCATTGTTCCGATTTTATTTGCCGTATCTCCATTTGCGACAATTCGGTCCGCACCTACAATAATCGCGTTGATTTCCTTCGTTTGAATAGCATGCGCTGCCGCATTATCTGTAATAAGTGTTACATCAATATTTACCTGTTTCAATTCCCAAGTCGTTAAACGCCCGCCTTGTAAAACCGGTCTCGTTTCACACGCATACGCATGTAACCGTACACCTTTTTCTTTCCCAATATAAAACGGCGCTAATGCAGTACCATATCTAGCAGTTGCGATACTGCCAGCGTTACAAATTGTTAAAATGTTATCACCGTCTTTAAAACATGATAACGCATGTTCTCCAATACTCCGGCATACCGCCTCTTCTTCTTGTTGAATGCGAAGCGCTTCTTCTTCTAATATTTTTTGTGCTTCTTTTATTGTAGTAATTTCTCGAATCGATTCTCTCATGCGATCGATTGCCCAAAATAAATTAACTGCTGTCGGGCGTGACGTCCCTAAATAATTACAATCTCTATTAAACTTCTTTTGAAATTCTTCAATATGTAAAGTAGTATATTTTTTTGATGCAAGCGCCAAGCCAAATGCAGCTACAATTCCAATTGCAGGTGCTCCTCTTACTTCTAGCATAACAATACTTTTCCATACCTCTTCAATCGTCGTTAATGTTTTGTATTCTGTGCTATGCGGTAGCTTTGTTTGATTTAATACTGCAATGGCATCACCTTTCCAACTGACAGACCTCGGAATAGTAACAATTGTACTCATGCTTTTACCCCTCCAGAAACTGTCTGTTGAAATAATGTTCGGAACAGTTGAATATCGGCGTTCTTAGATTCATATTGTATTAGTTCTTTACCTAAAGATAGCGCTTGTTTCTTCGCTTGAATTCTCGTTTCTTTATTTGCTATTTCATCTAAATCCGCTACATGCGCTAATCCAATTGTTCTGCGGATAAGTTCACATCCAGCAAATCCAACGGCATCCGTAAAAATATTTTGCAAAATAATCGGCAACCATTGTTTCTCTTTCGTATATGCTTCTACACCTTCTCCAATCCATAACTTCGTAAAAGCTTCTACAAAATAACTCCATGTTTTCTCAATATGGAAAAATAGCACATTTCTTTTTTCCTCTTCACGTGATAACGCATTTAATAATAAATTTGCAATAAATTGACCAAGATCAAATCCAAATGGGCCATATGTTGCAAATTCCGGATCAATCACTTTCGTTTCAGAAGGCGATGAAAAAATACTACCAGTATGTAAATCACCATGAATAAGCGCTTCTTTTCTCGTTAAAAATTTATATTTATACTGTGCGACTTTTAACTTTAAAGTTTTGTCACTCCACAATTCATCAACCGCTAGTTGTAACTCTGGCTCATAATCATTCGTATCGTAATGACCGAACGGATCTGTAAACACTAAATCCTCTGTAATTTTGCAAAGGTCTGGGTTTACAAATGTACCTTCTAGTACTCTTTTCTCTTCTGACTCTAATCCGAAATCTGAAGTATAAAATAAAACATGTGCTAGAAAACGACCAATATGTTGGGATAAAAGCGGATATTCTTCTCCATCTATGAATCCTTTTCTAGCAATTGTTAGCCTTGATAAGTCTTCTATTACTGTTACTGCTAACTCTTCATCATGACTGTACACTACCGGCACGTATTCCGGCACATACTTCGCAAAAATTTGTAATGCTTTACTTTCAATCGTCGCCCTTTTTATAGATAACGGCCAGCTCTCACCAACTACTTTCGCATATGGCAATGCTTGTTTTAGTATAATAGACTTCTCTCCATCACCTAATTTGAACACGTAATTTAAATTTCCATCTCCAATTTCATGACAAACTACATTTGCTTTCTTTTCAAAATAACCGTTTTCTTTCGCATATTGTATAGCTGTCGTTTCAGTCAATGAATAATATCCCATCGTCTTCTCCCCCTTTTTTAATTCAGAGGTTTTTCTAACACAGAAAAACCTCTTTCCACTAAGAAAGAGGTTTGAAGTTTATCTTCTCCCCTCTTATCTGCCAGAAAGTAAACTTTCTGCTGGAATTAGCACCGTGCCTTTTGGCGTAAATAAACGCCCCATTTCACAATGGTATTACGGTCGGTTGCTGGGCTTCATCGGGCCAAATCCCTCCACCTGCTCTTGATAAGAGTTATATAATTTTTTGAATTTTTAACTTTATGTTGAAGACTATACCAAGAATAAAAATCACTTGTCAACATTTTATTTGTATAATTCTGGACGACGATCTGCAAAAACTGGAATTCCTTTGCGTACTTCTTTAATTTTCTCAAAATGAAGCTCTCCAAATAAAATGGATTCTTCTTCATTCGCTTCTACAACAACTTCTCCCCAAGGATCGACAATTACAGAATGCCCAGCAAACTCATTATTCGGATCCTTTCCTGCCCTATTACATGCAACAACATAACATTGATTTTCAATTGCTCTTGCTTGCAATAGTAAACGCCAATGTGCTAAACGAACTAATGGCCATTCTGCTACAACAAATAAAACTTTTGCACCTTTAGCAGTATGAACGCGCATCCATTCTGGAAAACGAATGTCATAACAAATTGTGCCGGCACACTCTACATCATCTAGCTTAAATTCACCTGTACTATTTCCAGCTATTAAATATTTATGTTCATCCATAAGCTGAAATAAATGCACTTTACTATATTCATTGACTAGTTCTCCTTCCTTGTTTATAACATACATTGTATTTGTAACACCTTGTTTTGTTTGCTTGGCAATAGAACCACCGACAATATGTACACCATATTGTTTCGACCATTCTTTCAATTTTTCTTTCGTTTCCAATCCATCCCTATCTGCAATTTCAGAGAGTCTCGTTAAATCATATCCTGTTGTCCATAGTTCTGGTAAGACAATAACATCTGGTCTTTCCTTCATCGCTTCGCTTATTTTATTTTTAGCATTCTCAATATTTTTTTCTACATCTCCAAAGACAATGTCCATTTGAATACATGCGACTTTCATTTTGTCAGCCCCATTCATAATTTTTTCTTTACAAAATACTGGAAAGATTATATCATTTGTCACTAGAATTGTAACAACTTTCAAAAGAGGTGGAAAGTATGAAATTTTTTCAACCTTCTGAGATAGTAACATCATTGCCGACACAATTTTTCGCTTCACTTGTTGCAAAAGTTAACAAAGTCGTAGCAGCTGGTCACGATGTTATTAATCTAGGTCAAGGTAATCCAGATCAACCAACACCGCAGCATATCGTAAAAGCTTTACAAGATGCTGCAGAAAAGACCGTTCATCATAAATATCCGCCATTTCGCGGACATGAAAGTTTAAAAGAAGCCGTGGCAACATTCTATCAACGTGAATATGATGTAGTAGTAAATCCAAAAACAGAAGTTGCTATTTTGTTTGGCGGAAAAGCTGGATTAGTAGAATTACCAGTTTGCTTTACAAACCCTGGTGATACGATTCTCGTTCCCGATCCAGGCTATCCAGATTATTTATCAGGTGTTGCTTTAGCAAAAGCACAATTTGAAACAATGCCACTACTTGCAGAAAATAATTTTTTACCAGATTATACGAAAATTGATGACTCTACCGCTGAACGTGCAAAGTTAATGTTTTTAAACTATCCAAATAATCCTACTGGTGCTACTGCATCAAAAGAATTCTTTGAAGAAACCATTGATTTTGCTAATGAACATAATATATTAGTTGTTCATGATTTTGCTTACGGTGCTATTGGATTTGATGGTCAAAAGCCCGTGAGTTTCTTACAAACAGACGGTGCCAAAGATACAGGAATTGAAATTTATACTCTATCGAAAACTTTCAATATGGCTGGATGGCGTATCGCTTTTGCAGTAGGGAATGAAAGTGTCATTGAAACCATTAACTTATTACAAGATCATATGTATGTTAGTATTTTTGGTGCCGTTCAAGATGCAGCACGCGAAGCGCTATTAAGTTCGCAATCTTGCGTCGTAGAACTTGTTAATCGTTATGAATCTCGCAGGAATGCTCTTATAGAAGCTTGTCATGCAATCGGTTGGAATGTTGACATTCCAACGGGCTCATTTTTTGCATGGCTTCCTGTACCAGAAGGATATACCTCTGAACAATTTTCTAATATTTTACTAGAAAAAGCACACGTTGCAGTTGCTCCTGGTGTTGGATTTGGTGAGCATGGCGAAGGGTATGTCCGCGTTGGTCTCTTGCATACAGAAGATAGATTACGAGAAGCCATTACTCGAATTGATAAATTAAATTTTTTCAAAAAGTAATTGACAACATGAAAAATATCTGACAAAATTCAGTTATCTTAAAAATTTAAACATTTCTAAATACTTCTTATCAAGAGCAGGTGGAGGGACGAGCCCGACGAAACCCGGCAACCGATCTACAATTGTAGACACGGTGCTAATTCTCGCAGCATTATGCTGACAGATAAGGAGCTGGTTGTAAAAAAACCTCTCCTTAGCTGAGAGGTTTTTTTATTTAACTAGGAGGTTTTAACAATGAGCGGAATTATAGCGACGTATTTAATCCATGATGATTCACATAACTTAGAAAAAAAAGCTGAGCAAATTGCACTCGGTTTAACAATTGGCTCTTGGACTCATTTGCCACATTTATTGCAAGAACAATTAAAACAGCATAAAGGCAACGTCATTCATGTTGAGGAATTAACTGAACAAGAACATACCAATTCGTATTTACGTAAAAAAGTAAAACGCGGGATTATTAAAATCGAATATCCATTATTAAATTTCAGTCCAGATTTACCAGCAATTTTAACAACTACATTCGGAAAGCTATCACTTGATGGCGAAGTGAAATTAATTGACTTAAACTTTTCAGACGAGTTAAAAAAACATTTTCCTGGCCCGAAGTTCGGCATAGATGGTATTCGAAACCTTTTACAAGTACATGAGCGTCCTCTTTTAATGAGTATTTTTAAAGGGATGATTGGACGAAATATTGGGTATTTAAAAACGCAATTACGCGATCAAGCAAGTGGTGGTGTAGATATCGTAAAAGATGATGAAATATTATTTGAGAATACATTAACACCACTTACGAAACGCATCACATCTGGAAAAGAAGTTTTACAATCCGTATATGAAACATACGGGCATAAAACGTTATATGCCGTAAATTTAACAGGACGAACTTTTGATTTAAAAGAAAATGCGAAACGTGCAGTGCAAGCTGGCGCTGATATTCTATTGTTTAACGTATTTGCTTACGGACTAGATGTACTACAATCACTTGCAGAAGATGACGAAATCCCAGTTCCTATTATGGCACACCCTGCTGTAAGTGGCGCTTACTCAGCATCCAAGTTATATGGAGTTTCATCTCCATTATTACTCGGCAAGCTACTACGTTACGCTGGCGCTGACTTTTCATTATTCCCATCTCCATACGGGAGTGTTGCGCTAGAAAAAGAAGAAGCTCTTGCTATCTCAAAATATTTAACTGAAGATGACGCATTTTTCAAGAAGAGTTTTTCTGTTCCGTCTGCTGGTATTCACCCTGGTTTCGTTCCCTTTATCGTAAGAGATTTTGGTAAAGATGTTGTGATTAACGCTGGCGGCGGGATACACGGACATCCGAATGGGGCGCAGGGAGGCGGTAAAGCTTTCCGTACTGCGATTGATGCTACTTTGCAAAATATACCTCTCCATGAAGTAGATGACATAAATTTGCATAGTGCACTACAAATATGGGGAAATCCCTCTCATGAGGTGAAATTATGAGTATTCAAGTATTTTGTGATTTCGATGGCACGATTACAAATAATGATAACATTATGTCCATTATGGAAAAATTCGCACCACCAGAAGCTGAAGAAGTAAAGAATAGAATATTATCACAAGAGCTATCTATTCAAGAAGGTGTTTCTCAATTATTTCAATTAATACCTACTAATCTACACGATGATATTATTCAATTTTTAATAGAGACTGCTGAAATCCGTAGTGGTTTTCATGAATTTATACAATTTGTAAATGAGAATAACATTTCTTTTTATGTTATATCAGGTGGAATGGATTTCTTCGTCTATCCACTCTTACAAGGAATCATTCCAAAAGAGCACATTTACTGTAATGAAACTGATTTTTCAAGTGAATACATTACCGTTAAATGGCCTCACCCTTGTGATCATCACTGTCAAAACCATTGCGGATTATGCAAATCATCTTTAATCCGTAAATTAAGTGATACGAATGACTTCCATATTGTAATTGGAGATTCCATTACTGATTTACAAGCTGCGAAACAAGCAGATAAAGTATTTGCTCGCGACTTCCTTATTACAAAGTGTGAAGAAAATCATATCGCTTATACACCTTTTGAAACATTTCACGATGTTCAATATGCATTAAAACATTTGTTGGAGGTGAAATTATGAAACAACTTTTTCGTCAATGGTATGACTTAAGCGAGATTAAAAAAGAATTAACAATACGAAATTGGTTTCCTGCAACGAGTGGTAATATTTCTATAAAGGTTAGTCATGAACCACTCACTTTTCTCATTACAGCAAGTGGTAAAGATAAAACAAAAACTACTCCAGATGATTTTCTATTAGTAGATCATCTAGGGGTTCCCGTATTAGAGACTGAGTTACGTCCTTCAGCAGAAACAATATTGCATACACATATTTATAACAATACGAACGCCGGATGCGTACTTCATGTTCATACAACTGATAACAATGTCATCACAAATTTATATAGTGATGCAGTCACCCTTCAAAATCAAGAAATTATTAAAGCTCTCGATATTTGGGAAGAAGGCGCAACAATTAACATTCCTATTATCGAAAACCATGCTCATATCCCAACGCTTGGTGAAAACTTCCGAAAGCATATACAAGGCGATTCGGGAGCAGTATTAATCCGTAACCATGGTATTACCGTATGGGGCCGAGATAGCTTTGATGCAAAGAAAAGATTAGAAGCTTATGAGTTTTTATTCCAATTTCATATAAAACTATTATCAATTCAAGGAGGCGTTTCTAATGGCGCAAATTCGTATTCATGAAGTAAATACTCGCATTGAAAATGAAATGGAAGTATGTAAATTTCTACAAGAGGAAGGTGTTTTATATGAGAAATGGAACATCTCTAAACTTCCTACTCATTTAAGTGAAAATTATTCTTTAACAGATGAAAACAAAGCTGAAATATTAGCTGTGTTTTCAAAGGAAATCGCTGATGTTTCAGCGCGCCGAGGTTATAAAGCACATGATGTAATTTCACTTTCAAATAGCACACCTAACCTTGACGAATTATTAATTAATTTCCAAAAAGAACACCATCATACTGATGATGAAGTTCGCTTTATTGTTAGTGGTCATGGCATCTTTGCCATTGAAGGAAAAGATGGCAAATTCTTTGACGTCGAACTTGAGCCAGGCGATCTCATATCTGTTCCTGAAAATGCGAGACATTATTTTACCTTGCAAGATGATCGTCAAGTTGTAGCTATTCGTATTTTTGTTACAACTGAAGGCTGGGTTCCAATCTATTAAGGTAGTCAGTTGAATAAAAGGACTTGGATCCCCTTTTCCAACCTTTTATTCACTCTACATATATACATCCTCCTATGGAACAGGCTTATTTCAAAAATGAAATAAGCCTGATTTTTTATTTTCTCAAACATATGAGTCCTTCTATTTTCCAAGTGAATTTTTAACATTTTTTGAACATTTATTGAACTTTTTTTGAATTTTTTCTGAAAATTCTGTTTTGTATATGATATACTACAATTAAATAAAAAGGAAAAGAATATGGCAAACAGAGGGGGAGAATCATGAGTTTACTTATCGCACTTATACTAGGGGTTACATGTGGAGCACTTCCTGTTATTTTAGGAGCTATTATGGAGGAGTTAGAGGTTGGTGTTTTAGGTTTTGTCGCATCTTGTGTAAGCGCTTTATTTTTTGGTTTATTCGGTGCTATTCCTGTTTCAATTCTCTGTGCATTTTATATAATACGCCATGCTCGTACAAAACAATTTGGTCCTAATCACACCGCGCAAGTGATTCCATTCCCAATTGAACGATGCCGCCGGGCTTCTAGCTTATAATTATAAAATGAAATATACCTAAATAAATAAAAGTCCTCACATGAGGACTTTTATTTATTTTCTTCTAGAAATTGAAATAATTCTTGTAAATGCAGGGCATCTTCACTATAGATAACAGATACGTGGCTTATACCGTCAATCTCTGCTTCCATATAAAGGTCCACTCCATCTCGATCATATTTCAATGCCAAATAAAATTCCATTTCTTCCAGCATCTTTTTTGAAGTTCGAATAACGTAATGCCCTTTTTCATCTTTTCCATATTCGAATTCCGGTTCAAAATCATATTTTTGTTTAAAAGCTTCTTTTTGCTTTTCATTAATTTGTATACAAGTTGCTCGTTGCACAGCATCAACCATCTCATCAAATTTTTGAAGATCCATTTCATTTACCCCCTTATGTATTTTTTGTATAACACTTGTGTTCCGCTATTCTCTTCCCCATCTTTTATTAGCTCTTCATACAATTGCTTCGCCAAGCTTAAACCCGGTACTGGTAATTGCAATTTTTCAGCCTCATCTAAAGCAATCTTCATATCTTTCATAAAATGCTTTACATAAAACCCTGGTTCAAAATCTCCCTTTAACATTCGAGGAGCTAAATTACTCAATGACCAGCTACCTGCTGCTCCCGTTGAAATACTCTCTAATACTTTATCGGGATCTAATCCAGCCTTTTTCGCATAAGCAACAGCTTCACATACTCCAATCATATTAGAAGCAATCGCAATTTGATTGCACATTTTTGTATGTTGTCCACTTCCAGCTGGCCCTTGCAACTGAATATTTGTTCCTAGTTTTTCAAATAACGGTAAACATTTTTCATATATTTCTTTCTCTCCGCCGACCATAATTGCGAGTCTTGCTTCTTTCGCACCAACGTCTCCTCCAGATACAGGTGCATCTAACGTATATACATTCTTACTTTTACCAGTGTCATTAATACGTTTTGCCAATGTTGGTGTAGATGTCGTGAAATCAATCGCTATCGTGCCTTCATTTGCATTCTCCAAAATTCCATCTATTCCAAAGTACACTTCTTCTACATCATGTGGATATCCAACCATAGTCATTACAACATCAACTTGCTTTACTAACTCTTTCGGTGTATCACACCAATTTGCACCATCTTGCACTAAAGAGTCTGTTTTCGCTTTTGTTCTATTATATACATATACTTTATAGCCGTCTTGCATTAAATGACGCACCATACTTTTTCCCATTACACCAATACCGATGAAACCTATTGATACATTTTTACGTTCCATTTTCTCATCCCCTTTGTTCTAATAAATCATTTACCATCTTTCGAAACTCATTATTAAAATCATCATCTATACTATTTTTCACATTTGAAAATAAAATAACAAAAGTGCCTTTTTCTTTATTAAAATTATTGAAAGTGTTCCAACCAGATAGTACACCATGATTATGAAAATAATCCGGATATATGTAAAAACTAAATGCATATTTTCGTTCTGTTGAAGGTGAAAACATCGCTTGTATACTTTGTTCAGAAAGAAGTTTCCCATTTATAATCGCTTCGTCTAACTTCTTCATATCACCAACTGTCGTATACATCTCACCGCATCCGTATAACCAATCCATTAACAATTTTTGTGCAGGTTCAAGTACATTCTCTTTCTTTACATATCCTTTAGTAAAATGCTGATCTCCCTGAGCCATATTGCCCATACCAGATTCATGCATTTCTGCTTTAGTAAATATATTTTCTTTTATGTAATCTCCTAAAGGCTTTTTTGATATGCTTTCTATAATATAGGCAAGCACCATATAATTATAATCTGTATATCTCCAACCTGCGCCTGGTGGAAATTCTAATTTTTGGCTTCCAATCCAATTTACTAAGTTTATACGAGAAGTAGCATTCACTTTCCCTTTTCCGCTTTCTGGTAAACCTGATGTGTGTGTTAACAAATGATATAAAGTAATATTTTTATCTACTGGAAAAGATGGAATATATTTATTTACATTATCTTGAATATTTAGCTTCCCTTGATCCTGCATCTGTAAAATAGATGTAGCCACAACTGTTTTCGTAATAGAACCGATACGATATTTTGTTTGAGGCGTATTCTCTATCTTATTTTGAACATCAGCATACCCATATCCTTTATTTAATATAACATGCTCTTTATTTGTTACTAAAACCGTTCCATTAAATTGCTTTCCTATTAAATATTGATCTAACTTTTGAGATATACTAGCATAATCAATTTGCTGTCCTTCTTTTTTTTCTATATTCTCTTGTACTTCGGATTCAATAGTAGGACTCACCTTAGTTGTTAATACGGTACTTTCCTTTATATTCGGATTATAGAAAAAATAGTATACGCCACCACAAACTACAGCGGACAGCGAAGCCATCGTCATTATTTTTTTTATCATGTTGCTCCTCCATAATTCCTTCGTTCAATATCCCCCTCACATTCTATTATCGAACAATAAAAAAAAATCGCAACAATTTGTTGCGAAAAATCACTTTTTTTCTTTTCTATATACGCACACTTGATTTTTCCCATTTTTTTTCGCTTCATACAATGCAATATCCGCTCGTTGCATTAATTCTTCTCTTGTAATCCCTTTTTCATATAATGCAACTCCAAAACTCGCTGTTAATTTCGAGATTCCTGAGAATTGCTTTGTTTCAATGAAAAATCGTAATGATTCCGCAACCTGAAATGCTTCTTTTTCTACGGTATTCGTTACTAAAATAATAAATTCTTCTCCGCCCCACCTAGCAAATACATGTTGCTCCTCCACTTTAGATTTCATAAGCTCTGCAAGCTGAATTAATGCTAAGTCACCAAAATCATGGCCATACGTGTCATTTACTGCTTTAAAATTATCTATATCAAATAAAATAAGTGCTATGTTTTCATTATTACGCATCGCATTATCCCATTCTGACTCTAGTATTTGTTGGAACTTCAAACGATTATAAATCTCTGTTAATGAGTCTATCATAGCGAGCCTTTCTTGTTCTTGATAGATTTCATCTAATTCTGTAATCTCTGTACACTTCACAATAAATCTTGATAAATCTTCTGGCAATGGTGTCGCACGCAATAAAAAAGTTGACACTTCCCCTTCATAGTTGGACATCTTAATTCTTCTATCATATGATAATGTATCATCTAACCATGTTATATCATGAGTTGTTGAATAGTATCCATTCTCTCTAATAAAATGTTCAGCAAATACTAAATGTTGCTCACGATAGGCAAACAAATTTTCATATCCGAAAAACTCTAAAAAATTTGTATTACAATCAACAATCTCATCGTCTTCTACTATGAATAATAGATCATTTCGAAAATCAAACATCGTTTGAAGTAGTTCTTGTTGCAAACTTACTTGTCGCACTAAAGAAAGCTGATACAAACTTTTATTCACTTCCTCTAACACCATTTGTGGAGTAACAGGGGCTATTACAATATTACGTATCCCTAACGTAAGCACATCTGTAAACTCACTTGTTATTTGTTGATCCCAAATGACAATAAACGTACTCTGTGGACTATACATATTCTTTATATATTTTATTTGAGAAAAATCTGTTACATACATAATTACAATATGTGGCTTAGTCCTCTGAAACAACAATTCTCCTTCTTCAAAACTATTTGCTATAAACATACATTTTGGATGGATATTTTCTATCGTTTGTTGATGTGTACATCCATTTTCTATATAAAGGACATTTAACTCAAGATCTTGTAATACATTTTGGAAAACCGTATTCTCTAATAAAAAATGTAGTATGTTCATCACTAGTCTTCACTCACTTCATATATCTTGTTCTACTGAATTCCTCACAAACATTTTATAAAAGACTGTTCTCTAAAAACTTTAATGAGTGAGGGATCCATGTTAACAAGCTAATTGAGAATGTTATCTTCGCTTTTTCACTCTATAAATTCCTTTTTTAGTGTATGATTATAGGAATTGTATCGTTTGTATGAATGCCCTAGCTTCCACTTTAAAACTTGACAATTAAAATAAATATATTATATTCTTAAATTCGACAACTTACGAAATGTAAGTACAATATATTACATGTATTTTTTCATTATTTGATATGTAATTTGGAGGATATATAATGACAAACGATAACTTTTTTAATGTTCTATATGAACGCACATCTACACGTGCATTCAACCCTGAGAAAGAAATTTCATCTACAGAGTTACACGAGATTTTAAAGGGAGCTGCTCAAGCACCTTCTGCTTGGAACTTGCAGCACTGGAAATTCCTTGTATTCCAAGGTGACGATGTACAGAAACGATTACATCCAATTGCTTATAACCAGCAACAAATTCTTGATGCTTCTGCTGTAGTCGCTATTTTAGGTGATTTAGAAGCTTATAAAAACGTTGAACCAGTTTATGGTCCAATTGTAGAACAAGGATTTATGAAAGAAGAAGCAAAAGAGCGCTTAGCTAAAAATATTGAGTCTGCATATGCTCGTGAGCAATTCCCAAGAGATGCAGCCTTCTCAAATGCATCTTTAGCAGCAATGCAACTTATGCTTGCAGCTAAAGCAACTGGCTGGGATACTTGCGCTATTGGTGGTTTCAACCCACAAGCACTTACAGAAGAATTTAATGTTTCATCTCGCTACGTACCAATTATGCTTATTACAATTGGTGAATCAACTTTAAAAGGCCATCCTGCACCACGAATGAGCGTAGAGCAAGTGAGTGAATGGGCAAAATAATAAAGTGAACCTGCAATCAATGTGAGGGTCTTACTGCCTATTAATACGGAATAAAAAAGAAACGAAGGTAATTTCATTACCTTCGTTTCTTTTTCTTCTGTCACACATCCGTAATATTACAATGTACGATTCGACATCTACACATAAAAAAATAGTAAAATTTATGCTATTTTCATATGCACAAATGACGTTTTGTGTCGAAATTTGTTAAAGTATCGAAATATAACCGTGTGTTTTTGTTACAATTATGATACAATGATAACAAATAGATAACAAGAGAGGGATTTTCATTGAGCTCATACGGAAGCTTTATTGCACTTTTATGTTACATAGTAACTGTACTGCTTCTATATTTTATTGGGGATGCTGCTAATATTTCAGTATTACAATTTCCTAAAGAAGAAGCGTTCCAATTAGAATCAGAAAAACATACTGCACGATCCATCGTACCACTACTCCTAGCTCTTCCTGTATATATCATCGTTTTATATAAAAGCAAAAAAGTGTAAAGGCTACCTATTTCATTCATTTCGGTGGTCTTTACATTTTTTTGTGATATCTATCCTATTTTAAACATCATCCCGTAGTAAACACCCAGCTAGTCATTTAAAATGAGAAAATCCCCTAGAAAAAATTCCACTCTCTGTCCAGTCACTCACTACCGAACTTACATAGATTATAAGTGTGAAGGGGGTGATGAGGATTATGTTTGGATCATTTGGATGCTGTGATAACTTTAGAGACTGTCATCATCATGAAAGAGAGTGTGACCGTCGTGACCATCGCGAGAAAGAGAGAGAGGTAAAACCACAACAACCAGCTGTATGTAACGTACTTGCTAGCATTTCAGTTGGAACAGAGCTTTCTCTATTAAGCGTTAAAGGTGTTGGATCTTTCCACAATGTGATTTTTGAAGGTTTCTGTAACGGTGTTGCTCTTTTCTCTGCTTTAGCTCGTAATAACAATGACAAAGATAATAAAGACGACAACAAAGATGATAAGCACAATCAAAACCGAAATACTTTTACTGGTATTTTACGTGTATGCCCAACTGATATCGTTGCTATCGCTATCTAGTTCTGTGTCTTATCCTCTATAGTAAGAAAACAAGATTTACTGTTCTCATAGAAAAAACCTGAGACCGATTTCAAATCGACTCAGGTTTTTTTATTACTTATATGCTTTTAACTAGTTCAACAACTTCTTCAGCAGTTGACATCATTAATGCTTTTTCTGCTAATGTTTCCATTTCTGCTTTTGACAACTTGCTTAGTTGTGTTCTTGCAGGAAGAATAGATGTTGCACTCATACTGAACTCATCTAAACCTAATCCTAATAATAATGGGATAGCAAGTGAATCTCCCGCCATCTCACCACACATACCAGCCCATTTGCCTTCTTTATGAGCAGCATCGATAACCATTTTTACAAGACGTAAAATAGATGGGTTATATGGTTGGTATAAGTAAGATACTTGTTCGTTCATACGGTCTGCAGCCATTGTGTATTGGATTAAATCATTTGTTCCAATAGAGAAGAAATCAACTTCTTTTGCGAATTGATCTGCTAATACTGCCGAAGCTGGGATTTCAACCATCATACCAACTTCAATAGAATCAGAAACAGTTGTACCCGCTTCTACAAGTTTCGCTTTCTCTTCTAACAAGATTGCTTTCGCTTGACGGAACTCATCAAGAGTTGCAATCATTGGGAACATAATTTTTAAATTACCGTATACGCTAGCACGAAGTAATGCACGAAGTTGTGTACGGAACACATCTTGCTCATCAAGACATAAGCGAATTGCACGGTATCCTAAGAATGGGTTCATTTCTTTTGGTAAATGTAAGTATGGAAGCTCTTTATCTCCACCGATATCAAGTGTACGAACAACAACAGGTTGACCTTCTTTTACACCTTCAAGAACTGCTTTATACGCTTCGAACTGCTCTTCTTCTGTTGGAAGATTGTCACGGCCCATGTATAAGAATTCTGTACGGTATAAACCAACGCCTTCTCCGCCATTATCGATAATACCTTGTACATCATTTGGTGTTCCGATATTTGCAACAAGCTCAACGTGATGTCCATCACTTGTTACAGTAGCTTGGTCTTTTAATTTTGCCCATTCAGCTTTTTGCTCTTCAAATTTCGCTTTCTTTTCTTCAAACGAGCGAAGAGTTTCTTCTGATGGATTTACAATTACTTCTCCATCTAAACCATCGATGATTACGATATCGCCGTTTTGGATTTTCTCCATAACAACTTTCGTACCAACAACAGCTGGAATTTCCATAGAACGAGCCATAATCGCAGAGTGAGATGTACGTCCACCGATATCAGTTGTAAAACCTTTTGCATACTTACGGTTTAACTGAGCTGTATCAGATGGTGTTAAATCTTCAGCAATGATGATTACTTCTTCAGAAATTGTACCTGGATTTGAGAAGTTAATGCCTAGTAAATGTGCAAGAACACGTTTTGTTACGTCACGAATGTCCGCAGCACGTTCTTTCATATATTCGTTATCCATGTTTTCAAACATAGAAATAAACATTGATGCAACTTCATCCATTGCAAATTCAGCATTTACTTTTTCGCTATTTACTTTATCTTTTACTGGGTTTACTAGTTCTGGATCATTTAACACTAATAAATGTGCTTCAAAGATCGCAGCTTTGTCAGCACCCAGCTCAGCAAAAGCGTGGTCCTTAATAGCTTCTAATTCAGTTTTTGCTTTCTCAAGCGCAGCGTCTAAGCGTGCAATTTCTGCAGCTTCGTTTGTAATTGATTTCTTTTCGATGTTAAATTCAGGATTCTCAAGTCTGAAAGCCTTTGCAATAGCAATCCCACTTGATGCAGCGATCCCTTGAATGTTAAGAGTCATTATTCTCCTAATCCTTCGTTTTTCATAGTTTCTTCGATAGCTGCTAGTGCTTGAGCTGCATCATCACCATTTGCAGTGATTTTAATTTCTGCGTTTTGTTGAATGCCTAAAGACATAACGCCCATGATTGATTTTAAGTTAACGTTCTTTCCGTTATACTCTAAGTTAATGTCAGAACCAAATTTGCTTGCAGTGTTTACAAGTAGAGTTGCTGGACGAGCATGAATTCCTGAGTCGCTAGTTACTTTAAAGATTTTTTCCATGATAATTTATCTCCTTTAAATTACAGTATTTTTTAGTTGTATAGACGTGAGTACTACATCATCTATTGTATATAATAGGCGATGTTCGGTCAACCACATCGCCTATTATAATTATAAACATTTTGCGTCAAATTCCTATTGAATGTCAATAATAGCGTTTTCGCCCTTCTTAACATTTCCATCTTTTTTCAATTCGACTTGTTGCCCTTGTTGTAAATTCGTAAAGACAATTGGTGTAATGATAGATGGTGCATTTTCTTTTACAAATGCAAGATCTACTTTTAATAATGGTTGTCCTTGTTTCACTTTGTCGCCTTGTGCTACAAGTGCTTCAAAACCTTCACCATTTAATTTTACTGTATCAATACCAAAGTGGATTAAAATTTCTTTTCCGCCTTCAGATTGAATACCAATCGCATGCCTTGTAGGGAATACGTTAACGATCTCACCGTTAACTGGAGAAACTACTGTTCCTTCTGTTGGCTCGATTGCAAATCCGTCTCCCATCATTTTTCCTGAGAATACTTGATCAGGTACTTCTGTAATCGGTAAGATTTTTCCTTCAATTGGTGAAACGATTGTTTCGTTTTCATCAACTTTTTGAGGAGCTTCTTCTACTTTTACAGGCTCTTCTTTTTCAACATGAGGTGTACGACCTGACATAATATCATGAATTTGTGATTTTAACGTGTCAGATTTCGGTCCGAAAATAGCTTGAATGTTATTTCCAACTTCAAGTACACCAGCTGCCCCAAGCTCTTTTAAGCGATCTTTGTTTACATTCTTTTGTTCGTTAACTTGAACACGTAAACGAGTAATACAAGCGTCTAAAGAAGCAATGTTTTCTTTACCACCAAGTGCAACTAATACTTCACGTGGAAGTTCACCAGCTTCTGCTTTTCCTGCGCCGTCATTCGCATTTGCTACTTCACGACCCGGTGTTTTTAAATTCCATTTACGGATTGCAAAGCGGAATCCGAAGTAGTAAATAACTGCTAGTACAAGACCAACAATAATTACCCACCACCATGCTGTACGGCCTGGTAGTACACCGAATAGCATAAAGTCGATTAAACCACCAGAGAATGTCATACCAATTTTAACACCTAAAATTTGCATTGTCATAAATGATAGACCAGCGAATACGGCGTGAATTCCGAATAATACTGGTGCTACGAATAAGAATGAAAATTCAAGTGGTTCTGTAATACCTGTTAAGAAAGATGTTAATGCAGCAGAACCTAAAATACCAGCTGCTAATTTTTTATTTTCTGGACGTGCTTCGTGGTACATTGCTAATGCTGCTGCTGGAAGACCGAACATCATGAACGGATACTTACCAGTTGTAAATGTACCTGCTGTTAATTCTACACCGTCTTTTAACTGTGCCATAAAGATTTTTTGGTCACCACGGATTAATTCGCCAGCTGCATTTGTATACTGACCGAATTCGAACCAGAACGGTGAATAGAAAATGTGATGTAATCCAAATGGAATTAATGAGCGTTCAATTAAACCAAATATGAATGCTGCTATCGTTCTATTTGCATCAATCATTTGATGTGAGAACGTATTTAAGCCACCTTGAATGTATGGCCAAATGAAGCACATGATAATACCTACTACTAAAGAGAATGTTGCAGTTGCGATCGGTACGAAACGCTTACCTGCGAAGAAACCTAAGTATGATGGTAATTCAATATTGAAGTATTTATTGTAGCAATATGCCGCCACTATACCGACGATAATACCACCAAATACTCCCGTTTGTAGCGTTGGAATTCCTAATACGTTTGCATATGCTGGATCTGCAAATCCAATTTTTACTGGGTCTGCCCCAGAACTTGTTACTTTCACTAGCTTATCTACTTCTAAGAACACACTCATCGTTTTGTTCATAATTAAGTAGCCGACGAATGCTGCTAAACCAGCTACTCCGTCTCCACCAGCTAAACCAATTGCTACCCCAACTGCGAATAATAATGCAAGGTTAGCGAAAATAATATCACCAGATTGTTCCATAATTTTTGCTACCATTACGAACCAATCTGCTTTTAAAGCAGGAATAACATTTGTTAACTGTGGATTTTGAAATGCATTACCAAATCCAAGTAAAATACCTGCTGCCGGTAAAATCGCTACTGGAAGCATTAACGCTTTTCCGACTTTTTGAAGAACACCAAAGATCTTCTTAAACATGGAAACCCTTCCTCTCTTATCTATATTGATACCTTCCGACAAACGCCAAAAAGACATGAGGAAAAAAAGATAGAACGATAGCTATACAAAGGGTAGTATATCCCTTTCTCAAGCTTACATTCCTTACTTTTCTCCACTCATGCCTGATCGAATCAGTAACACGTGTCAAAAATAGGTTTACGTATAAGTTCACTATAATTAAGGCAAACGTTTTCGTTATTTACCTTAATGTGTTTGTCGAAATTTGTATAACTTTGCAATAGTTATTATACATAACTATTGTAAGCGATTCAATCATTTTTTTTAACGTTTTCATTTTAGACAAAAATATATGTCTTTTTACACATGCTCTGCTTTCACTAAGCGCTGCAAATGCATCGTTAAATATATGCTCTCTGCTTCATAAACAGGAAGTTGCAATTCTTTTTGCATGACCTTAACTAGCTTCCAAGCTAAATTATAACAGACGGGATATTCCGCCTTTAATAAATCAGCAAAACTCTGTGATTCCTCTACTTTCTCCCCTTTTTTCACCCGTTCAATAGCATATTGCAAATGACGGATAAGGCGTAAATAGTGGATACTTTCTTGATCTAATGTAATTTGTAAGTTTGTCTCAATTAAAGATACAAGCTGTGCAATGAGACGGGAGTTTTGATTAACTGAAGATAAATCTGAATTTGTAAGTGAACTGTAAATATGGAGTGCAATAAACCCAACTTCTCCTTCTGGCAATGTAATTTGCAAACGAGAATTTAAAAGGTCTACAACACCTTCAGCAATTTCATATTCCTCTGGATAGAGCATTTTCGTTTCAACTAAAAAAGGATTATCAATGGTAAGTCCTTGTTTTAACCGCTTAATCGCAAAAGAAATATGATCTGTTAAAGCGATATGAATATGTTCATTCAATGGTGATTTTGCTTTTTCTTGAATATAGAACATAATATCATTCATTAATTCAATTAATTTTTCACTCACATGTGGCACTAACAGTTTATATTGTTCACGGTCACGTTCATTTTTTAAAACAAACATTTTTTCAATTTGTTCTTGCTCCAATACGTCTTTTGCTTTTTTCCCAAAACCAATTCCTTTACCAATCACTACTACTTCCTCGTGTTCAGGATGGCTAGCAATGATGACATTATTATTTAAAACTTTTTTAATTTCTAGATAATTACTCATATAACACCACCCTCGTACTTAAATAGCCTGCTTTTATGTTACAGAATATTCTTCTTTGTCGTCAATGTAAAACATCTACCATTTCATAAAAATTCATTTTTTAGACATGTTTATATATGATGCGTATAATGTAAGAGCAACTGTACATAGAAAGGAGATAACAACATGATTAAAATGTTTGTAAGTGATATCGATGGTACAATGATGCAACACGGAGGATTAATTGACGAACAGGATATTGCAGCACTTCGCAGTCTTGCTGAGCAAAATGTTATTCTTTGTTTCGCTTCTGGCCGACTTGATAACGAAATTGCAGACTTAATGAAAGCTGTAAATACAAATTTCCACCGTATTAGCGTAAATGGTGTTTTCGTATACACGCACGAAAACAAGCAACTATTATCAGCAACATTCGATTCGAGTATTCTACCTGATCTATTAGCAATGACAAATGAAGATCCTTATTTTCGTTATGTAAGTGATGAACATAATTATTACATTGAAGAGAAAACACCATTTATTCATGAACTGGAACAACAAGTAACGATGACTTCCGTTGAAGAACCGCATCTATTAGAAAAGATTGATGATACTATTTTCCCAAATAAAATCTCTGTCGGCGGAACAAAGGAAAGTTTACAACTTCTTCAGAAAAAAATTGACGAAAAATTCCATGGAAAAGTTAGTACCTTCATTTCAGCAGAACAATGTTTAGATGTAATGCCACCTAATATTAGTAAAGGTTCTGCTATTTCTGTTTTATTAAAAGAGTTTCAATTACAACCAGAGGAAATTGCTTGCATAGGAGATTCTTATAATGATATTCCAATGTTTTCTTTAACTCCTCACAGTTTTGCTATGTCTCAAGCTGATGAAGCAGTAAAAGAACACGCTCACTATGTAGTAAATACAGTTAAAGATGCTGTTAAACATGTAATTGCTCATAATAAAAATACGACTCACTCCTTGTAAGGATGAGTCGTATTTTTTCTTTACATGTTAAACAATTTGACATTTACTGTACTTCACAAACTGAAATATATTATTTATTACGTGCGATGTTTGTAATAAATTTATAACGATCCCCACGATAAATACATTTCACGTACTCTAACGGTACTTCACCTTCTGAATATGACCATTGACGCATTACAAGTACTGGCGCCTTTTTAGGAATATGCAGATGTTCGGCTTCATTATCCGTTGCAATTGAAGCTTCAATTGATTGAGTAGCGCTAACAAGTTTAAAGCCCAGTTTTTTCTCTAAATGTTCATATAAAGATTGTTGCAATATTTCTTCGTTAATATCTTTTACAAGAGCTGGCGACAAATATGTCGTCTCAAAAGCAATCGGTTCATCATCAGCTAAGCGAATACGCCTCACTTCATAAACCGACTCTCCCTCCTGTATTCTCAGCCGGTCTGCTATTTTCGCAGTAGCTGGAACGAGGCGGAAACTTAATAATTGACTACTTGGGTTCATCCCACGAGAAATCATGTCTTCTGTGAATCCTGTCATTCCTTGCAATTTTTGTTCCACTTTCGGAAGTTGGACAAACGTACCGATTCCACGTTTCCGATATAAATAACCTTGTTCCACTAAATTATTAATCGCCTGTCTGATTGTCATACGACTCACTTCGAACTTATCGCAAAGTTCATTCTCAGATGGGATTTTATCTCCCGGCTTCCATTCGCCGTCCTCAATTAGCTGTTTCACCCACTCTTGAATCTGATAATAGATCGGAAATGGTGAATACTTGTCGATGTTCATCAGCAATCGCCTCACTGCATAAAGATAGAGCTTCTTGATCAGCGATTACGGTTACATTCGGATGACGTTGTAAAACTGTAGCAGGACACGCTTCACTATATTCACCTTGCAATAATTCTTTAACAGCTTCTGCCTTTTTAGCACCCATAGCAACAAGTAGAATTTGTTTCGCTTTCATAATGCTTCCAATTCCCATTGTAATTGCATGAGTTGGCACATCTTCTTCTTTCTCGAAGAAGCGAAGGTTTGCTTGGCGTGTAGATTCTGTTAATTCAACAATGTTTGTTGGAGAATTAAACGGTGTCCCTGGCTCGTTAAATCCGATGTGACCGTTTTCACCGATTCCAAGAATCTGTAGGTCAACTGGGTTAGCAGCTAGAATGCCCTCATAACGTTTGCACTCTTCCTCTAAATCACTTGCCATCCCGTTTGGTACATAAGTTTGTTTAAATGGAAGATGATCAAACAACTGTTCTTGCATGAAATAATGATAGCTGTTTTTATCTTCATGTGGTAAATTTACGTACTCATCTAAGTTTACAGTGGTTACACGGCTTGTATCAAGTTTATTTTTTCGCATTTCTGCATAAATACCTAATGGAGAGCTTCCTGTAGCCATTCCTAATGTTGGATTTTCTTTTGTTTTTACAACTTCTTCAATTAATTTATAACCTGCTTCTGCTAGTTCTTCTGGAGTTTTTACAACAAGAATATTCATTTAATTACTTCCCTTCCTTCATATGAATTCCTAAACGAACCGTATCATATACATGTAAATCCTCATTCATCACAACAAAGTCTGCATCTTTTCCTACCGCTAACGCACCTTTATTATTTAATCCAAACTCTTCTGCCTGGTTAACTGATGTCATTAGTACTGCATCTTCGATTGAACAACCTGTAAATTCAATTACATTTCGGAAAGCTTGATCCATTTTTAGAATACTACCAGCTAACGTTCCATCTTCTAATCGAGCACTACCATCTTTTACATGTACAGGCTGTCCGCCAAGCTCATATAATCCATCTTCAAGACCTTTTGCACGCATTGCGTCAGTAATAACACTTACTTTTTTCGGGCCTTTTAATTTATATGCTAATTTCACCATATCAGGGTGAATGTGAATACCATCTGTAATTACTTCAACCATTACATCTGGATTTAATAACACATGACCAACAACTCCTGGTTCACGGTGATGTAATCCACGCATTTGATTGTATAAGTGCGTTGCATGTGTAATGTTTCTATTTTTTAGTTGTGCATCAATTGCATCTGTATGTCCCATTGTGCCAACAACACCAGTTTCAGCAAGATACTGCTCAAACTCTAACGCACCCTCTTCTTCAGGTGCATATGTTACTAATTTAATTAAATTCCCGCTTGCTTCCTGCCATTGTTTAAATTGTTCAATATTCGCAGGAACAATATGTTCAAGTGGTTGTGCACCTGCACGTTTTTTTGAAACATACGGTCCTTCTAAATGAATATATTCGAAATGTGCTCCTTTTTCTTTCGCTTCCTTCGCAGCATGTAATGCCGCTTCGATTGCTTCTGGAGCTTGTGTCATTGTTGTTGGGAAGTAAGTTGTAACTCCTTCTTTTAACATTTCTTTACCTAGAGTTACTAACCCATCGCTATTTGCATCCATCGCATCAATATCGTATCCACCATGAATATGAACATCAATCATACCTGGAATCACAATTTTCCCTGCTGCATCTAAAACCGCTTCATTTTCTTGTGATACATATTGAGCCATCAAACCAATTTCTTTAATTGTTTCTGCGTAACGAATAAATCCGTTTTCCACTACTTCTTGACCTGTATAAATTTTGGCATTGATGACAACTTGCGTTTTCATTTTCATCGATCCTTTCCCATGAAATACCTACTTGTTATTATTACCTTATTCGCCTAATTCCATCTTAATATATGCACGAGTAGTTGTCTATACATTCGAATAAAATTTCCTCTTTGTTTAACAAAAAGGAAGCTTAGTACATCTCTCGCAATTATAATATATGTTATTCATTTTTTCCAAAAAGGAACAATATCATCTATCGTATACATCACTTAAGTAATGGCATTAATCCGCTAGACCCAATTGTAATATGTTCACCGTCTGTTTCCATTTCTACAGTACGTCTATTTGTTCCATACATCATTATACCATGCTGTTTTAATCGTCTCACTACACTTTGGTGCGGATGTCCATACGGATTTTTGCTCCCATATGAAAGAATCGCGAACTGTGGTTCTACCTTCTTTAGAAACATTTCACTTGTTGAAGTATAGGAGCCGTGATGTCCCACCTTTAATACATCTGCATGTACATCAAATTGCTTTAATATTTCAGTTTCCGTCCGCACATCCGCATCACCCATTAATAAAAAATCTGCTTTTCCGTATCGTACCTTTAACACAATTGAAGATTCATTATTTTCATCTTTTGATTTCCCATTATTTAATACTTGTATGGATACATGCGGATCTAGCGGGATGTATTGTCCTTCTTTTACTGAAACGAAAGGAATCCCTCTTTTTTTAATATGATTCCGATACGTATGATAAGTAAAAGAACTATATGTTTTTCCGCTATCTAATATAAGTGAAACCGGCATTTGCTCTACAATCGGAATGAGCCCTCCTATATGATCCATATCAGGATGAGTACTAACGATAGCATCTAAATGATTAATCCCTTTTTCAATTAGTTTTTGGATGATAACCTCACCAGCTTCATAAGGTCCCCCATCAATTAACATCGTTTGTCCATTTGGTAATATAATAAGTGTTGCATCACCTTGCCCTACTTTTAAGAAACTCACTTTCATTTTACCAAAATGTTGCCGCTGCATATGTATTGGAGACGCAGTATGAATAGACATCATATACCTTTTGGCCGATGCACTATTTAAAGAAAAGCATAACAAAACAGAAACTAACAATAAAATACTTCGCATACCTTTCATAACTCGTCTCCTTTTTTTCAATTAGTATGGCACGGTATATAATTGATATACAAAAAAAGCTTAGCAAAATGCTAAGCTTTTATTTCGATATCTCTTGTAAAGAACCGAAGAATAAATCCGCTTCATTCATTTGTTCGTTTTCTTCAGAAAGCGGAGGTAAATCATCTAATGTTTTCAATCCAAACGTGTCCAAAAATTCTTTCGTTGTTCCATATAAAATAGGACGCCCAGGTCCTTCTGCTCTTCCCATTTCTTTTATAAGCAAGTGTGAAACTAACGTTTGTAACGCCTTATCGGTTTTTACCCCTCTAATCTCTTCCATTTCTGTTCTTGTGATTGGTTGACGGTATGCAACAATCGCTAACGTTTCTAGAGCAGCCTGAGAGAGTGAAGCAGCTGTTGGGATGTCTATTAATTTTTGATAATACGACGCATGTTCTTTCTTTGTAGCAAAACGATATACTTTTGCATACTGTACAATTTGCAAACCGCGGTGTGCACTTTCACATTCTTTTTGCATTTCTTCTAAAATATCGATTACTTCGTTTCCTTCAATTTCAAGGACTTTCGCTATTTGTTCTGGATAAATTCCTTCATCACCAGAAACAAATAAAAGCCCTTCAATGATTGATTTCTGTTCTGTTCTATCCATTTTACGAGCTCCTTCCTTCTATTTCTCCATAAAAACACACATCAAAAAACCGAATCACAATCAATGCGTTCGGTTCAATATTTTTTCTCTTGTTCCAAACGATACATTCAAACTTAGCATGAGATATAATTTGTCTATCCCATTTTTCATACTAGATCTATGCTGATTTAATAGAGCTTGATACGAAAATTTCGTCAAAATTATGTTCTTGTTCAATTATGATTTGTTGATTTTTCATCAGCTCAAGAACCGCTAAAAATGTTACAACCATTATTTCTCGTTCATCATCAACAAATAAATCATAAAAACTTTGACGACCACCTTGTATTTCTAACTGCTTTAAAATATCAGTCATGCGCTGTTCAATTGGTATTTCTTGACGAGTAATACGTGTTGTTACAGGTTTCTTTGCTTTTTTTCGGCGCATTAATTTTTGAAACGCCGCTAGCATATCATATAACGTAACATCAAGAGGCAAGTTCGTCTCCTCTTCTTGTTGCAACGATGTAAAATCAATTGGCGGACGTGTATATAGCTGTGCTCTTTCTTGTTCTCTTTCTTTTAGCTCAGTAGCAACTTGCTTATATTTCTTATATTCAATTAACCTCTCCATCAATTCTTGACGAGGATCATCTATAAAGTCATCACCGTTATCAAGTACATCTTCTTCATGTTTCGGCAACAACATTTTACTTTTAATTTGTAATAACGTTGCAGCCATTACTAAATACTCACTTGCAACATCTAATTGTAGTTCTTTCATCGTGTGAACATAAGATAAATATTGCTCTGTAATTTCCGCTACAGGAATATTATATATGTCAATTTCATAACGATGTATTAAATGTAACAATAAATCTAAAGGCCCTTCAAAAGCCTCTACTTTAAAATTATACTGCACAAAGCATCCCACCACATTTTTTCTATAACAACATAAGTATAGAGCATACTCATGTTCTATCCAACCTTTTTAAGAAATTTAATTAAAAATAGACCGATGCCTATGTCATCATGCCCACCACTTCATATGATAACAGTGTAGTAAGAACAATGTAGGAGGTCAAAAAACTATGGGTCACGTTGATTGCGGTTTTAGCGGTGGGTTCGCATTACTTGTTGTATTGTTTATTTTACTAATTATTGTAGGGGCAGCTTGCTTCTGCTAATATGAACAATAACGACTAGGGAAAACTCCCTAGTCGTTTATTGTTCATATTTCTATGATACACTTGTATTTATAACCGTTAAACAGAGGTGAAGAACATGTATCCTACCGAATACATACAATTTTTAATTCATTTTCACGGAGATTATGATTATTTTGAATGCCACGAAATACTAGAAGAATATTGGAAAGAAAAACCAAGAGGAAATCGTGACAATTACTTAGTCGGCCTCATTCAAATTGCAGTTTCTTTATACCATCAAAGACGCTCTAACTGGAATGGCTCAGAGAAGATGATGAAAAGCGCCATAACGATTTTAGAAAAAAACAGTGCACCTTTACAACGTTTAGGAATAAATGCTACACAACTTCTATTCTTACTCAAGGATAGATTACAATCT
This sequence comes from Bacillus sp. EB106-04-02-XG92, assembly GCF_058791995.1. Taxonomy (NCBI): domain Bacteria; kingdom Bacillati; phylum Bacillota; class Bacilli; order Caryophanales; family Bacillaceae; genus Bacillus; species Bacillus sp. EB106-04-02-XG92. The sequence continues at coordinate 363,910 of NZ_JBYTEA010000001.1, forward strand.
ATACAGAAAGAAGAAGGTTTTACACCGTTATTTTTACCATTATCAGATACAGCATTAGAACAGCACTGCATGGAATTATGTCAGAATCAAAACCTCCCTTGGAAAGATGTAAATGCTAATTCTAGTGAATATATCATACATAAGCACACATTACGTGATCGAACAGAGGTCATTGCTGAACGAAATGAGCAATTACAAAAAAGAAAGCAGAGATAATAAACTACTTATCTCTGCTTTCACGAATGTATATTTTGTTCAAGCTCTTTACACTTTTTGCAAAAACTTGCTGTTTGCTCATTTCCGCAAATTGTAAACTCAAGAAATTTACTCTTTAACTCTTGTACCATCTTCGTCCCAATACCCATATGACGGTGAGATGGGTTCACACTCAAATGCTGAATTTCCAAAACTTGATTCTCTTTTTTTACAATCCCCATTATCCCAACAAAATCTTCATTTTGTTTCCACAAATACAATTGCCAATCATCCTTTGCTTCATAATCTTTCATAGTCAATTGTAATGTTTTCACATCTTTTTCCGTTGGCATAAATGAAAGAAGCCCCATTGCAATCTTTTCATAACTTTTTTTAAAACGAATTAACATAACCCTTATCCCTTCTTACAAAAGTTACAAACTATTAATCCCCTCAACCACTCTTTTCATATCACATTCATTTTACAATATTTTCAACAGAGTGAGAAGGGCTTAAAACAACTTGATAATCATACAAAGCAAAAAGAAGAAAGTCAAATATATGTTTCAGTACTATTTTTCCTAAGTAGATAAAAGAAAAAACACTGTTATATGAAAGTGAAAAGAAACATCCACCGCTCATTATTACTTCACGATTCATCACATGAGAGCAAATGAATTCTAGCAATATGAATGTAAAAAAATATTTATTGAAACATGTAATCTAATGTATTCTATGTAATTTGTTAATTTTTTGTTCTCATAAGCAACATATTTTCACTGCAATAACAGTACTACTTGTATCATGTACTGTAAATGACATACACATTCCTATTAAAAAAAGCAAAAAAGAGAGCAATCGCTCTCTTTTCTCATTACCTTATTCTTCCCAAACTTTAACTTCTTTCATTACATCACCTTGACGCATGTTTAATACTGCTTCAATACCGCTTGTTGCTTTACCGAATACAGTATGTACACCATCTAAATGCGGTTGTGGCTCATGAACGATAAAGAATTGGCTACCACCTGTATTACGGCCAGCATGAGCCATAGAAAGTGATCCTACAAGGTGTCTATGAGGATTTCCATCAGTTTCACATGGGATAGAGTAACCTGGGCCACCTGCACCTGTTCCTGTTGGATCTCCACCTTGGCTTACGAAGCCAGGAATAACACGGTGGAATGTCACACCATCATAAAATCCTTGCTCTGCTAGTTTTTTAAAGTTTTCTACTGTTTTTGGTGCCTCTTCTGGGAAAAATTCTAAATCGATTTTTTCACCATTTTCCATTAATATGTATCCTAAAGTTTTCATACGTATATGTCTCCTTTCAACTATCTCAGCACTATATTACCACATTCATGACTAGAAACAAAAAGAATCCGACAATCTACATACTTGTTTTTTGAAATGTGGAAAAAGCTAGGTGACAAATAAGAAATATATACTATAATAACTGTGTTGCCCGAAAATTTTAGAAAGAGAAAGGGAGCGATTTTTCGTGAAAACGAAATTACTAGCTCTGCTATTAGCTGTAACGGTATTTATGATGCCAACAGCTTCGTTTGCAGACATCATCGAAGGAGAATCAATTGTTACACTAGGAGAAAACTTGTCTGAACAACAAAAACAAGATCTGTTAAAAGAAATGAACGCACCGAAAGATGCTACAATCATTACTGTGTCTAATGCGGAAGAACATAAATTTCTAGAAGGGATTGTTCCAAAAGCGCAAATTGGTACGAGAGCAATTTCCTCTTCTATGATCACATATACAAAGCCAGGTTCTGGCCTTATTGTACGTTCAAAAAACATTAATTCGATAACAGATGCAATGTACACAAACGCACTTATTACAGCAGGTGTGAAAGATGCAGAAATTCAAATTACTGCACCTTTTAAAGTTTCAGGAACCGCTGCTTTAACAGGTTTAATGAAAGCCTATGAAACAACATCGAACAAAGCAATTCCTGAGGAAGTAAAAAAAGTAGCCAATGAAGAAATGGTGCAAACAGCCGAGCTCGGTGATAAAATTGGTGAAGAAAAAGCAGTTCAACTTGTTGCAAAAATTAAAGAAGAGATTGCCAAAGAGCAGCCAAAAACGACTGAAGATTTACGTTCATTAATTAAAAAAATTGCGGATCAACTTGGTATTACATTAACGGATGAACAGTTAGATAACTTAGTTGCGCTATTTGATAAAATGAAAAATCTTAATATCGATTGGAATCAAGTTGGCAGTCAGTTAAATAAAGCAAAAGAACACGTTTCTGCCTTTTTAGGATCTGAAGAAGGGCAAGGTTTCCTAGATAAAGTGAAAGATTTCTTCTCAAGTATCATTGATTTTGTTAAATCGTTATTCAAATAAAAAGAAGCTCGTCAGTGACGAGCTTCTTTTTTATACAAGTAACGGCAATTTCATAACAGCTTCTTCGACCGAACGAACAATATGATTTGCCTTCTCCTTCACATATGGATGAGCATGATGGAGAGTAAAGGAATGCGGGGTTACATCAAACATAGAAATATCATTGAAGGAATCTCCAATGCATGCAACTTCATTTGCCTCAATTTGCAAATGTTCCATTAGTCGCCTTAAAGCACTCCCCTTACTTACTCCCCTTGGCATAATGTCAACATAGCGTTTACCAGACATAAAAACTTCCGCTTCGCTCTGAAATGTATCTCGTAATTCTTGATCTAATGCTGCAATTGTCTCTTCTTCCCCAAAAACAAACAATTTCGCAGGATGTACAGTCTTACCAAATTCCTCCTCTAATGCTTCTATCTCAGCAATATGCACACCCATATATGTTTCAAAATTATGATGATGTTCATTCTTTCTTTTTGTATATCGTTGCTCATTTGCACAAACAATATCTGCTAGTCCCTTTTTATGGATATATCGATATATTTCCTGGGCAATCCCATCTTCAAAACTTGATTCATGAAATATTTTTCCATCTGGTAGTAACATTGTTGCTCCATTTAAACTAGTTGTGTAATACGGGAATGCAAACCTATTTACAACTTCATCAATTCGATGAGTAAAGCGGCCAGAGGCAAAACAAATATTTGTCCCTTTTTCAGCTAACCAACAAAGTGCACGTTCATCTTCTTTTTGCATATGATTCACATTGTAAACGAGCGTATCATCTAAATCACTTACAAATAATTTAATCATGTCCTCTTCCCCTTCCATACACAATATCTACTCTAAGTGTACACAAAAAATGTTTGATTTTTGTTAAAAAACAATAAATTTTTGCTAAAAAAATAAACGGGTGTATACTCCCGTTTATTTTTGTCTTCTTACATTTTGAGGTTTTACAATACTTGGGCGTACTTTTAAACTAGACATCGTTGGACGGAGTAGAATTTTTGTTAATGCGCCCCAATCAAATGGTAAAAACGGCCATAAATACGGTGTTTGTAAACTTTTTATAGACGTTAAAAATAAAATTAATATCGTCATTCCAACTACAAATCCCATTTCATGAAATATCCCTGTCAAAATAATGACAAATAGCTTCCCGATTTTATTCCCAAGCCCTAGTTCATAACTCGGTGTTGCATATGCTCCAATCATAGAAACTGCTACGTATAAAATTACTTCTGGTACAAATAAACCTACATCAATTGCTATTTGACCAATTAATATGGCGGAAATTAATCCTGCTGCAGATGATAATGATGTCGGTGTATGAATGGCAGCCATCCTTAAAAATTCAAGTCCAATTTCAGCCATCAAAATTTGTAATAAAATTGGTAAATGCGTCATCTTGTTTGGTCCAATGAAAGCAAGACTTTCTGGTAAAAGAGTTGGATCAAATACAAAAACTAACCAAAATGGTAATAAGAACAGCGAAAATATAACACCTAAAAAACGTACCCAACGTAAAAATGTACCTACAGCTGGATTTTGTCTAAACTCTTCTGCATGCTGTAAATGATGAAAATATGTTGTTGGAGTAATCATAGCACTCGGTGATGTATCAACAAGTACTAGCACGTGTCCTTCTAGTAGATGATTTGCCGCTACATCTGGTCTTTCTGTGTATCGAATAAGCGGGAAGGGATTATAGCCTTGTTTAACTACAAATTCCTCTATCGTTTTATCCGCCATCGTAATCCCGTCTACTTCAATGTTATTTAATTCTTGTTTTATAATCTTAACTAAATCCGGATTTGCAACATCTTGTACATATGTAATGCAAATATCCGTTTGTGATCGATCTCCTACTCGAATCATTTCATTTCGAAGACGTGGGTCACGTATCCTTCTACGAATTAATGCTGTATTTACAACGATATTTTCAACAAATCCATCCCTTGCACCACGTACTACCTTTTCTGTATCTGGTTCTGTTGGTGTTCGTCCTGGATAACTACGAACATCTATCGCAAAAGCTTCCGTTTCTCCTTCCACAAATATAATAATGAGTCCTGATAATACTTGAAGCATTACCTCATCCATCGTTTTCACTTTACTTACTTGTTGATGAATTAAACGATTCTCTAAAAGCTTCACTGTATCTTCTTCTACATCTCTTATTTCATTTGTATCCACCGCTTCTTCTAAAATAGGGATAATATAATTTGTATCACAAAGTCCGTTTACAAATAACACACCAATTTCTTTATTTAAAATTTGAAATTTACGAATACCAACATCGTATGTAACACCCAGTCCAGCTGTTTGCTTTAAGTAATTTTCATTATCACTTATGAAAGATGAAATAGGGATTTCTACTTTTTTAGGCTTCGTCATAAAAACCACTCCTTTCCAAAATTAACTGAATTGCTTTTTTAGTAATTGGTGATCCTCTCTCCCATTCATCATTTCCACACATCTTACCAATATCACCAATTCCAACGATGACAGGAACATTCAAATCGTCTAAACAATAAATTGTATCTCCGCTAATTCTGCCAATTTCACCATCTGGAAGTCCAAATTTATCAACACCATATTCCGTTAAGTTCCCATTCCGATCTACATTTACATCTACGCGTGCCCATTCCCAATGATGTGTATTAGACGCTACTGCCAAAATCCCAAGTACATCAATTTGTTTATGCGTAGCTACATATTTTAAAGCTTTTTCACCAGATCCTTCTCCAATAAATCCGCTGTCATCAAACATGACAAATACAGGGTCATATGGCGTTTGCATAATAAGCTCAACAACTTTCTTCCCTGTCAATTTGGTTGGATTACTTTGTGACGCCGAAATACACCTTCCCCCAAATTCCTTCGTTAAAAGCTCAATTGTTCGCTTTGCATATTCATCTCCATCTGTGACCAAAATAACCCTTCGTCTCATTTGATTTATCCTTTCGGTTTACATATAATTGCTACAAAAAATGAAAATAATATCGCTGCAGAAATGCCTGCAGACGTTAAACTAAACATACCTATACCAATCCCTATATATCCGTGTTTTTCTGCCGCATGCATTGCTCCGTGTAATAGGGAATGTCCAAAACTTGTAATAGGAACTGTCGCACCAGCACCAGCAAACTTTATGAGCTTATCGTACAATCCGAATCCATCTAACACTGCTCCTATGACTACAAAGGTAGCCATCAAATGGGCTGGTGTTAACTTTGCGAAATCTAATAATATTTGTCCAATGACACAAATAACGCCTCCTACAAGAAATGCATATATAAAATCCACAATTCACTCTCCCTTCACTCTCTCAAATACGACACCATGCGCAATCGTTGGAATTGTTTCTTTCTGCTGCATCATCATCGGACTTAATAACGCGCCAGTAGCAACAACAAAAATTCGTTGTAAGTTCCCTTTTTGCATCTCTCTTAATAAATGACCATATGTGACAACAGCTGAACAAGCACAACCACTACCACCGGCAAATACTTCTTCTTGACCGGAATTATAAATCATTAATCCGCAATCATTATATATATGCCCAATATCATAACCTTCTTCTAGCAACAGTTGTTTCGCGATTGGTGTCCCAATAGCTGATAAATCACCGGTAACAATCAAATCATAATCATTGGCACTTCTCTTCAAATCTTCAAAGTGTTGCTGAATTGTATGAGCAGCAGCAGGGGCCATCGCCGACCCCATATCTAAAGGATTCGCAATTCCTAAATCTTGTACTTTTCCAATCGTAGCTGCCGTAATTTTAATGGCACTTTTTTCTTTACTAATTAATATGGATCCCGCACCTGTAACAGTGGAATTTGCTGTTCCTGGTTTTTGTCCTCCATACTCGGTTGGATAACGAAACTGTCTTTCAGCCGTTGCATTATGACTACTTACCGTCGCTAAAACACGATTTGCAAATCCACCGTCAATAAAGGCTGATCCGACCGCTAAAGTCTCCATCGACGTCGCACAAGCGCTAAACATGCCTAAAAAGGGAATCCCCCACTTACGCGCAACATAATTTGCTGTCACTGTTTGATTTAATAAATCACCCGCTAAAAAGAAATCAATTTGTGATGTTTTTACATTTCCTTTTTCCAAAACTTGTTGAATCGAATCTGACATTAATCTTCGTTCAGCAAGCTCCCAGTTTTCCTCTCCGCAATGTAAATCATCATATGAAATATCAAAATCCTTTCCAAGAGGGCCTTCGGCTTCTTTTGGACCGACAGCAGTACCGGTTGCATTCACATAAATATCATTTTGAAATACCCACGTTTGTTTTCCTGTCAACCTCATATTAGCCCCTCCTTTAAGACATAAAAATTTTAAACGTATATCTTATTAACCCAATAATATATGCTCCAACGACCCCGAAAACGATAACACTTCCCGCTAGCTTAAACATGTTTGTAGCAATCCCTAGCACAATGCCTTCACTCTTATGTTCTAGCGCAGCGCTCGCCATAGAATTCGCAAATCCTGTAACAGGTACGGCCGATCCAGCTCCAGCAAATTGACCGATTTTATCATATACACCACAACCTGTTAAAATCGCCGATAATAATACAAGAGTTGCAACCGTTGGGTTTCCTGCCTCTTGTTCACTAAAATGAAAATAATGTATATAAAATTTCATCAATACTTCCCCGATTGTACAAATGAGTCCACCTACCAAAAATGCTTTAACGCAATTTATGAAATAATTTGGTTTCGGATGGTACTCCTTCACTTTATTTACGTAATCATCCTTTAGTTTTCGCCCTGTCATTTATATATCGCCTCCTACTTTACGAAATAAATCCAGTGAAACAACGAGCCTATTACTTTCCCAAGTACAAGAGCAACGAGTAAAACAACAATCTTCCCCTCTACCCCTACTCGTTTCGCTAAAATAGGTAAAACATTTAATACTTCTGTTAATGCTGCTGCCAGCATTCCAATAAATGTGCCACAAAATATACCTAATATAACAAGCCAATATTGCGATGTTTGAAATGTAATGTTTTTCAAACTACACCAAGCCCCTGTTAACGTACCTGCAATAACCGCCCACTCAAAATATTGAATGTGCTTTCCACTTCTCGTTAATTGAGCTAGCCGAGGGATTATACCAAGTACAGCTAAAAATGCGACATATCCGCTACCTACTGCAATTCCTCCCGCTAAACCAATTAGAATAACAAATCCAGACTCAATCATCGGCAATTTGTTTCATATTGTCCTTGTTTTCATGAACAATTACATATTGGTCAAGTGATTGCTGGTATTGGAACATCTCCACTTCTAACGGACTCGGCTCTTCATTAATTCGCTTTTGAAATACATGATTAAAAAATAAGACCATACCTAACCCAAGACCTAATGAATACGGAATTTGAAATAAAAGTGGTTGTGCCTTAAATTCTCCCGTAATCATGTAATATAACCGTTGGTGCACTTGTTGCATACTTACATCTTCATGAAAATAAATGATCGCAAGAGCCGCTCCAATGAAAAGTAATAACCATACAAGTCCGAAGAAAATCGGATGTACTTTCTTTTTTTCATATATAATTTCAACAAGAGTTTGTCCAGAACCGAGTAAATTAATTTGTATATCGGCCGCTTTCCTTTGAATAACCTCAATTATTTTCATAACATCAATTACAACGTGCGTCTTATCATGCGCTGTTATTTTGTAAACTATCTCATCCTGTAACGACTGAACTACAAGAGCATCTCCTGCAAGTTGAGCAACATCACTCAGCTTTACTTCATACGTAGGAGAAACTTTTAATCGATTACGCATTTTAATATAAATTGTTTGTTCCAATTTTCACTCACCTCTTCACTCTTCCTCGTAGTTGTAGTATGGTTATTGAATTTTTTTCTAATACAATTTTTTCATAAAAAAACATCTGTACCATTTCGGTACAGATGTTTTTTTGTTTATGCCTTTTTCTTAAATAAATTTGCAATACTTAATGCGAGTCCTCCCCAAATGACTACAATACCAATAACCATCATCATAATCGCTGATCCACTCATTATGAAACACCCCGATCTTTCCATTCTTTTTCAAGCTTAGCAGAATCTGAATGTATTTGTGCATCCCATTTCTTTAGACTAATGATTAGCGCAACGATAAGGAACGCTGCTGCAATTGACCAACCATACGTTACGACAAACTCTGTTGGATAATCTCCGTAGTTCTTTTTAATATTTTGGATTGTACCATCAATTAACATGTATCCTAACATAAGCGGAGTAATAACGAGTAAACTTACTCTCCAAAAAGTGCCTAACTTAATATCAGATACGAAGTTTGCGTGATTTTGATAAACTGGTAAACGGCGTAAAATGAGCCCTATTGTAACAACTTCCGCTAATGCAATTGTAATTAATCCGAAGTTATTAGCGAAATAATCAACAACATCTAGGAACATAAGCCCGCCACGTGTTGCAAAAACAAGAGAAACGAGTACGAGAAGCGTCCCCATAATTCCAATTGTTTTTTGGCGGCTTAAACTAAACTTTTCAGATACGGCAGCAAAACATACTTCTGCAAGTGAAATGAGAGATGTAATACCAGCAACCGTTAATGATAAGAAAAATAATACGCCAAATAACGGTGACATCGGTAATTCATTAATAATTTGTGGGAACACTACGAACGCAAGTCCTACACCAGCACTTGCTACTTTATCAACTGGTACTCCCATATTGTTTGCCATAAATCCAAGAGCTGCAAAGACCCCAATCCCTGCTAATAATTCAAAACCTGAGTTTGCAAAACCAGTAATAAAGGCGTTATTTGTTGTATCCGAATTTTTTGGTAAATAACTAGAATACGTAATCATAATTCCAAATGCTAAAGATAAGCTAAAGAAAATTTGGCCGTAAGCAGCAAGCCATACTTTCCCATCAAAAATACGACTCCAATCTGGTTTAAAGAATGCATCTAATCCTTGCATCGCGCCTTCCATCGTTACTGCACGAACTACGATAATAAGGAACATAACAACTAGTAATGGAATGAAAATGCGGTTAACAACTTCAATTCCTTTTTTCACTCCCTTGAACGCAACGCCAAGCACAATTATCCAAACGAGAGCTAATGGAATTAATACTTCCGGTACGAGTCCTCCAAACTGCCCTGGCTTATCTGCAACATGCAAATACTCCTTAAATAAAAATGATTGCGTGTCTTTCCCCCATGCTCCAGTAATTGCAAAATACGTATATGAAATAGACCAAGCAATAATTACTGCATAATATGTTGAAACGATAAACGTTACACACATTTGCCACCATCCGATGAATTCAGCACGTGGACTAATACGGAAGAATGTAAGTGGCGCGGAACCACGGTGACGATGCCCAAGAGCAAATTCAAACGCCAACAATGAAATACCAGTCGTTAATAATGCGAATAAGTAAGGTAAAAAGAATGCGCCTCCCCCATTTTCATACGCTGTATAAGGAAAACGCCATATGTTTCCTAATCCAACGGCAGAGCCGACTGCTGCGAAAATAAATCCAGCCCTCGTTCCCCATTGTTGCCTCGTTTCCATATTCCCTTCCCCCTTTGTGACAAGTTCATACTTGGATTATATTTTAATTTTACTGAATTATAAATAAATTCTGTTAATTTTTACGAAAGTTTACAATCTCCTCCTATTACATCCATAAAAAAAGACCGAATAGATAGCTATTCATCTATTCGATCTTTCATCTGTTTTAATATTTTCTTTTCAAGTCTTGAAACTTGTACTTGTGAAATACCTATACGCTCTGCTACTTCTGATTGGGTTTGATCTTTATAGTAGCGTAAATATACAATTAAACGTTCTCGCTCATCTAGTTCTCTAATTGCTTCTTTTAAAGCAATTTTATCAAACCATTTCGTTTCAGATTGATCAGCAATTTGATCTAAAATAGTGATTGGATCCCCGTCGTTTTCATACACCGTTTCATGTATGGATGAAGGAGCACGACTCGCTTCTTGCGCAAGAACGACTTCCTCTGGCGTTAGTTCTAACGCTTCAGCTACTTCATTAATAGTTGGAGCCCTTCCGAATTCTTTCGAAAGCTCGTCTCTCATCTTCCGAATTTTATTTCCTGTTTCTTTTAAAGATCTACTTACTTTCACTGATCCATCATCACGTAAAAATCGTTGTATTTCCCCAATAATCATTGGAACTGCATATGTTGAAAATTTCACGTCGAAAGATAAATCAAATTTATCTACCGATTTTAAGAGCCCAATACATCCAATTTGAAATAAATCGTCTGGTTCGTATCCTCGATTAAGAAAACGCTGCACAACCGACCATACGAGACGCATATTACTTTGAACGATTGTATCTCTCGCTTGTTGATCTCCATCTTGACTTTGTTGAATTAACGCTTTTAGCTCGTGGTCCTTTAACTGAGGTTTCTTCTTCTCATTTTTGACCTCTATGTCCATAGGCTATTCTCCTTAATTGCATAGAGCGTTACTATTTGATAAGTATTTTGTCAAATGGATTGTTGTCCCGAAAGATTCGTTTGAAATAACTTCTACTTCATCCATAAAATTTTCCATGATAGTAAATCCCATTCCGGAACGCTCTAATTCAGGTTTAGTTGTAAAAAGGGGTTGTCTCGCTTCATCTAAATCAAAGATGCCAATCCCTTCATCTCGAATCGTGAGTTTCACCATTGCTTCTTCCAAAATTACAGAAATATAAACAACACCTTCTGCATTTCCTTCGTACCCATGAATAATTGCATTTGTAACTGCTTCTGACACAACTGTTTTAATCTCTGTAAGTTCTTCCATCGTTGGGTCTAGTTGCGCAATGAAAGCAGCTACCGTAACACGAGCGAACGATTCATTTTGACTCAATGCTGAAAATTGAAGGTTCATTTCATTTCTCATTTATGCCACCCCCAACGTCGCGAGCGCATGCGCTTCACTTTCTTCTAAACGAACAATTTTAAATAAGCCCGACATTTCAAATAAACGTTTAACAGGCGGTGAAATTGCACAAACAACCATTTCTCCACCTAATCCCTTTACATGCTTATATCGGCCTAATATAACCCCTAAACCAGAACTATCCATAAACGATAAGTTCTCTAGGCTCAAAACAATATGATGAACACCACGTGTCTCAATCATATCCGTTACTTTTGTTCGCAACTCTTCAGCAGTATGATGATCTAATTCACCCGCTAGTCTCACACATAGGACGTCACGTTTTACTTCTAATTGCATGGAAAGACTCACACGATTTCCTCCTTATGCTCAAACTTTACTCATTTTACATACATAAAGATTTTCGTGATACAACATAAGAATCCTTCCTACTGACAAAAGAAGAACTATTTCGCCATAAAGTGAAACCATTCAGCAATTATTTACTTACATACGAATAGAAAAGCGGCAAAATATTTGCCGCTATTTTGATGTTGAAAACATCCCAAAACTTCTTTTAAATAACTCCCACCAGCTCGCTGCAGCAACATCTTCTTTTGCTACAATTGTTTGTTTTAGTAAAACATCTTTATCTTTTTTAATAACAAGTGTACCAAGTGCATCGCCCTTTTTAATTGGCGCTTTCACTTTCTTTTCAGCAATTACTTCTTGCTTTACTTTGTCCATATTTTCGCCCTTCTTCATAAGAAGGGACACATTGTCTGACGCAACTAAATCTACTTTTTCTTTTTTCCCTTTTCCTACTTGGACAGTCTTAATTTTTTCGCCTCGTGTATACAATTTTTTTGTCATATATTGACCAAATGCGTAGTCAAGAAGCTTCGTTACTTGATTGTTCCGTTCTTTCGATGTAGGTGCTCCCATAACAACTGAAATAACACGCATCCCATTCTTTTCAGCCGATGCTGTTAAACAATATTTCGCTTCTGTCGTAAAGCCCGTTTTCACACCATCTACTCCAGGATAAAAACGTACTAACTTATTCGTATTAACGAGCCAAAATTTCTTATCCGTATCTTCACGTAAATAGTCTTCGTATTTACCTGTGTATTTGCGAATAAGTGGGTATTTCATCAATTCTTTCGCCATTATAGCCATATCATTCGCTGTAGAATAATGGTCTTTAGCCGGAAGACCTGTTGGATTTTGAAAATGAGTATTTTTCAGTCCTAAGTCTTTCGCTTTTTTGTTCATCATATTTACAAAACCTTCTTCTGAACCAGCGATATGCTCCGCTACTGCAACAGACGCATCATTTCCTGATGCGATTGCAATCCCCTTTAGCATTTCATTTACAGTCATCTCTTCTCCAGGCTCTAAAAAGATTTGTGATCCACCCATTGAAGCCGCATGCTCACTTGCTCTCACTTTATCGGTCAGTTTTAGTTTTCCTTTTTCAACTTGTTCCATAATTAATAGCATTGTCATAATCTTCGTCATACTAGCAGGCGGTAACTTCTCATTTGGATTTTTATCAAACAAAACTTTACCTGTATCTTGTTCAATTACAATTGCTGATGACGCTTGTTCCGCTAACTTCGGTGTTGTTTCTTCTGTTTTCTCCTGCTTCGTTTTTTCAGATTGTGCGAAACTAACTGAAGTACCAGAAAGCAATAACATGAAACAAACAAGTATTCCAAAAACTCGCTTCATGACTAACCCTCCATTCTATATCAGACCTATTTTTTCCAATTTACTATTTTTTAATACCATATTTTTCTAATATTTTCAGTTGACAAATATATTACTCACCTATATTGTATTAAGTGTATTACACATAGTAGCACACTTAATACAAGCCAGAAAGGAGACATTGCTCTTGCATATTCAACTTGATCCAAGAAGCAACACTCCGATATGGGAACAAATTGTTCAAAATATAAAAGAACTCGTATTGAAAAACATGTTAGCTCCAAGTGACAAACTACCTTCTGTACGCGAACTCGCTTCTTTACTCGTTATAAATCCAAATACAGTGAGTAAAGCGTATCAAGAATTAGAGCGACAAGGGATTATTGAAACATTACGAGGAAAAGGAACATTTGTATCCCAATCGATCACCCCAACATTAGACGAAAGGAAAATCGCTATGGTTGAAAAGCAATTTCATCAATTACTATTAGAAGCCTCTTATCTTGGTGTTACGAAAGATAAAATTCATGATTGGATAGATTCATACTACAAAGAGATTGGAGGAAATGCGGATGCTGAAAGTGACAAGCTTGAAGAAAACGATTGATAATCAAACGATTTTAGATGATGTTTCTTTTACATTACAAAGAGGAAGTATTATCGGATTACTTGGAAGAAACGGTGCGGGGAAAACAACTTTATTACGAACGATGGTCGGTATTTTAGACCCTGATGCAGGGACTGTTACATATGAAGATACAAACATTCATCAGTGTCCTGAAATAAAGCAAAAAATCGTATATGTCCCTGATTCTACTAACATACTGAACGGATATACGGTAAAAGAAATTGTAAAGTTTTATAAAGAAGTTTATAACGCATTTGATGAAGCATATTTCTATGAACTGTTAGAACGTTTTAACTTACCAAACAAACGAATTCGTAGTTATTCAAAAGGCATGAAAGCACTACTTGCCATCATTTTAGCCGTTTCTACAAAAGCAGAATATATCATTTTAGATGAACCGACAAACGGACTTGACCCTATCGTGAAAAGACAAATTTTACAGTTTCTCATTGGAGAAGTTGCAGAAAAAGAGATTACCATTTTCATCTCCACTCACCATTTAGATGAAGTAGAACAAATTGCAGATACAATTATTATATTAAAAGGCCATACTATCTCGTCTATTACATCACTAGACGATGCAAAATCCCGATTTGCAAAAATTCAAGTAGCTTACGAACGTTCATTACCTCAAAAGCTAGAAAACTTAAGCAATATTAAAATATTAAATCAAACAGGAAAAGTATTTACAATCTTAATTGAGGGAAATGTAGCTACAACACTGGAGAAGTTTTATAAAGAACAACCTATACTCATTGAAGAATTAACAATGTCACTTGAAGATGTCTTCGTTACGACACTGGAGGAGGATGGGTATGTTTCATAAGGCGTTGTGGATGTGGAATTGGAAACGCGGGAAATATGCTGTGTTGCTATTCTTCTTTAGTTCCCTTTATCTTCTATCTCTCGGATACTATAGAAGTGCTCAGATGGAACTCGATAAATATTACGAATTACAAGAAAAAGGGAAACAGTATTATTATTTTTATACCTTTTCTTCAGGAGAAGGTAATAGTTTTTGGTTAACTCTTCTTATCATTGCTTTAGCTTGCTTATTGATAGGTTGGGAACGTAGTAACCAATCTAATACACTACTTATGACGATGCCGTTTAAAAGAAAAGATGTTTTCTTATCGAAATGGGCTTTCGGTTCATTTTGTATTGTGAGCTCATTACTTATAAATTGGATTCTTATGTATGTTATTTATAGAACAACTATTCATTTTGATTATCAATCATTTAGTCCATTTCACCGATACTTTCTTTATGCGATTGTTTCTTATGTTGCAGTATATACAGCTGCACTTTGCATCGGTACTTTTACTGGAAGCATTGTTTCCCAGGTTGTTTTTTGTATTCCGTGGCTACTAATGGGACTTACATTTATTCCACTAGTTTACACTTTTACACTAAACCATTTAGAGGCTACCGATACTAAAAATAATAAATTAGATCAACAACTATATGAAATCAATCAAAAAACAAATATAGTTGCACCAATATATCGCTTTTCTATTGATTATAACTATGATCCAGAATACCGAAAGCAGGACAACGATCCAACTACTTTAAGAAATCCAGTATCTCATAAATATTATTCAGCCAAATCAATGTTAGTCCCTATTTTCTATACAATATTTTATTTACTAATTGGGACATATTTATATATGCGGTCACCAAATGAAAATAGTCAAAAGATATTTATTTTCCAAAAACATTTAAAAATATGGATATGGGGGACAACCATTTACTTTGCATTACTAGGTGGCTATAAAATAAATCAATTTTATTTCTTACCTAACTACTATATCAGTTTGTTTCTCGCTGGAATCATTACTTATGTTGTATTATCACGCCTAACAAATTATAAAGTTTTTTAAAGGAGAGATCCTATGTTTCAAAAAGCACTATGGCTAAGAACATATCAACAAAGTAAATATGTTGTATGGTTATTTTGGCTCGCCAGCTTCTATACTTTGTCATATAAATACTATATGACTTCTATTCAACAGCAACACTTTCTAAATGACAATAAAAAATGGAACTATATATATCATTATCACTTTGATTTAACACTTCTAGATCCTGTCATGCTGTTAGGTAGTTTGCTAATCGTTCTAGCTTGTACGTTAATTGGATGGGAAAGACAAAATAACGCTAACGACTTGTTATGGTCTATGCCCTTCAAACGTTCACATCTTTATATAACAAAATGGTTATTTGGAATCTGTAATATCGCCGCTGTTGTCGTTTTAAACTGGGGACTATTTGCTATTATGAAAAAGTTGACTTTTCATAATAAATATCAAGTATTCTCCCCTTTTCATAGTTACTTTATATACATGTTAATTGTATTAATTGCTATTTATACACTCGCATTATGCGTAGGAACAATAACTGGAAATATTATCTCACAAGGATTTCTCACTGTCGTTATATTCATCTTCCCATTATTGCTTCCACCACTTATATCAGGAGTCATCGCTGTTCACTCGAATGTCGACTTTCATGAGAAGAATGGCCGTATACATGATGTTATGGAAAACATACGTATTTCTAGTCCAGCAGAAGATTTTACTATTAACTTTAATTACGATCCACAAAGCGCTTATACTGATCAAAATGGAGTACGTCATAACGAGCCAAACTTTACAAAGATTCCACCGGTCAAAACATTGATTGGACCTATTGTACATATCCTTATGTTATTACCACTCGGTATATATTTATATGCCCGTTCAGTCAATGAGCGAAATGGTAACTACTTATTATATCCAAAACTACAAAAAGTAGTATTGGCTTGTGCAATTTTCTTTGGTGGTACCATTGGAGGTTTAATGTTAAGTGGCGCGCAGTCATTGTCCAGCTTTTACATCGGATTTTTAGTGACTAGTTTCCTTACATATTTCTTCCTACCAAAAATATTAAAATGGAAAGTCTCTTGGAATTTCAAATAAAATAACCTCCTCTAGATGAGGAGGTTATTTCACATTCTCTCTTCTTTTCCCATACTCTTTTTCTTGCTTCGTTCCAAACCCGTCACCATTTGCCACAATTTGATCTGTTGGGGCAACTATGCTTTCAGCAATTCTCCATTCTCCTCCTTGTTGAATAAACACTTGCATAAAATAATTCATGCCATTTAACTGATACGGATTTTCTTTTTTCACTTCGTAACGCGCTGCAACATAATACACTTGCACATTCTCAGCTTCAAACTTAGAAATATATTGCGATAATCTTGGGATATACTGGGATGCTTTCTGCAGTGGCAGCTGTTTTACTTTTACAAGAGAAGACTTTGTTACATTACTGATCGTATCTTCATGCCGAATGTTATCACTATGATGAAATAAAATAGCATTCTGCATTGAACGAATCCATAGTTTTGAATATAAAACAGGTTGCTTATTTGAAATATGTTGTAATTCTTTTTGAACGACTTGAAGGGGCGTAGCGGCATCTGCGAATTGATTAAAGCAGAAAAAACTTCCCATCATAATGAAAAGCATAGAAATACGTTTCATAATTTTTCACTCCGATTCTTTTTAATTAAAGTATTGGAGTTTCAAAATGTTTTTATTCAAAAGAAAAAGGATAGGAAAGCTTTCGCTTCCTATCCTCATTTATTATAATACGCGGCCAAATAGCTCTAATACCATTTCGATCTCTTGGTCGCTCCAACCTTTAAATCTCTCTTTATAATATTCTTTACGCACAGCTTCAAGTTTTTCAGTTACTTCTCTTCCGTGTTCTGTAATTTCTAAGTACACGATACGACGGTCTGAATTTGAACGCTTTCTTTCTACAAACCCTTTTCGTACGAGACGATCAGTAACGGCTGTAATATGACTGGAGGTTACGTTTACTTCACTCGCAATTTGCGAAGCCATCTGTGGACTTTTTAAAAATAAAGCGCGTAATACAGAAAATTCATTGTATGGCATATGTTCTGCAAAACGTGTATTAATATCATTTTGTAATAAACGTATCATCTTTCGAAATGATCCGGATAATTCTAAAATCAGTGTTTCTCTTTTTTCGTTCACTAGCCTCGTCCCTTTTTTATCATATTTACACATATTATAATCTATAAATACCTATGTTGTATATGCTTTCTTCCCTCAACATTCTCATTTATGTAACTTTTTTCATATAAATTTCTTTTTTGTTCACACATATACATATAAAAAGGATGGTGATGGAAAATGCAGGGTGGAATAAATCCTTATTTACACAACGTACGCACAGCTAATACTGGTAAAGAAGCGACTATTACTGTACAAGGTGAAGGTGTTGTCAAAGCAAAACCCAATGTTGTTATATTAACACTTGGCATTCGAACTGATAGTAAAAATGTGAAACAAGCGCAAGAAGAAAATGCAGTGCAATCAAAACAATTGCTGGATGCACTTAAACAGCTTGGTATTGCTGATAAAGATATAGAAACGATTTCTTATACGATCACTCCTCAATACGAGTATGTAAATGATAAAGCGTTACTACAAGGATACCGTGTGGAACATTTGTATGAAATTACCGTTTTAAATGTACAAAAAGCAGGGGAAGTATATGATATAGCCGTTTCAAATGGAGCAAACTTAGCAAAAGGTTTACGTTTTCGAATATCTCACCCAAATAAATATTATGAGCAAGCTCTCATTCAAGCTCTACAACAAGCGGTAGAAAAAGCTCGTGCTATTGCGGGTACATACAATTTAAACATTAATCCTGTTCCACTCTCATTCGTTGAAGAATCTGCTCAATTACCACGAGAAGTTGCGTCCTTTGCTACTTTACATGCACAAGCAGCTCCTCCCATTCAATCGGGAGAATTAGAAATCATTTCAACAATACGAGCGATTTTTACGTATTTATAAATAATCTTATTTATAAGTAAACGTTATCATTTTCCTTGTTGTAAAAACATGATGTTCTGATATAATAAAGGACGGTGAGCTCTTACGAAAGAGATATCACGGGTGGGAGAGGGATATGAAAAAGAAGGTTTAACATGAAAGGAATACTTGAAAGAACATTTAAATTAGGTTTACACGAAACATCACCAAAACAAGAAGTTTTAGCTGGAGTTACGTCATTTTTCACGATTGTATATATTATGATTGTAAATGCATCCATTTTATCCGATGCTGGCATTCCTCTTGAAGCTGGAATTTTAGCAACTGTTTTCAGTTCATTTGTCGGATGTCTGCTCATGGCATTTTGGGCAAATGCACCTGCTATTCTTGTACCTGGTATGGGTGTAAATGCATTCTTCACGTACACTGCTGTGCATACGCTCGGATTATCTTGGCAGGAAGCATTAGCAGCTGTCTTCATCTCTGGTATTATTTTTGCAATTGCTGCGTTTACACCAATCGCTCGCGTGCTTTCAGTATCGATTCCAAAGTCATTAAAGGAAGCTATTACTGTCGGCATCGGATTATTTTTAGCATTTATCGGATTGCAAAAAGGTGGTTTAGTCGTTTCGAATCCAAATACTGCTGTTGCAATGGGTAAATTAAGTAACCCTGTCGTTCTTGCGACCGTGCTTACTCTTATCGTTGCACTTGTATTATTTATTCGTAACGTACGTGGAAACTTTTTATGGACGATTGCAATAGGAACTGGTATTGCATGGCTATTTGGTCTTGTTGATACAAGTCAAATCGGAAATAGTTCATTCTCACTTGCTAATTACGGCGATGTGTTTGGAGCTATGTCATTTGGCAAACTTTCTTCCTTACCGTTTTGGATTGCAACATTCTCCTTAAGCATGGTGCTTATTTTTGAGAACATGGGACTTCTGCACGGTTTATTAGAAGATGACCGTAAATTCCCACGTGCTTACCAAGCCAATGCAATTTCAGCAATGACATGTGGTCTATTTGGCACAAGCCCTACCGTATCAACAGTAGAGAGTGCCGCAGGTATTACTGCAGGCGGAAAGACAGGTCTGACGTCTATCGTTACAGGGTTGTTATTCTTTGCATCACTGTTTGCACTACCGTTTGTCAAACTAATTCCTGATAGTGCCATTGCACCAATCTTAATTATTATTGGCGGCCTGATGATTACAAGCATTCAACAAATTCCTCTGAACGATTTTTCAGAAGGATTTCCAGCGTTCTTAATTATCGTCATGATCCCGCTCACATATAGTATCGCTGATGGCATTGCGTTCGGATTTATTGCTTATCCTATCTTAAAAGTTGCTCTTGGAAAGCGTAAAGAAGTCGCACCGTCCATGTATATCATTACATGCTTATTCTTGGCCATGTTCGTATTACATGCTATCGGTTAAGTAAAAACACCGAGGAATTTTCCTCGGTGTTTTTTTACTTAAACCATCCTTTTTTATAAAACCAAGCCATCATGCCGCCGCCAATTAGTGCCATAATAAGTAGACAAATAAAATAACTATATTGTCCACCAAGCTCTGGCATATGCGTAAAGTTCATTCCGTATACGCCCGCAATAAATGTTAATGGCATGAAAATAGTCGAGAATACAGTTAATGTTTTCATAATGTTATTCATATGATGTGAGTTTAATGAAAAATAGCTATCTCGAATATCTGCCGTTAATTCCCGGCTTGCTTCAATCATTTCTGTCAGTTTAAGCAAATGATCATGTATATCTTTAAAGTAAATTTCATGATCACTTATACCGTAAAAACGAGTCGAATTTAAAATACGATACAATAAATCACGCATCGGAATAATTGTACGCCTTAGCTTCGATAAATCTGCACGTATATCAAATACTTCTTCTAGTACACTTCCTGCTGTCTCACCCGTTAAATTATCATCAATTGCATTTAAATGATCCTCAATGTAATATACAGGCGCAAAATAGTCGTCTACAATTTGATCGATAATAGTATGTGCTACATGCAAAGGACTATTTTTAATACGCTTCTTTTCTCCAAGGGTTTTCCATACTCTTTCGATTGCATTGTTATGAGAAAAGTGGAAAGAAACAATATAACGATCACTAATAAATAAATCGATTTCATGCGGTTCTAATCCATCCTCACCAAATGCATGAAGAACTAAAAAGTTATATCCATCATAAAAATCAACTTTTGGCCTCTGTACATATTCTATACAGTCTTCAATTGCAAGGGGATGGAACTTAAAATGATCTTGCAAAATGTATGTATACTCTTCTTTCGTTGGCTTATATAAATCTAGCCAATACCATACAATATGGTCTTTCTTTGTTTCTTCTAACGAAACATCATATAATACTTCATCTGCTTTTGTTATTGCACAAATTCTAATCATAATTTCACCCATTATTATTATAAACAAAAAATAGCAAAAAAAGCCAAGGAGAAATACTCCCTGGCCCTTCTTTATTATTCAGTAACGATGCCGTGCACTAATATCGGTGCATCTACATGTTCTTTAGAGATCTTCATGTTCTCATAAATTTTTGCTTTTACATCTTCCACATTTTCACGGTTTGCGTAGATTGTAACAAGGGATTCACCTTTTTTCACGCTGTCCCCTACTTTTTTGCGAAGCATTAAGCCAACTGCTAAATCAATCTCAGATTCCTTCGTCGCACGTCCTGCTCCTAAAAGCATTGCTGCTGTTCCAATTTCATCTGCAACGATTTCTGATACATAACCGTCTTCCTTTGCTTCTACTTCAATTTTAAACTGTGCTTGTGGTAATTTAGAAGGATCATCAACAACTGATGCATCGCCGCCTTGCGCTGATAAGAACGTTTTAAATGATTCTAGCGCTTTACCGTTGTTCATTACTTCAATTAATTTCTCACGTGCATCTTCTAAAGATGAAGCTTGTCCAGCAAGGTATACCATTTGACTTCCAAGTGTTAAACATAACTCTTCTAAATCTTTTGGTCCTTTACCTTGTAATGTATCAATTGCTTCTTGTACCTCAAGTGCATTACCAATCGCCTCACCAAGTGGTTGACTCATATCAGAAATAACAGCCATCGTATTACGGCCAACGTTATTACCAATGCGCACCATTGCTTCCGCTAAACGTTTTGCATCTTCATCTGTTTTCATAAATGCACCTGCTCCCGTTTTCACATCAAGAACAATTGCATCTGCACCAGCAGCAATTTTTTTACTCATAATGGAGCTTGCAATAAGCGGAATTGAGTTTACTGTTGCTGTTACATCACGAAGTGCATACAATTTTTTATCCGCAGGCGTTAAGTTTCCACTTTGACCAATAACTGCGATTTTGTTTTCATTCACAAGACGCATAAATTCAGCATTTTCAATTTCAACATGGAATCCTGGAACTGCTTCTAATTTATCGATTGTACCACCAGTATGTCCTAGACCACGTCCAGACATTTTTGCAACCGGTACACCTAAAGCGGCTACTAATGGACCTAATACAAGTGTTGTTGTATCACCAACGCCACCTGTTGAGTGCTTATCTACTTTTACTCCTTCAATAGCTGATAAGTCGATTGTATCACCGCTATTTACCATTGCCATCGTTAAATCAGCACGTTCTTGATCGTTCATATCTTGGAAGAAAATTGCCATTGCAAGTGAACTTACTTGATAATCAGGAATATCACCATTCGTATATCCTTCAACAATAAAGTTAATTTCTTCTGTCGTTAATGCATGTCCGTCACGTTTTTTTGCAATTAGGTCCACCATTCTCATTGTGAGGTCACCCCTTCATTTGTTTTACGATTGCTTTTACTAATGCTAAGAAATTAGCTTTAACACGTTCTGTCGTTTCGATTACTTCATCGTGGTGAAGCGGTTGATCTAAAATACCAGCTGCCATATTTGAAATACAAGAAATACCAAGTACTTTCATACCAGCATGACGCGCTACAATTACTTCAGGTACTGTTGACATACCAACTGCATCTCCGCCAAGTGTACGAAGCATACGAATTTCAGCAGGTGTTTCGTATACAGGACCTGTCATTCCAACGTATACACCTTCTTGTACTTTAATATTTAGGTCCGCTGCAACTTGTTTTGCCATTTCGCGAAGCTCTACTGTATATGATGTAGACATATCAGGGAAACGTACACCCATTTCAGAATCATTTGGTCCGATTAATGGGTTTGTCCCCATGAAGTTAATGTGATCTGAAATTAACATAAGATCGCCTGGTTCGAATGATGTATTCACACCACCAGCTGCATTTGTTACAACAACTGTTTCTACACCTAGTTCCTTCATAACACGAACTGGGAATGTTACTTTTTGCATGTCGTATCCTTCATAGAAGTGGAAACGTCCTTGCATTGCTACTACTGTTACACCCTGAAGTGTACCGAATACTAGTTGACCTGCATGACCTTCTACAGTTGATACTGGGAATTCAGGGATTTCACTGTAAGGTACTGTTACTGCGTTCTCGATTTCATCCGCTAATACACCTAGTCCAGATCCAAGGATTAGTCCTACTTGTGGTGTCTCTTGAAATTTCTCTTTTAAGTATGAAGCTGATTTTGTAATAAGTTCACGATTCATTTGTTTATCCCCCTATTTTTTTAGCTCGTTTAAGAAGCTTGTTCCGTATTCTGGCATTTTCACACCGAAGTTCTCTGCTACAGTTGCACCAATATCAGCAAATGTTTGACGAAGTGGTAACTCTTGTCCGCCTTCTTTCATGCTTGGGCTATATGCTAATAAAGGTACATATTCACGTGTATGGTCAGTACCGTGGTGAACTGGATCGTTACCGTGGTCTGCTGTAATTAATAATAAATCATCTTCTTTTAGTTTTTCGAATACTTCTGGAAGACGTGCATCATATTCCTGCAATGCTTCTCCGTATCCTTGTGGATCACGGCGGTGACCGAATAGTGCATCAAAGTCAACTAAGTTTAAGAAGCTAAGACCTGTAAAGTTCATATTTAATGTATCTACAAGCTTATCCATTCCATCCATGTTCGACTTCGTACGAAGCGATTCAGTTACCCCTTCACCATCATAGATGTCAGAGATTTTACCGATAGCAATCACATCATAATCACTATCTTTTAATTCATTCATTACTGTACGGCCGAATGGTTTTAATGCATAGTCATGACGGTTCGGTGTACGAGTAAAGTTTCCAGGCTCACCAACGAATGGACGAGCGATAACACGGCCTACCATGTACTTCTCGTCTAACGTTAATTCACGTGCAATTTTACAAATTTTATATAACTCATCAAGCGGCACTACTTCTTCGTGTGCTGCGATTTGCAGAACGCTATCAGCAGAAGTGTAAACGATTAAAGAACCTGTTTCCATTTGTTCTTGACCAAGTTCATCAAGAATCTCAGTTCCAGAAGCTGGTTTATTACCGATAATTTTACGGCCTGTTTTTTCTTCTAATTCATCAAGTAACTCTTTCGGGAATCCTTCAGGGAACACTTGGAATGGTGTATCAATGTAAAGACCCATGATTTCCCAGTGACCTGTCATTGTATCTTTACCAGTAGATTTCTCTTGCATTTTTGTATAATATCCAAGTGGTTTTTCTACTTTAGAGATACCTTTCATTTCACGAATGTTACCAAGACCTAATTTCACCATGTTAGGCATTTGTAACCCATTCATATGTTCAGCAATGTGACCAATTGTGTCAGATCCTAAATCACCAAATTGTTCAGCATCTGGTGCTTCACCGATTCCAACAGAATCCATTACGACTAGGAATATACGTTTATATTTATTCATAACTGCGACCTCCTATAAGTTCAGTTCTACTTCTTGTAGTATGTTCAAAACGCTATAAAGTGAAACTGTTCTCCATAAGAATTATCTTTCGTTCTCATTATCAAACAGTACTTCTTTAAATGATTTTCTAACCTATTTCGTTTACTTTAAAACGACTCAAAAACATTTCTAGTTTTTTCTAAGTCAGATGTCAGACATCTGATACTGATATCATAACATGTTTACGCTTTCTTTTTAATACATTTTCGTAGAATTTCTCATTTTCTTCACACTTCTATTGTAATCCATTATGCAAAGAAGTGCTAATGATTTTATAATTTATTTCTTTATATAAAGTGAAATTTTAATCTCGCCGCAAAGAATGAGATAAAAATAAAAAGTAGCTCTAATGAGCTACTTTTTATTTTACTTCTACTGTTTCTTCTTTATGTTCATGTAGTTCGCCTTTTTTAACATGAACTTTCACTTTGTAAGAACCGTTTTCTTTGAAAGTATGTTTCGTTTCATACTCTCCTTTATTTCCTTCTTTCGCTGGAATAAATTCGTGTTTTTCAACACCATCTTTCCAAATTTCAAGTTGGACTTCAGCACCAGTTAATGCTTCTTCTTTTTGTTTTAAGTGAACTTTCATTGTTGATTCAGCATTTGCTTTTATGTCACCAGCCATAAGGTGGATCATTGTATCGCTTTTATGATCGCCATGTCCTGCACCGTGATCACTATTTTCTTTTTTCGCATCTTCTATTTTCGCATTCCCTACAGCCACTTTTACTTCTGGCATAACATGCATTTCACGTGCATTTGTGTGAGCGATAATATGGTATACTCCGTCCGTCTCGAACGTTTTCTCGACAGCATAAACACCTTTTCCTTTATGCTTACCATCTAACATTTCATGCTTTTCGTCGCCAGCTTTCCAAATTTCAAACTTTACATCATCAGCATCCGTTACCTTTTCTTTTCCTTGTGTAACAAGTGCTTGTACTTCTGTTTTTTCACCAGGTTTAATTTCCTTCGGATTTGTTTGAACTGCTACTTTTACAGCTTCTAGTTTCTGTTCTTTTTTCGGTTCTTCTTTGTTTGTATTACAGCCAGCCAATGCTAGCATCGCGATAAATAAAGTCATAATAAGTTTTTTCATCATCATTTCCTCCTTCATACCTTATTTAGTATAGAGGAAATACATTGTAATATTCTAGTCTTCTGCTGAAAACAATGTACGAAATGTTTGTGAAGTTTCTGTGAAATACCATCGCCTTTTGAATCTATGAAAAAAAGAGCATAGTATCTATGCTCTCGGATGAAACTGTTTATATACATCTTTTAATCTAGTTTTTGAAACATGCGTATAAATTTGTGTCGTTGAAATATCTGCATGTCCAAGCATTTCTTGCACAGCGCGCAAGTCTGCTCCATTTTCTAATAAATGCGTAGCGAAAGAATGGCGCAACGTATGAGGTGTAAGCTCTTTTTCAATATTTGCTTCTTTCGCTAATCGTTTTAAAATTTTCCAAAAACCTTGTCTTGATAATCGATTCCCATGATGGTTTAAAAAGAGTGCATCTACTACTTTTTTACCCATCAGTTCTCTTCTTGCCTTTTCAATATACTTTTGAATCGCTTCCGTCGCTAAACTTCCTAGTGGAATAATTCTTTCTTTATTCCCTTTCCCTATGCAACGAACGAATCCCATTGTTAAATGTACATCTTCTAAATTTAAGGCAATTAATTCCGAAACACGAAGCCCTGTTGCATACAGTAACTCTAACATCGCTTTATCACGAACCCCAAAAGCACTCGTCATTTTTGGTGTCTGAAGTAACGCTTCTACTTCATCAACTGATAATACTTTCGGTAATTTCCGTTCCCCTTGAGGCGTCTCAATATGTACGGATGGATCGTGCTCTACCGCTCGTTCACGAAGTAAAAATTGATGGAACGAACGAATCGATGCAATATGACGTGCTAATGTTTTCGAAGATTTTCCGTTTTCTTTTAAGTGCTGCAGAAAATTAACAATGTGTAAGCGTGTCACTTCATGAAAGCTTTTCGCTTGTTCTACATTTTGCAAATACTTTACATAACTTTTCAAATCACGTTCATATGATACTACTGTATTTTTCGCTAGCCCTTTTTCGACAACCATATAATGAATAAAATCTTTTAATTGATCTTCCAATCTACACTACTCCCCATTTTCATAGAAAAACATCATTCTATTTACGAAAGCATCCTTTGCCGGCTCTTCATTCCCTGATACTTTTTCTACAGTCTCTTCTTTTGGCTTTTCATAACGATGATAGCTTTCATATTCTTCATTTATCCATAGTATAGCGAAATAAAACAAAATCGTACAACTTGTAAATAATAAAAATACTTTTATCCCATCAAAAGTTAATTTTAAAGCTCGGCGCATTGTAAATTCCTCCAAAATATAAGTTATTACAACATATGCCAAGCTTTCACCAATTTATACCTTATTCAAATAAAAAACCTCTTCCTAGTTAAATAGGAAAAGGTTATTTTTCATCCGTTTCATTTTCTTGACAATTTTTACAAATCCCATGGAATGTTAAACGATGATCCTTCACCTTAAAGCTCCAGTCATGTTCTACTTTCCTTTCCACTTCACCAAGTAAATCTTCTTGTATTTCTTGTACAGCACCACATTGTGTACAAATCAAATGATGGTGGAAACGCTGCGCACCTTCTTGGCGTAAGTCATAGCGTGAAACACCGTCTCCGAAGTTAATCTTATCGACAACTTTTAACTCAGATAATAGTTCTAAAGTTCGATAGACGGTTGCTAATCCGATCTCTGGCGACTTTTCTTTTACAAGGAGGTAAACATCTTCTGCGCTTAAATGATCTTCTTCATTTTCTAGCAGCACACGAACTGTTGCTTCACGTTGCGGTGTTAACTTGTAGCTCGCTGCATGTAATTGCTTCTTAATTCGTTCAATTCTTTCTTCCATTCGGTACTACTCCCTCCTCGCCACTCTTACACCATTATATCAGAAGAAGGGCTTCTGTCAAAAGAAAAACAATAAAAACAAATTGATAATTATTCTCATAAAGTATTTATTGTTTATTAATAGCCTCAACGACTTCTTTCATTAAAACTGGTGATGCATAAGCTTCTACACTAGAAGCAAGAGCTAGCACCGCTCCAATGATAAGAAAGAAGCATGTATAACGAATTAATAATGGTAATAGCGGCTCGGTTATTTTCCTTATAAATTGGTGCCTGATCATACGTAAAGAAAAGCTTGCTGCAATTGTTGTCATAACGAGAAATACTGGAATAATAATGAGATTTTGCGGCAATACAGAAACAA
This sequence comes from Bacillus sp. EB106-04-02-XG92, assembly GCF_058791995.1. Classification (NCBI taxonomy): domain Bacteria; kingdom Bacillati; phylum Bacillota; class Bacilli; order Caryophanales; family Bacillaceae; genus Bacillus; species Bacillus sp. EB106-04-02-XG92. The sequence continues at coordinate 391,769 of NZ_JBYTEA010000001.1, forward strand.
ATGCTAATAATAATCCATTCCATCCATGCTGACTTACTAAAAAACCAACTGTAAATCCAACGACTACTCCTTTTACAAACAATAAAATAAAAATAAGTGGTAATCCAATAATTGAAATCCCCAAAATCCAAATAAATCCAATGTATTTTAATTGCGAAAAGTAACTTTCTCGAAACATTTCGCTTGCAATAGCAAATTCTCCTTTAGAAACTTGTCCAAAAAAGCGTTGTAAATAAAATGATAAATCTTGTTTTTGATTTAATTGTAGACTATTTACCAGTATGGCCCCAAATATGACTCCCATCAATAATAAAACAGCATTAAATATATATAATGAAGAGTTTTCCTGTATGTGAGACATTACACGGTCTTGCCAAGTTTTTCTCCACATTTTCCTTCCCTCCGTTCACACTCTTACTAAAAATGTATGAAAGAAAGACAAAAGTATGACGAATTAACATTGAAATTCCGCTCTACTTTGCTAAACTAAAAGTAGAGAATAGGAGGGATTTCTCTTGAAACCATTATTATTAGATTTTCCAACATTATTTCAAACTGAACGCTTACAAGTTCGTAAGCCATTTCCAGGTGATGGTGCAGAAGTGTATGAAGCAATCCAAGCTTCTCTAGAAGACTTAGTACCGTGGATGCCAATTAACGCTGAAACAGAAGAAAGTGCTGAAGAAATCGTTCGTAACGCTCACGGACAGTTTTTACTTCGTGAAACACTTGATTTTCACTTATACGATAAAGTATCGGGTACATTCATCGGAGCTATAACGCTCAAACCTGAAAACTGGGATATTCCAAAGTTTTCGCTTCACTTCTGGCTGCATAGCGCTTATACGAAACAAGGCTATATGACTGAAGCGATTAAAGGTGCTATTCAATTTGCCTTTGATAAGCTAAGTGCTAGAAGAGTTGAAATTCGTGTTGATGCAACAAATACAAATGCATGTAACCTAGCAGAACGTTTAGAATTCATTCTAGAAGGTACAATGGAAAATGATTTCATAGCACCAGATGGTAGCTTACGTGATGCACGCGTATACGCAAAAATCAATTAAAAAACACTCGCCTTTGGCGAGTGTTTATTTTTGTAGTTGTAAATATTGTACTGCAAACATCGTCTTCGCATCATGAATACGAAGATCTTTCATAAGAGTAATCGCTTCTTCTAACGATACTTCCATCAATTCCACAAACTCATCTTCATCTAACGCAGCTTTATTTTCTTTCTTCGTCAAACCTGTCGCTTTATATACATATAAAATTTCATCTGCAAATCCTGGAGATGTATAGAAAGAAGTAATAAGCTCCATATTTTCACATACATATCCCGTTTCCTCTTCTAATTCACGAACTGCTGTCACCTCAGGTTTTTCACCAGGTTCTAACTTGCCGGCCGGAATTTCTATGATCGCCTTTTCAAGCGCTTTACGATACTGCTCAACAAGCACGATTTTCCCCTCATCAGTAATAGCAATAATAGCAACTGCACCAGGGTGATTTACAATTTCACGTTTACTCATTGCTCCATTTGGTAATACTACATCATCAACACGAACTTTTATAACTCTACCATCAAAAATCGGTTCAGTTTTTACTGTTCTCTCTGCAAGATTACTCATACTACTTCATCTCCCTGTTCTATTTCCTATTCTTTCCTCATACATTTTACCACATTGAAAGGAGCGTGATAGAAATGAAAGTTTATATTTTACCAAATCGCGTCACTTTAGTCGGAAAAGCATGGCAAATTCGACATAAGCTAAAACAATATGGCAAAGAGTATACAACTGTACAAGAGTGGATTACAGCTAGTAAAAAGTAAAAGTTTGTCAACCTCTTTTCCCTTTCGTACAATAAGAGTAAGGAGGTTGACTTATGAAAAAACGTCAATTAGGAAACTCAGATTTATTTGTGACAGAAATGGGACTTGGCTGTATGTCTCTCGGTACATCTGAAGCAGAAGCTATGCGTATTATCGATGAAGCAATCGATTTAGGAATCAATTTTTTTGATACAGCGGATTTATATGATTATGGATTAAACGAAGAATTTGTTGGAAAAGCATTAAAAGGGAAACGAGATCAAATTGTTCTTACAACGAAGGTTGGAAATCGATGGACAGAAGAAAAAAACGGCTGGTCTTGGGATCCTTCTAAAAATTACATAAAAGCTGAAGTGAAAGAAAGTTTACGTAGACTTCAAACCGATTATATTGATTTATATCAACTTCATGGCGGGACGATTGAAGATCCTATAGATGAAACAATTGAAGCCTTTGAAGAATTAAAAAAAGAAGGTATCATTCGTCATTACGGTATTTCTTCTATACGTCCAAATGTCATCCGTGAGTATGCAAAACGTTCAAATATCGTTAGTGTACTTATGGAATATAGCCTTTTAAATCGTCGCCCCGAAGAATGGTTCCCACTTCTAAACGAACATCAAATTAGCGTCATTGCTCGTGGACCACTTGCAAAAGGAATTTTAACTGACAATAATGCAAGAAAGATAGAAAGGGTAAAAGAAAAGGATTACCTTTCTTATTCTTACGATGAATTATATGCGACACTCTCGGGTGTAAAAGAAATAACAAAAGAAAACTCCTTAACTGGAACAGCTATTCAATATTGCTTACATAGCGAAACTGTTGCAGCTGTTATACCTGGTGCAAGCTCTATTGAGCAATTGCAAGAAAATGTACAGGCTAGTACACAAGTAGATCTAACAACAGCAGAATATATACTTCTTCAGCAAATTGCTAAATGTGATACCTACACTTTACATCGTTAAAAAGACGCTACCATATTGGTAGCGTCTTTTTATAGCGTATCATATTTATCAGGATTCGTTCCTACATGTAAATTACGATTTAACGTATTAATTTGAGTCATCTCTTCTTCCATTAGTGAAAAATCAAAGATAGTAAAATTCTCCTTAATACGAGATGGTGTAACAGATTTAGGAATCGTTACTACCCCGCTTTGAATATCCCATCTTAATATAACTTGCGCAGGTGTTTTATCATATTTAGTAGCAATGGCCTGAATAATCGGGTGCTCGAATACTTCTCCGCCTCTCATTAATGGGCTCCATGCCTCCATTTGAATTTGCTCACCTTGGCAGAAATCACGCAATTCAAATTGCGCTAACATCGGATGAAGTTCCACTTGGTTTACCATCGGCTTCACCTTACAATTTGGTAATAACAGTTCTAAGTGATGTTTATGAAAATTAGAAACACCAATTGCACGCACTTTACCTTCTTCATACAGTTTTTCTAACGCTCGGTACGTATCGACATACTTCCCTCTTATTGGCCAATGTATTAAATATAAATCTACATAGTCCATTTGTAATTTCTTTAAGCTTTTTTCAAACGCAGCAAGTGTTTCCTCGTATCCTTGATCGTCGTTCCAAACTTTCGTTGTAATAAATATGTCTTTTCTTGGAATCCCTGATTCACGAACCGCCTCTCCGACACCGCTTTCATTTTCATATACAGTTGCTGTATCAATCGAACGGTATCCAACTTCTAACGCTGTTTTTACTGCTTGTTTTACTTCGTCGCCTTCTTTCGCTTTATAAACGCCTAGACCGATCATCGGCATTTTTACGCCATTATGAAGTGTAGTTGTTGGAATGTGCACAGTCGTCTCCCTTTCATTCTTACATTTTTTATAAGCCACCACTTTATTTGAACAAGATTCAAAGAAAAAGTCAAAACATATGTACAGTTTACATAATAATTTTATACACTAAAACGTGAACTCAATTATTCGCATTTCCTTCTCTCCATTCTTTCGCTTTTTCATCAACATTACGTACAAACTCAGTTTTTCCTTCCGAATATAACGTACCATCATATGTATACTTTTCAGCTAATTCTTTCTTTAAGGTTGCATATGCCTCAGCTTCTTCACAATGAGCCATCATATAATCACGAAATGCTAAATGCCTTACTATTTCAGGATTTCCTCTTTCAAAAACGTGTAAGTTATACGAGCGTTTTTCCTCAGTTCCATGAATAAAATAACGACGTCTTGAAATACCGTTTTCCCCTTTTGCGATATAGCCAAGCTCTATAAAACGTTCATTCCAGCTATCTACTCTATCGATACTCTCTACTTCCATAATCATATCTATAATTGGTTTCGCTGCCAGTCCTGGCACTGACGTACTTCCAATATGATGGACTTTCACATTTTCTGGCATCGCCGCTTTTAATCTCTCGGCCTCCATTTGAAATTTTTCGTTCCAATGATTTTCATGCGGAACAACTACAATTTTTCTCATGTAAACTCCCCTTTCCTTACAAGCTCGTCAAAAAAATGATCAGTGCTATTCACTGATCATTTTTTGTATTATTTAAAGTCTTTCCAAGTAAGGCTACTTTCACTTAACAGTTCTTCAAATGATTTATTCTTTTCACGTTCTTTTTGTTCTCTGCGCTTTCTTTCCAGTTCAGCTGCCTCTTTTTCTTCTTCTCTCACTTGCAATTCTTTCTTCTTATTCTTTAATTGCTGCATGAGTGAATCATTTAATTGATCACCTAGTGTAAGCGACTCTTTCTCTTGTTTATTCACTTGCGATTGTCTTTGCATTTGTCTTTGTTTCTTTTTCTTCATACTACTCACCTTTTACTTTTTTCTCCATTATAGTAGATACACAATGAACTCGACAATAAAAAAGGTTCTTTACTCTATTATTCACCTTTTGTAAATATGTTAATTTTTCGAAAAAACTAAATTTTTATATAGATATAATCCTATGAATCTATTAAAATTATGTCGTATGATGTCAGATTATAAAAAAGGAGAAATCAATTATGTGGAAAAAAATTATTCCTGCTGTTGCCGTTTTAAGCACCATTACTTTTTCAACCGTATTTGCCGCTCCCCCATCCCAGACTCCAGCTGAACAAAACCGCTACATAGACGTACAAATGCTTGGTATTAATGATTTCCATGGACAACTAGATACTGTTAAAAAAATTAATAACAAAGAAGCTGGTGGCGCTGATTACTTAGCTACTTATTTAAAAGAACGTAAACAGCAAAACCCGAATACACTTCTCGTACATGCTGGCGATATTGTCGGAGCTAGTCCACCAGTTTCAGCGTTATTACAAGACGAACCAACGATTGAATTTTTAAATGACTTAAAATTTGATGTTGGTACAATCGGAAACCACGAATTTGATGAAGGTATCGATGAAATGAAACGTCTCATTTACGGTGGATATCATGAGAAAACAGGTAATTTCAAGGGCGCAAATTTCCCTTATGTCGCTGCAAACTTCTATAACAAATCAACTGGCCGCTTATTTTTACCACCATTTACTGTAAAAATGGTAAATGGTGTTCCTGTAGGATTCATTGGCGTAGTTACAACTGATACACCAAATGTCGTGATGCCTACTATGCTTAAAAATGTACAGATCACTGATGAAGTAGAAGCAATTAATAAATCAACGCAACAATTAAAGCGTCTCGGTGTTAAATCCATCGTCGTCCTTGCCCATGTCGGCGGAACAACTGATGAATCTGGCGTGACAAATGGCGACCTTACTCGAATTGCAAACGAAACAGATCCGGAAGTTGATGTTATTTTCGGTGGACATAGTCACACGTATGTAAATGGTACTGTAAATAATAAACTAATCGTCCAAGCGAACTCTTACGGAACAGCTTTCTCAGACGTAGATGTAACAATTGATCGTAAAACAAAAGATATTGTAAAGAAAAAGGCTGAAGTCATTACAACATATCATGAAGGTGTGGAACCTGATAAACAAGTAAAACAAAAAATAGATCAATATAAAGAAAAAATCGCACCACTTGTAAATGAAGTGGTAGGTAAATCCACAGCATCTATTGACCGTAAACAAAATGATGCTGGTGAATCTACTCTTGGGAATGTAATTGCTGATGCACAGCGTCAAACGATGCAAGCTCAAATCGCACTTATGAACCCTGGTGGCATTCGAAATGACTTAGATGCTGGCGATATTACATGGGGCGAATTATACGGCATTCAACCTTTCGGAAACCAATTAATTAAAGTAGATTTAACAGGCCAAGATATTCGAGACATTTTAAACCAACAGTGGCAAAAAGGTACAACGCGCATGCTTCAAATTTCAGGTATTCAATATGCGTGGGATGCCAATAAGCCAAACGGTGAAAAAGTTACAAATATACGTTTAACAAACGGAGAAGAATTATCTCCATCTAAGACGTATAGCGTAGTTGCAAATGCTTTCTTAGCTTCTGGCGGTGATGGATTCGTATCATTTAAAAATGGTAAAAATGCAGAAACTGGTCCAAACGACTTTGAAGCGCTAGTCGATTACGTAAAACAATTAAAAGAACCAATTCAGCCCGTTATTGATGGAAGAATTCAAAAGGTTAATTAGGTAGTTCCCTAATATGCGATCCAGCTTTTTATTATAAAGGATACTCGTTCTTACAATGAACATAGTATCCTTTTCTTTAGTTATTAAAAATCATATTGTTGTAAAAATTGTTGTAGCGCCTCTTCTACAAGTTTAGATTTTTGAATTCCTTTCGATTCTGATAAAACGTCTAGTTTTGCTAATATTTCTTTATTAATAGAAAAGGTACGTTTCTTTTTCTCTGTACTTATACTCCTAATGGGCGCAATTACTTCTTCTCTCTTTCTTAATAACTCATAAATACTTTGTAATTGCTCATAAATTAATAATTGATAATCTATTGTCGCATATTGAAGGGCTGTCGCTTCTTGGAGTTGTAAGTGACGTGGTTCTTCTCCATCCCCTACAAATATACGTTTCTTCTGTTCTCCATCATATTCGTACCCAATCACTCTTAGTTTCTTCGATAATGTATACGGGCTTATTTCAAGACGTTTTGCTATAATAGCGATGGATTCACGTCTATTTAAACAATCTATAATTTCTCCAATCGTCACAATTTCCCTCCTCCCGTGTTGAAATGACACTAGTATGGTATGTTACAATGATTTTCTAACAGTATATGCAAAACGAATAGCCTGTGCGATTCATACGATTTCAGAAAAGGAGGTTTTCAATATGCTTTTTCGTAGCTATACCCCACAGTTTTATAATGAAAATAAACAAATCATTCCTAATAGTATTGCTACGATGGAAAGCGTTCTAATTAATGATCGAAAACAAACTCTCCTTATGCGCGGGCAAAACGTAGAGCAGCCTATTTTATTATGCTGTCATGGCGGACCGGGAATGGCACAAATTGGATTTATTCGGCATTTTCAGAAAGAATTGGAGAAACACTTCATCGTAATTAATTGGGATCAGCGTGGGGCAGGTAAATCCTTTTCAATGAAAGATTTCGGAGCAAATTTTACAATCGAACAATTCGTGTCCGATGCAAAAGAAGTGATTCAATATGTACTTAAAAAGTTCAATAAACAGAAACTATTTCTCGCCGGTCATTCTTGGGGAAGCATTATTGGGCTTAACATAGCACATCAATATCCACAGTATATCGAGGCTTACATCGGTATTGGACAGATTGTACATATGAAACAAAACGAAGAATTGCTATATCAGCATTTAATTCGTTCTGCCAAAAAACATGATCATAAAAAAGCATTAGCTTCTCTTTTAAAATTAGGAAAACCACCATTTTTAGATACGAGACGTCTCATTATTCAAAGAAAGTGGCTTGGTACATTCGGAGGAGCAATCCAAAATGGATCTTCCTTTTCTTTCATACGAAAAGGCTTCTTTTCCCCCGAATATACGCTATTAGATTGGTTCAAGTTTCTCGCAGGAAATTTAAAATCTGGCGTTTTATGGGAAGAAATGCTAACAATCGATTTCTTTTCTTCTATTTCAAGTTTATCTATCCCGGTTTATTTTTGTTCTGGTCGCTATGATTATCAAACTCCTTATGCACTCGTTCAGGAATATTGTGATGTGATAGAAGCGCCCATAAAAAAGATGATTTGGTTCCCAAATTCAGCACATTCTCCCGATTTAGAAGAGCCCGAATTATTCGCTCAATCTATACAATCCATTAAACAAGAGCTAACTTTTCAACATTATTAATAAAAGGCTCTTTTACATTTCATAGAAAACAATTTATAATAATATGTCGCAACTATGTATAAATATAGCAAGGCGCTTCATATTTACTTGCTTTAACACAATCAAATTTTGGGGAGATTACATTTATTATGAATGCTGTACTCGTCGCAGTAGCAGTTATGCTATTGCTTAGTTTGTTACGTGTCCAGGTCATTGTCGCCATCATTGTTGGAGCTTTAACAGGCGGAATTATCGGCGGACTCGGTATTTCAGAAACTATTAACACTTTTACAACTGGTCTTGGAAACAGTGCTCCAATCGCTTTAAGTTATGCAATGCTTGGCGGTTTCGCTATTTCCCTTTCCAAAACAGGACTTCCAGATGCCATGATTCAAACCGCATTAAAATGGATTGGCAATGAACAAGACACGAAAAAACAAGTTTATTCTAAAATACTTATTCTATTCATCATTTTAACGATGGCTTGTTTCTCACAAAATGTGATTCCTGTTCATATCGCTTTCATCCCCATCTTAATTCCAGCACTTTTAAAAGTATTAAATGAGCTGAAAGTGGATCGTAGACTTGTTACATGTATTATTACATTCGGATTGATTACTCCTTATATGTGGATTCCAGCAGGATTCGGAAAGATTTATCATGACGTATTGCAAACAAATGCTGCGCAAAGCGGTCTTACATTTGATGTCGCACTTATTCCAAAAGCAATGACTATTCCAGCAATCGGTATGATTTTCGGCTTATGTGTAGCGGTGTTCATTACGTACCGGAAACCTCGTACGTATGAAACAGAACAAATTCATACTACAGCAAATGAAATCGTTCCCTATACAAAACGCAGCATTACTTTCGGATTATTATCTATCATCGCTACATTAACTGTTCAATTAGCAACAGAATCCATGATTTTCGGTGCTTTAGCGGGGATTATCGTCTTATCAGTAAGTGGTAGTCTACCTCTTAAAGAAGCAGATGCGATATTAACTAGTGGAATGCGCATGATGTCCTTTATCGGTTTTGTTATGATCGCAGCCGCTGGATTTGGCGCTGTCCTTCGAAAAACAGGACATGTTGAATCTCTTGTACAAACGAGTGCACATATAATTGGAAATAATAAGCCGCTCGCTGCATTCCTTATGCTTGTGATTGGACTTCTCGTTACGATGGGAATTGGTTCATCCTTTTCAACCATCCCTATTTTAACAACAATTTTTGTCCCTCTTTGCATGCAGCTTGGATTTAGTCCAATGGCCACCATTGCAATTATCGGTACAGCCGGAGCGCTAGGCGATGCAGGATCTCCAGCATCAGATAGTACACTTGGACCAACATCTGGTTTAAATGCTGATGGTCAACACCATCATATATGGGATACTTGTGTACCAACTTTTCTGCATTATAATATACCGTTACTTATATTCGGCTTTATTGCCGCTATTACATTATAAAAGGTGCGTTTTATACGCACCTTTTACTTTTTTATTTTCCGTTTTAATTGTTGCAACGCTATTTTCCCATTTTCTTCGACACAACTTTCAATTTGCAGGAATGACGGACCTCCCCACTCACTATCTATACTCCCGTTCAGCCCAATAATTTTCAATTTATCCGGTATAGATATATTTAAATTCTTCGCTGCTCGACTTAACTCAAAAGTAATCTTATCACTTGAAGTTACAATTCCATCTATATACGGATAAGTTTGCAATAATGTAATAAACTGTTTATTCGTATACCCTTGTACACATACTTCTCGGTAAGAGACTCCTTCCTCCCAAACAGCGTCTAGAAATCCTGATACGTGCTCTTCCATTTCTTCACTATCTTCTCCCTCACCGAAATAAGCAAGAAAGTGACAGCCTTTTTCCTTTAATAAAGAAACCGCTCTTTGTCCACTTTCATAATAATTTGCATCGGATTTTTTTTCATCAATTACAACAAAGGGAATTGGCATTTCTCCTATACTTTTAAAAACGGATCTTGTCAAAATAACACCTGCAACGTTATTTACCTTCAACATATGTATGTATCTATCTTTATTCTCTATATTACAAACAATGGTTTGATATCCTTCTTTATATGCTATTTCCTCAATACAATGTAGCAAAGTGATGGTTGATGGTTCATATAAATTATCTACAAGTAATGCAATTATCGTTGAATTCTCTTTAAATAATGGCTTTGCTGTACTATTTGGCCTATAACGTAATTCCTCAATTGCTTCCTTTACTTGTTTTACTGTGTCTTCATGAACGTATCCTTTTTCATTCATAACTCGTGAAACGGTTGCGACTGAAACACCTGCCAATTTTGCAACATCACGTATAGTTGCCACATCGTCACCCCTTAATATGGTAATAGATTACAATTTTACGGTAACCTAAATTACAATATTCGTCAAGGTTAATAACTTATATTTCTGAAAATTGTTACATCATTTCACTAAACTATATTCCAATTGAATTTCATGTAAAATCGGGATATTATCATACCCAATACGCGGAATTTCTTTCTTTATTTTTCGGGCCTCTTCCACAGCATTCACATATAAATTTGTCATCAAAAAATTACGTTTTTGGTAAAAACGTAACGCATTCATATTATCATTCGTTGTAATGAGCCAAACCTGCTCGTACCGCTCTTCTTCTGCCATTTTTAATACACAATCTACAAGTTTTGTCCCTATTCCTTTTCTTTCTTCAAAGCTATCTAACGATACAATTTCGCACGTATTTCCGGTCACTTCATACGTTATAATTCCAATTATGCTGTCATCTGAGAGCGCAACAAATCCTGGTAACTCTTCTAATTGATGCCCCTTCCCACGTGAAACCATCAATGAACTCCCCCAGTTCTCACACATGAACATTCGGATTGTTTCTTTCATCGATGGCGTAATTTTTTGTATATAAACCATTTCCTCTTTCTCCCCTTTTCTATCATTGTGATACAATGTAAGTGTATCACATGTAACGGTATTTGGAGGATGAGGTAAAGTATGAAACGTTTTTTTGCAGCATTGTTTACTATACTAGGTGCAATAACTGCCCTTGGGATTTTCTTTACAAATAAAGTGATGTACTTAAAGAAAAAAACAGAGGAAGAAGTACTCGAAAGAGAAACGAAAAAACATTTTCGTATAGAAGATTTTGATGCTCTTCAGAAAGAAGAAATTCATATTCCTTCGCAATTCGGATATGATCTTCATGGATATTACATTCCGGCTGGCCATTCCAACAAATTTATGGTTTTCTGTCACGGTGTAACTGTAAATAAAATGAACTCTGTAAAATATGCAAACTTATTTTTAAACAGAGGATATAATGTCGTTATTTACGATCATCGTCGCCATGGTAAAACTGGCGGAAAAACAACAAGCTATGGGTACTATGAAAAACATGATTTAAAATCCGTAGTTGACTGGCTAAAAAGTCGCTTTGGAACAAATATAACACTCGGTATTCATGGTGAATCGATGGGAGCTGCAACACTGCTTCAATACGCAGGACTTGTAGAAGATGGTGCTGATTTCTATATTGCTGATTGTCCTTTTTCTGATTTCTACGGGCAATTACAACACCGTTTAAAAGTTGAATTCCATTTACCTAAATGGCCTTTATTACCTTTAGCAAATGCTTTTTTGAAAGTGCGTGACGGTTATACGATTCGTGAAGTTTCACCAATCGATTGTATAAAAAACATTAATAATCCCGTCCTCTTTATTCATAGTAAAGATGATGATTATATTTTAGCTGATATGACGAAAGCACTATATGAAGCAAAAGAAAACAATAAACAACTTTATATTGCAGAACACGGCGCACACGCTTGCTCTTATAACGAAAATAAAGAAGAATATGAAGCAGCCGTTGATCAATTTTTAAACTCATATGTAAAAGAAACAAAAAACAGGCTTGCATAAGCCTGTTTTTTTATTGCGCTAAAACGTCTGTAACTTGTTCCATATTTTCAGAAATCCATTGCATTGCTTCATCGAGTGTTGGAAATTCTGTCGTTTGAAATGTTACCTCATCTTGAAGTAACCAAACATCCTTTGACTCTTGTCCTACACCTGCAATGGACCAGTGTAACAAACTATATGGATGATTATCATTCAAAAATGATGCCCACGTGCGCTCATTTGCAATATTTCGTAATGTACGTAATTGTTTATCCATCTTTCGTCACCTTACTCTAGTCAGTTATAAAAAACATTATAACACTCTCTTCTCTCCCAAAGAAAGTGTTCATTTGATATTGTCAAGTACTTCTCTTGATTATATGATGAAATTAAGCGTTTGGGAAGGAGGGATAGCGTTGGCTAAAGTACAAATTAAAGTAAATGATAATGGCTCTTTTCGCGTTACAGGGGACGTGGAATTAGTTGATTCACAAGGGAATGTATTCCCAGCAAAACCAGCATTTTCTTTATGCCGTTGTGGTTTATCAAAAAACATGCCTTATTGCGATGCTTCGCATAAAGGAAAATTCGAGTCTGTCGTTAGAGCACCAGAAGCAGAATAATTTCACATGTGACATGCACATTTTTTGTGCATGTTTTTTCTTTTTTACAACTCCGTTACATCCCTTCTCCTTACAACATTTCTCATACTTTTGTCTCCATGCCAGGCCACCTATATTTTCACACAATTCTTCACATTCGAATATTTTTTACTAGCCTTTTTTCTTTTTTGTGCTATAATTTGAGCAAACAACATCCTTCGGGGTCGGGTGAAATTCCCAACCGGCGGTGATGAAGTGCAAACTTCTAAGTCCGTGACCCGTTTTCAACTCGAAAACGGTGGATCTAGTGAAACTCTAGGGCCGACAGTATAGTCTGGATGGGAGAAGGATATGTTTTCTAGTAATTTTATATAGCGAATACACTTTTATTTCAGTATGCATATTTTTATAGATTCAATTCAAATCTATATATATGTTTTATTTTGTATACTTTTCTTTCTATACTGAAATAAAAAGAGACGACTAGCGCTTGAAAAATTTGATATTTTGCTAGGTTTTTTCCTTATGCCCAAATATCAATCATCGTTAGGTTTCTTTCCTATACTTTCGTATTCGAACTATATTTCTAGAAATCACGTCTCCCAAACCTCAAGGATATTAAATCCTTGAGGTTTTTTGATTTTTTCAGGAGAGGTGAAGAGAATGACAGATCAAGAATATATGAGGATTGCCCTGCAGTTAGCAGAAGGAACTTCCGGACAAACAAGTCCAAATCCTATGGTTGGTGCTGTTGTTGTAAAAGACGGAAACATCGTCGGTATGGGTGCTCATTTACGTGCTGGTGAAGAACACGCAGAAGTTTATGCTCTTCATATGGCTGGTGAAAAAGCAAAAGGAGCTACCGTTTATGTAACACTTGAACCGTGTAGCCATTTTGGAAAAACACCACCTTGCTGTGAATCGCTCATCAAAAAAGGAGTCAAACGGGTTGTAATTGCTACTCTTGATTGCAATCCTCTCGTTTCTGGTAATGGAAAAAGAAAATTAGAGGAAGCTGGCATCGAAGTAACGACCGGTGTTCTGGAAGCAGAAGCAGTTTTATTAAATCGCTACTTTTTTCACTACATGAAAACGAAACGTCCATTTGTAACAATAAAAACAGCGATGAGCTTAGACGGAAAAACAGCAACTGTTACTGGTGAAAGTAAGTGGATTACAGGTGAAGAAGCTCGAGCTGATGTTCACCAATACCGCCATATACATGATGCAATTCTCGTTGGAGTGAATACAGTTATAGCTGATAATCCGCATTTAACAACAAGAATTCCTAACGGGGGTAAACATCCTATACGCGTTATTTTAGATACTCATTTACGAACGCCACCATCTTCTCATGTCATAACAGATGGTTTAGCACCGACATGGATTTTTGTCGGTAAGGATGTAAATAAAGAGAAAATAGCTTCTTATGAATCTGAAAATATAGTGATATCCCAAATGAAAACGAAGCAAATTGAAATTGAGGACCTCCTTTTCTTACTTGGGGAGAAGCAAATTCTTTCTCTATTCGTTGAAGGAGGACAATCGATTCATGCAAGCTTCCTACAAACAAAGTATTTCAATGAAATTGTAACTTATATAAGTCCCAAATTAATTGGCGGGAAAGATGCCCCTACTTTATTTGGCGGAAATGGTTTCACAGCATTACAAGATGCACTTTCCTTGAAAATTCAAGAGATGAAACAAATTGGCGATGATATAAAAATTGTTGCGAATGCCCGAAGTGAGGTGACGAAATGTTTACAGGAATTGTAGAAGAATTAGGAACGATTGCAAACATGCAACAAAGCGGAGAAGCAATGAAGTTAACGATCCACGCAAATAAAATTTTATCCGATGTTCACTTAGGTGATAGTATCTCGGTTAACGGTATTTGCTTAACTGTAACGAGTTTCACAACAACTTCATTCACGGTGGATGCAATGCCTGAAACGATGCAGTCTACGTCACTTCGCATGCTTAAACCGCACTGTAAAGTAAATTTAGAACGTGCAATGGCTGCAAACGGACGATTCGGTGGACATTTCGTTTCAGGACATATCGATGGCACCGGAACGATAGTATGTAAAAAACAACACTATAATGCCGTCTATTACAAAATAGCTATTGCTGATGAATTATTGCACTATTGTTTGCATAAAGGATCCGTTGCTGTTGATGGAACGAGTTTAACAATATTTGATATAGACGAATCTTCCATTACAATCTCACTCATCCCGCACACAGTAAGTGAATCTGTTATCGGAGAAAAAAATGCTGGTGACATCGTAAATATTGAGTGTGACATGATTGGTAAATATATCGAACGCTTTATTTCTAAACCTGTAAAACGAACAGGTTCAATGAGCGAAAGCTTTTTACAAGAAAACGGATTTTTATAAGGGGGAAGCATGATGTTTCATCGTATTGAAGAAGCTCTAGAAGATTTAAAAAAAGGGAAAGTCGTGATCGTATGTGATGATGAAAACCGTGAAAATGAAGGCGATTTTATCGCTTTAGCAGAGTATATTACGCCAGAAACAATTAACTTTATGATTACACATGGGCGCGGCCTCGTTTGTGTACCAATTACGGAAGAGTACGCAGAACGTCTACAATTAGAACCAATGGTCGCTCATAATACAGATTCGCATCATACTGCATTTACAGTGAGCATTGATCATGTTTCTACAACAACTGGGATTAGCGCTCACGAACGTGCAACTACGATACGAGAGTTGTTAAATCCTGCATCAAAAGGTGCTCATTTCAATCGTCCTGGACATATCTTTCCATTAATTGCGAAAGAAGGCGGTGTCCTGCGCCGTGCTGGTCATACAGAGGCTGCTGTCGATTTAGCACAGCTTTGCGGAGCAGAACCAGCTGGCGTCATTTGCGAAATTATTAATGAGGACGGTACGATGGCACGCGTACCTGATTTACTACAGTGTGCAAAACAATTTGATATAAAAATGATTACAATAGAAGATTTAATTGCTTATCGCCGCCACCATGAAACATTAGTGACGCGAGAAGTTGAAATTACATTACCTACAGATTTCGGTACTTTCCATGCAATTGGCTATTCTAATTCATCAGACTCGAAAGAACATATCGCACTCGTAAAAGGTGATATTTCAACAGGAGATCCTGTACTTGTACGCGTTCATTCAGAGTGCTTAACAGGAGATGTATTTGGCTCGTGCCGCTGTGATTGCGGACCACAACTCCATGCTGCACTTGCTCAAATTGAGCGTGAAGGAAAAGGCGTTCTTCTTTATATGAGACAAGAAGGACGAGGCATTGGGCTTCTGAATAAGCTTCGCGCTTATAAGTTACAAGAAGAAGGGTTCGATACTGTAGAAGCAAATGAAAAGCTTGGGTTCCCAGCGGATTTGCGTGATTATGGTATCGGCGCTCAAATTTTGAAAGATTTAGGTTTACAACATTTACGATTATTAACGAATAATCCGCGAAAAATTGCTGGCTTACAAGGTTACGATTTAGAAGTAATCGAGCGTGTCCCATTGCAAATGCCAGCAAAAGAAGAGAATAAAACATATTTACAAACGAAAGTAAAAAAATTAGGACATTTACTAAACTTATAATTAAGGGAGAGATTTATTATGGTATTCGAAGGTCATTTAGTTGGTACAGGATTAAAAGTTGGGGTTGTTGTTGGACGTTTTAATGAATTTATTACAAGTAAGTTACTTGGCGGAGCTTTAGACGGATTAAAGCGTCACGGTGTAGAAGAAGCTGATATCGATGTTGCTTGGGTGCCTGGCGCATTCGAAATTCCTTTAATCGCTAAAAAGATGGCGAATAGCGGGAAGTATGATGCTGTTATTACGTTAGGTACTGTCATTCGCGGCGCGACAACACATTATGATTACGTTTGTAATGAAGTTGCAAAAGGTGTTGCCTCTTTATCACTACAAACAGACATCCCAGTTATTTTCGGTGTATTAACGACTGAAACAATCGAGCAAGCGATTGAACGCGCAGGCACGAAAGCTGGTAATAAAGGCTATGAATCCGCCGTTGCTGCAATTGAAATGGCTCACTTATCAAAACAATGGGCATAAAAAAAGAGGCTGCGGCCTCTTTTTTTATTTCTTTACTTTTTTCCGTACATCTTTTATTAATTCGTCCATTGTTTTTCCTTCTGTTTGTATACGAAGCGTTTGTGCTGTTCTCCATACATTCTCTCTTTTCTTCGCTTCTTCTATAAGAGTAATTTCTTTTCGTACTTCCTTTAAATCTTTTCCTTCTGTTTTCAATCCAAAATGTTCAGCTTTCGTTCGAAAATGTTGTTCAATTCGTTGTTGCATCTCTTTTTGTTCAGGATTTTCGGCGGCCTTAACTGGATCAGCACTTATCGCTTTTAGTAAAATGAGACAAGTCATAATCGCTAATATATATTTGTGCATGTAAAATCCTCCAACCCAATATAAATTACATATTTACTATGTACAATTGGCGCTTGGAAAATTCGTCCACCAAAATTCTTTTTTTCACTCAAAAATCAATAGTATCAAGCTTTCACAACTATTTATTACATTTTATTTACAAAAAAGCAAACTCTTTTACAAGTTTGCTTTTTTCTATCTTATAGTGCACATTCCTCAATCTCAAATCCTAAATCTTCAATCATACCCCAGTCTGCAGTTGGTTCTTGTCCTGCTGTCGTTAAGTAGTCTCCAACAAAAATAGAGTTTGCTGCAAATAAACCGATTGGCTGTACAGAACGTAAATTAATTTCACGCCCTCCTGAAATACGAATTTCTTTCGTTGGGTTTACAAAGCGCATCATCGCCAGCACTTTTAAACATTCTACTGGAGTTAACTCCTTTTGCCCTTCAAGC
This sequence comes from Bacillus sp. EB106-04-02-XG92, assembly GCF_058791995.1. Lineage (NCBI taxonomy): Bacteria > Bacillati > Bacillota > Bacilli > Caryophanales > Bacillaceae > Bacillus > Bacillus sp. EB106-04-02-XG92. The sequence continues at coordinate 409,226 of NZ_JBYTEA010000001.1, forward strand.
GGCGTACCCTTTACAGCAACAAGGAAATTACATGGAATTGAATCTGCATCTATACGTTGTAATTCGAATGCAATTTCAGCACGCTCTTCTATTGTTTCTCCCATTCCGAAGATTGCGCCAGAGCATGGTGAAATACCTGCTTGTTTCGCTTTTTGAACTGTATCAACACGATCGTCATACGTATGAGTGGAGCAAATGCTTTCGTAATTATTCGCATGTGTATTTAAGTTGTGGTTATAACGATGTACCCCCGCTTCCGCTAAACGTCCTGCTTGATCTTCGTTTAAGAAACCTAAACAACAACAAATCTTCAAATCTGTCGTTTCACGAATCTCCTTAACTGCTCCAATTACGTGATTCACCTCTTTATCCGTCGGACGACGACCAGATGCCACAATACAATATGTACCCGCTTTACGGCGAATTGCTTCATGCGCTCCTTCTACAATCTTTTCCTGCGTTAGCCATGCATATTTATCAATCGGTGCTTCTGAAATAATAGACTGTGAACAATATCCGCAATCTTCAGGACATAAGCCAGATTTCGTATTAATAATCATATTTAATTTTACTTTCTTACCAAAGTGGTGATGGCGAATGATGTAAGCAGCATTCATAATTTCTAAAACTTCTGTCTCATCAGCTTCTAATATCGCTATTGCATCCTCTTTCGTAATCATTTTGTCTTCTACTACGTCATATGCAAGTTTTTTCCAATCCCTTTTTGTTTGTACTTGTTTCATTTCATCTCTTCCCCTCTTTTGTTATATGCATAAATAAAGCTTGATACGTCGCCATTATCCCTTCATTTTCCGTGAAGTCCCTTTCGTATATGCGAAGCATCGCACGAAAGAGTGAGGGACTTTGACAATATGATTCTTCATTACTATTGGTTGCTCCTACTTTACGAATAGAATGTAGAAACTCCCTAACTTCTGTAAATCTCTCTATGTAACATGTTTCAGAAACATGTACATCCCCTGTTTCTATCTCACAAATATGGCGCAACTGATTTTTCGAATAAAATCGTTGCCCAATCGATGTTTCATTTTGTATATTTTTTTCTTCTTTCGCCCGCTGGAACGAAGCATGCAATTCTTGAAATGTTTCCTGTCCAAACGTTGAAAAGAGTAATATTCCATCTATAGACAAATGATGAAATAAATTTCTTATCACTTGTTTTAAATCATTTAGCCATTGAAATGTGGCATTTGAAATAATGACATCATACGTTTCTTCTAGTCGTAATCTTTCGATATCCTCACAGTAAAATGTTACATTGTTTACATTTTTTCTAGTTTTCGCGACTGCAATCATACTTTCAGCAAAATCAATAGCTGTAATATGTGCTTTCGGAAATAAGTTTGATAATTGCTCTGTAACATATCCTGTCCCGCATCCAAGTTCTAAAATACGTATCGATGTATTTGCACTATATCGCCGATTCAATGTAGAAAGTAATGAATGTGCCATCTTTTTTTGTACATTTGCATATTGATCGTAGGATACAGATGCCACGTTAAACCGTTTTTGTAGTAACGTTTTGTTGATCATGTCGTATCCCCTCTACAAATTGAATTATCTCATTTCCGCAATATTCGAAATTCGTTACGCATATTGCGTGTCCAGCTTCATTTACTACCTTGAGCGTTGCAGTCTCATTCTCAGCCATACTACGCGCTGCAGAGAATGGACATATTACATCCTGCTCTCCGTGAATAAGTAGTATAGGTACTTTAACTTCTTTCAGTACTTCTCTCATATCTGTTCCTATTAAATAATCTAAACCTAATTGTAAGGACTGAATACAATCACCTTTAAAGTGTTTTATTATATCTTCAAACCTTTTATTCTCTTTCAACTCATCTTTCGTAAACATATTTTCATAAAAACGTTTGAGCGTATCTTCTTTCTTTCTCGCCAAATTCTTTTTCAGCCGTTCTACATGCAAAACATTCCATCCACTCGTATAGTCGCTCGTATTTGTAAATCTGGCAGTACCACCAATTAATACAATACCTTTTACATTAACCTTTTTATAAGCTTGAACTGCCGCTAACGCCCCTAATGACCATCCAACTAAAATTACATTTTCATCCTTTGCTACATCTATTATTCGCCCCGCGAATTCACTTTGTTCTTTCACATTACGCCAATTGATACATTGAACAGAATACCCTTTAAAATACGGCAGAACTAAAGTCCAAACGTCTTCTTCCATTCCCCACCCAGGAATAAAAATAATCTTTAGCTCTTTCATACTAAAAACCCCTCTTCTTTACCAATGCGTATAATATGCTGAATAGCCCAGTTCAAATCAGCTATTGTATGTTGGGACGTAACTGTAAAACGGATCCTTGAACTATTAACCGGAACCGTTGGTGGACGAATTGCAATTGCTGCAATCCCTACCTGTTGCAACCTTTTACTAAACCGTAAAGCTGTTTCATTTGAACCGACTACAATCGGTACAATATGAGTTGAGCTATTCCCAATATCAAAGCCAGCTTCTCGTAAATGGTTTCTGAAATACGCACCATTCTCTACAAGTCTCTCTCTTCTTTCTTTATCTTCTTTTACAATTTCAATTGCTTTTTGTACCGCTCCTAATGTTCCTGGCGGTAATGCAGTAGTAAAAATAAAGCTTCTCATCATATTTTGTAAATACTCTATATAAATTGCATCACCTGTCAAATACGCACCATAACACCCTAAAGCCTTACTAAACGTCCCCATATGTATATCTATTTTTTGAGCAAGATCTTCTTCTATATGAGATAATCCAGCTCCGTCGATTCCATATATCCCACTCGCATGTGCTTCATCAACTATAATGATTGCCCCGTATTTCTCTTTCAGCTCCACTAACTCCCTCAAATACGGAGTATCACCATCCATACTAAAAACAGTATCTGTTACGATTAATTTCCGCTTTTCAGGAGATGCTTTTTTTAACAACGTCTCCAGATGATTTAAATCGTTATGACGATACCTTTTATGCTCTGCCCCGCTTAATATAATTCCATCAACGATACTTGCATGATTTAATTTGTCACTAAACACAATATCGTGACGACTCGCTAATGAAGAAATCACTCCAACATTTGCGGTATATCCACTATTTACAACTAAGGCTTTTTCAGTGCCTTTCCAATCGCATATACTTCTCTCAACCTCTTCATACAGTGAATAATTCCCTACAACAAGCCTTGATGCCGTCGCCCCAGCTCCATATTTTCTTGTGCATGCAATAGCAGCTTCTTTTAACCTTTCATCTCCAGCTAACCCTAAATAATTATTTGATGCTAAATTTAGCATCCTTTTCTCATCTCGAATAAGCCATGTCTCTTCTGCTTTTTCTGTTACATGTAAATTACGATACTGCCCTTGCTCATTTAATTGTTGCAATTTAGATTGAAGATGTGTGCGCCACGTTTGATTCATTTCGGATAAGCTCCTCTAATTTTGAAATCATTATATATTCTTTAGCAGATTCCAAGACTTCTTCTTTTGTAAACTCACCTTCAAAGAATGGTAATAAACCTAAAACCGGTACCCCACTTAGCTCTTCAATCATTTCTTTATTTTCTTGTACTCTTTCCATTTCGCATTCTTTGCAGCCAGATAAAATGACACCTGCTACTGTTAAACCATGTGCCTTTGCATAAGCAATCGTTAAAACTGTATGATTTACTGTTCCTAATGTAGGACGTGCTACTACAATGAGAGGAAGCTGTAATTCTTTTGCGAAATCAATTACTAAAGCGTCCTCTGTATACGGAACAGCTAATCCACCTGCTCCTTCTACAAGCAGACTATTAAACTCTTTCAATCGTTCATTATAGTGATGAGTAATGTCTTTTAACGTTACCGTCCTTCCAGCTCTTTTCATGGCAAGTCTCGGAGCAAGCGGCTCTTCAATAGAATACGGGCAAATTTCATCTTCTTTTGTCGGTACACCTGATAATGCCTTTAACCTTGCTGCATCTCCCTCTGGATTGGATGCAACATGTCCACTTTGCAACGGTTTATATACCCCGATGTTATATCCCAATTCTCTAAATACACCGGCTAATGCACCGGCAACGACAGTTTTCCCCACTTCAGTATCCGTTGCTGTTATAAAAAAACCGCTCATTATTCTCCCTCCGTAACATCCGAGATTGCTTTATACAAAATACGCAACATATCATCAATCTCATCGATTGTAGAAGCAAGAGGTGGCATAAATACAATCGTATTACCAAGCGGTCGCAAGATCATGCCTAGCTCTCTTGAGCGTTTACATACTTGAACACCGACTCTCTCTGTCCATTCAAACGCTTCTTTCGTTTCCTTATTCTTCACAAGTTCAATTCCAACCATTAATCCGCACTGACGAATATCCCCTACATGTTTATATGCAAAGAGTTCTTCTAATTGCGTCGCCACATATTCTGTTTTACGTGCCACTTCTTCTATTAAATTTGTTTTCTCATATAATTCTAAATTCGCAATTGCTACCGCACACCCTAACGGATTCCCTGTATAACTATGACCGTGGAAAAACGTTTTTTGTTCTTCATAGCCTCCTAAAAAGGCATTATAAATTTCATCTGTCGTTACAGTGATTGCAACTGGTAAATATCCGCCCGTTAAACCTTTTCCGGCTGTTAAAATGTCCGGCGTTACATTTTCATGTTCACATGCAAACATTTTCCCGGTACGTCCAAATCCAGTCGCTACCTCATCTGTAATAAATAAAACGTTATATTTTGTACATAAATTACGTAGCCCTTTTAAGTATCCTTTTGGCATTGTAATCATACCGCCAGCACCTTGCATTAAAGGCTCTACAATAATCGCCGCAATTTCTTCATGTTTGTCTTTCAGCAACTCTTCCATTTCTTCTAAATGTTTTTTTACAATTTCCTCCTTATTATTTCCATAAGGAGAACGATATGTATATGGATAAGGCATTTTAATTGCTTCAAATAAAAGTGAACTATACACTTGGTGAAACAAGTCTATTGCTCCTACTGAAACAGCTCCAATTGTATCACCGTGATACGCTTCTTTTAATGTAACAAATCTTTGTTTCTTCCGTTTCCCTTTATGCTGCCAATATTGAAAGGCCATCTTAATTGCAATTTCAACAGCGCTAGAACCAGAGTCTGAATAAAATACTTTCTTCAACCCTTCTGGTACAACTTCAATTATTTTTTCTGCTAATAAAATAGATGGAACATTAGCAAGTCCTAGCATAGTAGAATGGGCAATTTTATTTAATTGGTTACGAATTGCCTCATCTAGTTCCGGTACTTGATGTCCATGAACATTTAACCAAATAGACGAAACACCGTCCCAATATTCATTTCCATTTACATCGTATAGCTTTCTTCCCTCTCCCCGTTCAATAATGACAGGATCTTCTTCTAAATAATCCTTCATTTGTGTAAATGGGTGCCATACATAGGCTTTGTTTTTCTCCGCTAATTCTTCATATGTATAAGATGGTTTGTCAGTCGTACTCTTACTAAAAGTCACAATTGTCACCCCTAATGTTAACTAGTTTATAAATATAGTTAACATTAAATCTAAATGACTGTCAATTATTTTTAAATCAAGTAGTTCTTAAAAAAGAACAACTTATCATACGATAAGTTGTTCTACTTTCCATGTTGTATCTTTCCAATTTCTAAAATAATCTCTTCATCTTTTTTTCCTTCTGTATCAATTCCAAGTTGTTTTGCATGTTCAATCAATAAATCATGGCGCTTCTCAAATCTCACGGTATTTACTTCTTTCGTAACCTCTTCTTTTGTTTTCCCTTCCGTAGAAACCCCTAGTTTCTCAGCTGCTTTTTCCATCAACTTCTTCTCTTCAGTTTCTTTCGCTTTCTTCACTTCTGACTGCTGCATTTGCTTTTGCTTCGCCTGCTCTGATTCAGCTGCAAAAGTCGTGTAAATTCCAGCACTTCCGCCAATGACTAGTAAGGTGATAAAAAGAATTATTTTTTTCTTCACTCTTTCCTCCCCTTTCAAATTCATTATAACGCACATTTTTCAGCGTTAAAACCTATCTCCTTTATTTCCCTAAAAAAATATTACACATTTTTATTGACATGTATGATGAATATATGATAAAAATTTAACTAACATCATATGAATCGGCATTGATAGGATTTAGTAGTATTTCGATTTCTGATTTCAGAGAGCTGGTGGTCGGTGCAAACCAGTACAGAGCGAATTATGAATTACCCCCTGGAGCTTCTTTTGCGAAACGTAAGGAGTAGTGAAAGACGGTTATAGACCGTTATATCTAAAGAGTGGTGAAACGAAACTGTTTCACAATTTAGGGTGGTACCGCGAATTTTTCGTCCCTGCATATATTGCAGGGGCGTTTTTATTTTATTAGCGTATATCATACGACCCTTTATTTCGTGATACATTCATTTCACAAGCTAGGGTGGTACCGCGATTACTTCGTCCCTGCATATTTATATGCAGGGACGTTTTTTTATCCAATCATTTCCTTATCATATTGAAGGATCAACAATTACCGGTAATTTATCACAAAATTCTAAATTTTAGAAGGAAACAAACAATATTGGCGAATTTTATATAAAAAAGAGCTATTTTAGATTACTTAGGAGGGAAAAACAATGGTTTCAAAAATTGAATCTGTTCTATTAACATTATTTATCTTTTTCTGTATTGGCTTTAGTGTTATTCAATTAGAAGTTTCACCACACATCCCAATTTTATTTGGTATCGTGCTTTTATTAGCATTTGGATTTATGAAAAAAATCTCTTGGTCTACTATGGAAAAAGGGATGATTAGTAGTATTTCAGCTGGTATTCCATCAATTTTTATTTTCTTACTTGTAGGCGTATTAATTAGTGTTTGGATCGCTGCTGGAACAATCCCAACTTTAATGGTGTACGGCTTCCAGCTTGTATCTCCTAAAATTTTCGTTCCAACTGTTTTTGTTGTTTGTGCAATTGTTGGAACAAGTATCGGTAGTGCCTTTACAACTGCCGCAACTGTAGGACTTGCCTTTATGGGTATGGGTAGTGCTCTCGGATACGATCCGGCTCTAATCGCTGGTGCAATTATTTCTGGTGCATTCTTTGGAGATAAAATGTCTCCTTTATCTGATACGACAAACTTAGCTCCTGCTGTAACGGGTGTAGATTTATTTGAGCATATTCGTAACATGCTTTGGACAACAGTTCCGGCTTTCATTATTGCTTTTATCGCATTTTTCATTTTAGGAAGCGGCACTGGTGGAGAAGTTGACTTTACAAACTTTATTAGCACATTAGAAAAAAACGCAACGATTTCTATCGTTACACTTATTCCAATCTTATTACTGTTCCTATTTGCATTTAAAAAAGTTCCAGCAGTTCCAACATTGCTTACTGGAATTGTAGTAGGAATTATTATTCTCTTTATTTTTAAACCTAGCACTTCTTTAGCTGATTTAATGAAAATTATGCAAGACGGCTACGTTTCTAAAACTGGTATAAAAGACATTGATAGCTTACTATCTCGCGGTGGTCTACAAAGTATGATGATGTCGATTGCCCTTATTTTCCTAGCTCTTTGTATGGGAGGATTATTACAAGGAATGGGTATTATTACGCAGCTGATGAATATCATCTCTAGCTTCGTTAAAAATAGCACACGCTTAATTATTTCTACTGCTTCAACTGCAATTGGTGTAAACTTCTTACTTGGTGAGCAATACTTATCCATCGTTTTAACAGGACAAGCATTTGCTAATAAATACGATGAAGTTGGTTTAGAGCGTCGTAATTTATCACGCGTATTAGAAGATGCAGGTACAGTTATTAACCCGCTCGTACCATGGGGTGTAAGTGGCGTATTCTTAACAAACGTCCTTAGCGTTCCAACATTCGATTACCTTCCATACGCAATTTTCTGTTTAGCTTGCCCAGTCGTAACGATTATCGTCGGCTTTACTGGATTTGGCCTTTCATGGAAGAAAGAAAAAGCAGTAACAATTTCATAATATACTAAAAAGGATTACCTGAATTGGTAATCCTTTTTATATTTCTCGACTATCTATTTGCTTTCTTTCTTCTAAATAACAGAAGTAATCCCGCTCCAACAAACGCTAAACCTGCCCCAATTGTAGAAACAACACTTGTACCTGTTTTCGGTAAATCACGTTCTTCTTGCTTTTCACTTACAGTTGTTGTTTCTTTTGAGTTTTCATTACCCGTCGTAGTTTGTCCAGCCCCTGCACTATTACCTTCATTTGTTGGTGGTGTCGTTGGATTTTCTCCATTACTACTTTCACCTGTTGGTGATGTCGTTGGATTTTCTCCATTATTTCCTTCACCTGGTGGTGGTGTTGGATTTCCTCCATTATTTCCTTCGCCTATTGGCGGTGGTGTTGGATTCTCTCCACCCGTTTCTTTACCCTCATCGTTCTTCTTCGTTATATCAATTGCATATTTAGCAAATTCATTTTCAGATGGTCCAACGTACGATATTTTCCCATCTTTCTTTATATACTTTTGTGCATTTGGTGAAGAATCGAATGTTGTATTTAATTTTTCCGCAACAATTGGTTTAAACGTCCAATTTTTATCTGCTGCTGGATCAATAACTGGTGTTTCTTGCATATACTTCACAATGATTTGACGTGTTTCATCTTGTGATTGGTATACAACTTCCCCTTTACTTACACCTGGGAACGTTTGGCTACTTCCACGATAGTTATTTGTAGCGACGATGAACTCTTGATTGTCAGCTACTGGTTTACCTTCATACGTCATATTTATAATACGATTCGTATTTGCATTTACAACTTTACCATCTTTATCGTATTTTGCCGGTTGTGTTACATCAATTTCGTATTTTAAGCCATCTAAAATATCGAAGTTATATGTAGGATAGCCTATATTTACTAACGGCTGTTCTTCTGTTTTCTTTGGATCAATTTGATTAAATTGACCTGCAGACATTTCAAGCCATTCTTTCACTTGTGCCCCATTTACTTTTACAGCATATAACGTATTTGGATATACATATAAATCTGCAACGTTTTTAATTGCTAACGTTCCAGCTGGAATGTCCGTATAATATGTAGCACCGTTTCGGCCACCTGCTTTAAATGGTGCTCCTGCAGATAAGACTGGAATTCCTTTATATTTGCTATACTGTCCATTTTCAGCAAATAACTTTTCTACATACCATTTCTGTGCATTTGTCACAAGTTGTACGGAAGGATCATCTTGTACTAATGAGAAATAACTATTAATTGGTGCCGTCGTTTTTCCTACAGCTGTATTTACATAATCAATTGTCGCTTGATGATCATCTTTAATTTCATTAACTAATTTTTCATCAGATTTTACTAATGGGTTCCCTTTACTATCAGCAATCGGACGAAGTTGCGGCTTTGATTGCTCTTTTTGTACTTCCCATTTTCCATTTACCTTTTTCAATTGCATATCAATAATACCTAAGTTACTTCCAAAGACACCAGGCATTACAACTGGAACACCATTAAATACATCCTTCATTTCAGTATGTGAATGGCCCATTAATACTGCATCTACACCAGGAACTTCTGTTAAATAATACGAAGCGTTTTCCATACCTACGTTGTAGCCACTCTTATCAACACCAGAATGTGCTAGTGCAACGATAACATCTGCACCTTCAGCTTTCATTTTTGGCACCATTTTCTTCGCTGTTTCAACTATATCTTTCGCTTTCACTTTTCCTTCTAAATTTGCTTTATCCCAGTTCATAACTTGAGGTGGAACAAATCCCATTACGCCAATTTTCACTTTTTGTTTTTGTCCTGATTCATCTTCTACTTCTTTTTCAAAAACATGATATGGTTTAAAGTAGTTTTGGTCGTTCTCTTCATTATTATCTTTATCATCTTTGTAGACGTTCGAGTTAATAACCGGGAACTCTGTTTTACTAATTACTTTGTTTAAATAGTCTAAACCGTAGTTAAATTCATGATTCCCAAGAGAAATGACGTCATACTTCATTAAATTCATTAAACGATATAATGGATGTGTATAACTAGTATCCACAGGCTTCTTCGGATCATTTATTTTATTCGCTACATAATCTCCAAGCGGTGTCCCTTGTAATGCATCCCCATCATCAAATAGGACAGAGTTCTTCGCTTCTTCACGTGCTTTATTAACAAGTGTTGCCGTTTGTACGAGACCTACTTTATTATCGGTTTTCGTTTGATAATAATCGTAATTCATTAAGTTAACATGAATATCTGATGTTTCTAGAATTCGTAAGTTAACCGTACTCTCCCCAGTTTGCTCATCCGCATGAGCTGTTGTTGGCAATACTTGCGGCGCTATTACACCTATAGCAAGAGTTGCTCCAGCTAGCATTTTTTTTGACTTTTTCACAAAAAATCCCCCTTATACAATTACCAAAAATAATGAAATGAATCTGTCTCTAATCACATACCTTTTTTCTTCTATTAAAGATAAGATTTTCATTTCACCCTGCGCTAATGAGTAGTCCCCTTAAACGCTCGATTGGTGAGACTTTACTTATCGGGAAATAAAGCCCTACTAATTAAAATTTCACCTTATCTGACATAATCATATATAATGTCCTTTCATATCGTCAATATTTTTTGACATACTTCTACAAATTTTCTGTAAAGTTATTGTAAACTTTTCATAAACATATAATATGCCCTTACATTGCTAATACTGCTGAATATGATACAATTACCAATTACAAGGAGGATGAATTATGAAAAAAGTCATCTTAACAATTGTTTGTCTCCTCCTTCTAATCATTTCTTATTCTTATTTTGAAAAGAACGATGAGACAAAACAAAATGAACCCGAAGAAAAAACAGAAAAAACATCTACTCCAAGTTGGATTGATAAGCAAACAAACGAGTCCTTTTATCATCTCGTACTAGGTGATTCACTTGCCAAAGGATATGGATCGACACAAGGGGGATTTGCTGAATTAGCCTCTAGACAAATAGAAGCACAAATTCATAAACCAATAACAGTAGAAAACCTTGGTATAAATGGTCTTACAACAGATCGTCTCGTTAAAAAAGTTCAATCAGAAGATGTAAAACAAAAAATTAGAGCGGCAAATATCATTACAATTAATATTGGAGGAAATAATTTATTTCGTTTAAATCGAGATGTCGGTGTTATAGATGGTATTAAAATGTTAAATAAAGAAAAGGCTCATTTTGAAGCGGATGTAAAAAGTATTGTAAAGACAGTTCGAGATCAAAATCCGGATGCTTTACTCATTCTTTCTGAACTCTATAACCCATTACAACTCGATGACTCCATCGCAAGTTATGCAGATATGTTTTTAGACGGCTGGAATGAATCCGTTTATTCCATTGCAAAAGCAAATCAACCATCTATCGTTTTACCAATTCGCAAATTAATATCTAATGATAAGAAAGAATTACTCTTTGACCAAGTACACCCTAATGACAAAGGCTATACGATTATTGCCGATTCATTTACAAAAAAAGTGTTGGCCTACAAATATTAAAATTCCCATGAAACAATTCTATTTTTATAACATGTCTTTTTTGTTACAATGAGAGTGGAAGGGGGCCTTTATATGGAATCACGCGAGTGGGAACGTATTGTTGATCATCTTCTTTCGCTAGTGCCTCTTTTTTATCGCAAATTTATGCTTCCTGGAGAATTTTCTTCTCAAAGACATATGCCGCCATCACATACACAAGTATTGCTACTTCTGCATGAAAATGGCACATTAGCAGTTTCCGAAATTGGCAAGCGGCTAGCGATTTCAAGGCCTAACATGACACCTCTATTAAACAAACTGATTCAAGAAGAACTAATAGAGCGTCATTATAGCGAAAAAGATCGACGGGTCATTTTAATTTCCCTAACAGCTGAAGGGAAATTGTTAGTAAATCAGTATCAACAATTCATTTTAGACAAATTAAAAGAAAATTTCCAAACATTATCTGAGGAAGAACGTGAAAAACTCATTCACTCTCTTCAAACCATTCAAAATTTAATTTTGAAAACAAACGCATAAAGCTGCTTCTAAATAGAAGCAGCTTTATGATTCGTAATAATTACCGTAATATACATTTGAATATGGCCATGTCGTTAAATATGGTTTTTGTTCTTGCGTAGGCTGTTGTTGTGGTATTTGTGATAATTGCTGTACTTGTTGTTGCCGATATAATTCGTATTGTCTATTCATATCATAAACCGGATAGTAATTTACATATGGATATACTTGAGGTACGTAATAATAATACATTCATTCTCTCCCCCTTTTTCTTAAACATATTCCAAGGAGAAAACGAGTGTGACACTCTTTATATTTGTACGAGCGGTTCTGTCACTCGTTTCTTTCTGTTCTTCAAACGTAACTTACGGTTCTTTTCGTATAGATAATGCACCACGAAATACGAAACTACACCAAACACAACTCCTAAAATCGTCATTCCGATTAATACATACACTTCACTCTGTAATAAACCCTTTAATATCGTAAAAATATGACTTGAAAACAAATCAGATATCGTAAATGGTTCATGATGTATTTTCTGTACATGAAATGGATATATCATTTTCCCTAACGCATACGCAAACGGGAATAAAAATACTGGTAGAAACGATATTTTCCCAATAATATTGCCAATAACCGCAGCAGGAAAAGATCCCTTTGCTAATCGAACAATCGGATAAAATATTACATATACGAGCGACGCCGTATATATGACCAACATCTCTAAACCAAAACCAATCGCAAAACCTAATGATACTTTCTTTGCACCTTCTGGTGATCGAAGCAACTTATAATATTGAAACTTTAATATTCTCCACATCCGCTGGAAAAGCGAATATCTTCTCTTAGTTGTTTTCAAATTCATCATCTCTTTAACTATATTTTTATATGTAGTATGTCCTTACACACTCTGAAAAACAATTTTAGTTTCTTCTTTTATTATAAATGAGATTAAAATGGTTAACTAAATATACATATGACATTTCAATGTAAAAAAGTGCACCTCAAATTGTTATTTATACATAACAAGTGAGGTGCACACCATTTAGGAAAGCTCTTCTACATTTTTAAATAAACTTACTAATAACGCTTTTTGCGCATGCAATCGATTACCAGCTTGCTCAAAAACGATAGACTGTGGTCCGTCTATAATTTCTCCTGTCACTTCCTCTTCGCGATGGGCAGGTAGACAGTGTAAGAAACGATATGTTTGTTTCGCATGCGTAACAAGTTCGTTATTGATTTGGTACGGTTGAAATAAAGTATATTTCTCTTCTTCGCCCTCTTGCCCCATGCTCATCCAAACGTCAGTATAAATGAAATCTGCTTCATTCACCGCTAGTTCAGGGTTATGCAAAATTTCAATTTTCGCTCCTGTTTCTTCAGCAATCGCTAATGCTTTTTTTACAATTTCCTCATTCGGTTCATACCCTACAGGCGTTGCAACAGTCATATGCATTCCGACTTTTGCACTCGCTAACAACAATGAATGACATACATTATTTCCGTCACCTACGTAAGCCAATTTTATTCCTTCAAATGTATTTACTTCTTCATATATTGTCATTAGATCTGCCAATGCTTGACAAGGATGATGATCATCCGTTAAACCGTTAATTACAGGTATACTCGATTCTTTTGCAAGCTCTTCTACATCCGCATGTGAAAATGTACGTATCATGATCCCGTCAATATAATGAGATAATACTTTCGCAGTATCTGAAACGGTTTCCCCTCTTCCAATCTGCATCTCTTTCCCACTTAAAAACATACCATGTCCCCCGAGCTGTACCATTCCCGCTTCAAAAGATACACGAGTACGAGTTGAATGTTTATCAAAGATAAGGCCTAATATTTTTCCTTGTAATAAAGGCTCCTGCTTATTCTTTTTTAAATATATAGCGAACTCAATTAAAGAAATAATTTCTTCTTGCGTCAGTTCTTCTAGTGTTAAAAGATCCTTCGTATTTAATTTCGGTACTTGTACAGTTGACATGAAACTTCCCCCTTATATAATTGATACATTTTTTGTACAAACTACTTTTTTTATCATATATACTGCCTGTTCTAACTCTTCATTCGTCACAATAAGTGGTGGTAATAGTCTTATCACATTAGGTCCTGCTTGTAATACGAGAAGCCCTTCTTTCTCTAGTTGTTCTATAAAACTTACAACTTCATGCTTACACTCAATCCCAATCATAAGCCCCTTACCACGTATATGTTGAATACATTCGGCATGTCGTAATTCCTCTTGCAACTTCTGTAATACGTACTCGCCCTTTTCCTTTACTTCTTTTAAAAACGATGGTTTCTTAGTTATTTGCAACACTTCTTTCGCCGCAGCCATTGCAATATAATTTCCACCAAACGTTGAACCGTGTGATCCTGCAGGAAACGATGTTTCAAGTTCTTTCCGGCCAATCATTGCTCCAACGGGAATGCCATTTCCAAGCGCCTTAGCGGTAGTAACGATATGAGGATGTATTTCCATTTGTTCGTAAGCAAATAATGTCCCAGTTCTTCCAATTCCAGTTTGTACTTCATCTATAATAAATAGGGAACCGGACTTCTTACATAATGTTTCAATCTCTTTCAAAAAGGCTAAGTTAGCAGGTACTACTCCTCCCTCACCTTGAACAACTTCTACCATTACTGCTGCTACTTCTTCATTCATTACCTCTTTCAATGCCTTAATATCATTAAAAGGAATATGTAAAAAAGATGGAAGTAATGGACCAAATCCTTCTTTCACTTTATTTTGCCCCGTCGCGCTCATCGTTCCGAATGTTCTACCGTGAAAAGACTGCTCGCATGTTACGACGAGAGATTTTCCAGTATGCTTGCGCGCTAGCTTCAAAGCTGCCTCATTCGCCTCTGCCCCGCTATTACAGAAAAAAACAGAATGTAACGCTGTATTTTCTGTTAATAATGACGCTACTTCTTCTTGTAAGCTGTTTGTAAACAGGTTAGATATATGCCATATATCATGAAGTTGCTCTTGGACAGCTTTCATAACAGTAGGATGACAATGTCCTAAATTACATACGCCAATTCCTGATGTGAAATCTAAATATTGCTTACCATTTTCATCAACGACTTTCGTTCCACTTCCCTTTACAAGCTCAATATTTCTTCTCCCATACGTTTGAAAAAGATGACTTGTCATACGATACTTACTCCTTTCGTTACCGTCGTTCCGATACACTCTCCCGTAACTTCAGTAAAATCTTTTGTACCGTTCACAATACTTATCTTTTTCACTCCCATTTTTAATGACGCTAGTGCCGCCTGTACTTTCGGAATCATCCCGCCTGTAATAACTCCTTTTTCTATTAAATTAACAATTTCAAATTCATCCGTTTTCTTTACTAACTTTCCTTCATGTAATATTCCATCTACATCTGTAATAAAAATGAGTTCTTTTGCGGATAATGCGGCCGCAATTCCAGCTGCGGCGGTATCCGCATTTATGTTATAAATCTCATTCTCATTTATGCCGACCGGAGCAATAACAGGAATATAATTCAAATGTATTAATCCTTTTAGTAAAGCTGTTTCGACATAACTTACTTCTCCCACATATCCTATTTCTTCGCTGACAGGTTGAACTTGAAGTAAATTGCCGTCACACCCAGAGCAACCTACCGCAAGTAAATTATGCCTTTGCAACTTCATTACAAACTTTTTATTCGTACTTCCGCATAGCACCATTTGAACAATATCCATAACTTCTTTCGGTGTTACTCGTAACCCATCTCTTTTTTCTACTTTGATGTTACAATCTTTTAGTTTGGCATCAATTTCTGGACCGCCACCATGGACAATCACTACTTTATAATTCTGTTGCAATTTCTTTATGCAATCAAAAAACACATCATTTAATTGGTCCAACATACTACCGCCGCATTTTACTACAATATAATCGCTCATCTTCCCTCTCCTTATGTACGATAACAAGCGTTTATTTTCACATATTCATAGCTTAAGTCACAGCCCCAAGCTGATCCCGACTCTTCTCCTAAATGTAAATACACATTAATCATAATTTCATGTTCTTTTAATTTCTTTTTCATTTCCTCTTCAGAAAATATTTGAGGCTCACTATTTTTTAACACAGTAATCGATTGAAGAGTAATATCAATTGTATTTGGATTAATCTCTACTTCACTTTGTCCAATACTGCTAATAATTCGCCCCCAGTTTGGGTCTTCACCATGTATTGCTGTTTTCACAAGACTCGAGCCGACTATTTGCTTTGCAAGTTTCTTTGCCTCTTCATTCGCTTTCGCTCCTAGCACATTTACTTCTATTAACTTCGTAGCACCTTCACCATCTTGTGCAATTTTTTTTGCTAAATCTTCACATACCTTCTGTAAAGCAAATACGAAAGTTTCCCAATCTGTATGTTCCATATTGATTGGTTTCGTTTCTGATAATCCACTTGCCATAACGATGACCATGTCATTCGTAGAAGTATCCCCATCTACCGTAATTTGATTAAATGTATGATTCGTTATTTGTGATAATGCTGTTTGCAATACGTCATGCTCTATATGAGCATCTGTCGTAATAAAACTTAGCATCGTTGCCATATTTGGATGAATCATTCCTGAACCTTTCGCAACACCAGCAATCGTCACTTTCTTCTCATCAATCATCATCTCATAGCAAGTTTCTTTCGTTATAAGATCCGTCGTTAAGATTGCTTCAGAAAAAGAATGAGCTTCATTTTCTTCCTTCGTCGGGATAAGAGTTGTAATTCCCTTTCGGATTATATCCATCGGGAGCGGAACACCAATTACACCTGTTGAAGCTACTGCAACGTAATGTTCTTTCACTCCAAAATGTTCCGCTCCTAATGTGCGCATCTCGTAAGCATCTTGTAACCCTTTCGTTCCTGTACAAGCATTTGCATTTCCACTATTGACGATAATTGCCTGCAATTTCCCCTCAGCTGTTATACTGTCTTTCGTTACTTGCAAGGGAGCTGCTTGTATTTGATTCGTTGTATAAACGGCGGCACATGATGCTGGCACTTCACAAATGATTACACCTAAATCCTTTTTGTCTTTTTTCAAACCATTTGCAGTACCGATTGCCGAAAAGCCTTTTGGCGTTACAATTGAACCATTGTCTAATTTTGTAATAGACTCTACTTTAATCATCATGTCCCCCCTTATAAATAAAGCGGCATATACTGTAAACCTGTTGTTTCTTCTAGTCCCGCTACTATATTTGCATTTTGAACCGCTTGCCCAGCCGCACCTTTCATCATATTGTCTATAACAGATACGACTGTCACTCTTCCTGTTCTTCCATCGTAAGCTATCCCCATATCACAATAATTTGAGCCTCTCACTTCTTTCGGACTTGGAAACTCTCCTTGCGTACGAATTCGAATGAAAGGTGATTGTTCATACGTTTCTTCATATAACTTTTGAAGCTGTTCTCTTTCCATTTCTCGTTTTACTTTCGCATAAAGTGTAATCATAATCCCTCGTGATATCGGTATTAAATGTGTACTAAATGTGATTGGCTTCGTTTCCCTATTACACTCCGCAAGCATTTGCTCAATCTCAGGAACGTGTTGATGCTCATTCACTTTATAAATACACAAGTTATCATATAACTCAGGGAAGTGAGTCATTGTTGTTGGTGTTTTGCCTGCTCCAGATACTCCTGATTTTGCATCAATAATAATAGAATCTTCATCAATTGTGCGGCTACGAACTAACGGTAATACCGCTAATAATGCAGCTGTAGCAAAACATCCTGGGTTTGCAATTAAATTTGCATTTTGTATCTCAGACCTTTTCCATTCACTTAACCCATATACAGCTTCACTAAGAACTTCTTCTTTTGCAGCTGCCCTTTTATACCACTGTTCATATATGAAAGGATCTTTCATACGAAAATCTCCAGATAGATCAATTACTTTTAAACCTACTTCTAATAATTTTGGAGTTAGCTCTGCTGATACTCCTGCCGGGGTTGCCAAAAATACAATTTCTGCTCCCTTCACTATTTCCTCCGCATCAATTTCTTGTAACGTATGAACAAGAACATTTTGAAAATGCGGATATACATTTGTTATACACTCGCCAACTTGCGAAAAAGAATGAAGAGATGCTATCGAAAAATATGGATGTTGCTCTAATAACCGAATTAACTCAATACCTCCATACCCAGTTGCTCCAATAATCGCGACTTTCATATGCCCCTCCTCATATCGATTCTTTAAATTAATTATGATTATAATATTGCATATTTATAAAGTCAATTAAATATTTATAAATTTAACAAACTTAAAAAACTTAATTTTACTAGAAAAACAATCTACACTACCGAATTTTTATACATAAATAGTGTATAGTAGTTTTTTCATTTCACTTAAAGTACAATGAAACAATACATGTATACATACAGGCGGGGAAAAACATGAATGAGAAATTAATTGAGAAAATGATTATAAAAAGTTTTCAGCAATATCAATGTAATCCTATGTCAAATGAGGATCAGGAAATACTTATTAAACATATTCAAACGATAATTCATTCAAATACTGAAATTGATGTATACGAGGCAGTTGAGGATATCGTTTACGATTATGTGACTGGAAAATAAAAAAATAGGAGATTTCCATATGGAAATCTCCTATTTTTTACTTAATGATTTACCTGCAACACGCTCAAATAAACCTGGGAATAGAGCATACAGTTTTGGACCAATGCCCATCCACTTCGGTAAGTTTACTTCACGCTTTTTCGTTTGCATCGATTTTACGATTTGCTCTGCTACATATGTTGGTTTTAACATGTATCGTCCCATATTTTTCACATATGTACCGGATTGATCAGCTATTTCAAAAAAGTTCGTATCTATCGGACCTGGATTAATCGCTGTTACGAAAACATTTGTATTAGACAACTCCATGCGTAAACTATTCGTAAATCCTAATACTGCATGTTTCGTCGCTGCATACGCACTTGATTTCGGAGTTGCAATTTTCCCAGCAAGTGAAGCAATATTAATAATATGCCCTTCGTTTCTTTTCACCATGTAAGGTAGTACCGCTTTCGTACAAGCTACTAGTCCAAATACATTTACTTGGAACATATTTTTCACTTCATCCATTGACGCATCTTCAAACGTTTTAAAAATACCAAATCCCGCATTGTTTACTAATATATCAATACGTCCCACTTCTTGTAATACCTTTGAAAAAACAGATTGTACTTCCGTCTCTTCACTTACATCTAATACATAATAATAGCAAGGCGTATTATAAGTTTCTTTAATTTTGTCCGCTAGCGCTTTTAATTTCTCTTCTGTTCTAGCCATTAATACTGGAGTCGCACCTAGCTCTGCAACTTGCATTGCAACTTGCTCTCCAATTCCACTAGAAGCACCTGTAATGACGATTACTTTATTTTGTAAACGTCCCGTCATTGCTGTCACCTACTTTGCATAATAAATCAATTGTTGCGAAGATTCATCAATCATCACTTGTTGATTATATGCTAAAAAGTCTAATTGTCCAACAGTTTCTGAAATAGTAAGTGGCAATTGCTCCTTATATAATACCGGAAATAGTTTCACACATACTTCAAATGCTGTCATTGGTTTTTCCTTTAATAACTCAAGCACTTTAAACGCACGTGTTTCTTGCTTTTGTAATCTCGTTTCAATAAGTTGTTTCACATTTAGAACATCTTCTCCATGTCCTGATAAAATGCGTGAAATATTCATTTCACTTAAACGCTTTAACGTTTGATTATATTGTAATAACGGGCGTGCCCTTTCTGTTTGTCCTTCATATGGTGGTTCTAATATTGGATTCGAAGAAATATGACTAATGAGAGCATCCCCTCCAATTAGTATTCCATCAGATTCTCTATATAATGAAATATGAGTGGAAGCATGACCTGGTGTTTCAATTACTGTAAATCCAGGCATGGAATCAATACAATCGCCCTCTCTTACAGTATGCGTTAATGATCTATTACAAGAATATTTCAGTGTCTTTGTCGTCAATAACGCCTCGTCTTTCAAAAATGCTGCTGGAACACCAAATTGCAAAGCCGTCTCTCTAAAAAACTCATGATACCACTTTAAAAATTCTGGATTTTGTGTGATCCAAGGCTCGTTCCAAGGATGTCCAATAATGTTCGTCTTCTCAGAAAATATATTTAAAAGCCCACAATGATCAGCATGATGATGCGTAATGACTACTGTTTCAATATCTTCTATCGTATATCCTAATGTACCTAATTGCCTTTCTAACGCATTTCTTGCCTCTTCTGTATTCGTCCCTGTATCAATTAATGTTAACGTCTCCCCCTCAACTAAAAACACATTCACAGTTTCAACTGCAAATGGCACAGGAATCTCCATTCGGTGAATCGCCGTCATGCTTAGCCCCCCTGTCTCTTTCCGGTTCAAAAATGAATACTTCTTCAGTTTACAACTTCTATATATATTTGTCATTATTTTCAGATAAAAAGAGGTGTTTCCTATAAAAAAACGAATGTATGTACATTTATAAGAATTTTAACCAAATTTAAAGGAGGAACATCATGTCTATTCAAAATATTTCCTTTCTCGGTGCAGGCTCTATTGCTGAAGCTATTATCGGTGGCTTGTTACATGCAAATGTTGTAAAAGGCGAACAAATTACTGTAAGTAATCGCTCTAACGAGACAAGGTTGCAGGAGCTACATAACAAATACGGAGTCAAAGGTACACACAATAAAAAAGAACTACTTACTAATACAAATATTCTTTTTCTAGCAATGAAACCGAAAGATGTTGCAGAAGCGCTTACCCCTTTTAAAGAAGACATACATAATAACCTGCTTATTATTTCGTTATTAGCAGGCGTTTCTACTCACTCGATTAGAAGCCTACTTCAAAAAGACGTTCCGATTATTCGTGCAATGCCAAATACATCTGCAGCTATTTTAAAATCAGCTACTGCTATCTCACCTTCAAAACATGCAACAGCGGAACATATTCAAACTGCCATAGCTTTATTTGAAACGATCGGTCTCGTCTCTGTTGTTGAGGAAGAAGATATGCATGCTGTCACTGCATTATCTGGAAGTGGGCCTGCTTATATTTATTACGTAGTAGAAGCGATGGAAGAAGCTGCAAAAAAAATTGGTTTAAAAGAAGATGTTGCAAAGTCACTTATTCTTCAAACGATGATTGGTGCTGCCGAGATGCTAAAAGCAAGTGAAAAACATCCTTCTATTTTACGAAAGGAAATTACTTCTCCTGGCGGAACGACCGAAGCAGGTATTGAAGTATTACAAGAATATAAATTTCAACAAGCACTTATTTCTTGTATTACACAGGCTACACAACGATCACATAATCTTGGGAAAACATTAGAACAACTAACAAAAGAAAAATAAAAAACGGAGCTCAATCTTACTTGAGCTCCGTTTTTTTATAAACATATATTATTTAGTTATTAGTCTTCCCAAAAATCTCTTCTTGCAGACGGCGACCAGTCGGTGTTGCTGCAAGTCCACCTTCAGCTGTTTCACGAAGTGCTACTGGCATCGTTTGTCCGATTCTAAACATCGCCTCAATTACTTCATCACATGGAATGGTACTCGTTACACCAGCTAATGCTAAATCAGCCGAAATCATTGCATTTGCAGCTCCTGCTGCATTACGTTTTACGCAAGGTACTTCTACAAGTCCTGCAACAGGATCGCATACTAAACCAAGCATGTTCTTTAATGAAATTGCCATCGCTGTAGCTGCTTGGTCTTGTGTTCCACCAGCCATTTCAACTGCAGCTGCAGCTGCCATCCCACTTGCTGAACCAACCTCAGCTTGGCATCCTCCCGCTGCACCAGAAATACAAGCATTATTTGCAACAACCATACCGAAAGCTCCTGCTGTAAATAAGAATTCAATCATTTCTTCACGTGTAGGCTGCAATTTTTCTCTTAGTGCAAATAGTACACCTGGCACTGTTCCAGCAGATCCTGCTGTTGGCGTTGCACAAATAATTCCCATCGCTGCGTTTACTTCATTTGTTGCAACAGCTTTACTCACCGCGTCCAAAATTGTATCTCCAGATAAACCTTTTCCGCTATTCATATACGTTTGAACTTTTACAGCATCTCCACCAGTTAAACCAGTTGGTGATTTCACTCCGCGAATACCACGTTCTACTGCTTGCTCCATTACGACTAAGTTCTTTTCCATACCAGCAATTACTTCTTCACGTGAAATACTTCTTGTTTCCATTTCACATTGAATCATAATTTCTGCGATTTTTACATTTTGTTCTTTAGCTTGCGCCACTAGTTCCGCTGCGTTCCGAAACATGGTGTGTCCCCCCTGCAATTATTCCATAATAGTTACTTGACAAATATTTTGTTGCGCGTTTATTTCTTCAATTACTTCATCTGCTAATAATTCATCTGTTTCGATGACCATAAGCGCTCTTCTTCCTTTTTCTTTACGAGAAACACTCATTGTACTAATGTTAATCTCGTGTTTCGCTAGGATTGAAGCTACTGCTGCAATAGCACCGAAGCGATCGTTATTTACAATAAGTAGTGCTGGACTTGTGCCTGTTAATTGAAGATCGAATCCGTTTAATTCTACAACTTCAATTTTACCGCCACCAATTGAGCAAGCAACAACTTCAATTTCTTCTTCACCTTTATACAAACGAATTCTCGCTGTATTTGGGTGAGGTGCATTTGCATCTTCTTCAATGAATTCCACTTCAATTTCGCGCTCTTTTGCTATGTCTAGCGCCTCTGGAATACGTAAGTCATCTGTTTCAAACCCTAATATCCCACCGATCAGTGCTACATCTGTACCATGCCCACGATACGTCTTTGCAAATGATCCATATAATGAAATGCTTACTCTTTCTGGTTCATGACGAAACAGCTGGCGAGCAACTTGCCCCATTCTTGCTGCGCCTGCTGTATGTGAACTTGATGGACCAATCATAACTGGACCAATAATATCAAATACTGAGCGATACTTCATCATAACTCCCCCTAAACCTCTATGAAAAAATTTTTTTACTATTCTATTAAGCTACCAATTCGGTTGCTTTTCCAGTTGTACTACGAATTTATTCTACTGTACGAATTGGATTGTTTTTGAATAATAGTGAAACAATATATCCTGAAATAATACTAGTGACCATAATAAATAAGAAACTTCGCATTACCTTCATTTAAAAATAATATAAGCTAATCCACAATAAAGTCTGGTAGCAATCCAAAGTTTAACACAGAACCACTTACAAGGATAGCATAAACAAGTGAAACTTTAATTAGTAGGGATTTTGTCCATCCCACTAATTATTAGCCCGCAAATAGCGGATAAATTATAATCTGCCCTCATTATAGCTTGTTTTTAATAAAACGCTTACTTTTATTGAATTTTAAAATTTCTGAATAACAATCTGTTTTTACCATTTGTACTACTCGTATGTCGTCTGACTTGTATAACAGTTTTTCTAAATAATCGCTACTATGCATCTTTATCCTATATCTTCCCATCATTAAAACTTTCTGTTTCACCCCAAATAAGTATAAAATGATAACAGTTTTGTTTTTAATTTTTTTAGAAATAAAAAAATGGCAACCTCTTGTCGCCATTTTTTCATACCATTCTTATCTTTCCACTGGAAATAATTTCAAATCCGTAGCTATTTCTGTATTAGAAAATAGCTCTCTTGCCTCTTTCAATAATTCCTTATACGTATCTCCTTGATAACGAGAACTAATATGAGTTAATATTAAACGTTTCGCATTTGCCTGAAGTGCAATACTCGCAGCTTGCTTAGATGTGGAATGGAAATAATCATACGCTTGTTGTTCATCTTCTGCCGCGAAAGTTGCTTCATGAACAAGTACGTCAGCGTCTTGTGCTAGCTCTCTACTCGCTTCACAATATCTTGTATCACCTAAAATGGTAATAACTCTTCCCTTTTGAGGTGGGCCGATAAAATCTTTTCCGTTTAGTATCGTACCATTTTCTAATTCAACTACTTCCCCATCCTTTAAACGTTTAAAGAGTGGACCTGGTTTCACACCCATCTCCAGTAATTTATCGACTAAAAGGGCACCTTGTATATCTTTCTCTATAATACGATACCCAAAACATTCAATACCATGTGACAATCTTTTCGTTTCCACATGAAATTCATTGTCTTCAAACACAGTACCTTCTTCTGTTATCTCAACAATTTCAAGTGGATATTTTACATGTGTCGTACTTACTGATAATGCCACTTCAATAAATTGTTTAATTCCTTTTGGTCCGTACACTGTTAAAGGTGTAGTCCCTCCTTGAAATGAACGGCTTCCTAATAAACCAGGCAAGCCAAAAATATGATCACCATGTAAATGCGTAATAAATATTTTTTCAATGCGGCGTGGGCGTACTGATGTATGTAATATTTGATGTTGCGTCGCCTCGCCACAATCAAATAACCAAGTCTGTCCTCGTTCTTCTAACAATTGCAAAGCAATTGCTGAAACATTCCTTCCTTTCGAAGGAACACCTGCACCAGTTCCTAAAAATACAAATTCCACTTTCTTTCCTCCAGCTCTTTATATAATCTACCTTTCATCTTACGGAATGTTATTTCAAATGGCAAATCGAATTTACATAACCAATCATCTAGACAACTATATAACACGAACATTATACTCAAAAAACTTATCCATCGTTCGTGTTTTGTGTTAAAATGATTATACTACATGTTAAGGGAGCGTTTTATTATGAAAGAAGCATTTCGTTTACAAACTGATTTTTCATCTTCATTTGATCGCTGGGTAAGTTCTTTCGTGTCAGATCACCCAGCACAATTAGAATGGACGACTTTGAAAGAATTAATCCATGAATATACAACAACACATACAAATGATTCGTTACCAACATATATTTCTTCAGCTTTAACATATTACGCACAACGCGTTTCAACAACAAACAGTTCAGAAATTGTTATTTTTGAAAATGCTACAATCTCATAATCTATTATAAAAAGCACTGTAATCAGTGCTTTTTATTTATACTTATTTAGCAAATCATCATATTCCGTCCAAAAATCTGTATACATACTTTGATCGAACTCATCTAAAATTATCTTTTCACTTGAGTTATTAAATAATTTTTTTGCTTGTAGTGCAAAAGAAACAATTTGTGTTCTATAAAAACTTTATAGTAAAAAATTTCACAATTAATTTTAAAAATAAAAGGTGTCATGATATTTACTACGTCATGACACCTCCTACATAAACTTATTTTCTAATTTTTGCTGAAAGGACTTTTCTTGCTTACGTAATAATTGACTACCTCGTTGTAAAATCGGCATTCCATACTTATCATTAATTTGATCAATGACAGCAAGTAGCGGCTCTTCTTTCGCATCTTCTTCAAATGAAAACAAATCTAATTGTTTCACCGATTCTGTCTTCCACTCTATTTCAGTAGCTGTCACACCTAGTAAACGAACGGAATCCCCGTCCCAATGTTGCTTCCATAAACGGGATGCTGCCTGAAAAATATCTCGTTCTGCCCAAATGGCATTTTTCAATTGCTTACTCCTCGTTACTGTGCGTCTATCATGGTATTTAATCATAATTTGAATATTATAGCTGACAAGGGTTCGCTTTTGTAATCTTTTACTCACTGACTTGGATAGCCGTTCTAACATATCAAGTAATTCTTTCTCTTCATCCATATCCTTTGAAAAGGTCATCGAATTACCAACGCTTTTATGTAGTCCCATTTGACTCGGATCAACTTCCCTATCATCCACACCTTTTGCCCGCTGTTGTAAATCAACACCATGCTTTCCAATTTTAGCGCGAATGATATGTTCGTTCCCTTTTGCTAACTGCTCAATTGTTTGTATATGAATATCATTTAATTTTTCAGCTGTTTTTTCCCCAATTCCATGCATCGCTCCAACTGGAAGTGGCCAAATCATTTCTGGAATATCTCGTTTTCGAAGCACCGTAATCCCGAGGGGCTTTTTCATATCAGAAGCTGTTTTTGCTAGGAAAAGGTTTGGAGCAATTCCGATGCTACACGGAAGCTGTAACTCTGCTAATAATGCTTGTTGAATCATCTTTGCTATTTCAAGAGGCGAACCGAGCCCGTAACAATCTGTAATATCTAGATACCCCTCATCTATTGAGACTGGTTGTATTTTGTCCGTAAAACGAGAAAGGATTTGAAACATTTGAAATGAAGCTTCACGATATAATGTAAAGTTAGGACGCCTTACAACTAATTGCGGACATAACCTTTTTGCTTCCCAAAGAGGCATCGTTGTACGTATTCCATATTCTCTCGCCTCATAACTACATGTTATGATAATTCCTTTTCTTTCTTTTTCATTTCCAGCAACCGCTAACGGCTTCCCTTGTAATGATGGGTCATGAGCAATTTCAACAGATGCGAAAAAACAATTCATATCTACATGTAAAATAACACGACCTTTTTTTGGATACATTTCTCGCACAGTACTCACCCCTAATCAGAACGTTCGTTCTTTTATTATATCAAATTTTACACAATAATTATAATAATTACTTGTTCTTTTCTATCATATTCATTGCTATAATTTAAACAAATGGATATATTTGTAATTAGGGGTGATTATTATGAATTCAACTGATAAACTCAATTATACGTTTCTCGTAATTATACTAATCATCGCCATCAATTATTTACTTCTTCCTATTTTTGATATTAACATAGCTGGTTTCCTCCCTCGGCTAGTCCATGTAGTAACAACTTACATACTGCCATGGATTTTCTTGTATTGGCTTATCCGTCTTGTAAAAGCAATTGAATCAAAATAAAAAGCGTGTAAATCACAATGGATTTACACGCTTTTTCTATTATATTACTTCGCTACTTCTTCAATAATTGAAACAACTAATTCTGCTGTTTTCGCTAATTCTTCAACAGGAATCTTTTCATTTGTTGTATGAATTTCTTCATAACCAACCGCTAAGTTAACTGTTGGAATACCGTGTCCTGCAATTACGTTCGCATCACTTCCGCCACCACTTTGGTGAAGAGAAGGTGTACGACCAATTTTTTCAGCTGCACGTTTTGCAACCTCTACAACGTGGTCGCCATCAGCAAATTTAAATCCTGGGTACATAACGTTTACTTCAACGTCTGCGTGACCGCCCATTTCTTTTGCAGTTGTTTCAAATGCTTCTTTCATTTTCGCAACTTGTACTTCCATTTTTTCATTGATTAATGAACGCGCTTCTGCAAAGATTTGTACATGATCGCAAACGATATTCGTTTGTGTACCACCTTCAAAACGTCCAATATTTGCAGTTGTTTCAGAATCAATACGACCAAGAGGCATCTTCGCAATTGCTTTCGCTGCGATCGTAATTGCAGATACACCTTTTTCTGGTGCTACACCAGCGTGAGCTGTTTTCCCGCGAATAATTGCATTCACTTTCGCTTGTGTTGGAGCTGCAACAACGATTTCACCAACTTTTCCATCGCTATCTAATGCATAACCGTATTTCGCTGTAATGCGCTCACGATCTAATGCTTTTGCACCAACAAGACCAGATTCTTCTCCAACTGTAATAATAAATTCAATTGTACCATGAGGGATATTTTTCTCTTTTAAAACACGGATTGCTTCGAACATCGATGCCAATCCTGCTTTATCATCCGCACCTAAAATCGTAGTACCATCTGATACGATATATCCATCTTTAATAGAAGGCTTAATTCCATTACCAGGAACTACTGTATCCATATGAGAAGTAAAGTAAATTGTATCAACACCATCTTTTGTTGCTGGTAATGTACAAATTAAGTTACCTGCACCATGACCAGTAACAGCCATTGTGTCATCTTCAAATACTTCTACACCTAAATCTGTGAATTTCTTTGTTAATACTTTGCAAATTTCTGCTTCAAATTTCGTTTCAGAATCTACTTGTACTAATTCCATAAATTCATTTACTAAACGTTCTTGATTAATCATAAGACTGCGCCTCCTGCACTACCATTATGTATGTAACACTATCAATTATAACAGAATTTCGCAAAAGTTTCGAAATACAAGACAAAAAACAGACGGTTTATATGTCTAGATAACCATCTGCTTTCTATTACTCATTTAACAATACCCAGCGCATATGATCTTCCCACACTCCATTAACCATTAACATCTTCCGAGACACGCCTTCATATTGAAAGCCTATTTTCGTCACTACTTGTATAGATGCTAAATTTCGCGGCATAATCGGCGCTTCTATACGATGTAATTGAAATTCCTCAAAAGCAACTTGAATGGCTTTTCTAAGCGCTTCTGTCGTATAACCTTTGTTTAACTCTGCCTTATCTAATTTATAGCCGAGTACACAAGATTGATAAATTCCGCGAACAATTAAATTAAATGAAATACATCCAATTATTTTCGTATCATCACCCTTTTTAAAAATCCAAAGCCTGATGATTTTCCCTTCTGCGAACTCTTTTCTATCCTTTTGTAACTTTTTCTTTTGATAATCTAACGTAAAAAAATCATTTGGTCTATACTCTTCCCAAGCTTTTAAAAATTCACGATTTCTGTCGTAATATTGAAGAACTTTTTCAGCATACGACTCATCGATTTCCCTTAAATATAAACGATTTGTTTCATATATTTTCATCATCGTATCTCCATTCTTCAGCTTGCATAACAAAAAACTTACACTCCATCATTTTATATATTCTCTACATGCATACAAATTTCCTGTTATACTTTACACACACTTCTCGAATTTTGTCATTTCTCTCCCCTTGTCCACAATATCATTTCTCGTTACAATGATATTGTACTGATTTGCAAGGAGGTATAACGATGCATAAAAAAGCTCAAAAAGTTATGATTTATGTAATGCTAATTTCTATGCTTGTAACAACATTACTTGCTGGCGCGAGTATGTTTTGGTAAAAAGGACGATGTGTTCGTCCTTTTTTTACTTTTTACATATAACAAAATAAACCATCTCGATATCGAGATGGTTTATTTTATATAAAGCACAATCGCTACAATACTAAAGGAAAATGACATTACAAGTGCTATTACAAAACTTGTATATTGTTTCTGCTGAAATGCTCCAATAACAAAAGTAAGATTAAGTAATGCCATACATACAATCGCTACAAGATAAGAACATATATTAAAAGTTGCCAACATGAATGTAATAACAAATAGAAATCCCATAAAAAACTGCATATATGAAAGTTTTGGATTCAAGTACATATGAGCAACCCCTTTATTTAATTTTTATCTTTCTATACTCTCATTAACGCACGGTTATGTACACATGTCAAGACAACTTATTACAATAGAAAAAGCCAACCTTTTCGTTGGCTATTTCATATGCAATGGCTCCTTTTTCTTTTGCCAATTGCTGAAATGATTTTTTCGATTTCACAATCCATACTTTCGTTCCAATTGGAATGCGATCAAACAAATATTCCACATCGTTTTTCTTCATTCTTATACACCCTTGTGAAATATACTTTCCAATTGAACTCGGTTGGTTTGTTCCATGTATTCCATATTTACTTCCATCAGTTCCTCTTGCATTAAATCCAATCCACCTTGACCCAAGTGGATTTTTTGGCGATCCACCTGGAATATCCTTCGCAATGTAATACGGATCCTTTGCTTTCATTACAACATCAAAAGTTCCTTCTGGAGTTAATTCATTCGTTTTCCCTGTCGCTACTGGAAAAACCTTTTGAATCTTTCCATCGTCAATATAAGCTAATTTATTCGTCGCTTTATTTACAATAATAAAAGGATCCCCGGCACGTGGATTATCACCAAGAGGCCAAATAGGCGATAAAGAAAGACATAATATGAAAGAGAGAAGATACGGCATAAATAATTCCTACCTTCTATATAAGTTCTTTTATATTATCCTTTCCCTTAAAACGACTTTTAATGAGTAAATATTGCTCCATTTCATATACAAGTTGAACAAGTTTCGCACGTATCTCAAATTCTTCGCGTGTAACTGGCAATGGCATGTCCCTAAATAATTCTCTCATTTCTTGAAGCTGTCTTAAAGAGATAACCCCAGTACTCTCAGGACTAATGGCATTTCCAATGTTTTCAACTACATCCGCAATCATGTCAGCTTGTTCGTATGTCCATGATAAAGAAGCTGCTAATGGTATCATCCGCTCTAAAATTTCGAACTGTTGCATGCGCATATTAAAGTAACGATAGTAATAGCCATCTTCTCGCATGAATGCATTCTCAAGCTTCTTAAACGATAAATCTCTTGCTTCATTTAGCATATTTTCAGTTTCAATAAGTTCTGCTCCGCTCCAACTACTTTCCCTGTTTCGTAAATAAACGACCATTTCAAACAAAATCGTTTTAAAATTACTTTCTATTTTGTCCTGATACTCTTTCAACTTATTTTCACTACTTGGCATATACATATTCACTAATAAAGCCACGCTAATCCCTATCGTTAATATCGCAATTTCATTTCCAACAATAAGCCATGTAATTTGTTTCAATGAATATAGATGCATCACAATAACTGAACTCGTGACAATACCTTCTTGAATTTTAAGCATTACTGCAGTCGGAATAAATGTAAGTAATAATACACTAATTGCTAGCGGTGTATATCCAATTGTTTCAAAAATACAAAACGCGAATACCATTGATAATACACAAGCTAAAAAACGATGTAACGATACTTGAAGTGATTTACGTTTCGTATTTTGTACACATAATATAACTAAAATACCCGCTGAACTATAAAATTCTAATCCTAATAACTGAGCAATAAAAACTGCTGCGCCTGTCCCTATTGCTGTTTTTACTGTACGGTATCCAATTTTGAACATAGCATTGCTCCTATATGTATAAACGTATTTACAGTTAGTATAAAAAAAGGATGACACAATGTCATCCTTTTCTACTTATTATTCACGTAACCGTTACAGATTACAATATTTTTTGTAAAAATTGTTGCGCACGTTCACTTTTCGGTGCTGCAAAAAATTCTGCTGGCGCACTATCTTCTACAAGTTTTCCACCATCTAAAAAGAGAACACGATCTGCTACTTCTTTTGCGAATCCCATTTCATGTGTAACAATCGCCATTGTCATTCCTGTCGTAACTAATGATTTCATAACTTCTAGCACTTCTTTCACCATCTCT
Source organism: Bacillus sp. EB106-04-02-XG92 (assembly GCF_058791995.1). Classification (NCBI taxonomy): domain Bacteria; kingdom Bacillati; phylum Bacillota; class Bacilli; order Caryophanales; family Bacillaceae; genus Bacillus; species Bacillus sp. EB106-04-02-XG92. The sequence goes on from NZ_JBYTEA010000001.1 coordinate 440,494, forward strand.
GGATCAAGTGCTGATGTAGGTTCATCAAATAACATCACTTCTGGTTCCATCGCTAACGCTCTCGCAATTGCTACACGTTGCTTTTGTCCACCCGAAAGACGATTCGGGTACGTATCTTTTTTATCTAATAAACCGACCTTTTCTAAAAGTTTTTCGGCTTTCTTTTCAGCTTCTTGTTTCGTTACCCCTTTTACATTGATAGGAGCATACGTAATATTTTCTAATACAGTCATATGAGGAAATAGGTGAAAATGCTGAAATACCATTCCGACATTTTCACGAACGTGCATAATATTCGTTTTTGGATTCGTTACTTCTTCCGTTCCAATCCAAATGTGACCATTTGTCGGTGCTTCTAGCACATTCATACAACGTAAAAATGTTGATTTCCCTGATCCAGACGGTCCAATAATTGCTACTACTTCCCCTTTTTCAATCGTTGTTGTAATTCCTTTTAATACTTCGTTTTTTCCAAATGATTTATGAAGGTTTTCAATTTTAATCACTTTTCTTCATTCTCCCTTCAATTGCCTTCCCAACTAATGTAAGAATAATGACTAACATATAATAAATGAGTCCAACAAAAAGTAATGGTTCAAGATATTTAAACGTCTCGCCACCTACAATGTAAGCACGGCGCATTAAATCCGTCGCTCCTATTACTGTTACTACAGCCGATTCTTTCGTAAGTGTCGCAAACTCGTTCACAAGCGCTGGTAATATATTTTTTAATGCTTGAGGGAAAATGATATTTCGCATCATTTTTCCATATGGTACCCCTAAAGCCATTGCTGCTTCTGTTTGTCCTTTATCAACAGCTTGAATGCCCGCACGGATTACTTCTGACATATATGCACCTGAATTCAAACTAAATGCTAATACAGCTGCTACGAATGCTGGTATTTCATAACCAATTATTTGCGGGACACCGAAATAAATAATCATTAATTGCAATACAAGTGGTGTACCACGGAAAATTGATGTATAAAGATCTGCCGCTATATTTAACGCTCGTATTCTAGCAATTTTGCAAAGTGCTAATAGCGTTCCTAAAATAAATCCTGCTAAAGCTGATACTGCTACAATTTTCAAAGTAACTTCTAAACCTTTTAGTATATATGGTATCGAAGGCGTAATCGCCGAAAAATCTAAGTTCATTCTTTTCATTCCCCTCACAGAAAAGTGAAAGGCAGCTTATTTTCCGCTGCCAAACCATTTCTTCACTAATTTATCCATTTCTCCATTTTCTTGCATTTTTTTAATTACTTTATTAAATTCAGCTGTTTTATCACTGTTTTTCGGAAGGGCAATTGCTGCTCCAACTTCTTCTGGTGCTTCTTTAATTTCAATTCCTTGTAAATCTTTCATTTTCTCTAAATAATTTTTAGCAACTGTGTCTTCTATAATTGCAGCGTCAAAACGACCAGCTTTAATTTCTTGTACGATTTCTGGTATACGGTCACGTCCCTCAACTTGGAAATCTACTTGTTTTTTAAATTCTGCTGCTTTCTCTTCTTGAATAGACCCTGTTTGTACTCCTACTTTTTTCCCTTTTAAATCCTCTACAGATTTAATGTTAGAATCCTTTTTAGAAACGACCATATTTTTCGCAACGAAATAAATATCTGTAAAATCAACATTATTTTTACGCTCTGCAGTTGGCGTCATGCCTGCCATTACGAAATCAACTTTTCCTGAACTAAGAGATGCTAATAAACCACCAAAATCCATATCTTTCACTTTCACTTCATAACCAAGTTCTTTTCCGATATATTTAGCAACATCAACATCAAAGCCGATGATTTCATCACTTTTTGAAGCTTCTACGTATTCATATGGTTTATAATCTGCTGAAGTCCCCATTACGAGTACTTTCTTATTTCCTTTTGTTTCTTTCGACTCCCCATTACTACAAGCGCTGAATATACTTACAATTAAAATAAGTGCAAACGATATTGATAATAACTTCTTCATCTTTCTTCCCCCTAATGATGTATATTTAAAAGTTTAATAGAATATTTATTCGATGTTTGTATTGTATCAGCACTTTTATTTTTATGCAATATATAAAATAAAAATAAATTAAATAACAATATTAATAACGTTTTTTATGTATAAAATGATGCATAAAACAACAGGTCTATGCATATCCCATAAAGTGAAACTTTAATCAGTGGGGGTTTTGTTCATCCCCCACTGATTATTAGCCCTCACCAATCGGGCTTTTACGGGCAGCCCGACCCCCACCTAACTTCTTTGCTTTCGCTGAATTTTGAGATGGGGGTCTTACTGCCCGTTAAATGCGGGATAAATTTTAATACTAAATAAAAAAGGCGGTACACCCACTTCATTGTGGACGTACCGCCTTTTCGTTTATTTTATACTTCTTCGCAATTCTCTTCGAAATAAGATTGTAGTTTTGCAATAACTTGCATCGGTTCATGACCTTCAATTTCATGACGCTCTACCATCGTTACAATTTTCCCATCTTTTAATAAAGCAAATGATGGAGAAGAAGGTGGATACCCTTCGAAATATTCACGAGCTCTTGCTGTTGCTTCTTTATCTTGACCTGCAAACACCGTTACAAGGTGGTTAGGACGTTTATCATAATGTACAGAATGCGCAGCAGCAGGACGAGCAATACCGCCTGCACAACCACATACAGAGTTTACCATTACAAGTGTTGTTCCATTTCTTTTAAACGCTTCTTCTACTGCTTCTGGCGTCGTTAATTCTGTATATCCAGCAGAGACAATCTCTTCACGCGCTTGGCGGACAACATCATTCATAAAAAAGTTAAAATTAATCAATCTTTTCCCTCCTCTAAAACTACCTATTTGTATCTTACCAGTTAATGTTTATGAAATACAAGTAAGTTTACTTGTATTTCAGCATAGAAAAGGTGTTAGAGCAGGGCTCTAACACCTTTTCTTAATGACCACGATGTTTTTGCTTTGCTTTTTGTACTTTAATTAAACGTCTTCTTTGTTTTTCAGCCTCACGCTTCTCCTTAGATTGCACTTTCTTTTCTTGTTTATGCAATTCATAAGATAAGCTAATTGCCTCTTGTGCCTTAGTAAAACGTTTTTCATTTCCTTCTTTTGCCGCTTGTCGTATGATACGTTTTATATTTTTTGGACGTTGTTTTTCTTTCACTTCCACACCGCATTTCGCAACGTGCTGGAAATACGCTAACATTGGACCATTCACAAATATAAGTACTTCTTCATCTGAAGGTTCCAATCCAAAAATATACCTTGCTCCATACAATTTCCCTTTTTCTTTATGCGTAATAATTCCTACGAAAAATTGACCATCATGATATACTGTCAAATCCATTGACAGCCCCTCCTTTAAAAAAATTAGAAATACTGGACATCCCGGAGGGGAAGGTTACTGACATGTAATCATGCGTCTGGACTACCGACCAGAACTGTGTTTTTGTATTTCTTTCACTATCATTATATCTTTTTTTCCATAATTTTCATATATTCAACAATCATTTTTTTATGCGATCCCACAATATAGTCAGGTAGTTCTGTTAGTGGGAAGAATGTAAGCTGAACCGCTTCTTCTTTATTCATAACAAAATCTCCGTCGTATTCATCCGTATAATAAGCGGTCGTTACAGATTGAAATTCATCACCGTTTGCTAATTTTGTGAAATAGTTCGCTCCAGAAAACACATTGATTAATCGCAGGTTCTTCACTTCTATTCCTGTTTCTTCGTATACTTCACGGCAAGCTGTTTCTTCTGGTGATTCGCTAAGCTCCATTAATCCGCCAGGCAGCCCCCATTTTCCGTAAGGCTCTGTTCTTTGTTGTAGTAATACATATCCATTTTCATTTATAACGAGTACAACAGCACCAACTAAAATTAAAGGGCGATGACCAACTATTTTTCGTAATTCTTCTACATATCCCATCGTATCGCCTCCTTTTTCGTTGTCCACACTATTGTATCATATGTATGAAACGACAAAATGCGTATATTTTTCATTTTTTTAACAAAATATTTATTTTATGTGCTTCATCTACTGTAGCTAACATAATGGATTCGACTTCTGCATTCTTCTCTAGAAATTCTCTCGCCCACTCTTCTGTTTTCCCTAATAAAGCAAGAACATCTTTCTGAATGCTCCCATTCTTTACTAATACAAAAGAAACTGGAGATTTTTTTCCCGCGACTTTCAGATCCAGCCGCGAAACTGTCTCATATTCTGGATACTGAAATATAGAAACAACACCGTTCGCTTCCCATAATGCTAATTTAATCTTTTGAATGTCACTCACGTTTCGCATGCGAAGTTCGGAAAATAAATATTCCACTGTAATTCTCGCTTTTTTCAAATTGCTAAAATCAATGGAACCATTGTGTATAAGAATAATAGGTGCTGGCTCTAAAAAACGTCTCCATCTATCCCATTTCAACATTAAGACTGAGCTTATAATATGAAGTACAACGAGTATGAACGTTGTAATCATTGATCCGAGTAATCCTACTTTTTCATCAGATAATGCGTTAGAAATATTCCCTCCAAGCAATAACACTAATACAACATCTAAAAAACGAAGTTGCGCGATGGATCTTTGTCCCATCGCTTTCGCAACTAATATTAAAAATATGTATGCTATAATAGCCCGAATAACCCATTCATTATTGGAAAGATGCCGTGCCCCTTCAAAAATATGCATATGCATCACTTTGCACTCCTTACCCGTCTCAAACTGCTACTTTGTTTTAGTTTGCAACGTTTAAGAGCATATATGTAAAAAAGCTGGTTCGTATTTACACGAACCAGCTTTTTTACTTAACAGAAAACATATACTTTTTATACGTTTTCCGTACCGATAATATGAGACCCATCATAATCATATTTGAGAATAAGGAACTTCCCCCATACGATAAGAAAGGTAATGCAATCCCTTTTACAGGCATTAATCCAACGATCATACCGATGTTTTGGAATATTTGAACCGTTAATATTCCAATTGCTCCAGCACATAATAATGTACCGAATAAATTATCAGCAGAATAACCGATAATAATTGTTCGATATAGTAGTAATAGGAACAAGAATACAACTAACGCGGCTACGATAAATCCACCTTCTTCGGCAATTGTAGCGAAAATAAAGTCAGTATGCTTCTCAGGGATATAGACGTTCCCTTCGCCAAACCCTTTCCCTTCCATACCACCACTACCTACAGCTAAAATCGATTGCTGTGTTTGATAACCTTGATCTGCATTTTCAAATGGATTTAACCAACCTACAATACGTGATTGTTGGTGAGGTTTTAGTAACGTAACTAAATTATTAAAGAAGAAATCCTCATACCTTACGTAAATAAATATTAACGTAGATAATACGGTCACCGGAATAACTGTACATAACGCTATCAATTTCTTCTGAATACCTGACATAAATAAAATACATGCTATTGCAGCAGCGTATAAGAACACCATCCCTGTATCTGGTTGGCTATATACAACGGCCATAGGTGGGAGGGATACTAGCACAATTTTACCTACTAATTTTAAGTCCGTTTGGAATGTCCTTGCCATATACTGCGCATTATGTTTCACTGCTATACTTGCTACTACGAGAAGCAATGAAATTTTGAAAAACTCCGATGGTTGAATTTGGCCAACTAACGGAAATACAAACCATCTTTTTGCACCTAATTTTTCAGGTGTGAAAGTGGAAACCGGTAGTATTTTCAAAAGAATAAGTGACGCAAATCCAACGATATAAAGTGGCCAAGACAATTTTTGTAATTGATCTAAGTCAATGCTTGCAACAAGCAATAACAATACGACCCCAATTATGTAGTTCAAACCCTGTTTCATCGCAAAGTTTGCCTCTCCATATTGGCCAGTTTGCTGACTGCTATATATAGCAGCTATACTCGTAACACATAATGCAAACAAAATTAATATTAATTTTACATCTAAACTTTTTAAAAACTCGGTACTTCTTTTCATGACATCCTCCTGAAACATTGTTACAGCAAAATAAAAAACCAGGAGTCAACATTCTTCATGTTTTGACGACTGATTACACATTATCTATAAAACACTTATATAGAATAACTCTCTTTTTCATACAATACAATATATTATACTACAGTTTCATCAGTAAGATTTGCCAAAAAAATTATTCTTTTCTTATTTTATATCTATATACCATATATCAGCAATGTATTTTCGTAAATTCCTAATACATACTCGTTCATTGTAAGATTGCTGGGAAAAGTGATGTACATATAGAAGGATGAAAATGAAGAAATAAGATGATAAAAAGCCCGCATAAGCGAGCTTTTTACTAGTATACAGATGTATTATTTTCTGACGTATTTTCTAAAATTTCTTTTACACGTCCTAAGAACTTACCACAAATTAAGCCATCTAGTACACGGTGATCAAGTGATAAACATAAGTTAACCATGTCACGAGCACCGAACATACCATTATCCATAATTACTGGACGTTTTACAATTGATTCAACTTGTAAAATAGCCGCTTGTGGGTAATTAATAATACCCATAGATTGAACAGAACCGAATGATCCTGTGTTATTAATTGTAAATGTTCCGCCTTGCATTTCGTCCGCTTTTAACGATTTCGTACGTACTTTTCCTGCAAGTTCTGTAATTTCACGAGCGATGCCTTTAATTGTCTTCTCGTCTGCGTGTTTAATTACTGGTACAAATAATTCGTCCTCTGTTGCAACAGCGATAGAAAGGTTAATATCTTTCTTCTGAACGATTTTATCGCCGGCCCACATTGAATTAATTTGAGGATACTCTTTTAACGCTTGTGCTACTGCTTTTACGAAGAAAGCAAAGAACGTTAAGTTAAAGCCTTCACGCTTTTTGAAATCACCTTTAATTGAATTACGGTATGACACAAGGTTTGTCACATCTACTTCAATCATCATCCAAGCGTGCGGTGCTTCGTGTTTGCTACGTAACATGTTCGCTGCGATTGCTTTACGTACACCTGTTACTGGAATTTCGATATCGCCAGGCATTGTTGGTACAGAAACTGATTTCGCAGCTTCTACTTTTTGTGCTACTGGTGCTGCTTTTGGTGCTTCCGGACGCGCTTCTACTACTGCTGCTACCGCTTCCTCTTTCTTCGCACCTGCTTGCGGAATGTTTCCAGATTCCACTAGCTTTAAAATATCTTTACGAGTGATACGGCCATTTGCTCCCGTACCTTCCACTAGATCTAAATCAACGTTATGCTCACCCGCAAGTTTTAACACAGCTGGTGAAAAACGAGGTTTTCCATCAGTTGGTTGTTTTGCTTTCGGTGCTTTTTCAGGTGTAGCTACTTCTGCCTTTGGTTCTTCTTTTGTTTTTTCTTCAACAGCTGTTGCTGCTACTTCATCTGCGCCTTCTACTTGAATCACACAAACTACTTCACCTACAGCTAACGTATCACCTTCACCAGCGATTAACTCTTTCACAATACCAGTGAAAGAAGATGGTACTTCAGCATTTACTTTATCAGTCATTACTTCTGCAAGCGGATCATACTTATTTACGTGATCGCCAACATTAACAAGCCATTTACTAATTGTACCCTCTGTAACGCTCTCCCCGAGCTGAGGCATTATAATATTTTCTACAGCCATGTATAGTCCCCCCGATTAAAATTCCGCAAGTTCACGCATTGCTTTTTCAACTTTATCTGGATTTACCATGAAGAATTTTTCCATTGTTGGAGCATAAGGCATTGCTGGAACGTCTGGACCTGCAAGACGTGCGATTGGCGCATCTAAATCAAACAGACAGTTTTCAGCAATAATCGCTGCCACTTCACTCATAATACTTCCTTCTTTATTGTCTTCTGTTACAAGAAGAACTTTACCTGTTTTAGAAGCAGCTTCAATGATTGCTTCTTTATCTAATGGATATACAGTACGTAAATCAAGAATGTGTGCAGAAATGCCATCTTGTGCTAACTTTTCAGCTGCTTGAAGAGCAAAATGAACACATAATCCGTATGTGATAACAGTAATATCATCACCTTCACGTTTTACATCTGCTTTTCCGATTGGTAATACGTAATCATCTTCTGGCACTTCACCCTTAATTAAGCGATATGCACGTTTATGCTCAAAGAATAATACTGGATCTTCATCACGAATTGCAGCTTTTAGTAAGCCCTTTGCATCATATGGTGTAGAAGGGATAACGATTTTTAAACCAGGTTGGTTTGCAAACATCGCTTCCACAGATTGTGAATGATACAATGCACCGTGAACACCTCCGCCAAATGGCGCACGAATTGTAACTGGACAAGTCCAATCGTTATTAGAACGATAACGAATTTTTGCTGCTTCAGAAACAATTTGGTTTACTGCTGGCATGATGAAATCAGCAAACTGCATTTCAGCGATTGGACGCATACCATACATTGCCGCACCAATTGCTACCCCAGCAATTGCAGATTCTGCAAGTGGTGCATCAAGCGCACGATCTTCACCAAACTGATCATATAAACCGTGTGTCGCTTTAAATACGCCACCTTTTTTACCAACATCTTCACCTAAAACGAATACTTTCTCATCGCGTTCCATTTCTTCGCGCATTGCTAATGTAATAGCATCAATATAAGACATTACAGCCATGAAACGTTCCCCCCTATTCTGCGTATACGTGCTTCAATGCATCTTCAGGTGCTGCATACGGAGCATTTTCTGCATATTCTGTTGCTTCATTTACGATATGCATAATTTCGTCTAACATTTGTTTTTCAGATTCCTCAGTTAACACGCCAGCTTCTTTTAAATAAGCAGCAAATGTTATAATTGAATCTTTTTTCTTCGCTTCTTCTACTTCTTCTTTATCACGATAAACACGATCATCGTCGTCACTAGAATGTGCTGTTAAACGATATGATACTGTTTCAATTAAAGTTGGGCCTTCACCACGACGGCCGCGGTCTGCCGCTTCTTTTACAGCTTTATATACTGCAAGCGGATCATTTCCGTCTATTGTATATCCAGGCATACCGTAACCAATTGCACGGTCTGATACATTTTTACATGCTAATTGTTTTTCAACTGGAATAGAGATTGCGTATTTGTTATTTTCACACATGAAAATAACAGGTAGTTTGTGTACGCCAGCAAAGTTTGCACCTTCATGGAAATCACCTTGGTTAGAAGAGCCTTCCCCGAATGTAACAAACGTTACTAAATCTTTCTTTTCCATTTTTCCAGCTAATGCAATACCAACTGCATGTGGTACTTGCGTTGTTACTGGAGATGATCCTGTCACAATACGATTTTTCTTTTGACCGAAGTGACCAGGCATTTGACGACCACCAGAGTTTGGATCTCCAGCTTTCGCGAAAGCAGACAACATAAGTTCTTTAGCTGTCATACCAAACGCTAGTACAACACCCATATCACGGTAGTACGGTAATGCATAATCTTTCTCTCTATCAAGAGCGAATGCTGCTCCAACTTGCGCAGCCTCTTGTCCTTGACAAGAAATTACGAATGGAATTTTACCAGCGCGGTTTAATAACCACATACGTTCGTCAATTTTACGTGCAAGTAACATCGTACGGAACATTTCTAATACTTGCTCATCACTTAAGCCAAGCTCTTCATGGCGCTTTTCTTTTACTTCTGCCATTTTTCATAACCTCCTAAATCCACATTTTTATGCGTGTAACGCTTTTCCATCTACAGCTAACGCTGCTTCACCAATCGCCTCAGATAATGATGGATGCGGATGAATTGTATGTGCTACTTCCCAAGGTGTTGCATCAAGTACTCTTGCAAGACCAGCTTCAGAAATCATATCTGTTACATGTGGTCCAATCATATGAACACCGAGAATGTCATTTGTTTCTTCATCAACTACAAGTTTTACGAAACCATCTGATTCGCCGTATACAAGTGCTTTTCCGATTGCACGGAATGAGAACTTCCCTACTTTTAACTTATAGCCTTTTTCTTTCGCTTCTTGTTCCGTTAAACCGACAGAAGCAACTTCCGGACTGCTATATACACATTTTGATACCATAGAATAATCAATTGGTGTAACTTCTTTACCAGCAATATGTTCTACTGCAACAATTCCTTCATGAGAAGCAACGTGAGCAAGCTGTAAACCACCGATTACATCACCGATTGCGTAAATATGAGATTCTTTCGTTTGATAAAACTCATTTGTTTGAATGTATCCTTTTTCCACAACGATATCCGTATTCTCTAAACCAATATTTTGCGTATTGGCTTGTCGTCCTACAGATACAAGCATTTTTTCTGCTTTAAATTCTTTATTCTCACCGTTATGTTCAGCTTGAATTGTTACTCCATTATCTTTTACCAATGTTTCTGGTAATACTTTTGCACCAGTTACCACTTTAATACCTTTTTTCTTGAATAGACGTTGCATCTCTTTTGAAACGTCTTGATCTTCTAGTGGTAGTATCGTTTTCGCATACTCTAATACTGTAACTTCTACACCGAAGTCAGCAAGCATAGATGCCCACTCAATACCGATTACACCGCCACCTACGATAATAATCGAGCTAGGAAGCGTTTCCATTTTTAGAGCATGATCGGAAGACATTACGTACTCTCCGTCTAATTCTAAACCTGGTAATGAATTCGGACGAGAACCTGTTGCAACAAGCACATTTTTTGGAATTAACATTTCATTCTCTTCTCCACTTGCAAGTTCAACTGAAATTGTCCCTGGCATCGGAGAGAAAATAGATGGACCAAGAATACGGCCAATACCTTCAAACACATCAATTTTACCTTGTTTCATTAAGTGTTGAACACCTTTATGAAGTTGCGTTACAATCTTCTCTTTACGCTCTTGTACTTTCGCAAAGTTTAGTTCTACATTACTTGCAATAACCCCGAACTCTTCGCTTTTTTTAGCAGTTGCGTATACTTCCGCACTACGTAAAAGGGCTTTACTAGGAATACATCCTTTGTGTAAACAAGTACCACCAAGATTTTCTTTTTCGACTAGTGCAGTTTTTAACCCTAGTTGTGATGCACGAATTGCAGCAACATATCCACCAGTACCGCCGCCAACGATGACTAAATCATATTCTTTTGCCATTATCTCAACCCCTAGCTACCGTTTCTTTTTCACGTACAACGTATTCTTTTGGAGCTTCTTCTTCACGTAATACACGAAGTGCTCCTTCTGCTAACGCTTCTAACTCATCTTCGCCTGGATGTACGATAACATCTGCAATCCAGTCCACTCGTTCTTTAATTTCATCAACAAGAATTTTACTGTAAGCAAGTCCACCAGTTAATACGATTGCATCGATTTTCCCGTGAAGTACAGCGCTAGCTCCGCCAATTTCTTTTGCAACTTGATAAGCCATTGCTTTATAAATAAGAGTTGCTTCAGGATCACCTTTTTCAACCATCTGCTCTACTTTAATCGCATCATTTGTACCGATTAAACTTACAAGTCCACCTTGTCCGACAAGTTTTTTAATCATTTCATCACGGTAATACTCGCCAGAGAAACACATTTCTACTAATTGCCCTACTGGTACTGTGCCAGCACGCTCTGGACTAAATGGTCCTTCTCCGTTTAAACCATTATTCACATCGATTACTCTTCCTTTTTTATGGGCACCAACTGTAATACCGCCACCCATATGTGTAACTAATAAATTTAAATCCTTGTATTTGTGATTTAACTGTTTAGCTACTTTACGAGCAACTGCTTTTTGATTTAATGCATGGAAGATACTTTTACGTTCCATACCAGCAATACCACTTATACGAGCAACCGGCTCCATCTCATCTACAACGACAGGATCCACAATGAATGCATGAATGTTTAATCCAGAAGCAATTTCATAAGCTAAAATGCCCCCAAGGTTTGAAGCGTGATGACCGCTAAATCCATTTTTTAAATCTTCTAACATCGCATCGTTTACTGTATACGTACCGCCTTCGATTGGACGAAGTAATCCCCCGCGTCCACAAACAGCGTTTAATTTTGAAATGTTAATACCGTGAGAATGTAGAACTTCTAAAATCGTTTCTTTTCGAAACTCATATTGGTCGATAATTCGCTTATATTTTCCAATCTGTTCTACGTCATGACGAATCGTTTCTTCTAGAACAGGTCTTTCATTATCAAAAACACCAATTTTTGTGGATGTACTACCCGGATTAATAACAAGAATTCGATTTAAAGACACTGTTGCTACCTCCACTTATAAATTCAAAAGGAGGTGGAAACCTCATAAGAGGTAACCACACCTTTTGTAAAAGTAATATATGAATGATTAGCGACGGCTAATAATGTCGTGACCGTTGCGTAAGTATGTGCTACGAGAGTTTTTCAAGCTTGCAATGCGCTCTTCAGCTAAACGATCTGCTGCTACATAAGTTGCAATGCCATCGCGTTTTGAAATTTCGATTACTTTTGCAATTGTGTCATAAATTGACTCAACGCGTTTTAATGCACGTTCTCTATTGTATCCATATAACTCGTCTGCTACGTTAATTACGCCACCTGCATTAATTACATAGTCTGGTGCGTATACAATACCCATTTCATGAATGATGTCGCCGTGACGATCTTCTTTTAATTGGTTATTTGCAGAACCTGCGATTACTTTTGCTTTAAGTTGTGGAATAGTTTCGTCATTAACTGTTGCGCCTAATGCACATGGTGCGTAAATATCACATTCAACACCGTAAATTTCATTTGGCTCAACTGCTGTTGCACCGAATTCTTCTACTGCACGTTGTACAGCTTCTTTATTAATATCTGTAACGATTAGTTTTGCTCCTTCAGCGTGTAAATGTTTGCATAGGTGATATGCTACGTTACCAACACCTTGAACAGAAATTACTTTTCCTTCTAAATTATCAGTACCGAAAGCTTCTTTCGCAGCAGCTTTCATACCACGATACACACCGTATGCAGTTACTGGAGATGGGTTACCAGAAGAACCGAATGATGGTGAAATACCTGTTACAAAGTCAGTTTCTTCATGGATAATATCCATATCATCTACTGTTGTACCAACATCTTCAGCTGTAATGTAACGTCCGTTTAGTCCTTGAATGTAACGTCCTAACGCACGGAACATCGCTTCGCTCTTATCTTTACGTGGATCACCGATAATTACTGTTTTCGCACCACCTAGGTTTAAACCAGCAGCTGCGTTTTTGTATGTCATCCCTTTTGCAAGACGCAATGCATCTTCAATCGCCGCTTCTTCAGAATCATATGTCCACATTCTTGTTCCACCAAGAGCTGGTCCAAGTGTTGTATCATGAATTGCAATGATTGCTTTTAAACCAGATTCTTTATCTTGACAAAATACTACTTGCTCATAATCATATTTTTCTAAGTATTCGAAGATTTCTAATGTCATTGTCGTTTCCCCCTAATGTTTTACCCTATTTGGTTTATTTTGAAGCAGTCGCAACTGCCAATGCTAATGAATATACTTTTGTTTCTGCTGAATCAGCACGAGATGTTAAAACAATCGGTGCTTTTGCGCCAGCAATCATTGCTCCTACTTTTGCATCAGCAAAGTAGACGAGTGATTTATATAGCACATTTCCAGCTTCAATCGTTGGGACGAGTAAAATGTCTGCCTTACCTGCTACATCACTTACTATGCCTTTATGTTCTGCTGCAATTTGTGATACTGCATTATCTAAAGCAAGTGGTCCATCAACGACACAATTTTTAATTTGTCCGCGGCGATTCATTTGAGTTAACATCGCTGCATCAATTGTTGCTTGCATCGCAGGATTCACAACCTCTACCGCTGCAATTGGTGCTACCTTTGGCGAATCAATTCCTATTGCCTGGGCAACTTCTACAGTATTCTGTATAATAGCAGCTTTCTGTGTTACATCAGGTGCAATGTTCATCGCTGCATCCGTAACAAAAATGAGACGATCGTAATTCGGAACTTCAAATGCTGCAACGTGTGAAAGTACGCTACCTTTACGAAGTCCCCACTCTTTATTTAATACAGCTTTCAAAATATTTGCTGTTGGGATGTTCCCCTTCATAAGCACATCTGCTTCGCCATTTCTTACAGCTTTCACAGAAAGTTCTGCAGCCTCAGCACTTGACTGTGCTGCAATTACTTCAATATGTTCTGAAGTTTGTAAGCTATGTTCTTGTAGCATCCCCATTATTTTTTCTTGATTTCCATATAGACGAAATTGAGCTAGCTGTAATGTAATTGCTTTTGCTACAGCTTCAATTACTTCATGATCTTCAGCTATTGCTACAGCCACAGTTTTTTTAGGCTGTCCTGCTGCTTGATCAATTAAGTGTTCTAACTTCATATTTTGTAATCAACCCTTTCCGTCGTCCCTCGTCTTTTTATAAAGCAAATACCGTGCCAACTTTTAAAAGTGGTCTTACCAATAATGAAAACGCATTCAAAATGCAGTAAAATCAATACTTTGGAAAATAACAAAAGATTCTGTCTTGTTTTGTCGTAATTTGTATACCATGCAATAAATTGCACGGTACGCAATTTATTGCATGCTATTTTTTGCACACTCATACTTTTCTAGCTTGTAATATAAATTTCGAACCGAAATTCCTAACGCTCTTGCCGTTTGTGTTTTATTTCCGCCAAACCGCTCTAAATATTCATGAATGATATTCCCTTCAAACTCCGTCACTAAATGTTCAAGTGGCTTTTCTTCTAACTCTGGCAATAAATGAGCTTGCTTTGATTCCACCTGCTCTTCGTTATGTAATGGTGGTAAATGGTGTACATCGATATAGGTCTCGTTATAATTCATAAAGATAATAGCTCTCCCCAAAATATTTTCAAGTTCCCTCACATTCCCTGGCCATTCATATGATTGTAAATACGAAATAGCTGAATTAGTGAGTCCCTCTATATTTCGGCCATAATCTTGATTAATTTTTTGAATTAATCTTTCTGCAATTGATGGTATGTCCTCTTTACGCTGACGCAGAGACGGGATTTGAATTGGAATTTTATTTAATCGATAATATAAATCCTCCCTAAACTCTCCTTCTAGAATAGCCTTTTCTAAATTCACGTGCGTTGCTGCAATTACTCGGACATTAATAGGGATTGCTTTCGTTCCACCTACTTTTACAATCTCTTTTTCTTGCAACACACGAAGGAGTTTCGCTTGTGTATTTGCAGACAATTCTCCTATTTCATCTAAAAAGATACTACCGTTATTCGCTTCCTCAAAGAATCCACGTTTTCCGCCTCTTTTCGCACCAGAAAATGCACCTTCCTCATAGCCGAATAATTCACTTTCTAACAACGTCTCCGAAATAGCTGCACAGTTTACACGAACGAACTTATTATATTTTCGGTTACTTCCATTATGGATAGCATGTGCAAACAATTCTTTACCCGTTCCAGATTCTCCGCGTAGCAATACTGTTGCTGGTGTATTCGCGCCAAGTTTCGCCTGTTCAATAGCGGCCGTTGTTTCATCTGAATTTCCGACAATGTCATCAAAAGAATACTTCGCTTCTAACGTTCGAATAATTTGCCTTGCTCGATTCAATTCATTTGTTAACTTTTGAATTTCTGATACGTCACGAATTACACCGACGCTACCTTTTAATATTCCATCCACAATGACCGGTGCTACGTTTACAATTACATCCCGCTTTTTTTGTCCAATCTTCATATGTATTCCTCGTACCGCCCTACGCGTTCGAAGTACTTTCATATGCATACTTTCACCTTCTACAATATCAGTTGTAGCTGGTTTCCCAATAATATCCTCTTCTGTTAAACCTGTTAATTTCGTATACGCAGGGTTAATTACTAATCCTCGTCCTTTTTCATCCACGACCGAAATGGCTTCCTCAGACGAGTTGATAATCGCCTCAAGTAACGTTTGAATCTCTTTTAAATCTGTAACTTCTTCCGCAAGATCTACAACCTCTGTTATATCTTTAAAAATCGCAAATGCCCCTTGTACTTCTCCTCCCTCTTTTAATATCGGAATACGGGTTGTAATAATTTTCTTTTCATTCTCTAATGTCAGTTCATAATTCACTTCTATTTGTTTCGTTCGTATAATACGAAGCAACTTACTCGTCGGAATGACTTCTAAAATATATTTCCCTACCGCATCTTCTTTTTTATACCCGATAATACGCTCTGCACTTTTATTAAATAGACGAACTTGTCCATCTCGATCGATTACAATCATACCGTCATGCGTAGAATTTAAAATTAAATCACCTTGTTGCGTTTGTTCTTCTAACTTTCCAATTAAATCTTCCTTCTCATGTGCTAATCTCGTAACAATTTTCGCAATATCACCTGGTATAAGAAGAGTATCTTTATGCTTTTTCTTTAATAAATCTTTATGTAAATCAGAGTCACCTGTCATATCAAACATTACATCAATGTGCATAGAAAGAAATGGTGTTACACTCTCTCCAATTGTAATCCCGTATTCTTTAGCCATTTGTAATCCTTTTGCTATCGGATTTATATCAATAATCCCTATAATTTGAAATATATTCGAACTTTGTAACAGATTCAGCAATGTACTACCACCTTCACCTGCACCAACAATTAAAACTTTTTGTCTCATATATTACACTTCCTCTCGAAGTATCTCTGCAAAATTTTTCACACCCTTATCTTACTCGTTCAGCCCCCTCTTGACAAACCCCCTTTTCATATAACATCATTAAAATAAACGAAATAATCTGAAAAGGAGAGTTTATATGCAGCGTTACCTCGCTCTATTATTAGCACTCATCCCTATTTCATTAGCTGTGTTTGGCATTAAGTTAATGAGAGATACTGTATTCGGGATTCTATTTCCTCCACTCTCTATACTATGGTTACAATTTTTAATTGGCGCTCTCTGCTTCGGGCTCGGGTTTTATATTTTTGGTGGTTTCGTCTTACACCGAGACCGTAAACGAAATAAAGTACAAGCTCGCTTTAGAAGATAGGAAATCCCCTCTATTTATCAATAAAAAAATGAGACCGTTACACGCGGTCTCATTTTTTTATTGGCAATAACGTTCGTGCCGTTTCAGGGTAATCAGTAATAATTGCTGAAATATTCATATCAAAATATTTCAGCATAAGTGTTTCTTCATTAATGGTATAGGGGCGAACCTCTACATCACTTTCCATCGTTAGTTCAGCAATAGCATCTTGAAGATAACGATAATTAGGGTGTACTGCTGTAGCGCCCATTTTTTTCGCATATGCCCACGGACTATGCAAACCTTCGCGATATAAAATCGCTGTTTGAATATCAGGAGCCATCATATGACACCTTTTCATACTGTAGTGATTAAATGAAGAAAATATAACACGATCTTCTAAATTAAATTTACGTACAAGCGTTATAACTTCTTCCTCTAAGCCTCTGTATGGAATTTTATTATTTTTAAGTTCAATATTAAGTAGCAACTCTGTTTTTTCAATCCATTGTAATACTTCTTCTAAAAGAGGTATTTTACAAAACCCTACTTTATCACCAAATTTGTAGCTCGCATCTAATTTACATAAATCCTCGTATACATAATTTCGAACCGCACCTTTTCCATTTGTTGTCCGGTCCACTGTTTCATCATGGATGACAACAACTTTTCCATCTTTCGTTAATTGAACATCAAGTTCAATCCCATCTGCTCTAAAAGATTCCGCTGCTTCAAATGAAATCATCGTATTTTCTGGGTATGTTCCTGCTGCACCACGATGTGCAAATATAAGAGTCATCCTCACTCCCCCAATCTTATGCTATACTATACGAAAAAGGAGGTACTTCTATGAGACCATTACAAATTTCTCCAGACACTGCAGTCCGCCTATCAAAAGCATTAGGTGTTCCACTTGAACAACTTATGCATATGCCGCAGCACATTTTAATTCAAAAGTTAGTTGAATTAGAAAAACAAAATAAAGACGAAGAATAATACAGTCCTGTTTTGCAGGACTTTTTATTATTTTCTATTATATCATGGATGACTTCCCTGCTAAAATTCTTTAACGGATATACTATGATTCCATGTAATCTTTTCCCAAAACATTTATATTCAATTAAATGAAACCCCTTCTTTTAATAAAAGAAGGGGTTTCTTACTACTTGTTTCAATTACTCAAATTATGCATTTTTCTTTTCTTTGTTAAAAATCATGAACAATTTATACAACCCTAAAGAAGCTGGAATATTCATAAATGCAAATGCTTCATACGTATAATGAGGAGCTGTTTCCCATAGTAACAAGAAAGTAAATACTCCTAATGTACTAATCATCGCAATTCGTATAACTTCCGATTCATTTTCATCTTTCTTTTTATAAAGAATAATAGCCGCCAGAACAGCTACATAAACGAATAATTTGATAACATACGAATATATAGTAACGACTTCATAATTCGTTGTACTATAGTCCGATACATACTTCGTTATCGTGTCATCCTTCTGCTCAAACCATTGTCCAATACGGTACATGGAGAACTGACTTGATACCCATTCTCTAGTTATTTTTTCATTTAAATGTTGCACATAACCCGTTACACCAAGTTCACTGAAACGCTGCACTATAACTTCTTTATTGTTTTCATTCAAATCCTTCGTATTCTTTATATTTTCATCATCAATATAATCTGCATCTGCCTGATTCCACACACCATACGTATCTTTGTTCAGTCCCATTTTCACCCAATGAGTGAATGGGATTTTTTCAATTTCATTATCGGTACTGAGATTTAACTTTGCCGTTATACCTTTAAAACTTACAATAAGGATTAAACAAAATAAAACACTACTTAAAACCTTTACAGAATACGCCTTACGAAACTTCAAAATATTTTCAATTAAAATTGCTAAAGCTACAGCTAATGCTGTTGGTCTTATAATATAAGTACAAGCCGCGAAAACCCCTAATAAAATCCATAAAATAATCTTCATTCTTTTTGTTTCCGCCGTTTTCAAGCACAAATATGTATACATCGTTGCTGAAATAAAAAATATTACTAGTGTATGCGTATAGAAAACTGGTGCCTGCCAATATATAAAAATGTTTAGCACAGATAACACGATCGATATGTGAGCAACTTTAAAGTTTGTAATTTTCCTTACAATCAATACATTTAAAATAATACTACCTGTTATACAGGCTATTGGTAATATTTTCATCGCTAAATCTACACTTCCTACCAATTTAGCAAAATACCCTCCTAATAATACGATATGTGTATTATACGGATAAAATAGAAGCTGTCCCATTTCTAAAAATTGATTATCTCCATTAAACACAGAGACAATTCCTTGTTTAAGGATGGCATAATCTCCTATAACAGGGTTAAATGCTATGGAAGTAATAAATATTTCCATCAGCAAAATGATTATACTACCTAAAGTAATCATAATATTTGTGCGCGTTCTTTTCATTTTATAAATAACCCACTTATAATACATAAAGAAGAGCGCAAATAAAAGCAACGTTGCCGCTATAACAGCACCAATTTTTTCAGGAGTATACTCCTCAGTTGGATAAGGAAATTCACCACTCATCAAAATTGTTTTCGGAATAAAAAATTTACTTACTATCATTGAAAATATAGATAAAAACACCGTCATAACAATGATTGGGTATGCTCGGTTCACTATTTTCTTAAAAGCCATTCATCCATTCTCCTATATCTCTATCTTTCTCAAAACAATGATACGTTATAGATAGTATGATGTCAAACCCACGTGTTTCCTGTACATATCCTTATTTTCACTGCATTTTTCAATATAAATATGTATTCCTTCAAACTCCTTAAATCAAAGCAAATAAAAAGACCAACGAATTCTAACATTCATTGGTCATTAAATAAAAAGTTCATTGGTTTTAAATTTAATATCGAGTATCAATTTCAAGAATTATTAAGCTTTACTAAAACTTAAATTCCTTACTATATTCACTCTCAGCTAGCCTTATGTTCAAGTCTAAGCTTATCCGCAACCATTGCAATGAACTCGGAGTTCGTAGGTTTTGCTTTTGACATAGATACTGTATAACCGAATAAAGACGAAATAGAATCAATATTCCCACGACTCCATGCTACTTCAATCGCATGACGGATTGCTCGCTCAACACGGCTTGCTGTTGTATTATATTTCTTTGCAATATCTGGATACAATACTTTCGTAATAGATCCAAGTAATTCGATATCGTTGTACACCATAGAGATCGCTTCCCTTAAGTACATATACCCTTTAATATGAGCAGGCACACCAATTTCATGAATGATACTCGTAATGCTTGCATCTAAGTTTTTCGGCTTTCCATCTATTGTCGTTGCTGAACGGAAAGATGGAAGTGGACGTTTAATAGTAGCGTTCGCTTTACCGCTTACTTGACGAATATGACTCGTTAAATTCTCCATATCAAATGGCTTTAATATGAAATATGAAGCACCTAAGTCAACTGCTTTTTTCGTCACATCTTCTTGTCCAAATGCTGTCAACATAATTACGCTAGGCTGTCTTAGCCTTTCAATATGTCGCATTTTCTCTAATACAGCTAAACCATCTAAATGTGGCATAATAATGTCTAAAACAAGTACATCCGGCTGCTTGTCTTTTAATAAATTTAAACACTCTTGACCATTATAAGCAGTACCGATTACTTCCATATCATCTTGAGCAGCAACATAACTCTCTAGCATTGATACTAATTCTTTATTATCATCCACAAGACATACTTTAATTTTCTCCACAGCTTTTCCTCCCTTACCGAATCGATTCTCCGACATGTGTATCCTTCTAGGCTACATGAATTGTTCGACAATTGTGTGAAAATTCCCTTTTAAAGTTTGTTACTTTCCGATAAAATCACAAAAAAATATGTTTATCGTTCATTTATTCCCTTTCGCAACACATTCCATCATAGAAATACAACGAAACGTTCAACCCTTTCCTTTTATTTTACAACAAAAAACACCTCTTGCGGAGCTTTTACAAAATTTCAACGAATTTTTCAACAGAAAAACGAGCTAATTATTAATTAGCTCGCTTTTCTTTCTTGTTCATAAATGTTAATTCCAGCCTCATGTAACATCCATTCAATATGGACACCATATCCTGATGTTGGATCATTTACAAATACATGTGTAACAGCACCAATTACTTTCCCGTTTTGTACAATCGGACTTCCGCTCATCCCTTGTACGATACCACCCGTTTTTGCTAATAAACGTTTATCTGTTACCTTTATTACCATGCCCTTTGTCGCCGGAAACTTTTGCGGTACTGTACTAACAACTTCAATATCAAACGATTCCACTTTATCTTGATCAATGACTGTTAATATTTTTGCAGGTCCCTCTTTTACTTGATGAGATAGTGCAATAGGCATTGCTTTATCCATTACGCCATTTGTCATATTTGTATTCAATTTGCCAAAAATACCAAATGGACTATTTATTGTAATATTGCCAATCACTTCACGATCTGGTGAGAATCTCGCTAATTTCTCTCCTGGATTCCCATGACTACCTCTTTCAATTGATGTAACTGTCGAGCGCATAATTTGTCCATCTTCGACTTGAATTGGTTTTTTCGTATCGTTATCAGAAATGACATGACCAAGCGCTCCATATTTCATAGAATCCGGATGAACAAATGTCATTGTTCCGATTCCAGCTGCCGAATCACGAATATATAAACCAATACGATAAGACGATTCTCCACTGTCTTTTTGTGGTGTTAACTTCGTGCGAATATATTTTCCATCTCTTAACAAAACAAGATTAAGCGGTTCACCTGTTTCACCACTATTATGAATAAATGGCGCTACATCACTCATTCTTTCAATTGTTTTCCCATTAATTTCAGTAATCATATCCCCAATTTGCACACCAGCCGTTTCACCAGGAGATACTTTCCCTTTTTCAGTTTGAATTAAATGATGGCCTACAACAAGTACTCCTTTTGTGTTTAACTTCACACCAATTGATTGTCCACCTGGAATAACTTTGAAATCTTTTAATACTTTCACATTTACTTTTTTTACTGGAAAACCAGCAAGTTGAAACACCATATCCGCTTCACCATTTTGATGAGAATTTACCATAAGTCCTTGTTTTTGTTCATTTGAACTTACTGTAAACACATGACGATCTGTAGATGAAGCTTGAAACACTGGTAATGAAGCTATTTCTGATTGTTGCCCTTCAAAAACAACAAGTTGCTTCGGGGACGAAATAAATGTCCTAAGCGGTTTAAAACACCCTATAAAAACTAAAGAAACAAGGAGAAAAATACCTATTATTTTGCGAAATCTTTCTAATTTCAATTTGTTCACTCTCCTCGCTCCTACCCCACATTCAGCCTCTTGGCTTCACTTTTTAATCTCTCCTTGCAGTGCTTTATTTATAACCGGAAGAATTAAGAAATCATTTTTTGAGAAAAAAAGCTATCCATTACTGGATAGCCTCTGCTGTCTGTTTAAAATGATGCGCTTGCGTAAGTAATTCTTTCGCATGTTCTGTCGTTAAATCTGTAATTTCCACACCAGAAATCATTCGAGCTATTTCTGTTACTTTATCCTCCATAGTTAAAACAGTAACTGACGTAATTGTTCGATCATTCGCTACTTGTTTTCGAATAAATAAATGTGAATCCGCCATTGAAGCGACTTGAGGTAAGTGCGTAATACAAAGCACTTGTGAGTTTACTGATACTCGATAAATTTTTTCCGCAATAGCCTGTGCGACGCGGCCACTTACACCAGTATCCACCTCATCAAAAATAACTGATGCAACACCTTGATGCTTAGAAAAAATGCTTTTTAAAGCTAAAATAATACGAGATAACTCTCCGCCAGAAGCGACCTTTGAAAGTGGTTTTAACGGTTCGCCTGGATTGGTTGAAATATAAAATTCCACATGATCGTAGCCATCCGCTGTAAGTCTTACCGGTGCTCCCTCCACAAGAGGCTCTTCCACATTTCCTTCTCTCTTCATAATTCTCACTTCAAATTTTGTTTTTTCCATATATAATTCTTTTAATTCCTGATGAATGGCATTTGTAAGATGCTCTGCAAGTTCATGACGCATATTACTTAACAACGTTGCTTCTTTCAGAATAACACTTTCTAATTCCTTTAACTGCTTCTTCGTCGTTTCAATATGAACGTCTTTATTTTCAATCGTAAAAATTTCTTGTTCAATTTTATCAGCATACGCTAAAATCTCTTCTACAGTATTTCCATATTTTCTCTTTAGCATACGAATTTCATTTAAACGCGTTTCGATTTCATCTAAACGATTCGGATCATATTCCATCATATCGAGCTTTTCTCTTAGTTGATACGCAACTTCTTCTAATAAGTAATAGCTATTTGCAATTGAATCATGATTTTCTTGATACACTTCATCTAAATGTGTAATACTTTCCATTTGTCCCATTGCGCTTCTTACATTATCTAATCCTTGTCCGTCCGCGCTTAACGATCGATATGCATCGCCTAATGCTTTATAAATTTTTTCGAAATTAGAAATTTGCAATCGTTCTTCAGTTAATTCATTTTCTTCATCCATCTTTAAATCCGCCTTACGGATTTCTTCATGCTGGAATTGAATTAAATCTAAGCGATGCGCCATTTGTTGTTCATTTTCACTTAACGATTTTAACTGTTTTTTTAACTTCTCATAATCAGCGTATACGTTTTGATATATATCCAATTGTTTAACAATACGATCTCCATCAAAATGATCAAGCATAAATAAGTGACGCTCTTCATTCATTAAGTCTTGCGTTTCGTGCTGCCCATGAATATCAACAAGTGTTTTTCCAATTTCTTTTAATATACTAAGGGTGACTAATTTCCCATTTACACGACATACGCTTTTTCCATTTGCAGCGATATCACGCTTCAAAATAATCATGCCGTCTTCGATTTCTATGTCCAATTCTTCTGCCTTTTCAATGCACGGATGCTTATCATCTTCTACATAAAATAGTCCCTCTATCTCAGCTTTTTCTGTTCCGTATCGAACGAATTCCGCTGAACCACGACCACCTACAAGTAAACTAATCGCATCAATAATAATCGATTTTCCAGCTCCTGTTTCCCCACTTAAAACCGTTAATCCTTTTTGAAAAGAAATATTTAATGCCTCAATAATAGCAAAGTTTCTAATCGATAATTCCGATAACAATGCCCCATTCACCTCGTTATAAACTAATCCCCTATTCAGGGCTTTTCTCAGTTCTTTATTCAAATAGTCATACTATATGTTTGTATGTATAAATTACTTTTCTAACCGCTCCATTGTACCAAACATTTGTTTTACGGGTCAATCCACCTATTTCCTAATTTTATTCAAAGAAAATATTATATTACAATTAAGAATTCATGTTTTTAACCAATAAAAATATCCTGTTCACTTTCCACTTTACAGAGGAAAGCAAACAAGATTTTTTTGTTACAGCATATTTAAGAAACGATCAGAGACAACACCTGTATCTTCAGGTGTGCGGCAAATAATTAAGCAAGTATCATCACCACAGATGGTTCCGATGATCTCATCCCACTCTAAATGATCAATAAGTGCCCCAAGTGAATGAGCGTTACCAGGCAATGTTTTTAGCACAAGCATATGTCCTGCCGTGTCTAATTTTACAAATGAATCCACTAGATTGCGTTTTAATTTTTGTAACGGGTTAAATCGTTGATCTGCTGGCAAGCTATATTTATAGCGCCCATCATGTAATGGTACTTTCACTAAGTGCAGTTCTTTAATATCGCGCGATACTGTTGCTTGCGTTACATTAAATCCCTCATTACGTAAAATATCAACTAATTCATCTTGTGTTTCAATTTCTTTGTTCGCAATAATTTCCCTGATTTTAATATGGCGCTGACCTTTATTCATACATTTGCACCTCACACTATCTCTTACCATAGTTTAAACATTGGTATACTTCACTTATTTATGTTAACTTATAATTCGTTACTTGTACACAATTGTTTTTACAATCATTATACAATTACAACAAAAAGAGGAACAACGTATGTTATTCCCCTTTCCCTTTTTGTTTTAGGACATCATGCGCCTCTGTAACTACTTGCTCAACAGAAACCGGAGAATGATTTTCGCCATTCTCGCGTTCACCATGCCATTTCAGATGAATTAAAAATTCAATATTACCATCCCCGCCCGTAATTGGTGAGAATGTTAAACCTTCTACGTCGTATCCTTCTTTTATAGCAAAGTCGACAATCATTTCCACGACAGCCTCATGTACTTTTCGATCACGAACGATACCTTTTCTACCAACTTGCTCTCTTCCAGCTTCAAACTGCGGTTTAATTAACGCTGCTACATCTCCATTTGGCATAAGCATTGTTTTTAAAACCGGCAGTATAAGCTTTAATGATATAAATGACACATCGATACTAGCAAATTGCGGTAAACCACGTTCTAAATCTGCTGGCGTTACGTAACGGAAGTTTGTTCGTTCCATTACGACAACACGCTCATCTTGACGCAATTTCCACGCAAGTTGATTGTATCCTACATCTAATGCATAAGATAATTTCGCTCCATTTTGAAGCGCACAATCGGTAAAGCCACCAGTTGATGAACCAATATCTATCATAACTTTATCTTGTAAATTCAGATGAAATGACTCTAATGCCTTTTCAAGTTTATAACCACCACGGCTTACATACGGCATAACTTGTCCCTTCACCGTAATCACTGTATCTTGTGGGATTTTCTCTCCTGGCTTATCCAGTCTCATTTCGTTTGCATATACAAGTCCGGCCATAATGGCGCGTTTTGCTTTCTCACGTGTTTCTATAAGCCCTCGCTCTACTAATAGTACATCTACTCTTTCTTTTTTTGCACTCATTTGTTACGCCCTTTTTTGTTTTGATGGAATCATTGTATGAATACGGTCTACAACAGCATCTGTCGTTAAACCAATTTCTTCTAATAATTTTGTTACACTTCCGTGCTCTATGAAACGGTCTGGAATACCCATTCGTTCAATTAACGCACTATGGTACCCGTTCTCAGACGCAAATTCAACTACTCCCGTTCCAAAACCACCGATTAAACAAGCTTCTTCAATCGTTAAAATCGGTATATTTTTTCCTAAGAGATCATGTAAATATGCTTCATCCATCGGTTTAATAAAGCGAGCGTTCACTACTTTCACTGAAACTCCAGCCTTTTCAAGACGCTCAGCCGCTTCCATTGCCATTGGTATTGTCGTACCAAATGTTAAAATAGCCGCTTGTGTACCTTCTTTTAACGTTTCCCATGAACCGATTGGAATCGTCTTTAATTCCTCATCCATATGAACACCAAGTCCATTGCCACGCGCATAACGTAACGCGATTGGTCCATCTTCATATTGCATCGCCGTATATACTAAATGTTGCCCTTCATTTTCGTCTTTCGGCATCATAAGTACCATATTCGGTAAATGACGTAAGAATGAGATATCAAATACACCTTGATGTGTCTCACCATCTGCTCCTACTAAACCAGAACGATCGATTCCAATGAAAACATTTAAATTTTGGCGGCATATATCATGAACAACTTGGTCATATGCTCTTTGTAAGAATGTTGAATAAATCGCTAAGAATGGCTTCATACCTTGCGTTGCCATACCTGCTGCCATTGTTGTAGCATGCTGTTCTGCAATACCTACATCAATCATACGATTTGGGAATTCTTTTTGGAATTTCTCAAGTTTCGACCCAACAGGCATTGCAGGTGTAATTGCAACGATACGCTCATCCGTTCTCGCCAATTTAAGTACTGTTTCACTAACAACAGCACTCCATGCTGGTGCAACTTCTTTCGGTTTAACAAAGTCACCTGATTCAATTTTATAAGGTCCTGTTCCATGCCAAGTGCCAATAACATCACTCTCAGCTGGTTTGTAACCTTTTCCTTTTTTCGTAATAACATGAACAAGCACTGGGCCTTTTGTTTTCTTTGCATATTGCAACGTTTCGAATAGCTTTTCATAATCGTGCCCATCGACTGGACCTAAATACGTAAAGCCTAACTCTTCGAAAAAGACACCGGATACTAGTAAATATTTAAGACTATCTTTTATTTTCTCTGCTGTTGCAGCAACTTTCCCACCAACTGCCGGGATTTTCTTCAATATATACTCTAATTCGTCTTTTACCCAATGGTATTTTCCTGCGGTACGTAGGCGTCCAAGTACATTATGAAGCGCACCAACGTTTGGTGCAATTGACATTTCATTATCATTCAAAATAACAATCATGTCTGTTTTTTCATGTCCAATATGGTTTAATGCCTCTAAAGCCATTCCGCCTGTTAAAGCACCATCACCAATGATTGGTATAACATATTCTTTCGTTTTCTTTAAATCACGTGCTAGAGCCATTCCCATTGCAGCAGATAATGATGTCGAGCTATGGCCAGTCTCCCATACATCGTGCTCACTCTCGCAACGTTTTGGGAAACCACATAGACCTTGATATTGCCTTAATGTACCGAATTCTTTTGCACGCCCAGTTAAAATTTTATGTACATAGGATTGATGTCCTACGTCCCATAAAAATTTATCTTTCGGACTATCAAATAATTTATGCAGAGCAATTGTGAGTTCTACTACACCTAAATTAGGTGCAATATGTCCACCTGTTTGAGAGAGCTCTTCAATTAAAAACTTACGAATATCCTCACTCAATCCCTCTAGTTCACCGATAGACATATCTTTCAAAAAACTAGGGTTTTGAATTTGCGTTAGATCCACATGGATCACTCACTTTCATTTCATAATCTGTCAACATGTCAAATATTATAAAAAACATTTACACAAAACAAGAAATTCTCTTTTTTTATTTTTCACCTTGTCCTGCTATTAACCAGTCTATTGCGCCCTAATCCTATTATAAACCATATTTCTTAAGGCGATGAAAAAAATAGCCGCTAACACGAAGTGATAACGGCAATGTAATCTACATATATTTTTGCCAATAACAAGAAAAGAAAAACCTTTTCCTACATTTATATCATAAAATGATGAATGACTCAACAAATGAAAACGCTGTTATATTAGTTATTACGTTTTGCAATCAAATCGCAAATAGATAATAAATATTCATCTTGTAATTGCAAGGAACCAATAGCATCTTTTGCTTTTGCAATAGTTTCTTCTAAAATATCCTTTGCTCTATCTACAGTAAATAACGTCGTATATGTGCTCTTTTCGTTGGAAACATCACTACCAATCGGTTTTCCAATCTCTTCTTCGGTTCCTTCCACATCTAAAATATCATCTCGAATTTGGAAAGCTAGGCCGATATATTTTGCAAACGCAAGTAACTGTTCTTCTTGTTCTTTTGTGGCATCAGAAAGAATCGATCCGGCAAGTACAGCGAATTCAAGTAGTTTCCCAGTCTTATGCTTATGAATATACTCCAACTCATCAATCGTAAGTTGTTTTCCTTCCGCTTCCATATCTGCCACTTGTCCGCCAACCATTCCTTCTGGGCCCGCTGCTTTTGCAAGCTCAAGTACAAGTCTTACCTTTTTCTCAGCAGAGATTTCCTTTTGTTCATATGCCATAATAACTTGAAAAGCATACGTCAACAAACCATCGCCTGCTAAAACTGCCATCGCTTCACCAAATACTTTATGATTTGTGGGCTTCCCTCTTCTTAAATCATCATCATCCATACAAGGTAAATCATCATGAACTAACGAGTATGTATGTATCATTTCAAGAGCACAAGCTGCACCTACTCCAAGATTTCTTTCTTTACCAAATGCTTGTAATGTCGCAAATAAAAGTAACGGGCGGAGACGCTTTCCACCCGCTTCCAAAGAATATGCCATCGCTTCACGAAGTACATTTGGACATTGTAATTCATTTGCATAGCTTACAAGCTTCTCTTCTACGAAAGTTTTACTTTCTTTCAAAAAAGTATCAAAAGCAACAGTCACTATGCTTCATCTCCTAAAGCAGTAAACGGTTCAAGCTCTCCATCTTCCCCAAGAATAACTGCCATTTGTTCTTGTACGTTCTTCAACTTCTCATCACAAAGCTTAGATAACTCCATACCTTCTTTAAAATAAGAAATTGCTTCTTCTAAAGGTACGTCACCTTGCTCTAGCTTAGAAACGAGATGCTCAAGTTGCGAAATTGCCTCTTCAAAGCTTAATTTATTTTCCATTATTCAATTCACGCTCCTCTATGCCTGATACGCTACAATCTAGTATTCCATCTTGTAATTGAACTGAAACAGCATCTCCAAGGCTGACATCTTTCACACTTTTTAACACTTGCTTCTCTTCATCATATACAAGCCCGTACCCTCTCATCATTACTTTAAGCGGACTTAACGCTTCAAGTTTTTGAGCAGCTCTTACAAAGGCAAATTCTTTCGTTTGAAGTAATGTTTGCATTTCTCGTTGCAATTGCTTTTGCAACGTTTCAACCGCTACCTTCGTTTGCATAATCTTTTGAGATGGGTGGTGCTTCTCTAAATAAAATGAAAGCTGTTTTAACTGATTTACCTTTTTATCAATATAGCGCTCTTTCGCTAAAACAAGCTGTTCTAACGCTCTATCCAATTGCTCTTCTTTTTGCTCATAGACTTGTCTTGGATAACGGAACGCATAAGATTTTTGCAATACTTGTAGTTTTTCTTCTTTTTTATGTACTAACTCTCTCATTGCTCTTTGCAATCTTAGAGTTCTTTGTAATACCTTCTCTTTTAACTCAATAATATTCGGCGCTGCCAGCTCAGCCGCTGCAGTTGGTGTTGGCGCTCGTAAATCGGCAACAAAATCCGCAATTGTAAAGTCCGTTTCATGGCCTACTGCTGAAATAATAGGGATTTCACTCTTAAAAATGGCCCTTGCAACCATTTCTTCATTAAACGCCCATAATTCCTCAATAGAGCCTCCACCGCGCCCAACTATTAGAACATCTATCTCTTCCATTTCATTCGCTGTACGAATCGCTTGTACAATTGAGGGAGCTGCTGACTCCCCCTGTACAAGTACCGGAAACACAATAACATTTCCAATTGGATAACGACGTTTAATCGTTGTTATAATATCACGAATCGCTGCCCCTGTTGGCGACGTAATCACACCTATTGTTTTCGCATAAGGAGGAATTATTTTTTTATAAACTTGAGAAAACAATCCTTCTTCCTCTAAACGAACCTTTAATTGTTCGTAAGCTAAATGTAGGTTTCCAATTCCGTCAGGCTGCATATCTTGAATGTAAATTTGATAAGAACCACTCGCCTCGTAAACAGAGATTTTCCCTTTCACGAGTACCTTCATCCCATTTTCAGGTCTGAATTTAATATTACGATTATGACCCGCAAACATAACCGCTGCGATTCTTGCATTTTCATCTTTTAATGTAAAATACATGTGGCCACGGCTATGATTTTTAAAGTTGGAAATTTCACCTTTTAACCAAACAGACTGCAAATGCGGATCATATTCTATTTTTGTTTTTATATAGCGTGTTAACGCTGTAACGGTTAAATATTGTTTCTCCATTTCTCTCTCCTCATAGCCGACTCAAATTATTTACAAACAACACCTGCACGTTTAGCCGATTCAACAGTATTATGAAGAAGCATTGTGATTGTCATTGGACCAACACCCTTTGGCACAGGTGTAATGTAACCAGCAACATCTAACACGTTGTCAAAGTCAACATCACCACAAAGTTTACCTGTTTCTAAACGGTTTACACCAACGTCGATTACAACCGCTCCTTCTTTCATATAGTCAGCTGTTATCATCTTAGGTCGTCCAACAGCTACGATTAAAATATCAGCTAGCTTCGTTAACTCTTTCATATTTTGCGTCTTAGAATGACAGTATGTGACAGTTGCATTTTCATTTAAGAACAATTGTCCCACTGGCTTGCCGACAATATTACTTCTTCCGATTACTACAACATGTTTTCCCGAGATATCAAGATTTGTTTCTTTTACTAATTCTACAATACCGTGCGGTGTACATGGAAGGAATGTATCTTGTCCCGTCATCATACGTCCCACGCTGATTGGGTGAAATCCATCTACATCTTTTTCTGGTGAAATTCTTTCAATGATAGCTTTTTCTTCAATATGTTTTGGTAAAGGTAATTGCACTAATATGCCATTTATACGGTCATCGCTATTTAAGCGATCGATTTCAGCAAGCAAACGCTCCTCCGTAATTGTTTCAGGAAGTTCAATTAGCTCTGAATAGATTCCTACTTGTTCACAGCCCTTTTCTTTTCCTTTTACATAAGAACGAGATGCTGGATCTTCTCCAACTAGAATAACTGCTAATCCTGGTACAATCCCTTGCTCTTTCAACTTCACAACTTCTTCTGTTAATTGTGCTCGTTTTTTCTCCGCAACTTCATTTCCTTTGATGATTACTGCTACCATTTTAAGATTCCCCCTTAAAGAAATTACATTGTATCTTTTATATTAGATAAAACGCCGTTAATAAAACGACGAGATTCCTCATCCCCAAATGTTTTAGCAATTTCAATTGCCTCGTTAATTGTTACGTTGTGTGGAATTTCTTCCATGTATTTCATTTCATACACAGCTACACGTAAAATACTGCGATCCACAATACTAATACGCTCAAGCTTCCATTTTTTTAAGTTTTGACGAATCGCTTCATCAATCACTTCTTTATTTTCTACAAAACCTACTACAAGTGATTCTAGAAACTCATTTGTTTCTTCACCTTCATCTAGCGTGTTTTCCACCGCTACTTTCGGTTCTAATTCACCTGTAATATCCATTTGATATAATGCTTGCATCGCTCTTTCTCTAGCCGTCCTACGTTTCATTGTAACTCTCCTTTATGCTTCAAGTCTTTCCTTATGCTTTGTTATATTATTATAATTTATAAGCCGTCAATTCACTTACTCTTACAGTTTTCATTGATTTTCCAACCTTATAATACAATGATAATAACACAATTTATCATTTGACACACGGGTTACAAGGCTGAAAAATAATAAAAAGATTAACTTCAAGTTCCATATCTTATCACAATGTACGTTTTTTGGAAAAACGAAACATTTTCTTTTTAATTTCTTTTTTTTTGAAATAGTATAATAATTAGAGGGTTTTAATTTGTGAAGAAATGAAACGTTAAAAAAGATGCCTATGTTACTAGGCACCTTTTTCATTCTTACACTGGTTCGATTTCTGTTTTTTGTGTTTCGAATGTTACGCCAACGATGTGAACATTCACTTCTTTTGGCTCAAGTCCTGTCATTGTAAAGAGTGCTTGGCGAATGTTGTCTTGAATCTTTTGTGCAACAACTGGAATTGCTACGCCAAAATACATTACAACATAAAGGTCAACGATAATATCTTCGTTTGCTAATTCAACCTTTACACCTTTACCATGATTTTTCTTACCTAACTTCTCAACAACGTCTGTAGCAAAATTACCACGCATTGCCGCTACACCTTCTACCTCAGCAGCTGCAATACCTGCGATTACTTCAATTACTTCTGGTGCAATTTCTACTTTACCAAGAGTTGTATCTTGACCCATATCTAACATATGTTCAGCCATGAAAAAAACCTCCTTTAATGTATCACTGCGTCACAAGTTCATGCTCTTCCAAAAATTTCGTATTAAACTCACCTTTTACAAAATCAGGATGATCTAACAATTGCAAATGGAACGGGATTGTTGTATGTACGCCTTCAACGACAAACTCACTGAGTGCACGCTTCATTTTTGCAATTGCCTCTTCACGTGTTTTTCCGTGAACAATTAATTTAGCAACCATCGAATCATAGAAAGGTGGGATTGAATATCCCGGATATACAGCTGAATCGACGCGAATACCAAATCCGCCTGGTGGCAAGTACATTTCTACTTTACCTGGAGATGGCATAAATTTTTTGGCAGGGTTTTCCGCATTAATTCGGCATTCAATTGCCCAACCATTAAATTGTACTTCTTCTTGCTGTAACGATAACTTTTCTCCAGAAGCAACACGAATTTGTTCTTTAATTAAATCCATCCCTGTTACCATTTCAGTAACTGGATGCTCAACTTGAATTCTCGTATTCATCTCCATGAAATAAAAGCTTTTCGTTCTATATTCATAAATAAACTCAACCGTACCAGCACCTGTATAATCAACCGCTACCGCCGCTTTAACTGCCGCCTCACCCATCTGCTTGCGAACATTTTCATCAAGTGCAGGTGATGGACTTTCTTCTAATAGTTTTTGCAAGCGGCGCTGAATTGTACAATCACGCTCTCCTAAATGAATGGCATTTCCGTGTGTATCTGCCATTATTTGAATCTCAACATGGCGGAAATCTTCAACGTACTTTTCTAAGTATACACCAGGGTTCCCAAAAGCGGTACTAGCTTCTTGCTGTGTAATTTGAATTCCTTTTACAAGCTCTTCTTCATGGCGCGCAACACGAATACCTTTTCCGCCACCACCAGCAGTCGCTTTAATAATAACTGGATATCCAATTTGATTAGCAAGTTCGATCGCTTCTTCGGTATTTTTAATAATCCCTTGTGAACCTGGTACAATCGGAACCCCTGCTTCTTTCATTGTATCACGAGCAACGTCTTTTGTGCCCATCTTTGAAATAGCTTCTGGACTTGGACCGATAAAAATCAAGTTACATTCACGACATAACTCTGCAAAATCTGCATTTTCTGCTAAAAATCCGTATCCCGGATGAATAGCATCGCAGCCTGTTAACTTCGCAACGCTAATAATGTTCGTCAAATTTAAATAACTTTCTTTCGAAATCGTTGGTCCTACACAATACGCCTCATCAGCAATTTGTACGTGAAGTGACTCTTTATCTGCTTCTGAATAAATTGCAACTGTTTCAATATCCATTTCTTTACAAGCACGAATAATTCGTACAGCAATTTCCCCACGATTGGCTATTAATACTTTTTTTATCATCACAAAGACTCCCTTATTACGCTTTTACAAGAAATAGCGGTTGTCCATACTCCACAAGCTGTCCATTATTAACAAGAATCTCAACAATTTCGCCATCTACATCAGCATCGATTTCGTTAAATAATTTCATAGCCTCGACAATACATACGATAGAATCTTTCGATACTCTATCCCCTACACTTACATATGCAGGTGTATCAGGCGAAGAGGAAGAATAGAATGTACCTACCATCGGTGAAGTAATTTTATGTAGGTTTTCATTTTGAACAGCTTTTTTCTCTTCTTGTTTTGGTACTTCCACTTGTGCTGCCGCTACTGTTGTTTCAACTTCAACAGGCGCTACTGGTTGCACGGCTTGTTTCGCTACAGGTGCTTGCACCGCAACAACTTCATTACCACGCTTTTTCATTTTGATTGTTGTACCATCTTTTTTGTATTCAAATTCATCAATATTAGAGCTATCAATTAATTTAATTAATTCACGAACTTCTTGAATTTTAAACATGTAAAATCCACTCCCATACTCTTGTTTGTCCCGTTTTTACAGATTCTCGTCAATAAAAACTAGATTGACTGTAAAAATACGATGTACTCTATTAGAAAATGTATTTTATTTACTAATAGAAATAGTTACTATTTCCATCTTACGATAAATTTTTTAAACATTCCAATTTATATTTCTTTATAATAAATCGAAATTCCTGTAAAAATATTATTCCAATAAAAATTTATTACCTAGTAATAATACCAAGTTTCACACAAAATTGGCAAGACCACTTCCTAAAAAACATTCTTTACTTTTTCAAAATGCTATAAATTAACCATATCATTACCGCTCTATTCTTCACCTCATCTATAGTCAATAATATATTTTTACCAAACATTATTTTTTTGTTTACACGTCGTTCATCATTCCTTCATATAAGAATAGTATGTTCAAAGTGTAGAAAATATATCGTATCGAGGTGTGGACATATGATATGGCTCATTCTCTTCTTACCTGCCGTAATGGTCTGGGCATTCGTTCTCTTCATCCACGTCAAATCTGGAAAAAGTAATCATCGTTACCATGAACCACTAATCTTTTACTCACAACGTATTTCTCCATTCCGAGTTGAGCATAATAAAAGCAACTACAAAGACGAAACAGAAAAAAGCTATCGAAAATGATAGCTTTTTTCTATTATTATTTTCATCTAATTATTTTCAAACAATCCGATTCGCAAAAAATTAATAATCCGCGGGGGATGTCCCCGCGGATTATTAATTTTTATTTTGTTGGTGGATCAAATTTCACACCTACATCTTTTGATCCGCCTTCACTTCTTACAAGCTGTATAATTTTATTTGCTTCTTTTTGTGAATGTTTTGCTGCTTTCACAGTGACTCTAATGTCAGTTCCATCCGCTCTTACAAGAGCATCTTTATATCCACCTTGAGATTTAATTACTGTCTCAAGTAGTTCTTGCTTCGTTTCCATTGTAGTGATTGCATCAAAGTTATCTTTCGCTTTACTCTTTTCTGTTGCTGAAGATTTTGCTGAATTCATCACTTCTTGTAATCTTGCTTTTTGTTCACTTCGCTGATCTTCCATTTGCATACGTAGCGCTGTGAAATTTTCATCACTTGATTGAACTGTTACGTTAGCATCTTTTTTACTTGTTTCTTTGTTTGATGTTTCCTTGTTTGCATTCTCTTTTTTGTCTGTTTCTTTGTTTGTTTCTTTATTTGATGTTTCCATATTTGTAGTCTCTTTTTTCGGCGTTTCTTTCGGTGCTTCATTTGTAACAGCTTTATCAGTACCTTGTTTTTCTTGTCCAATCTTTTCACCTGTTGCTGGTGATGCTGTATTCATTTTGTCAGGAGTTGTTACGTAATAAACAGATAGTACAACAACTAAACTTAACATCGTTAATAACCAAACCGTTTGTTTTTTTAACACTTTATTTCCTCCCTATCAATTTTTCGGTGATACTGAAACGCGATGAGCTGGTACATCTAGCAGCCGGATGACTGCTTCTTTTACCATCGCTTTAACTTGTATATTATCCACTCCTTTTGCTACGACAAGGACACCTCGCACTTTCGGTTTCTCTGTTCGTAAAACAACGGGAGTTTCTTTATCCCCTTCACGTATAATGACTGTCTTTTCATCAAGAGACTCATCTTCCACTTCTCTTTTACCACCTGTTTTATCTGTTTCACCTGTTGTTTGTGAACGTTTCACAGTATTTTTCTCTAATATTTTTTCTTCTGATGAATCTAAATTCACTTTAATCGTTACATCTTTTACTCCTGCTATTTCTTCTAAAGCTGCTTTTAATTCTTGTTCATACGCTTTTTCATACTTTTCTACATTTGACATATTATCATTATTTTTTTGTCCAAAAGTTGGTACGTCTTTTTCTTGATTTTGAGTTTTTTGTTCTTTAAATACAGGTACTTCTTCTTTTTTACTCGATAATAAACTACTAGAAAACATAAGCAAAATTCCAAGTATGAGTAGGACAAGTAAAAACTTAGGTGTCACCTTTTTTCCCTTCTCATTGCTTTCTTTTTCATCCCCATTCAATAAGTTTCGAAAAAATGAGAACTTCGAATTTTTATCTTTATTGTCCATTTACTCTACCTGTCCTCCCTTCCATTTGAACTTGGATTTGTTTATTCTCTAGTTGCCACCTGCTTGAAAAGAAATCTTTCATTTCTACATTCGCTTCCTCTACTTTTTTCGGTGGTTCTTTCGTATTAATTTCAACTGGTTTTACTGTTTCGATTGCATCATTTTTACTACGTTCTTTTTCTTTCAACGTCACAACAACAGATTGAATATCTTTCGCTGACTTTACTTCCGCTGTGCTTTCCGCTGCGACTATTTGTATTTCAGAGACTGTCATACCATACTGTTTCTCAAACTCTTTTCCTACTTCTTTTTTCATTTTGGTAGCCATCTCTTCTAAACTATATGCACGTGTTAAAGCTTGTATTTCTTTTTTCTTCGAATCTATTGAATTTTTTACAGATCCTTCTGCTACGTACTTCTCTTCATTAAAATTTGCGATTACTTCATTTACATCTGTTTGTAATAATTTAAATAGAGGCGTTAAAATTAAAACAACTAATAATAGACTTACAACAAATTTAACGTACTTTTGCAAATTAGAATTTGGAAGAATAAGATGAAGCATTGTCGCTAAGAGTAAAAAAACGATAATATTTCGAATCCACTCTGTAACAAATTGCATACCCTTCACCTCCTACCGCATCATAAGTGTAATATTCCCCGCAGCAATAATAATTGTGATACTTAAAAAGAACATAAACGATACGATAGCTAAGCAAGCAAATACATAAATGATGCTTCGGCCAATGATATCTAAACATTGAATAATTGCTCCGCTGCCAACTGGTTGCAATACTGCTGCTGCGAACTTATAAATAAATGCGATACAAAAAATTTGAATCGCTGGAAAAGCGACAATTAAGCATAGAATGACGAGCCCGATAATTCCGACTGTATTTTTTAATAATCCCGATGCACTAATAACAGTATCCGCTGCCTCGGTAAACATTCTTCCTACTACGGGAATAAAGTTCCCTGTTACAAATTTAGCTGTTTTCACAGCGATTCCATCAGCAACAGCTGTCGCTGTTCCTTGTACAGATAATACCCCTAAAAAAATTGTTAAAAAGATACCTATAATCCCAACGCTAACGTTTTGCAGAAGCTTGGACAATTTCGTAACTTTATATTGATCGCTCATCGTACTTACAATGCTTAATATCGTTGCAAGTAATAAAAGTGGTAGAACGATATAATTCATCAAAAGCCCACTCGTATTCATTAAGAAGATGATAATCGGATGAAAAAACGATACAGATACAACGCCGCCCCCTGTCGCTATGAGTGCAAGCAAGATTGGCAATAACGCTAATATGAAATCTACCATTGTTTGTATCGTTTCTCTTGCATATGTCATGACGACATAAAAGCTGTTTAAAGCGAAAATAATGAGTACCATATATACAACTGCATCGGCAATTTTGCTTACACTACTCTTTGAAAATGCCGATTGTAGTGATTGCAACAATGCACTAAAAATTGTAAGCATAATAAGCGTCCCAAGTAGTTTCCCATTTGCAACAAGTTCGTGAAATAAATATTTTAATAAACCGAGCATCCACTCTTTTATAGAAATTTCTTTTTCTCCCTTTACAAACTCCATAAAACTACCTTTTTGACTCTCTGGTAAGTAACCTCCATATTTTGTAACAAGCCCGTCCCAAAATTGCTTCACATCTTCAATTCCGAGCTTATCCAATTGTTGATCAACGACGTTTGTTTCTACAGGAGAAGCTTGTACAACAACCGGTAAAGAAAAGAAAAGGAAGCAAGCAAATAGCAGCTTAGCTCCAAAGCCCCTCAACATTCACTCCCCCTTATCCCGTCGGTAAAAATCCGAGAATAGTTTCAATTACAACCGTCAAAATAGGAATCGCCATAACGAGAATTAAAATCTTTCCAGCTAATTCAATTTTCGAAGCAATTGCACCTTGCCCTGCATCCTTTGTAATTTGCGCTCCAAACTCAGCGATATAAGCAATCCCAATAATTTTTAGCAACGTTTCTACATATACGTTGCTTACTTTCGCTTCACTCGCTACTCTCTCAATCATTTGTAAAATAGCGTGAATTTGATCAATTAAAATAAGAAACATCACGCTACCTACAAACACAATAAATAATGACGTAATGCTAGATTTATGCTGATTCAATACAGCTGCTAAAAACGTAGCAACGAGGCCTAATCCGACAATTTGTATAATTTCGATGCGAACCGCCCCCTTTACTGGAAGAGAAAGACACTTTTAATCTTGTCGAATAACGTATTAATTAAAAATGCGACGTGAAATAAAATAACAACAAAACCGACAAGGATAACCCAATTTGCAATATCCTCACGCTTTAATTCTTTTAGTACGGTATGAATGAAAGCTAAAACAATGCCGATTCCGGCGATTTGAAATATTAATCCAACATCAATGGACATCGCCTTTCTCCCTCCTATAGCAGTAAAATTACGATAAGTAGCCCTGCTAGTACCCCTAAGCTCTTAATCATTTTTTCATATTGTAGTTGTAATGCTTTCGCTTCTTCTTCTTCTCTCTCTAAATGTGTAATACATAAGCGAATATGTTTTTGTTGTGACTCACGATCATGTTGTCCGAGCGTTTCACCAAATTGCTGCAAAATCTCATACTCAGTTTGTTGAAATGCTGTTAGCTTCCAATTTTCTTTCAAACTATCTATCCAAGCTTCTCTTACTGTTTGTTCTCCGCTTTCTAGCCTTCTGGCGAAACTTTGAAATATCCAATTTAACGGCTTCGGCATTTGTTTCACTAACCGCTCTGCAGCTTCAGACAAAGGTGTATGCCCATACATAATTTCTGCCTCTAATGATTGAAGCGCCGCTTTTAATAATCTAAGTTGCCTCGGTCTCTCACTATATCTTTTAGCATATGAAAACCCGAAAAAGGTGCTGACCGCAACGATTAACACTGCACCAAAGATTTTCACCATACGCCCTCAGCCTTTCTATGAGGTAATACCGATTTTCCATTCTTATCTTTCACTTGCATAACTGTTCCCGGCCCTCTTGCTTTTGATAGCTCCACAAATCTATCAAATATGCCGAGCTCCAGCACCGCCTTTAGTGATGGACGTTTCACAACATCATCATAAGAAAATCCATGTGCACTTATAAAAAGCTGAACCCCAGCATGCACCGCTTCCATAATTGCTTCACTATCTTCTTTACGTCCGATTTCATCTACGATCAAAATATCTGGACTCATAGAACGGATCATCATCATCATTCCTTCAGCTTTTGGACATGCGTCTAACACATCTACTCTTGTGCCAAAGTCATATTGCGGAATGCCTTTCACACAGCCAGCAATCTCTGACCGCTCATCAACAATTCCCACTTTACAAGAAGGAATTTTCGACTCACTTACACCTTGACTCATGCATCGTGCTACGTCTCTTAAAAGAGTTGTTTTCCCCGTTTGCGGCGGGCCAATTACCATCGTGTTTAACCATCGTGATTTATATAAATACGGCAAAAGTGGTTCTGCAATTCCGATTTTTTGACGAGCAATACGAATATTAAAGGAAGAGACATCTCGAATCATTTTCACTGCGCTTTTTTCTGTAATGACTTTTCCTGCTAAGCCGATTCTATGCCCACCTCGAAGTGTTACATACCCACGCTTTAATTCTTCTTCCATCGTATAAATTGAGAATTGACTTAACTTATTCAATAAGTAAATCGCATCCTCTGCTGTAACGACATAGTCATAAAAAAACACTTCACCATGAGCAATACACTCTAGCGGTCTTCCAATTCGAACACGGATTTCCTCTAGAGCATCGTACTGCTTACAACTTTCCACTAACTGCTTCATCGTTTTCGGTAAAACTTCTAATACTTCTTTCATCAGCTTCTCCCCACTATACTCGACTTACTTATTTCAACAACGCGATAAAAATGCAGCCAATTCCAAGCGCTAGAAAAAAGAGTTTCAAGAAAGAAATCTCACTTGCCACACTCGCTATGCCTATTGTCATTGTTAAAATTAATACGGTCGGTCCAACAAACGCCAACATACCATTTATAAACAATGCTTTCTTCGCATCATTCACATAGAGCATAAGCAAAGCGGCGAATATTTCCGCGCTACCTGAAAACAACCGAAGTAATCCCATTACAAGCACAGATGTTTCCATTGCCGCTAGCCACTGTTTCATTCTCCCACCTTCTCCCATAACGGTTACTAGTGTGTGTGCTAAAAAAGAATATATTTGTACAACCATATGCAGAGGTTGTCTATTTCAGAATTAAAAACATAATTTTTATCTAACGCCTTCACATAATCTGAACATTCTTATTATTTAATGGTATATTATGGTATATTTAATTTAAAAGGGGTATAGTCGATGCAGCATGAGCGACAGAACTAAAGTCATCTCGCGTACGATCGTATCTCGCCATTTTTTTAATTAGCTATATGTACAAAATGAGGGGGGAAAATATGAAGGTATTAAAAATTAGTTTAACGATTGTAGTAGAATTAGCTCTTATTTATCTTTTTTCATTGTTGGTCAGTTGGTCATTTATGGAGGCCTTTTTCCTTGGTAGTTTAGCGATATTCGGTGCAATTTGGCTCATTGCTTTAAATATAAACCGAAACGCCAACATTGATCATACTATATATAAAACAGATACGGTAAAACCTTTTCAAATGACATGGGGTCCTTACACAACAGGTGCTGCTAGTCTTACAGCTTTCAGTTTTATAATAACCACTATTTATTATCTGCCCTATTTCCTATAAAAAAAGCACTCGTGATAATCACGAGTGCTTTTCTACTATGCACGAGAAACGTATTTACCTTCACCAGTGTTGATGATAAGCATTTCGCCTTCGTTAATGAAGATTGGTACTTGTACAACAAGACCAGTTTCTAATGTAGCTGGTTTTGTTACGTTAGAAGCAGTATCCCCTTTAATACCTGGCTCTGTTTCTGTAACTTGTAATTCAACTGTGTTTGGAAGTTCAACACCAAGTACTTCGCCTTGGTAAGTCATAATAGATACTTCCATGTTTTCTTTTAGGAATTTAAGCTCGCGCTCGATTTGGTTTTCACCAAGTTCGATTTGCTCGTAAGTTCCGTTATCCATAAATACGTGAGCCTCACCGCTTGCGTATAAGTATTGCATACGACGGTTTTCGATGTGTGCTTTTTCTACTTTCTCACCTGCACGGAATGTTTTCTCTTGAACAGAACCTGTGCGAAGGTTACGTAGTTTAGAACGTACGAATG
This sequence comes from Bacillus sp. EB106-04-02-XG92, assembly GCF_058791995.1. Classification (NCBI taxonomy): domain Bacteria; kingdom Bacillati; phylum Bacillota; class Bacilli; order Caryophanales; family Bacillaceae; genus Bacillus; species Bacillus sp. EB106-04-02-XG92. The sequence goes on from NZ_JBYTEA010000001.1 coordinate 482,356, forward strand.
CAGCACCTTTACCTGGCTTTACGTGTTGGAAATCAAGTACTTGCCAAAGGCTATTATCCACTGAAATTGTTAAACCTGTACGAAAATCGTTTACTGAAATCATGTAAAAAAATCCTCCTGTGTATTACAAAATAATAAGTTCTTTTGGTGATTTCGTAATTACTTCATTACCTTCACTTGTTACAATGATATCATCTTCAATACGTACGCCGCCAATACCTGGAATATAAATACCTGGTTCTACTGTTACAGCCATACCTGGTTCAAGAACTGTATCAGAACGGAACGCTAAACCTGGTGCTTCATGGATTTCAAGACCGATTCCATGACCAGTAGAGTGTCCGAAGTATTCACCGTATCCTTTTTCCGTTATGTAATCGCGCGTTAACGCATCCGCTTCACGGCCTGTTAAACCAGCTTTAATACCGTTCACACCACGTAATTGTGCTTCTAAAACGATATTATAAATTTCTTTCAATTTATCAGATGGTTCACCAACTGCGATCGTACGAGTAATATCAGAGCAATACCCTTTGTAATAAGCGCCGAAGTCTAATGTAACGAAATCTCCTGTTTCTATCACTTTTTCAGATGCCACGCCGTGCGGTAATGCCGAACGAAGACCTGAAGCAACGATACTATCAAACGAAGAAGATGTTGCTCCTTGTTTTCTCATGAAAAATTCAAGTTCATTTGACACTTCAATTTCAGATACTCCCGGGCGAATGAATGATAGAATATGTTCAAAGGCAGCATCTGCAATCTGTGCAGCTTCCTTTAATATCTTAATCTCTGAATCAGTCTTTATCAAGCGTAACTTTTCTACAAGCCCAGAAGTTGGGATAAATTCAGCATCGATCGCTTCTTTATGAGCTGAATAAGAACTATATGTAAGAGTATCTTGCTCAAAGCCAAGCTTTTGAATTCCTAGTTCCTTCACTTGCTTTGCAACTTCATCGATAATTAATCCTGCATGCTGTACAATCTCATATCCAACAGCTTGTTTAGTAGCCTGCTCTACGTAACGGAAGTCTGTAATAAATTGAGCACGATTTTTCGAAATCAGTACAACACCAGCTGTTCCTGTAAAGTTAGCCATATATCTACGACTATGTTCATTTGTTAACAAAATACCATCAATACCAGCCTCATCAAATGCACTTCTTAATCTTTCGATTTTCTCCACTACTTTATGCCTCCCTCAATTTCTCCATTAATGCAAATAACGCTAACTTATAGCCATAAAAACCAAATCCAACAATTTGTCCTGCACAAACAGCTGCCGTCACAGATTCATGACGGAACGACTCACGCTGGTGAATGTTAGAAATATGTACTTCAATAACAGGAATCGAAATGCTCGCAATTGCATCTCGAATCGCATAGCTATAATGCGTAAATGCTCCAGGATTTAAAATGATCCCTTCATATATATCTTCCGCCTCATGAATACGATCGATAATCGCACCTTCATGATTCGATTGGAAACATTCTAACTCCACTCCCATTGTTTCTGCTTCTTGCTTCATATCTGCTTCAAGTGTCGCTAGCGTGCCCTTTCCATATACATTTACCTCCCTGACACCGAGGCGATTTAGGTTAGGACCGTTTACGAGGAGTACCTTTTTCATATGCTTAAAACTCCTTAATATTAAATATCTATACAACATTTTAACATAGGAGTTACTTATTTGAATAGTTTGTCTTCTCTTCTCCCTCTCGCTCGGCCTTATTCGTATTTACGGCGTAGGAAACAGAGTATGCTATAAACACACCATATAGTATAAAAATGCATATCGTCGTCACAATCGTTTCTTTCGGTAAATGGAGTGCACTTTTAATAGCAGGCGCTATTAACCCCATTCCGAAAAATAGTAACGCCCACCAAAAAAGACCATAAATCATCCCTGGAAGAATTCCTTCAAACTTTGCCAAAAACGCTTTATACAAAAAGGCAATTAAAATCGAAAGTAGTGCCATACAAACAATTCCTGACACATTGCCCCATACACCTTCTTTCCAGCTTCCAAAGGCAAATGGTAATAATAAATAGTTCGGTCCCGCTTCCGTAAATGAAAATATATGAAGGAAATACCATATCCCTCCCCAAAAGAGTCCACCAAATAAACCAATTTGTACAAAATTCCTTGTTCCTAATTGTTCTTGACTCACATCGACACCTCCGCTCAATAGTATGCCCGAAACTATTTTGAACCATGTTTAAATACTGCGAAATTTGTCTATAAAAAGAATAAGAAATGTCCGACTCTCGTAACATTTTTCCTTGTCATATACTTGTATTTGTCGATAAAATAAAGGAAACTCGGTGATTGTCTTATTTCAAAACGACAGAACCCAGTATGACAATTGCCTCTTTTTCTACATAAGAGAGAAACAAATACAGGTTGGTGTTAACATGGCAGAAGAGTCAAAACAAATATATGGCGGGCAAGCAGTCATAGAAGGAGTTATGTTTGGCGGTAGAGAATATACTGTTACAGCAGTTCGTCGTAAAGATAAATCAATTGAATTTTATCGATTACCACGCGTTCGTAATAAAGCATTATCTATCCTGAAAAAAATTCCATTTTTACGAGGGATTGCCGCTATTGTGGATGCAAGTGCGAACGGAGCAAAACATTTGAACTTTGCTTCAGAACGATTTGATGTCCACCCAGAAGAAGACGAACAAATTGCAAATAAAAAAGAAGAACAATCGAAATTAACGATGGTACTAGGAGTTGCAGCAGTTGGTGTTTTATCTTTCATATTCGGTAAAGTCATTTTCACAGCAATTCCTGCACTACTAGCTGAATTAACGAGACCGATTTTCCCCTCTCATACAGGGCAAATCATTGTCGAAAGTGTCATTAAGCTCATGCTATTATTGAGCTATATATACTTTATTTCTTTAACCCCACTTATCAAGCGGGTCTTTCAGTACCATGGTGCGGAGCATAAAGTAATTAATGCCCATGAGAATAATCTTCCGATGACTGTAGAAAATGTTCAAAAACAAACTCGCCTTCATTATCGTTGTGGCAGTAGCTTTATTATATTTACAGTCATTATTGGAATGTTTGTTTACTTCCTTGTCCCTACAGATCCACTTTGGGCCAGAGTCGTAAACCGAATTTTATTAATTCCAGTCGTTCTCGGCATTTCTTTCGAAGTGTTACAGTTTACGAATCGATTACGCGATATTCCAGTATTACGCATACTTGGATATCCCGGATTATGGCTGCAACTATTAACAACGAAAGAACCAACAGATGATCAAGTGGAAGTAGCCATTGCATCGTTTGAAGAATTATTACGTTTAGAAAACAAACAATAATTATTTAAAAATGGTGTTCAACTCCTTTCCTCATCGTTAATATACTATTTTTAATATATGTTTTTAGGAGGTGTTCCTTATGAACGGTCGTTCGTTTACTTTCGCTATATTTGTGCTTATTATCGGATTAGCAATATTCGGCCTTGTTTCATCTGTCATTACAGATCCAATGGGAGTGTTAAAAAATATTGGTATCATGTTGGCTGTCTTTGGTATCTTTTATTTACTCTACAAAATGTTTACAAACTCTAGTGGTTCTGCAAATTCGCAAAGCTCTTATAAGCGTGCTGCAAAACAATCGAACCGCAAACATGGGAAACAAAATGTAGCACCCCTAAGCAATTCTTTCTTTAAATCAAACGCTTCTAACGACAAAGGGAAAAAAGGCACTCCTTCCACTTTGAAGCGTAAAAGAAAACAATCTCATTTAACTGTCATTGAAGGTAAAAAAACAAAAAAGAAAGACCGTGCTTCCTTTTAGGAAATACGGTCTTTTTTTATATTTTGCAGTACTTCTTTCAGACTTTTATCTTTCATACTTTCAATTCGAAGGTGATGATTTTCAAAGGGTAAATTGCGCGTTACATCATTTGGTACAACAACGCACTTTAATCCTGCCGCAATCGCTGCTTTCAATCCGTTTAATGAATCTTCAAATACAACAGCTTCAGACGGATCAATCCCTAAATCTTCTATCGCAATTCGATAAAGTGCTGGATCTGGTTTTACCTTTTCAACATCTTCTCTCGTTTTAATGACTTCAAAATAATCTCGAATTTGTAGCTCTTCCAAAAAAGAAACAACCCATTCTCTAGATGAACTGGAAGCTAATGCGATTTTTAATCCCATTTCTTTCGCTTCTTCTAAATATTCTTTTACCCCGTCACGAGCTTCTGGTACTTTCATTTTCTCTTTATGTAAAGTTTTCACTTTTTCTTTTAATGCATGCTTGTTAAACTTCTCTTTTAATTGCTCATTTAAATACGTATACAGTACATCATCTGTCGTTCCAATACATTTTGCAAATTCCTCTAAGGGTAACTCCCCGCCATACTCACGAACGGCGTCTCTGAAAGAGTGAAACCATATTGTTTCTGTGTCCACAATTAATCCATCAAAATCAAAAATAATTGCTTTCATAATTCTCCCATCCTTTTCGATTGAAATAAAAAAGGAAACGACATACGTTCCCCTTAATTACTTTTCTCTTCATTTGCTTTTTGAACGCCACGAAGGGTTTCTACTCGAACCTCATCTTGTTCAAAGTATTGCACTAAATCACCAATGCGGTCAATTGCTTCCCAACTTAAATGATGTTCAATTCCTTCTACATCATTGTAAATCTTACTTTCATCCAAACCGATAATACGCATAAATTGCTCTAGCAAGTCATGACGGTATACGAGACGTTCTCCGATTTTTTTACCTTTTGATGTTAATACAAGCCCTCTATATTTTTCATAAATTAGATATTCATCTTTGTCTAATTTTTGCACCATTTTTGTTACAGAGGATGGATGTACACTCAGCGCTTCAGCAATATCAGATACGCGGGCATAACCCTTTTCATCAATCAACAAATAAATTTGTTCAATATAATCTTCCATACTAGGGGTAGGCATCGGTTTCCTCCATCCAATTTCATTTTGCTCATTCCGTACGAAGCAATCAATAAAATGATACACCAGAAAGAATAACGTGACAAGTTGAAAACAAGCCTAAATATATAAAACAAAAAAGAATCTGTATTTGTATACAGACTCTCCTTAAGTAAAGTATTGTATTTCTGCATCAGGAAAAAACTCATGTATATAACCTCTTATTGTTTCTTCTAATACTTCTGCATCATCTTTTTTATAAACGTATTTCCCGATTCCGTATCGCCCCCATTTATATTTACGCTTCTCTTCATCCATTTCAAGTTTCGTATTTGGATAGCGCTCTTGAATGACCTTTTTTGCCGGTTTTGTAAAGCGATGTTGAATTAATTCAAACGTTAAATTCGGTATCGACAAATCTTTTAGCGCATTGTACAGTCGCTCAAATAGTTCACGGTATCCTTCTTCCCACCCTTCATGCATATAAAGTGGCGCAACTATAAACCCAAGTGGATAACCCGCGCCTGCTACTTTACGAGCCGCTTCAATTCGTTCTTCAAACGGCGACGTCCCCGGCTCAAAATTTTTAATCACATACCGTGAATTAATACTAAACCTGAAACGAGTTTTTCCGTTATGTTTTGCGTCTAACAAATGATCAACGTGCGAATATTTCGTAACGAAACGTAAACGCCCGTATTCACTTTCTCCAATAAACTCTATCGCCCGCTTTAATGCATGTGTTAAATGATCAATCCCAACGATATCTGATGTACAAGCCGCTTCAAATCTTGTTATTTCAGGTGCTCTTTCATCCATGTATTGCTGTGCCTTCTCAAATATTTCATCAAGATTAACGTACACGCGAACGTAAGGCTTACTCCCAAGTGTCGTTTGCAAATAACAATAATGACAATGCCCCATACACCCTGTTGCAAGTGGAATTGCATATTCAGCTGACGGTTTTGACGTATCGAACTTTAATGTTTTCCTCACTCCAACGACAAGCGTTGCCTTTGCATTGCGATACTTTTGCAAATCATTTTCGCCTGGCAAATTTCTAATTTGATTATGAGATGTCGTTTCACGAATTTCTAGTCCCATCTTCGTAAACTTCTCATACAGCTCTTTTCCAAGTGGATATTCAAGTGCTTTCGGTTCAAAGTAAACAAGTTTTGGCATAAATGGTTTCATACGCTTCCCTCCTCTCGTTAGTATGAGAAATGAGGAACATTTAACACGCATTAAAGTTTTCCACTTCAGTAACTTGCGTTGCAAGTTACTTAATGTTATAATTTGGATAACATCTACCTTGCAAGGCAAGTTACCTGAATAAAAGGCGGTGAAATCATGCACAGCCAAATGTTAAAAGGCGTGCTCGAAGGTTGCATCCTATACATCATTTCACAAGAAGAAGTGTACGGATATGAACTGAGTACAAAATTAAATAAACACGGATTTACATTCGTAAGCGAAGGAAGCATATATCCATTATTGTTACGTATGCAAAAAGAAAAATTAATTGAAGGAACATTAAAAGCCTCCTCACTCGGTCCAAAGCGTAAATATTATCATGTAACCGCTAAAGGGTTAGAGCAACTTGAAGAATTTAAAAAAAGCTGGGGAATGGTTTCAACGACCGTAAACAACTTATTACAAGGGGAGTGATAGGGATGAATGCACAAGACATGATTGAATTGAATAATAAAAAACGTGAGCTTCTAACTTCCGAAAACGAAGCTGCTTATGGTGATATGCTAGTATATCTTCGGTTATCTAATGTACCCGAACATCAAGTAGAAGAACTTTTGTTAGAAATATTAGACCACCTTATCGAAGCACAAGCAGAAAATAAAAATGCTTATGACATTTTCGGAAATGATTTACAATCTTACTGCGATGAAATTATATCCGCTTTACCCGCCCAAACAAAATTAGAAAAAACTTCTTTAATTGGTTTTGTTATTAGTTTACTTCTTGCTATACAGTTTGGAATGGATACCCTTGCTTCTCTTTTCATTTTCCTGTTTGAAAAAGATACCGATATAATAAGTCCACCTTTTAGCATCCCTGGAACTACTTTGTCTATTTCATTAATTGTACTAGGAATACTACTTATTTTATATTTATTAAAGCGTTATTCTTTTAATAAAAAGATAAATTGGAAAAAACGAATTCTATTCGGGTTCGCTTTTGCTACTCCATTTTTTTCAGCTATATTCGTAAATATTTATTTTAGAAAACAACCTTATCTCATTTATCATTTAACATTTTGGCAAAACGCCTTAATCGCTATTTTATTTTTTGCTTTATATAAATTATTATATAAAAAATCAAATTTTTAACAGCCTTTCAAAAGGCTGTTTTTCTTCTGTCTAATTTTACAAATTGAAAAATTTCATAAAGAAAATAAGAAAAATGCAAAATAATTAAAGTTAATTGTTGACGTGATGCTTTTATTATCGGTATCATAAATCTTCGTGAGCAATTATTTTTCGTTATACGATTTTTTTATTATTACTGAATTTTTGAGAGGAGAAATTAGATGTCAGTTAAGAAGAAAACGCAAGTACGCACCGGCAAAATGGTACGTGAACTAATGTTAGCAGACGAAGATGTAAATGCTTCGCTAATTATGGTATATAGTGAAAACGGTGTAAACGCAGAAATTAAAATCGAGGGCTTAACGCCGAAATGTAACGAAGAATTATTTTTGAGCGGAAACGTGGATTGGAACAAGAGTGTTATTTATAAAATTGTTGATTTCACTGGGAACGCTGAAGTTGGTAAAGTTACATTAACAGCGATGAATAAAAACAATGTTTCTCTAGAAGTTGAACGCGTTATGTGGAGCAAAGAGAATAAAGAAGCTGCTGAGCAAGAAGAAACTGTTGTAGAAGCTACTCCGAAAAAAGAAGTAGTTGTAGAAGTTCCAAAAGCAGTTACACCGGCTCCAAAACCTGTTACGCGAGTAGAAACACCTGTAGCACCTAAACCTACTTCGGTACCAACGCCGAAGCCAGTAAGTGTAGAAGCAGCTGTGGAATTATCTACTCCAGCACCTGTGAAAAAAGCAGTACCAACTCCAGTTACAAAGCAAGAGACAGCACCGGTTGCGCCTGCAAAACCGAAGCAACCTGCTTTGACTGAAACAAATACAAAACTACAAGAAAATTATGTGAAACTCGTGAAAAAGACAATTGAAGTTTGTCAAGATTACGAGCTTGGCATCGACATAGATGATTCTATTGAAGGATTAAAACAAGAACTACAAAGCCAAGGTATTAGCGTTACATTCGACAAAGAAATTATGGACGTTGTAAATCGCCTTCGTTCTTTACAAGATAAAGGAATCAAAGTAGAAAAAGTACTTAATTTACTATAAAAAAATAAGAGGTGGCAATTGCCACCTCTTATTTTTTATAATTCCATTCGTTACTTTCATACTTTTCTTTTGCTAACGTTTGTACTTCATGTAATTGTTCTTCTGTTAATTCATACGGAACAAGCTCTACATCTAATCCTTTTTCAAACCCAACCTCAAACGCTTTAATTAACTGATCGATTGTAAACGTACGGTCTGTTAATTCATTAATTGCTACCGCTTTAGAAGAGAACATACTCTTCATACGTTCTTTTACACGTTCATTCGGGAATAAAAACAGGTCATATAACTCATCTAAATCTATTTCTAACGGAATCGACCCGTGCTGTAAAATAACACCTTTTTGACGTGTTTGAGCACTACCTGCGATTTTTCTTCCTTCTACTACGATTTCATACCAAGATGGTGCATCAAAACATACGCCTGAGCGTGGATTTTTTAAATTTTCACGATCTGCTTCTGTTTTTGGAACTGCATAATACGCTTCTAACCCTAATGCTTTAAAACCGTCTAGTAAACCTTGCGAAATAATACGATACGCTTCTGTAACTGTTTTTGGCATATTTGGATGATCTTCAGACACAATAACACTGTACGTTAATTCTTTATCATGTAGTACACCCCTGCCGCCTGTTTGACGACGAACGAATCCATATTTCTTTTCGTTAACTACATCCATATTAATATCTTTTTCAACACGCTGGAAATACCCGACTGTTAATGTTGGTACTTCCCATTCGTAAAAACGAATAGTTGGTGGCATTTTCTTTTCACTTTGCCAATTTAATAAACATTCATCTAACGCCATATTAAATGCCGGTGAACATTGACCAGAGTTAATATAACACCATTTTTCTTTTCCCATCCTGCACCTCATATAACCAATTATTTTTCACATTCTCTAGTCTACCAAATTCGACAAAATTTGTGAAAGAATACGAAATTTCTTCTTATATACAAATGAATCTGTTGCATAAATACATACGGGCATTATAATATTGAAAGTAGGATAAGAAAAAAGGGAGCGATAGAATCGTGTCAACAACTTGGATTATTTTATTAGCCGTAATCGTAGCGTTTATCGGTTACACTGTATGGATGTATTTCTATCAGAAAAAATTAATTAAAACACTTTCAGAAGAAGAGTTTCGTGCTGGCTACCGTAAAGCACAGCTTATCGATATTCGCGAAGCAGACGAATATACTGCAGGGCATATTTTAGGCGCACGTAACATTCCGTTATCACAAATTCGCCTTCGTCATAAAGAACTTCGTAAAGATCAACCAGTTTACTTATACTGCCAAAGCGGATTCCGTACTGGTCGTGCGGCTCAATACTTAAAGAAACAAGGCTACAAAGATTTCTACCAATTACAAGGTGGATTCAAAACGTGGACTGGAAAAATTAAAAAGAAATAATAACATACAAAAACTAGCTGAATGATTCAGCTAGTTTTTTCATTCCATATTATTTGCAATGTATAATAAATTTTTCTTAATCACATCTTGATCATTCTCTTGTGCATTACGATACAAGAGCTGATATTCAAGTCCTTTCTCTTTCCATATAAGCGTAGCAAATTCATCTCCTTGCCCAGAGTCATCCTTATTTTTAAAATAAGCGAATGCTCCATTATTCAATTTCATTTGTTCTTGAAATCGCTTCTCTTTCACGAGATTTGGAAAACTATAAGGAAAGTTTGCAACATTTAACTCAATATACTCATTTCTCCCCGGCTCCCGCTGCTTATATTTAATCATTAAGACAGCGTTCTTTTTTCCAATCGTTCTGACTTCCCCCTTCACATCACTCGTAATGTCATACGGTAAAAACGCCGGAACTTTAAATTTCACTGGAAAATATTTTGGAAGCTCCTTCAGCGGAATAGGATCCGTAACACGATCCATAGCTCCTCCTGTTGTTCCCACAAAGTGTTTTTCTTCTTGCATCGTTTGCTGAAACGAACATGAACTTAGCACGAAACTAGAAAACACGAAACAAATGATTCTTTTTTTCAATTTGTTTCCGCCCTTTCATACCGCTCTCTTAACGAACGAAGCGTTTATATGCTCTTCATATTCGCTTCGCTACCAAACTCCACCTTTGAAAACTTTCCACGTTATTCTCACACATTTTGACAAAACTATTTTGCAAACAAAAAGACTCCTATCATTCTTACGCCCAAGTGAAAAGGTTACGCGAATAAAAAGAAGCCTTATTCATACCATAGTTTGTGAAAAGCTTTTCAGGTCAAGATTTTTTCATTCTTATTATTTTCCCTTTATAATAAGGGGAAGAGGTGATACATATGGCCAATATAAAACAAATTGCAAAAAACGCTGGTGTATCCATATCAACTGTTTCCCGCGTCCTTAATAATCACCCTTACGTAAAAGAAGAAAAACGTAAGCGTGTTCTCGATGCTGTTGAAGAATTGAACTACGCAAAAAATATAAATGCTATTCATTTAATAAAGGGAAAAACATATACGATCGGTGTAATGCTCCCTTTCATTAACCTTCCATACTTCAGTACCATTATTGAAGGAATTGGAAACGAAGCGTTAGCTGCTGGATATCACATTAATTTATGTCAAACAAATTACGATAGCATTGAAGAAATTCGTGTTCTTGAAATGATGAAAATGAAACAATTCGACGGGATGATTATTTGCTCTCGAACGAGTTCATGGGAACAAATTGAACCTTTCGCAAAATTTGCTCCTATTATTTCATGTGAAAAAATGAACCACCCCCTCATTTCATCTGTCTACGTAGATCATTATGAAGGCTTCCGTCTCGGCACCGCCTATTTACTCAGTAAAGGTCATGAAAAAATCGGGATTTGTTTAGCAAGAAAAACAAGTGTAAATTCTATGGAACGTGAAAAAGCATTTGCTGATACACTTCGTAACGAAGGCAAAACGTTACATCCCGAATGGATTTTTCATCAATGCTATACAATGCAGGACGGTGCAAGAATACTCCACCGTATTTTAAACATGAAAAATCGTCCAACTGCTATTTTTACAGCGAACGATCAAGTTGCAGCTGGTTTATTAACAGAGGCTCGAAAACATGGCATTCGCGTTCCTGAAGACATTGCTATCCTTGGATTTGATAATCATGAAATTTCAAAGGCGTTAGAAATTTCCACAATTGAGCATCCCGGTCTCACAATGGGCTCACATGCTTTTTCTTTATTCCATAAGCAGATTCAGAGCGAGCAAATTGCCGGGAACGCAAAAGAGCTTTCATTCCATTTAATTGAACGAGATACTGTCTAAAAAGAGCGTTACCTATAACGCTCTTTTTTCAGCTCTTCCCCTATTGACTTTATATTTCCCATCTCATATAATGAACCTAACGAACGGTAGGTAGGGGATGAAAATGACAGCAAACCGCATTAAAGCTGTAGCACTTTCTCATTTCGCACGCTACGGCTACGAAGGAACTTCATTAGCAAATATTGCTCAAGAAGTTGGGATTAAAAAGCCATCAATTTACGCACACTTTAAAGGAAAAGAAGAGCTATATTTTATATGCTTAGAATCCGCTCTTCAAAAAGATTTACAGAGCTTCACAGACGATATCGAAAAATTTTCAAATTCGTCTACTGAAGAATTGCTCTTACAGTTACTAAAGGGCTATGCAAGACGATTTGGTGAAAGTGAAGAATCAATGTTTTGGTTACGAACTTCTTATTTTCCGCCTGATGCATTTCGCGAACAAATTATCGAAAAAGCGAATGCGCATATTGAAAACGTCGGAAAACTTTTATTCCCTATATTTAAACAGGCAAACGAGCAAAGTGAACTGCATAACATTGAAGTGAAAGACGCTCTAGAAGCTTTCCTATGCTTACTAGACGGACTTATGGTTGAGCTACTATTCGCAGGTTTAAATCGCTTTGAGACTCGTTTAAACGCCTCTTGGCAAGTATTTTGGCGAGGTCTTTCAAACTGACGGATTGCTCCTTTGCAATGCGTCGTTTTTAAGCCCTTTACCTAACGACTGGTAGGAAGGAGAAATGACATATGGCATGGATTTATGTAATCATAGCTGGTATTATTGAAATCTTTTGGGTCATTGGACTAAAAAAAGCGGAGGCACCACTTGAATGGGCTGGTGTTGCGTTATTAATTACAATTAGTTTCGTTTTATTATTTAGAGCTTATAAAGATTTACCTGTCGGCACTGTATACGCCGTCTTTACAGGAATTGGAGCTGGTGGGATCGTTCTGACAGAAATTTTGATCTTTGGAGAACCTTTCTCTATTGTAAAAGTTTTATTAATCGGCTTAATCTTCTTCGGCGTAATTGGTTTAAAACGAGTAACAGAAGAAAAAGAAGCGAAGGAGGCCGCATAAAATGGCTTGGTTATTTTTAATTCTAGCTGGTATTTGTGAAATTATTGGTGTACTCTTTATGAAAGTAGCCACTGAAAAGAAAGGCTGGGCACCAAAAGTTATTTTAATCGCCAACTTCGGCGTAAGCTTTTTCTTCTTATCACTTGCGATGAATACATTACCGATGGGAACTGCTTATGCGATTTGGACTGGAATCGGAACTGCCGGAAGTGCACTTCTAGGTATTCTTATTTTCCGTGAATCAGCGGATTGGCGTCGTCTTGCCTTCTTAAGCTGCATTCTATGCGGCGCTGTTGGCTTAAAACTATTAAGCTAACGTGAGGTGAATGTCATGTGGAAAGAAAAAGGGAAGCAACTGTTAGCATGGATTACGCTTGGGACTGTCATTCTACTGCAAATCAGTTTTCATATAATACAATGGTTGTTTCATAAAATAGTATCCATTCTCACGTTCCTTCCTAACATGACACTTGAAATTATATCAATCGTTTGGTCCATCATTGCCTCCATTGCAATCGTCATTATATGGAGTATCGCCAAACTATGGAATAAAACATTTAAAAAGGACAGTACTTCTGAAAAAGAGTAACTGTCCTTTTTTATATTTATTCAGACTTTCTGTAGAAGTTTGATGTGATAAGACAAAGAAGACCAACTATGACAATACTTATACCAATTCCTTTATGTAAATTAGGAAATGGTGATGGTATATCTGAATAGAAATTTGCTAATATGAGACCGATTGAAAATAGAAATATCCCTATTCTATATAACCATTTTCTTTTGTTCATCATTCTCCCCCTAACATTTTTCATACATTCCTTTCTGTTGGACATACTACCTAAAAAAGGAGTGGATAATATGCAAAATTCCGTACATAAGCAGATCCTATTTTTATTTTTCCTCTTTCTCATTCTCGTTATCGTTTTCAGCTTTATATTACATACTCCAAAAGATGTTGTACCGAATAGTCTCTCTGTTTATAAACTTTTACTTTCATATTGTCGTTATTGAAGAAGGTGCCTTACATAAGGCACCTTTTAAAATTCTCTCTTCTCATACAATTTCACTGAAACGAAGATAGATATTATGAACATGCATATTGAACTAACGAATAACATGCTGTTATATAGTTGAATTTGTTCTAGGTTGATTCCAAAGAAAATAGAAGAAACAGCCATAGGCACTATCAATATAAAAATCGCAATAAAAATAGTTTTTTTATATGCTAACCAAAACGATATTGGTAAAACAAAACTTAAATACATTAAAATCAAGCTAATACTAGCAACCATTGTCGTTTCAATAAATTCAAATAGGTTAACCCCACTCTTCATTCCCATCGTGAAACAACCGACCGTTACGCTTATAAAAAGAATAATAATTGCTACTATATATTTCGCATACACAATTTGTTTTCTCAATATTGGTAAACTATTTACTATAACTTCACTCTCATTTTTACTTTCTGCTTCAAATGTTTTTACTGTTGCTCCAATTGTAATAATTACTGACATAATGATGAACAAATTTTCCGTATCTGTTAAGGCCATATAAAAGAAAACAGGATACAGTATGTACCAAATTAAAAATTTCCATTGAATGATGAAATCTTTTAAAATTAGTTGTTTCAAAACTATTCCCCTCTCTCTTACAAATCACGTTCACTATACAAATTAATTGAGAGTAACATAGACATGATATATAAAAGAAGCAGCCCAGCCATAAAACAAACATTTACGGCTAAACTCGTGCTCCAAGCATTCTCTACATCTAACCATACTTTACTTACAATCAGTCCACTTAAATAACCAAATGCAATTCCGATGAAGGGAGCAATTTGTTTTGCACTGCTATATCCTACTGAAAATTCAATTGGGAGTACAATTATGCTACAAACAAACCCACCTGTTATACCTCCGAGCATTTCTCGCCACAGCATAAATCCAGTCATCTGTTCATTTTGTAACTGTATTAAACCAACCACTAGTGAGAAGCATCCACCTAGAGCAACTAAAATACTTACAAATATGTACTTCCCTATGACAATATCTTTACGGTCAAACGGTAAACTATTTACTATCATTTCACTTTTATTTTTCCCCTCATAACTCATTGACAGTACCGTGCCAAGAAAAGGTATAGATACGCTAATCGTCATAAGGAAGCTATCACTACGAAAATCAACAATAGAAAGGAAAACCAAACATATAAGATAAACAAACCCTAATTTTCTTTGCAACATCATATCTTTTAAGACGAGTTGCTTGACCATGTATTACACCTCCTAATATGAAAATGTCCCTTCTATAACTCTGCCTCCTGAAACATTTTCACTGAGAGGAACATTGATACGAATATACTCACTAACACTCCGATACCAAGAACACCCATTGCTTGTGTAGCCTCTTGAGAGTGGAGTACTTTTAGCATAATTGTTTTATCACCAAAAACATTGCACATAAGACCAATCATACCGGTTAAAGGCAAAACCATAATAACATTCAAGACAGAAGTAGCTTTATATCCCCCAATGTAATTAGTCGGTATCGTTACTACACAATAAATCAAAGTTGCTACTATTGCTGAAAATATTGCATATCCAGGCATAACTATATCTCTGTTCAATAGAATATTTCCTAATATTATGACTATAAAAGTTGTACTCAAACCAGCCATAATAAATAATGAACTTGAAATATATTTAGCTATAACTATCTCTGTTCTCGTTATAGGCAAACTCACTAATATTTTTTCTGTTTTACTTTTCTCTTCATAATAAAAAGAAATATATATAATCGTACTACATGTTATAAATAACCCTATTGCGATCCCCATTGGTTCTACAGAATTTCTAAAAACAGATAAAATAGGTATTAAAAAATAGAAAAGAAACATCTTCTTCTGTAAGAAAAACTCCTTCAAAATCAACTGTTGCATATGAATTCTCCTCTCTATAAATCACGTGTTTCATAAATTTTAATTGTAAGGAACATAGAAACGATATAAATACTAACTAATGTAATAAATCCAACTATAAATACAGCAACATGCATAGGATTCATAATCCATTCAATGAATGAAAGCGCTGTTTCATTTAGCCCATCACTAATAAATATCCAAAGAATTACACCCACTCCTATTGATGCTGCTGATACTATACTTCTTACTACCTTCGATTTTGTACCATAATAACTAGGGAAAAACGTGACAACAAAAAATGTGGCATAAACAGCTCCATTTATGATTTCATACCATGGAATTTCAATGTATAAATTAGGATGATATACACCGATATCACCAATAACCGCAATGCCCCTTATAAGAAAAACAACTAACATAGTAGAGAGCATGCCACCAACAATAAATATTACACAGGAAATATATCTAGCAATTATGATATCCTTTCGACTTACCGGCAAACTATTTATAATAATGTCACTTTTATTTCTTTCATCCATAACGGTTAACGTCATAACCGATGAAAAGGTTATAAATAGACAACTCATTGGAAATAACAATTCACCACTTGCATCTAACATAAAGAACAAAAGGGGCATAACAAGATTCACTAACCAAATTACCCGAAAAAAGAACAAATCTTTATAGATTAGCTGACGCATAGGCATCTCTCCCTTTCGCAGTGTAAACGATGATATCGTCTAATGTAGGCTTTTCTAGTACAACCTCATTTCCAAACCAATCGACAATTGCTTGTTTATCCTTCGCTAAACCTTCAAAACCAAATTTATTTTTTCTTAGTCCAACAAATAGCTCTTTTCCTTCTCGGTCTAATAAATCATTACTCCCTTTTACGATTACGTAGTTCTCCATTAGTTCATCTTTCTCACCAGTAAATATAATTTCTCCATCGTTGATGAACGTAATATAATCTGCGATACGCTCTAAGTCTGTTGTAATATGAGTTGAGAATAATACAGATACTTCATCTTCCATTACAATTTCTTGCAACATATCAAGTAATTCACTTCGAACAACTGGATCTAGTCCTGCTGTCGGTTCATCCATAATGATAAACTCTGCGTGATGTGAAAGTGCGATAGCAATCGCAAATTTCATTTTCATCCCTTTTGATAGTTCTTTAATTTTTTTATACTTCGGAACTTGTAGTCTATGCATATACGATTGATACTGCTCTTCGTCCCATTCTTTATATAACGGTGCGATAATACGCTTCATTTGCTCACACGTTAAATCTTCGTAGTAATGATTTTCATCATATACAAAACCAATATTTTGTTTTATTTCCTTTTCGGCTTTCTTATTGTCCTTGCCAAAAATTTTTATATCGCCGCTATCTTTTCGAATTAAGTTCATAATCATTTTGATCGTCGTACTTTTCCCTGCCCCATTTGGCCCGACAAATCCCATAATATATCCGCGTGTTAACGTAAAACTTATATTTTTTACTGCAAAATCTTGATAACTTTTACAAACGTTTTTTAGCTCTAACATCCCTTATTCCCCCTCATATAAACACGCAATCATCTGCTGTAAATCTTCAAGTGAAAGCTGCAACGCTTTACTTTCATTTACAATCTCTTCTGCTTTACTTTCCAATAGACGAATTCGCTGTTCTTTTAGTAGTTCATTATTTTTACGTGAAACATAAGTCCCCTTCCCAGCAACAGTTTCTATATATCCTTCTTTTTCAAGCTCCTCATACGCACGCTTCGTTGTAATTACACTAATTTGTAATTCTTTTGCTAAGCTACGAATAGACGGTAATTGGTCTCCACCCTTTAAGCCACCATTTAAAATAAGCTGGCTTAATTGTTTTCTTATTTGTACATAAATAGGATCTTGGGAAGAATTCGAAATAATAATATTCATGTTTTCCTCCAGTGTGTGTATATACTGTGTATACCTTATATATACAGTATATACACACCATCCTATTTTTGGCAAGAAAAAAAGACCAACATTTTCCTGTTGGTCTTTCGTATATGTATCACTTTTCAAAGCGATCTAACATCTCATCTCTCATTCCGAAACTCACTACCGCAATTCCTACGTACATAAACAGAAGGAACGCAGGATGAACTGTGTTGTACCAAGTGCTATCAACAATTAAATAAATCGTTAATGCGACAACAAGAACAAACGCTAAGATAAACATATAAAAGTGTCTTGTACTACCCATGATAAACTCCTCTCTTCTCACTTCACCATTCAACAGTATATTTTATCGAATAATTCGATATGACTCAAGGTTAACTTTCTGTTATGTAATCAAGTTCCACCTTTACAATGTCCTCACATGCTATTGAAATAATCGTTCCTTGCTTATCAATTGCCGTCACTTCTCTATTATCCATCACGCGATGTGCTACTCTTTCTAGTACTTTTCCTTGATCTCTATAACAAAATTCTTTTACATCTTTAATCGTTTTTCCGTTTTCTAAATGGTATATCATTCTATAACACCGATATCCCACATTTTCACCCCCAGCTTGCTCGTTTTTTCACATATACATAAAAATGAGTCATTTCTATCTCATTACATCTTCTTAATTTCAATAAAATTCTAACAAAAATAAATACTTTTATCAAACTGACTTTTTCAACAAAATCACCTATGAAACTGCTTCTTTACACCATTATGAAACAAAAAATATAAATTTTTAACATTTTCTTCACTAATTCTGCACAGATTCTCCATACAAAAAAAGAACTCGCATATAGCGAGTTCTTCCTTTGTTATTCTAATCAAACTTGTACAGGAGCTGGCTTTTCATAACGTAAAACTGGTTTACGTGCAGCCATCGTTTCGTCTAAACGTTTAATGACTGTTGTATGAGGTGCTTCTTGTACAACTTCTGGATTTTCTTCTACTTCTTTAGCGATTTGAATCATCTTATCAATGAAACCGTCTAATGTTTCTTTTGATTCTGTTTCTGTCGGCTCAATCATAATACATTCTTCCACATTTAATGGGAAGTAAATTGTTGGTGGATGGTAACCGAAATCAAGCAGACGTTTTGCAATATCTAATGTACGTACACCAAGTTTCTTTTGACGACGACCTGATAATACAAACTCATGCTTACAATGTCTATCGAATGGAAGATCATAGAATGGTGCTAATCTTCTCATCATATAATTCGCATTTAATACCGCGTACTCCGTTACTGCACGTAGTCCATCTGGACCCATAGAACGAATGTATGTGTATGCACGAACGTTAATTCCGAAGTTACCGTAGAATGGTTTTACGCGCCCAATTGCTTCTGGACGATCATAGTTAAAGCGATAGCCATCTTCCGTTTTCTCTAAAATTGGTTTTGGTAAGTACGGAATTAAATCAGCTTTCACACCTACTGGACCAGAACCTGGGCCACCGCCGCCGTGAGGACCTGTAAATGTTTTATGAAGGTTTAAATGCACAACGTCAAATCCCATATCTCCTGGGCGCGCTTGGCTTAATACCGCATTTAAGTTTGCACCATCATAGTATAATTTACCGCCTGCGTTATGGACGATTTCTGCCATTTCTAAAATGTTTTCTTCGAATAGACCTAATGTATTAGGGTTTGTTAACATAAGTGCTGCTGTTTCTTCGTTTACAACACGTTTTAAATCTTCTAAGTCAACAAGACCATGTTCATTTGATTTTACTGTAATTGTTTCAAAACCAGCTACAGTTGCAGATGCTGGATTCGTTCCGTGAGCAGAGTCAGGAACAATTACTTTCGTACGGTTAAAGTCACCATTTGCTTCATGGTATGCACGAATTAACATTAAGCCTGTCCATTCTCCGTGTGCACCAGCTGCTGGTTGTAATGTAACAGTATCCATACCTGTAATTTCAATTAAATGCTCTTGTAAGTCGTACATTAATTCCATTGCACCTTGTACTGTCTTTTCGTCTTGTAACGGATGAATATTTGCAAATCCTGCGAAACGAGCTACACTTTCATTAATTTTCGGATTATATTTCATTGTACAAGATCCAAGTGGATAGAATCCAGAATCTACACCGTGGTTACGGTTTGAAAGTGCTGTATAATGGCGCATAATATCAAGTTCAGATACTTCTGGTAGCTCTGCATCTTCTACTCGAATATAATCGCTCTCAAATACATCTTCTAGTTTCACTTCTTCTACATCTAATTTTGGTAGGCTATATCCTATGCGTCCTTCTTTACTCACTTCAAAGATAAGTGCTTGGTCTTGGTTCTTCATTGGATAGCCCCCATTTCGTTTACAAGTGTGTCAATTTCCTCTTTTGTACGAAGCTCAGTTACTGCTACAAGCATATGGTTTTCATGCTCTTTATAATCACGGCCTAGGTCGTAACCGCCGATAATATTCTTTTGTAATAATGCATCGTTTACTTCTTTCACTGGACGCTTGCAATCTACAACGAACTCATTGAAGAATGGTCCAGCAAATGTTACAGTGAAGCCTTTCGCTTCAAATTGACGTTTTGCATATTGTGCTTTAGAAATGTTTTGTCGTGCCATTTCTTTCACGCCTTGTTTACCAAGTGCCGTCATTGCAACTGATGCTGCTAATGCATTTAACGCTTGGTTTGAACAAATGTTAGACGTCGCTTTATCACGGCGAATATGCTGTTCACGAGCTTGTAACGTTAATACGAATCCACGTTTACCATCTGAATCTACAGTTTGTCCGACAAGACGTCCTGGAATTTTACGCATAAATGCTTTCGTTGTTGCAAAGTAACCACAGTGTGGTCCACCAAACTGCGTTGGGATACCAAATGGTTGTGCATCACCGATTACAATATCAGCACCAAATTTTCCTGGTGGTGTTAATGCGCCTAATGATAACGGATTTGAAGAAACGATAAATAATGATTTTTGTTGATGAACGATTTTTTCAATATCAGCTAATTTTTCAACTTGTCCGAAGAAATTTGGATATTGAACGATTACACAAGCAACTGTATCATCTACTTCACTTTGTAATACGTCTAAATCAGTTACACCATCTTTATGGTTAATTTCAACAACTTCAAGATGTTGACCTTTTGCATACGTTTCAAGTACTGCTCTTGATTCTGGATGAACTGCACTAGATACAAGAATTTTCTTTTTACGAGTATGGCCAGCTGCTAGCATTGCCGCTTCAGCTAAAGCTGTACCTCCGTCGTACATAGAAGAGTTTGCTACATCCATTCCTGTTAATTCACAAATCATTGTTTGGAATTCAAAGATTGCTTGTAATTCCCCTTGTGAAATTTCTGGTTGGTATGGCGTGTAAGCTGTATAAAATTCTGAGCGAGAGATAACGTGATCTACAATTACTGGAGCGTAATGATCGTATACGCCTGCTCCTAAGAAAGAAGCGTATTCTTTTAAGTTAGCATTTTTACTAGCCATTTGAGTTAACTCTTTTAACAGCTCTGGCTCTGATTTTGCTTCTTTAATTTTTAAATCCCCTTTAAAACGAACACTCTCTGGAATATCAGAGAATAACTCATCGATCGTTTGAACGCCGATCGTTTGTAACATTTCTTTTTTGTCTTCTTCTGTCATTGGAAGATAACGATGCAACATGAAATCTACCCCTCTCCCCGTTACTTTGAACGTTTATAAAATGGTGTTGGAACAACTACTGCTTTGACGCGTTTATTACGAATTTCAATTTCTACTTCTGTATCAACTGCTGCGTATTTTACATCAATTAGTGCTAAACCAATGCTTTTCTTTAACGTTGGAGATTGTGTGCCACTCGTTACTTCCCCGATTTTTTCTTCTCCAATAAATACAGGATAATGCGTACGAGGAATTCCACGTTCGATTACTTCGATGCCGACTAACTTACGAGGCGCACCGTTTTCTTTTTGCTCTTTTAACGTTGCTTTTCCAAAGAAGTCTGCTTCTTTATTTGGTTTTACCGCAAAGCCAATTCCAGCTTCAATCGGTGTAATATCTTTTGATAACTCTTGACCGTAAAGTGGTAATGTCGCTTCGAATCGAAGTGTATCACGAGCACCTAAACCACATGCTTTTAAGCCTTCTTCTGCTCCAACTTCAAGAAGTTTCTCCCAAAGTTTTGCAGCATCTTCACTCTTACAGTAAATTTCAAATCCATCTTCACCTGTGTAACCTGTACGAGATACAAGTGCTGGAATTCCATCTACAAGAATATCGTTTTTAAATTTAAAGAACTTAATTTCTTTCAAATCTTCTGACACAACTTTTTGTAAAATGCCTTCTGCTTTTGGTCCTTGAATTGCAAGCTGTGCAACTTCACTAGAAACATTGACTACTTTTGCATCGCCAATTACATGGCTAGCTAACCATTCGTAATCTTTCTCGATATTTGATGCGTTGATTACTAATAAATAGTCTTCTTCACCACGTTTGTAGATTAATAAATCATCTACTGTACCACCATTTTCGTAGCACATAGCTGTATATTGTGCGCCTCCTACCTTTAAGGTAGAAACGTCATTTGTAACAACACGTTGTAAGAATGCTAAACTATCTACACCTTTTACCTCAACTTCTCCCATATGAGACACATCGAACAAACCTGCCGCTGTACGTACAGCTTCATGTTCTTCTTTAATGCTTGAAAATTGAACTGGTAACTCCCAACCACCGAAGTCGATTGTTTTCCCACCATACTTCGCGTATACATCAAATAACGGTGTACGTTGTAATGTAATCATGCTCTCTCCCCCTTATGCTCTGACAAATCAATAAAAGTTGTTTTCCCTTATCTAAACATTTTCACTCTGAAAAGATAGGATATACGGAATCTCCTTATATTTTTTTATGAAAGCGTAAATAAAAAATCACTTTCTTGGATAAAATACGAAAGATTCCACACATTTCACACCATTATCCTAACATTATTCGCTATATTTCATCAATATTCTAGCATAAAAAATAATTTAGAATTTTTTATTCTTAATCTAATTAAATACAACTTTCAAAATTTAGCCCTTTATCTTTACCTATTCTTTAACTTTTAGTATGTGTAATAGTGCCTTATTACAAGGTTTATATAATAAAGATTTTTTAATAATTACTTTAGTTTATAAAAGGTGGGAGAGTCGTAATGAATGTCGATATTTCCGTAGATCGAACGTGGCAAAACAATTTTTTAAATAGAATTGACGAAGATGGCCCTTGGACAAACTGGGATTTATATCATTTAGCTTATGAAACAGAAAAATCGTTACTTGTTCCTACTTTCGATGGATTACAAGCACCGAAGCATTTATCCCATTTCACACCACTTCCTCATCAATTAGAAGTCGCTCAAAATGTTATTGAACAAATGAATGGTAAAGCGATACTAGCAGATGAAGTAGGACTTGGGAAAACGATTGAAGCTGGGCTTATTTTAAAAGAATATATGGTCCGCGGCCTTGTGAAAAAAGTACTTATACTCGTCCCTGCCTCCCTCGTTTCACAATGGGCATACGAACTAAATACAAAGTTTTTCATTCCTGCTGTAGCCCAGAAGAAAAGCTATTCATGGGAACAAGCTGATGTGATTGTATCATCAATTGATACTGCAAAACGTTCACCGCATCGCGATATCGTTTTGAATTTAGAATATGACCTTATTATTATCGATGAAGCACATAAACTTAAAAATAATAAAACAAAAAACTATGAATTTGCACAGCGATTAAAAAAGAAATTTTGTTTATTATTAACCGCTACTCCTGTTCAAAATAAGATTGATGAAATTTTCAACCTTGTTTCTTTATTAAAACCAGGACATTTAGGCAATCAATCCAATTTTGAAGAATATTACGCTTCAAAAAATCGCTCTGCCGAATCTGATGAAGATTTAAAAGCTCTTATTAACAAAGTGATGGTCCGAAATCGACGGCATAATACCGGAATTGATTGGCCAAAGAGACATGTACGTACAATTTTTGTTGAGTTTAATGAACAAGAACAAGCTCTATATAATGATATTGAAAATTGGCGAGGACAAGACGCCTTCACATCTGCTTTCTCATCATTAACTTTAAAACGGGAAGCGTGTAGTAGTCGCGAGGCTGTTTACTATTCATTAAAAAAACATGTAGAAAAACGACAGAAGGAAAATGAGAATTACATAAAAGACCCGCATATTGATGTGCTAATGGACAAAATTAATCAAATTCCTTTCAACTCAAAAGCGAATAAAGCTCTTGAGCTTATTAAAGAAATTGACGATAAAGTCGTCATCTTCACAGAATACCGAGCGTCACAAATGTACTTACAATGGTTTTTACAACAACACGGTATTTCTTCCGTTCCATTCCGCGGTGGATTTAAGCGCGGGAAGAAAGATTGGATGAAGGAGCTTTTCCAAAATCATGCGCAAGTGCTAATCGCAACGGAAGCTGGCGGTGAAGGAATTAACTTACAGTTTTGTAGCCATATGATCAATTATGATTTGCCATGGAATCCAATGCGTCTTGAGCAAAGAATCGGACGTATTCACCGTCTTGGTCAAAAGAATGATGTTCATATTTATAACTTAGCTACAAAGCACACTGTTGAAGAACATATTTTGAAACTGTTATATGAAAAAATCAATTTATTTGAGCGTGTTATCGGTGAACTTGATGAAATTTTAACGAGAATTAATATGAAAAACATCGATGCACACATTCAAGAAATATTTGCGCAATCAAAAAGCGAAGGAGAAATCCGAATTAAGATGGAAAACTTAACATCTATTATCGACTTTGCGAAGCGAAATGAAGCTGAGGTGCAAGGCTATGCAGCAACATGAAATCCATAATTACTTGTACAATTTCTTTGAGGCGAATAACTGTGAAATTTTAGAACGTTCTCCTCATTTATTAGATGTGCAGTTAACAATTGAGATGGATAAATTATTAATGAATCGCCCTTTTTATTGGCACTATCTTGAGAAAACAGGAGGCGTACCGAATCCGATGCGCCTTACTCTTATTACAAATCCAGAAAATGAAGAAAACGACGGCGAGCTTATTCACTACGGTTCCCCACGTCTTCATCAAATTTTCCAAACGACAAAAGAATTAGGCTCTTACATACGTTTATATGAGGAAGTAAGGCATAGCGGGGCAACACATACACCGCTCCATCCGTGGCTCGGTGTAAATATTAAAGTTTCCTATCAATGTGATCGAAAAAAAGACATCCTTCACTCCATTGGGATTCATCTCATTTCTGGCACAATGATCGCAAACTTTCATGAAACATTAGCTAAAATTAAACTTACGCCGAAAATACCTGACTTTTGTTTTACGCTCTCGCCTATCATTAAACCGCAAAGCGGTTTACAACGTATAGAGGACGCTTTAAAAAATATTATTGCAGAAGATGACCATACGTGGGCGAAAGAAGCAAGAGTGCGCTGGAATCACGATTTAGACCTTTTAAATCGTTTTTATGAAGAAAGTGATGAACTTCCCGAAAGCTATGAAATTGAAAAGCAAGCCTTGCAAGAACAATATGAACCACGCATTACAGTGCAAATTATTAACGGTGGACTTTTTTATGTTACCGCGAATCATTTTCTACCTTAAAAAGCCCCTTCTATTTAGAAGGAGCTTTTTTGAGTTATCCTTTATCGCCATTACGCTCTTGTTGTTTTTGCTTTGCCATGCGTTTTTGATACGCGCGATCTTTTGCACTCACATGATTTGCATCAGTAGGAAGGTTTTCTTTTGAACGGCCAATTCCATTACTCATCTTTTCCACTCCTTCTTATGTCTTTCAAAGTACACCCTTATTTTCAGCTAGAGATACAATCCTTATACAAAAAAATAAGAGCAGCCATTGGCTACTCTTACTCGCTCACGTATTTTTGAAACATATCATGGATGCCTTTATTTACTAGGTTCGAGATCTGCTCGTCAGATTTATTCGGATAACGATCACGCAATCTGATAGATGCCTTCACCATTAAATTTTCTAATACAGAACGGCCACCTTCTCCATAAATAATTTCAGCATATTTAACAAGCCTTCCATCCTCTACTGTTGCTGGATTATGATTGAAGAAAAATTTACTCATTGTCTCCACCTCTCTCTTTTGATAACGTTTACATTTATATAAATTATTTATGTTATTTATTTCACAATATTGTATGCATGTATATTTAATTAGTTTCATTATAAAGCAACATATCGATAGTAAATATGTGATTTTCCGTCCATTTTGTGAACAAAATAAAAATGAAAGCGTTTCCTTTATTATATACTAAAAAAACTTACTACGCTAGGGGCAATTTTTTTTCAATCTACTAATCCCTCAAAAACTGATATATTTTTCCTTTTCCTATTAAACCTTATACAATTTTCAGAAATTATATTATAAAATATATGTATGACTTAAGGAGGATTTGTATGAATCAAAATAAAAAAGCTATATTAGATCTTGTCTTTTATCTCGTAATCCCGTTCCTCATTTGGAAATTTGCAAAACCTTATATCGACCCTTATTACGCGATGTTACTTTCCTCTGTTCCGGGGATTATTTATACACTGTATACCTTTAAAA
The DNA here is from genome assembly GCF_058791995.1 of Bacillus sp. EB106-04-02-XG92. Lineage (NCBI taxonomy): Bacteria > Bacillati > Bacillota > Bacilli > Caryophanales > Bacillaceae > Bacillus > Bacillus sp. EB106-04-02-XG92. The sequence goes on from NZ_JBYTEA010000001.1 coordinate 508,546, forward strand.
AAGAAAAACAGTTTAACGTGACAGGGTTCTTTATTTTAATTACACTCATTTCTAATACAACGGTAGATCTATTATCTGGATCAGCTGAACGAATGTTATGGAACGATGCGTATTATCACATCGTACTCGGCATTATCGTCATATGTACAATCTTTATAAAAAAACCACTTATGTTATATTTCGCAGCAGATATTGCCGCACTCCAAGGCCATGACCGTGATAAAAGTCGTGAACTGTATCGTGATAGTCGTATCTATCCAGCACTACAATATTTAACACTATTTTTCGGTCTACAATTCATATTAAAAAGCTTCCTAAAAATTTATTTCATCTCTGTTTTCGGTGTAGATGGCTATGGTGAAATGAGAGCGATTATGACCGCTGTTGGATGGGGCATTTCAATTTGTATCGGAATTGGATTTGTTTGGGTAAATAATAAAATACATGCCGTTACGGAAGAAAAGGAAACTGTGCAGTAAATAAAAAATCCCCTAGTAGTATGATGCTACTAGGGGATTTTCACTTTGCTACACATATTACGAAATCGTTAACTTGATTTTTTTCTTTTATTTTTTACGTTTCGATAAAACAAAGCAGCACTAAGCGGCATAACACCAAACCACTTATTCATAAATGGCTCTTTTTCAGCACGGCGTTGTTCTTTCTTCTGTTTACGATCTTCTTTTGGAGCATCCATATATGACACAAACTGCTGCGTCACAAAGCGAACATAATCATTAGTAGACATATTATCATCACCTCTACTTGATTAGTATGTCCACTTTTTTATTCATTAATCTTTTCTTTTAATTCATTCATAATTTGCTTTACAGACTTATTCGTCGTATCAATATGAATATGAGCCTCTTCATAATAAGCTCGGCGTGATTCAAATTTTGCCACAAATGCCTCTATATCTTTCTTCTGAAATAGTGGACGTGTCGTATCTTCACGAAGTCTTTCTGCAATTACATGTGGATCACAATATAAATATACGACAGTTCCATTTTCCTTCATCCACTTTCGGTTTTCCTCTCGTTCAACGATGCCGCCACCAGTTGTAATAATTACATTACAACTCGGTAGTGAACGTAACATTTCACTTTCATATTCGCGAAAAGCCATTTCACCTTCTTCGGCAAAAATATCACGAATTGCCTTCCCCTGCTTCTCTTCAATTTTTTGGTCTGTATCGACAACATCCATATGAAGTTCTTTACTTAATGCTTTTCCAATTGTTGTTTTCCCAGCTCCCATATAACCGGTTATGTATATAGATTTCATGTTCGTTCCTCTCAATCATTCGTTATTATTTGTTATTATAACGAATGATTCCATTATTTAATAAAAAAACGTTTTGTTCTTCTTATACAATGAAGAACAAAACGTTTCATACACGCTTTTACTTATAAGCGCCTCTTCTCACCCACTGCGTTGCAATCCATTTCTCACCTTTCGTTACAGGTGCCCCTCCATGTAACGTAAGCTCATTTAATGATTGGTCTTGATAAAAATACTCAAAGTATACTGCCATTCCCTTTCTAGGGTGCACAGAAAGATTCAATTTGGGGAAGAACGTTTCTCCGCCCTCTTCTACATCATTTAAATACATGACAAGCGTACTAATACGATTATTAGCAGCTGATCTACTATGCTCTGCAAAGTAATCATAATGCGCTTTATATTGTTGATCCACTTCATAATTTAAAATGTGTAATCCTTCTCCATGCGACGCAGGAACATTCATGATAGATGAAATTCGTTTTTCAATCTTCGCAGTAAGTTCATTATCGTCTAAAAATGCACCCTTACTCGTTCGAATATCATTTACATCACGTGATGAACCAACTTTAGAACGTGCCAGCTTATTTTTAGACAATTCGATTAATTCGTCGCATTCTTCATCGCTTAATACATTTCCTAACACGACAATAAGAGGTTCTTCGAATTTTGAAATAATGTGTATTTCCCTATCTTCCGTCATAATTGCATTTCCTTTATGATCAAAAATAGTTTGTTCCTTGTTTTCACCTATTTGGTTGTTATTTGTCATTTTCCCTATTCTCCCTAAAAAATAATGATTGGATAGCATGAATATATCATATTCTTTCTACCTTTCTCTTTTTTGAGAAAATTTAAACTTTTGGTTGTTTTATTTATCCATTTTCTTTGAAAAAACAACCTATTTTCAAAGGGGAAATTATGGTTTTTCATCCTTATATTTTACATACTATCCTTCTATCCAATCGAATATTTTCTCATCCTTTTTTCTATACCGAAAGCTTACTTTATAGAAAATTTCTTGTTTGATTTTGCACTGTAACGAAACAAAAATGACATCATTTTCAAAGACATAATTTCCACTTGCTTCGCCCTTTTCATATGGAAAGAAAAAAGTACCTTCCTGTTCTTTTTGTTGTAAATCCTGTTTTATATTTGTGATCGATTGACTCAGTAGCTCCTCCAGTACAAACTTTTGCTCTATTTCAATATAAAAATTTTTATCTATAAGTAACATATTCGTTTCGTATACAAAAAACGAAGTTAATATTACAAGAAAAATGATTGTTCCTGGCATCGTAAATCCATCTTGTTTTCTCATATATTTATGTCCATCTCGCTATACCTTACAGCTACACCTTCATATGTTTTCCCACTCATATCTTTCACATTTATAAAGAGCAAATGAGGGGTTACTTCATATGAAACCATTTCAATATTTTGTAATATAACTTCTCTTCCGCGCATATTCACTTTTCTTATAAGATGATTATTCAATTTTTCGTACGTCACTTCATCTCCAGTACGAAGGCGGAAACGCAAAAGATTATCTTTATTTTCAGGGACTATTTTTTCTACAAATGATACTTCACGAAATTCTAATTGTACTTGTCCTATAAACACATCCCATTCCCAATTATTTAATCCTTTCGATTGTTTGTTTTCTATTCCGATAAAGTTTAAACGTGGCAAGAGTAAAAAGAACAGTGATAACAGAAAAAAACAGACGATCATTTCTATTAATGTAAATCCAACTTCTAATTTGTTTTTTCTCCTGCATAAAAGCATTGTTCCATCATTCTTCCTTTCACATCTTTCCACATAGCACAAACTTCATTTCCTCCCCAATATGTGTAATATACATTTCCATTTATGACTTTTTCTTTCTGTTGTTTCGCCTCATTCTCATACATATATAAAGCTACTTCCCTTTTTAATAATACAAATGCATTATAACGAATCTGTATGTTCTTTCGTTCTTGCATAATTAATACTGTTTGCGGAAGTAGTAAAGATACCGCCATCATTACTATACTTAATGCCACAAGCATTTCAGCCATCACTGACCCTTTTTGACATTTCACGATACGTAAATCTCCCTCTTCCAAGCTGAAATACAACCTCATATTTAAAACTTCGATACGAAAGTAAAATTGTACCACCTCTATTAATATTTCCACTCGGATTATATGTCATCGGATTTGGAAAAGTATTCAAATCAATTTGTATATCGCTATCATATTCTCTTTTAATGATAGCAAGATTCGTACTCGATTCCCCTATATAGTACATATGTCTATCTTTATACCATCGTAATGTATAATGTTTTTGACGGTTTATCGCTAATTGTTGCATATACAAAATATCATTTGAAAACTGCCTCAAAAATTGTTCGATTTTTTGTTTTTCATATAATGAATGTACATTGTAATACATGACCATACTTAGTACAGAAATTGCAAAGAGAACGAGTAGCATTTCTAAAAGAGTAAAACCTTTTTCTTTCACAGTTTCCCACTTGATACTGTGCCATCATTTGAAATATGAATGGATTCACCATTCGGACACTTATCAGATGTAATATACTTTTCATCACTTAGCTCTTTTAGCGAGGGAATTTTATTATGTTGTAATTGGTATACTTGTATTTGCGCTTCTATAGATTTCACATAGGCTTTACATCCTTTTCCTTCAACGGATGAACGCTGTGTAACTACATTAGGAATAATTAATAGTAATAATACAGTTATCACGACCATAACTAATAACATTTCTAAAAGGGTAAATCCCTCCTCATTTTGCATGTAAATACCTCCTAAATAGAATTCATCATTTGAAACATTGGCATAATCATCGCTAAATACATAAGAACGACTATTCCTCCAATACACGTAAATAAAATCGGTTGAATAATCACTAACATACGTTTAACTTTTTGCTCCATCTTCTCCATGATAAGATCGCTATAGTCACCTAATTCAATCGCCAAATTACCGTTTGCTTGTCCATGCGTAATAATATAAGATAGCTCTTCCTCGTAATATCCACTTTTTGCAATAATAGCTTGCAACGGTTCTCCCGCAATTAATTGGTGTTTAATTCGGCCCGCTTCATACTGAAAGAATGGATGATATTTTTGCTCCATCATTATTGTTAGAGCCTCAAGTACCGATAGTCCTCCGTGTAATAAGCCGCTCAATTGAGTAGCGAAATAATGCGAATGCTTTAAAATAAGAAATGTTTTTATGAGGGGAATACGAAGCATAATTTTTATCTGCTTCATATACGGGAGTTTCCGAAAGTAAAATATATATACACTACAGCCAATTAAGACGATAAAAATAGTGCTCATAATAAGATAGGGTAGCAGCTTAATTGCACTTAATATTTGTTCTGTAAGTAAAGGTGCTGTAGAACCAAACGAACTATATACCATGTCAACCTGCGGTAATAAAATGCGGTTAAAAACAAAAATCATGATTATTAAAAAGAACGCCAAAAACATAGGATACTGCATTATTTTCATCATATCTTTCCTATACTTATCCTTTTTATAAAGCAGTGAGCTCCCTTGTTGCAACGCAAAAGAAATATCACCATGCTGCTCGGCATAAAATAAATAGCTTAACATCTCCTGATGAAACTTTAATTGATGAAAAGAATCGTGTAGACTTTTTCCATCTTTTAACCCATCAATCATGAGCTGCAATTGTACTTTCTTTTCTAAAGGTAATTGAAAACGTAAAAATTCTAATGCCTGCAAAAGGGAGTATCCTTTTTCTAATAGTTCTCCTAATCGTTTCAGTAATACTACTTGATCACTTAAACTCCATATTTTCTTAAACATACACATCCTCTTCTAAAAATCCTAAAGCGTATCCTTTTCGTAGCGAAGATTCTAATGTCTCATGCTCGTATGTGACACATTCCCCGTTTGCTTCTTTAATCGCTTGTTTTAACTCATATCCATATAACAACTCATAAATACTCGCTTGTCTTACCTGCCTCATTGATTTACATAAAGTTGAGCACTTTCTTTTGCAAAACGGACACTTCAATTCGACAAGTCGCTGTGCAGCTATAGCCAATAAAGATTGTTCAATCTCTTGCCTTGTTATGCCAAAGTCCATAAACCGAAGTATCGCTCCTTTCGCATCATTCGTATGCAATGTCGTCATTACTAAATGTCCAGTCAAACTTGCTCTTATAGCAATTTTTGCTGTTTCTTCATCACGAATTTCACCGACTAAAATAATATCTGGATCATGGCGTAAAATAGCCTTCAGTCCCGCCTCATATGTGATACCTGCTTTTTCATTTATTTGGATTTGTAATACATCGTCATTTCTTTTTTCAACTGGATCTTCCAGTGTAACGATGCGACGTGTTTTCTTTTTTCTAATTACCTCTAATAATGCATACATTGTTGTTGTCTTTCCTGAACCAGTCGGTCCCGTAAAGACGAGTAACCCATGCGAATAATGTAAAAAGGAAAGAAGTTTCTTCGCTGTACTTGGAAATAACGAAAGATGAGATAACGGCTGAATAGATGCTTGTAAATGAAGACGAATAACGAGACTTTCTTGATATACGGTTGGAAGCGTGGAAAGGCGCAAATACACTTCTTGTCCATCCATTTGTAAATACAATGAACCATTTTGTGGCTTCCGCCTCTCCCCTATATCCATGGATGCTAAAAATTTAAAGTGTGAAACAAGTTTTTCTCCAAATTCCTTTTCAATGTATTGTTTCGTCATTAAATCTTTTCCTATACGTAGTTGAACCGCAACATCCTTCTTCCGGGGCACGATGTGTAAATCCGAAGCTTGTACCCTACACGCCTCTTTCAAAATCATATTCGCAAAACTTTCAATTCCATTCATCATTTTTCCCTCCCCACTATGTATATAGCATGAAAAAATTCATAAGAAAAATCGGTATTTTTGTATTTTCACTAGAACAAAAAGGAAAAATATGTTTGTGAAATTATGAACAATTTCCGAATTATTGTCTGAAATTACCTATATGGAAGTTTATCTGTATTATAATGTTATTATCTTGGATAAAGTGATAAAGGTGGAGATCCTCATGGAACAAGCTTTAAAAATTACAGGTGTATTATCTGATCCAACTCGTTATTACATTTATAAATATATTTCTCAAAAACATAGTTACGTAACGGTACAAGAAATTGCAGATGAGTTTGACATTCATCCAAACGTAGCGCGTTTACATTTATCTAAATTAGAAGATGTTCATATGTTGAAATCTGAAACGAAGAAAACTGGAAAAGGCGGACGCCCAAGCAGATTATATGTATTATCTGATGATGTGATTCAATTACAATTTCCATTCCGTGATTATCAATTGCTAGCAAGAATCGCATTTAATTCTTTACTTAGCCTTGGCGCTGCTGGTGAAAAAGCGCTATACGAAACTGGAAAACAATTCGGAGCCGAATTAATGCAACAACATATGCTGCGTTTAAATGTAAGTGAAGATGCTTTAACAGTGGAACAAAAAGTTCAAATTGCAAAAGAAGCTTTCTCAACAGCTGGCTTATCACCTGCATTTGAATTAAGTGCAGATGGAACGAAAATTTTCTATGATGTACACAATTGTCCATTTAAAGAAGTTGCTGTTCATCACCCAACTGAAATTTGTAATATGCACGGAGATATGATGAAAGGGATTTTTGAAATCCTATTCCCTAACACGGAATTAACACGAAACGATAGTCTACTAGATGGATGTAAATCTTGTAATTATAAACTAACAATTTAATTTCTCATATAAAAAGAAGCCAGTTATAATTGGCTTCTTTTTATATGAACGAATATTTACAATAGTAAGAAAAATAAACTATAATGAAGTGAGGTTTACTTTTTTTAGAAAAGGAGGGAGATGGCATGGAGCGCATGTTTCGCGTTCTCGGCTTTTGGACTGGAATTTTCTCGGTTATGTTTTATGTAGGGGATATGCATTCGACCGCACTACTATTTTTAGGACAAACAGGATTCTTCGTACTTTTAAGCTATTTAAATTTAACAGAGCGTATGTATATATACGTATTTGGGGCATATTTAACTGTTTTCTTCATAGGATTTACATACTACACGACGTTTTTACTTGTCCCTGGGGCTGGACATTAAAAGATGGCATTTTGCCATCTTTTTTTTAATCCCGCAATTTCCTAGTTGACTTATAGGTTTTATTACTTTATATTCTATATAACAGATTGGAATTAGGGGGAATCAACATGAATACACTGCTTGTCGGAATTAACGTTGCAGTCATGCTCATCTTAGTTGGCGTATTATATTATATGCAACGTAAGCATGTATCTTTTAATAAACGTGTATTTACTGCTTTAGGAGTCGGAATTATATTCGGTCTTATATTACAATTTATTTATGAACCAACTTCTAAAGTAATTATTGAATCAAATACTTGGTTTGGCTTAATCGGTAACGGTTATGTGAAATTACTTCAAATGATCGTTATGCCACTTATTTTAGTATCTATTATTTCAGCCTTTACAAAATTACAGTTAACGAAAAACCTTGGTAAAATTAGTGGTCTTATTATCGGAATTTTAATTCTTACTACAGGAATCGCTGCAGCTGTCGGTATCGCTGCAAGTGCAGGATTTGATGTATCAGCAACAGGCCTGCAACAAGGTGATGCAGAATCTGCTCGTCTGAAGCTAGTTGAAGAAAGATTTACTTCTATTGAAAAAACAACAATTCCAGATAAATTATTAGAGCTGTTACCTACAAATCCGTTTCTTGATTTAACAGGTGCTCGTCCAACATCAACAATTTCTGTTGTAATATTTGCAGCCTTTATCGGTATCGCCTTTATAGGTGTAAAACGAAAATATCCAGAACAAGCAGAGCTATTTAAGAAAATGCTTGATGCTGTATATGCAATCGTAATGCGTATGGTAACATTAATTTTACGTCTTACTCCATACGGCGTATTAGCTCTTATGGCAAAAACAGTTGCTGGTAGCGACATAAATGCTATTTTAAAACTTGGTAACTTCGTGTTAGCGTCTTACGTAGCACTTATCGTAATGTTCGTTATCCACTTATTATTAATTGCTCTATCTGGTTTAAATCCAATTCAATATTTGAAAAAGGTATTCCCTGTATTAACATTTGCATTCACATCTCGCTCTAGTGCTGGTGCAATGCCATTAAATATTGAAGCGCAAAAAGAAAAACTTGGTATTTCAGAAGGAATTGCCAACTTCGCAGCATCATTTGGAGTATCTATCGGTCAAAACGGTTGCGCAGGTATTTATCCAGCAATGCTTGCAATGATGGTCGCTCCAACTGTAGGAATTGATCCATTACAACCACAATTTATATTAACTTTAATCGCTGTCGTTGCTATTAGCTCATTCGGTGTTGCCGGTGTTGGTGGCGGTGCAACATTCGCAGCGTTAATCGTACTATCTACAATGAACTTACCAATCGGTATTGTCGCTCTTGTTATCTCAGTTGAACCATTAATTGATATGGGTCGTACAGCTCTTAACGTAAGTGGTTCTATGACAGCAGGTCTTATTTCTAGTAAATGGCTTGGTGAATTAGATCAAGATACGTACAATCAAGATGATACAAAAACTGGTGAAATTGCTTCATAATGAAAAGGACGCTAACAAAAACTGTTAGCGTCCTTTTTTAGTTCTTTTCATCTTTCTCTTTGTCTTTTAATACATAAGGCATCACGTATAGATATAACAAAAATATACCATTTTTCATTTTTTAATAACTATTAATTTTAAACTAAAGACTAACTATTATTCCTCATCTGCAAACTGTAAAAACTCTTCCAACCGCTCCTTTAACTCCTCCTCTATCTCACAATAAGATTCATCAACAAGTTCACCACTTAACTTACTTCCCCAAATCCTTATTTGAAGCGGTACTCCTAAAAAATAATTACAACATTCCCAGATAGGAACTGTATAAAATTCAATCATCTTCCCTTCTTCATCTAATACAGCTATCGAAATGGATGAAGAATATCCTGTTTCAAAAGGATATTCTTTATCTCTGATGAGTTCTATAAATAATTCCATGTTTTTTTCTATGTACAAATGTGAATGCTCTTTAAAAAGTTTAAATGATATTCTCTCTATTTCCTTCTCCATGCATTGAATTTTCTCTTTCAATTCCAATGTAAAATCTCGTTCTTTATACTTCATTGCTATCTCCTTACACATAGAAAAAGAGAATACAATTACATATTCTCTTTTCTCAAATATATTTCATTATCTCACAGCCCGTCCTTTTCACAAATAACCATTTTGTTCGCACCATTTATGAAATTGTCCTACGTCCACCCCAACTAACACGATATCCTTTAGCTCTACATCAATGATTTGCTCTCCAATTGCAATAGCAAACTGTGATTCTAATTTTGTCTCGTTTTTCTTTACAATTCCAATTCGGTTCCGATGCGGTCCATTTTTTATATATGCTTTTTGTCCTACAATATCAAAGTTCAAGATTTTCACCTCTTTTACTGCGCTCAAATTGGAAATACGATCTCCACCTCGGAAAATTTCCTTTCATTGCACTATTTCTCTATATATATGACGAAACAATAAAAGAGTCCTCCCTTCTTTACAATTATTTTTTCTTTGTTTCATTTTTGTGATTGAAACGTAAAGTTTATAATAAAATACACTTGGAAGCGCTTTCCCTGTAATTTTTTATGGTATAATGTATAAGTAGAACTTCGTAAAGAGGGTTAAAAAAATGAATACAAAAATGATTAAAAAAGTAATTGAAGCATTAAAAGTATATGGCTTTCAGAATGTATCATTCTGTGATAAAACGAAACAATTTTTATTTCATAACGAAATGGATATTATGAGCGGCTATGCAGAAATAACATATAGTAGTCAATTTGAAAAATTCAACGTACAAATTCATCCGATTGAAACACATCACCAAGCAGAGTTGCAAGAGGTTGAAAGACATATACAGGCTTGTATAAGAAAAGTAGAATATTTAAACGCACTTCTTAGCGGGCAAACAAAACTAGATGACAAAATTATTATAATGTAAAAAAAAGAACGTGAGGTAATCACGTTCTTTTTTTTACATTATACGTTCATCTTTTCCTTCAGTTGTAATCCTGTAATGGACTCTAATACATCCATTGCTTCTCCAAATTTCATATCAAAAATTGTCTTGTCCTCTATGTATGGAAATTGTCTAAAACGCTTTTCTAACGTTTTCACGGCGTCTGACGTAAAGTTTGCACTATCAATGCCAAATTCTGTTTCAAGAAGAACGATCCAATCTAACACATGAAAACCTAATCCATTTACGAATGAAATAAGTTTTTCTTCTGGCTGTGAAGATAAGAATACGTATCGTTCCATCTCACTAAAAAGTTCTTCTCCTAAAATATCAGCTAATTCATCATCATGTTCGCGGTTAATGATTTCTTCATAGCCATAATCATCAACAAGCTCCTCAACTTCTTCACTATCCTCACAAAGCAATTGACTAAGCTGTGCATCTTTCTTAAATTCACTATTTTGTACGACTTCTAAAAAGCTCGTTTCCCATCCATGTTCTAATTTCATATTATGTACTCCTTTATATATGTTTCTTATCATCACTGTACCCAAAAGATCCCTTTTATAACCTTTTAGGTGGTTACTATTATTTCACATGATTCACAACATAAGATGCAAATTCAGTTGCATCTCCTTCAAAAATATTTATTTCTGGCAAATGATAGAACGTTGTTTGGAGCGGATTTCTTTCATGATATACATATATCTTTTTCTCTAGCGCAATCGCCATTCCAAACTCTGTATGGCTCCCGTTTCCACCATCTAATATAAGTAAAAATACATCCGCTTCTTTAATAGCATTCTTTTCTGCCTGACCAATTTCTCTTAATTGTTCTTGATTCAATGCTCTTTCGTTTTTAGTCCAATCATATGTATGGTTCCATCCTGCATGTTCCAGTTCATTTGCTATAGAACGTACAAGGTGTTTATTTTGGAATCCTGAGGCGATATAAAAATTCATTTATATACACTCCTTCATTATATAAGGGGGAAACTCCATTTTAGCGTTATTTGCTATAAACATAATAAAGAACAACTTCAAAAAAAAATCCCCACCTTTAAAACTTATTTGCGTTTAAATGATGGGATGCCTCATGGTCTTCTTTTATTTTTTGTTTTTTATAACTTTCATCAGCTAACATTTCTAGTTCAGCTGTTATTTCTGATTTTTCAAGCTCTCTTTCTTGCGAAAACTTCCTTGAAATATAAACAATAACACTACCAACGTACAACACAAAGCATATAATAAGTGCAGTATTTTCATAGAGACTTAGCTCCAACACAGTCACTCCTAATCCATTCGTATTTTCACGCTTCATTAATTGGAATTTCCCTACTAATCCATTTGTTATTGTAACATAAAAACACCGTTTCTTGGAATCTTTCATCCTAGTAAAAGAGGCATGATTGTTTCATCATGCCTCTGAAATATGTTGAATGATTGTTTGAATTGCTTCTTTTCCATTATATTTTTTTAGAGCTGTTTTATACATCTCATTATTTTGATTTAATTCTTCGACATGCTTTATAAGAGAGTTCACAGTCACATCTTCCTCATACAATACGGAAGCATATCCTTGTCTTTCAAAAGACTCTGCATTTAGTATTTGATCTCCACGGCTTGCAAATTTTGATAGAGGAATTAAAAGCATCGGCTTTTGCAATGTTAAAAACTCAAAAATGGCATTAGAGCCCGCACGTGAAATAACAAAATCTGTTACCGCTAATATGTCTGGTAGTTCTCCATGTACATATTCAAATTGTCTATATCCTTCTTTATTTTGTAAGCTTTCATCAAGATTACCTTTTCCGCAAAGATGAACAATTTGATACTTTTTCAGAAGTTCTGGTAACGCTTCTCGAACCGTTTCATTAATTTTCTTCGCGCCCAAACTTCCTCCCATAATTGTAATAACTGGCTTTTTACGTGAAAAACCTAAAAATGCTAAACCTTTTCCCAAATTTCCCTTTAGCACTTCTTCACGTACAGGAGAACCTGTATAGATTACTTTTTCTTTCGGTAAATGTTTCGCAGCTTCTTCAAATGTAACAAATATTTTCGAAGCAAAACGGAGCGCAATTTTATTCGCTAGTCCTGGCGTCATATCAGATTCATGTAATAAAACAGGGACTCTATTTAGCCATCCTCCAATTACGACTGGTACAGATACGAAACCACCTTTTGAAAAAATCACATCCGGTTTTAGTTTTCGAATCCTTACATATGCATCCATAACACCCTTCATTACAAGAAAAGGATCTTTTATATTTTTTAAATCAAAATAACGGCGTAGCTTTCCGCTTGCAATACTATGATACGGAATGCCTTCCTTTTCTATAATCGTTTTCTCAATTCCTTGATGAGAACCAATATAAGAAATATCCCAATTTTGTTCTTGTAAATGCGGAATGATGGCTAAATTAGGTGTTACATGACCTGCTGAACCGCCACCTGTAAAGACTATTTTTTTCATACGTCTCCCCCTTCTACACTATAATACACTAAAATATCTTGCCTCAGGGTGAGAAAATACCATAGCCGTTACAGATGCTTCTGGCTCCATCATAAATCCTTCCGTTAATGAAATACCTATTTCTTCTGGATGAATAAGGCGGAATAATTTTTCTTGATCCGCAAGTTCTGGACATGCTGGATAACCGAAGGACACGCGTATTCCTCTATATTTCGTACGGAAACGTTCTTCCATCGTCAGTTCTGGTGAATCCGGAATACCCCAGCGATCACGAATAAGCATATGTGTTTTTTCAGCAAGGCCCTCTGCTAGTTCAAGTGCTAACGATTGAATGGCATGACTGCGTAAATAATCACCCTTCGCTTTCCATTCTTCAGCAATGTCCCTAACACCTTCCCCAACCGTAACAGATAGGAAAGCAACGTAGTCCATTTCATCTCCAACCGGGCGTAAATAATCACCTAAAGTACGGTATGGTGCTTTTCCTTGTCTCGGGAATGTGAAACGTTCTATAACACGCGTATGATCTTCTGGGTCATATATTACAATGTTTTGTCCATCACTTTGCGCAGGGAAAAATTGATACACTGCTTTCGGCTTTAACCAAGATTGTCCTTCCTGCAATAATTCGTCAATTAAATCATTTAATTCATGCGCTCTTTTATCTCCCTCTCGCAAAAGCTTCTTCACACTTCCTTTTAATCCAAGGTGATGTCCAAGTAGCATTTGTCTATTTAAAAATGGAGCGAGATGAAGGGCTGGGATATCGCGTAATACGATTCGTTTTGTTGAATCAGGCACTATAACTTCGGCCTTCGGTAATGGTTCAATTACTGCTGGAATTTCTACTTTCTTCTCTTCTTTTGTTACGATATGAAGATGACGTTCTTTCTTATCTTGTTTCATCTTCTCACGCTCTTCTTCTTTTTGAAGCTTATTAATAATATCAAGACCAGTCATCGCATCACTCGCATAACATACGAGCCCTTTATATGATGGTGAAATACGATTATCTGTAAATTTTCTCGTTAACGCTGCCCCGCCTACAACGATTGGAATATCAATATTTGCCGCTTTTAAATCTTCAGCAGTCGTTACCATTTGTTGCGCTGATTTTACTAATAAACCAGAAAGACCAATAATGTCAGGCTTCTTTTCTTGTACTTCTTGAACAATTCGATCCGAGCGAACATTGATCCCTAAATTAATAATCTCATATCCGTTATTCGATAAAATAATTTCAACAAGGTTTTTCCCGATATCATGTACGTCACCTTTAACAGTTGCTAATAACACCTTCCCTTTTTTCGCACTATCACTAGATTCCATATGTGGCTCTAAATAACTTACAGCAGCTTTCATACTTTCAGCACTTTGCAATACTTCAGCAACGATAAGCTCATTATTATTAAATAATCGTCCTACCTCATCCATTCCTGTCATAAGGGGACCATTAATAATATCCAAAGGTTTTCTTTCTTCTGTAAGCGCAAGACTTAAATCTTCGTGTAACCCTTGTTTCGTACCTTCTACAATGTAATTTGCGAGCCTTTCATCAAGAGTTAATGTTTCTTGGATAACGATATCTTTCTTTTTTGCCACGCGATAAAAGTTTGTAAATTTTTCTAACGTCTCTTGCGTTGTTTCAAAAAGTAATGCATCTGCAAGACGTTTTTCTTCATCAGGAATTGACGCATAGCGCTCTAATTTTTCCGTATTCACAATCGCGTAATCTAATCCTGCTTTCGTTGCATGATATAAAAAGACGGAATTTAATACTTCTCGTCCAGCTGGTGGTAAACCAAATGATATGTTACTTACACCTAAAATCGTTAAACACTCTGGTAACGCTTCTTTAATAAGGCGAATCCCTTCTATCGTCGCGGCCGCCGAGCCAATATATTCTTCATCACCTGTACCTACAGGAAATACAAGTGCATCAAAAATAATATCTGACGGGCGTATACCATATTTCGTCGTTAATAACTCGTAACTTCTTTTCGCAATTTCTAGTTTTCGTTCTGCACTTACTGCCATACCATCTTCATCAATTGTTCCAACTACAATTGCAGCACCATATTTCCGAAGAAGCGGTGTCACTTTTTTAAATCGTTCTTCTCCATCTTCTAAATTAATTGAATTAATAACAGCTTTTCCTTGAATATAAGTAAGAGCTCGCTCCATCACATTTTCATCTGTTGAGTCAATCATGATCGGGACTTTTAATACTTTCGTAACTTCTGCCAAGAAGTTTTCCATATCTTCTATTTCATCCCGGTCCGGGTCTGCCATACAAATATCAATAATATGAGCATTTTTCTTCACTTGCGCTCTAGCGATTTCAGCAGCCTCTTCGAATTTCCCTTCTGCTACTAATCGTTTAAATTTGCGTGATCCAATAACGTTTGTTCTTTCACCAACAAATAACGGTCTCATAGAATCATCATATTGAAGTGCCTCTAATCCACTAACCCCGTGTCCAGCTCTTTCGTGGTGTTCACGCGGCTTAAGAGACGCTAGCGCAGATTTCATTGCTTTTATATGTTCTGGTGTTGTACCACAACAACCACCGATAATATTAACCCAGCCTTCTTCAGCGAATCGTTTCACTTTCTCAGCGAGAGAAGATGGAGATTCATGATAATGTCCATCTTCATCAGGAAGACCTGCATTTGGATAGCAAGAAATGTAACACTCCGACAAATCAGATAGAGAACGAATATGGTCTCTCATAAACTCCGGACCAGTCGCACAGTTTAATCCAACAGATAATGGCTTCATATGCTCTATCGATAAGTAAAAAGCCTCAATTGTTTGCCCCGCCAAAGTCGTTCCCATCGGTTCAATCGTTCCCGAAATCATGATAGGTACTACTTTATTTAGTTCGTCAAAAGCTGCTTGAATTCCAATATAAGCAGCCTTCACGTTACGCATATCTTGACTCGTCTCAACGAGTAATACATCTACTTCTCCATTCAATAATCCTCTTGCCTGCCGCGTATAAGCTTCAATTAATTCTTCAAATGTCACACCTCCAGTAACACTAATCGCTTTCGTTGTCGGCCCCATCGCTCCCGCAACATATACTTCCTTCCCGCTTTCTTGGACCGCTTGCTTCGCTAAACGTGCTGCCTTCTCATTTAGTTCCTCATCTAAATGAGACAAATCATAATCACTTAATACAATATTTGTCGCCCCAAATGTATTTGTTTCAATAATATCCGCTCCAGCTTCAATATAAGCTTTATGAATCTTTAAAATAACATCAGGCCTTGTTTCTACTAAATATTCATTACAACCTTCGTACTCTTCTCCTCCGAAATCTTCCGCCGTTAAGTCCTCTTGCTGGATCATTGTTCCCATTGCACCATCTAATATTAAGATGTTATTTTGTAATTTTTCTTCTATACTTTTCATCAATTAATACCTTCTTTCACTTCTTGCTTTTCTCTCACATATTTAACGAGGTGTTCTGTAATTTCATATTTTAGAAATGGTGTAATAAGATAAATGCCGTTAAAATATTTCATCGCCGCGTCGATCAATTCTTGTGAAATACGAATCCCTTCCTCAATTGCTGCTTCTTTCGTTTCATGTCCATCCATTCTCTCTCTTACTTCTTCAGGTAGCGTAATACCTGGCACCTCAAAATGAAGGAAATCTGCGTTCCGTTTACTTATTAATGGCATAATCCCAATAAACATAGGTTGTTCTAAATGCTTTGTCGCTTCATACACTTCTTCAATTAACGCGATATCATAAATTGGCTGCGTTAAGAAATATTCCGCTCCAGCATCTATTTTCCGTTCCATCCGCTTAACCGCCGCTTTTAAATGTCTTACATGCGGATTAAAAGCACCTCCCACTGAAAACCTTGTTGCTGGCCCTATTGATTTCCCTAAAATGGAGCGCCCATCGTTCATTTCTTTAATCATTTTAATGAGCTCAATAGAGGACAAATCATATACAGAAGTGGCACCTGGAAAATCACCGACGCGTGCTGGATCACCAGTTAAAGCTAACACTTCTTCCATGCCTAACGCCGATAAGCCTAGTAAATGAGATTGTAGTCCGATGACGTTATGGTCTCTACACGTTAAGTGCGTCAATACCGGAATATCGTGCTTCGTTAATAATGCTCCCATTGCCATATTCGAGACGCGAGGCGACGCCAATGAATTATCTGCTAGAGTAATAGCATCTGCTCCAGCTCTTTTCAATGCTCTTGCGCCTTCAAAAAACCGCTGCGTATCTAACGTTTTCGGTGGATCTAATTCCACTACTACTGTCGTTTGTTTTTTTGCTTTCTCTGCTAAAGTGACATGAGCTTTCGAACGTTTCTCGTGTGTATGAACTACTTTCGGCCTTTGAATCGTATCCTTCTCTATTACAGGCGTAACATTTAGAGCAGCACGTTTCATGCTTTCAATATGTTCTGGCGTAGTGCCACAACAACCACCCAATAAACGAATACCTTGCTCAATAAATTTCGGTGTCATCGTTTCAAAATAAGCCGGACTTCCCTCATATACGTAACGTCCCTCCACATAATTCGGGAGACCTGCATTTGGGTATGCTGATAAATAACCATCTTTCGGAATCGATATCATTTTAAAAGCTTCTGTCATATGAAGCGGCCCTAGTTGGCAGTTCAATCCAACGACATTTGCACCATAATCTAAAAGCTGTTTTAATATTTCATTTACATCATTTCCATTTTGAGTCGTACCTGCCTCATGTAACGCTAATTGAGCTACAATTGGAATATTCGTTTGTTTTCGTAACACCTGAACAGCATGAAGTAATTCAAACTCATCATAGAAAGTCTCTAACAGCAGTCCATCCACCTGTTCTTCTAGTAATGCACTTGCCTGTTCCAGTAACATAAATTCTCGCTCCATATCAGTTGTCGTAACAGCTCCGATATGTTTCATACCACCAATTGTTCCTAAAATCGCATTTTTTTCTGTAACAGATGCTTTCGCCAGTTTGACTGCCGCTCTATTAATTTCAGTAACTTGATTTTCTAAGCCATACATACGTAATTTCGCTTCATTTGCTCCGTACGTATTTGTTTGAATTACATCTGCCCCAGCAGCTACATATTGCTTATGAATCGATATAATTAAATCTGGATCAGATATATTCAATTCTTCAAAACTGCTTTGCAAGCCATGTGAATGTAATAACGTTCCAACCGCACCATCACCTATTACAATTCCTTTTGATAATAAATCTAGTAATTTCACCAATCTCCCTCATTTCTATCAATATAAAAACCCCCTCTTCACTTTGAAGAGGGGGACATAATCGATCCTCCTCTTATTATGCAAAACATTCGTTTTGCAGGTATTAGCACCGTTTCAAACATTTCGTTTGAAGGTTGCCGGGTTTCACAGGGCCTTTCCCTCCACCGCTCTCAATAAGAGTTTGTCTTTATTATTTTATTTATGTAGCTAAAAGGAAATGCGTTCCCCTTTTAACAATGTTTGTTAATTTTTTAATAAATTTAGCACGCACAAATGCAAAAGTCAATGACACTTGCGGAAAAATAAAAATTATTTAAAATAAAGTTGCAATTCAATTATCTTTTGTTGTAAAGTTAAAAACATAATAAAATTTCATACGAACATTCTTATCTAGAGAGGTAGAGGGACTGGCCCTATGACGCCTCAGCAACCATTAACATTTGTTAATAAGGTGCTAATTCCAGCAAATTGTGAAAGATTTGACAGATGAGAAGAAGACTCTATTCAAACCGAAAGCCTTCTTCTTAGAAGGCTTTTTTTATTTTACATTCACTTAATTGTTCATTTAAAAAGGAGGAATTTTTACATGTCAACTATTGAAACAAAACTAGCACAAATCGGAAATCGGAGCGAAACTACAACAGGAACTGTTAACCCGCCTGTTTATTTCTCAACTGCTTATCGTCACGAAGGAATTGGTAAATCTACTGGCTTTGACTATTCAAGAACTGGAAATCCAACCCGTGGTCTTTTAGAGCAAGCAATCGCAGACTTAGAATACGGCGAACAAGGTTATGCCTGTAGCTCTGGAATGGCGGCTGTTCTCCTCGTCCTTTCGCTATTCCGTTCTGGAGACGAACTTATTGTATCTGAAGATTTATACGGCGGGACTTATCGATTATTTTCTGAGCATGAAAAAAAGTGGAATGTTCGATGTAGATACGTAAATACACAATCTATTAAACAAATTGAGCAAGCTATCACAACTGAAACGAAAGCTATTTTCATAGAAACTCCAACTAATCCATTAATGCAAGTTACTGATATTGCCGCTGTCGCAACTGTAGCGAAAAGACACGGACTACTTCTTATTGTAGACAACACATTCTACACACCTTATATACAACAGCCATTAACAGAAGGCGCCGACATTGTAATTCATAGCGCAACGAAATATTTAGGAGGACATAACGACGTACTAAGCGGACTTGTCGTTGCAAAAGGAAAGGAACTTTGTGAGGAAATCGCCCATTATCATAATGCATCAGGTGCGGTCTTAAGCCCATTTGACTCATGGTTATTAATCCGCGGTATGAAAACATTAGCGCTTCGCATGAGACAACATGAAGAAAATGCAAAAGCAGTTGTCGCTTATTTAAAGGATGAAGACGGTGTGACAGACGTATTTTATCCTGGAAGAGGCGGCATGATCTCATTTCGTCTAAAAGATGAAACGTGGATTAATCCATTCTTACAATCTTTATCCTTAATTACATTTGCTGAAAGTCTCGGTGGTGTAGAGAGTTTAATGACTTATCCAGCAACGCAAACACATGCTGATATCCCTGAAGAAATCAGAACAGCAAACGGTGTATGTAATCGTCTTCTTCGATTTTCCGTTGGCATTGAAAATAGTAACGATTTAATTCAAGACTTACAGCAAGCCATTAAACTTGTAAAAGAAGGTGTAAGAATATGAGTTATTCTATAGATACACTCTTACTACACAACCAATATAAACATGACTCGCAAACAGGAGCTGTTAACGTTCCCATTTATAATACATCAACATTCCACCAATTTGATGTAGATACGTTCGGGAAATATGACTATAGCCGCTCTGGTAATCCAACACGTGAAGCGCTTGAAGATATCATTGCTTTATTAGAAGGCGGAACAAAAGGTTTTGCCTTCGCATCAGGAATTGCAGCAATTTCTACTGCATTCCTCCTCCTTTCACAAGGTGATCACGTACTCATTTCAGAAGACGTATACGGAGGGACTTATCGAATCATAACTGAAGTTCTCTCCCGTTACGGTGTTTCACATACATTTGTTGATATGACCAATTTAGAAGAAATAAAACAAAACATTAAGCCAAATACAAAACTCTTTTATGTGGAAACACCTTCTAATCCACTTTTAAAAGTGACAGATATTCGTGCTGTTTCTAAACTTGCAAAATCTATTGACGCCCTTACTTTTGTTGATAATACATTTTTGACACCACTATTCCAGAAACCACTTGATCTTGGCGCCGATGTCGTTCTTCATAGTGCTACAAAATTCATTGCCGGGCATAGTGATGTTACTGCCGGATTAGCGGTTGTAAAAGATGCCGAACTCGCTCAAAAACTTGGATTTTTACAAAATGCATTCGGCGCGATTTTAGGCCCGCAAGATTGTTCTCTCGTACTTCGCGGTCTAAAAACATTGCATGTACGCCTTGAGCATTCAGCGGCTAACGCCAATAAAATTGCACACTATTTACAAGACCACACTAAAGTTCAAAATGTCTATTATCCTGGCTTACAAACACATATGGGATTTAATATTCAACAATCTCAAGCTACATCAGCAGGAGCTGTCCTATCTTTCACTTTACAATCAGAAGACGCACTCCGCCAATTTTTATTAAAAGTTAAATTACCTGTCTTTGCGGTTAGTTTAGGAGCTGTCGAATCAATCCTTTCCTACCCAGCTAAAATGTCACATGCAGCACTATCGCAAGAAGCTCGTGATGAAAGAGGGATTTCGAATTCATTACTTCGGTTATCCGTCGGCCTTGAAAATGTTGACGATTTAATATCTGATTTTGAAAATGCCCTTTCTTATGTAGAAGAACCTGTAAATGCATAGAGCGAAAAAAGATATGAAATTAAGTTTTCATATCTTTTTTATGTTGTCTATCCTATTCGTTTTAGCCCTTTTCTAACTATATAGTTCATTAAAAAATAAAATTATATTATCTATTTCGGAATAGTGGATTAATTGATATATTAAGAAATAAAAAGGAGTGAAAATAATGGATACTTGTGCAGATGTTTTAATCGTTATCGATTTACAAAATGGAGTATGTTATAGCGGGGAGCATTTATTCGATTTACAAAAGCTACTTACAAAAGTAAATAAAAGAATTTCTTCATACAGAAAATCAAATAAACCAATCATTTTTGTTCAACACTGTGATGATGATTTAGTTCCCGAAAAAGAACTTTGGGATATTCACGCTGATTTAGATGTTCAAGAACAAGATCTTTTTGTAAGAAAAACACATGCCAATTCATTTTATAAAACAAACTTAAAAGAGATTTTAGAGCAATTATCTGTACAACGTATTGAATTTTGTGGTGCCCAAACAGAGTACTGCATGGATGCTACGATTAAGTTTTCCCATGGACTAGGATACGAAAACTTTATGGTACAGAAAGCTACCTCTACGTTAAATAATCCATTTATGTCCGCAAAAGAGACAATTGATTTTTATGAGAATATATGGAACCACAGATTTTTAAAGTTGATGCAAGATGAAATCTAGAATACATAATTAATGTATTGGTAATTCTAAGATTTATCAGCTATATTCAAACATTTCATTTTCACCATAAAGAAGCTGATTACATTCAGCTTCTTTTCTTTTAACCTGTTTTATATTCTATATATAACATTATAATTCCTTTGTCATATTATTTTAAAAATTTTGTATATTCATTTGAAAGAATAAGAAAATCATGATAAAATTGTGTTACAAATATATCTATATCTTTCAATTTTTAAAACGCATCGAAATTTTCACCCAAAAATGTCATTTTACAAAACCATGCTAAATCATCTACTTTATTTACATCAGGGTCTCTTTTCTTACAATTTCTTTACTTTAGGACTTTTTTTCTGCAACAACTGTTTCCTTTTCTTTAATTTTTTGGTATGTATAATATGGTATAACAGCTCACACGGAGGTGGAAAAGAACATGTTAGAAACCTTTCAAAAAGAAATTGAACTATATGAAAGCAATGCAGAATTATTGAAAGTACTTGCTCATCCTGTTCGCTTATGTATTGTAAAAGGATTAATTGAACGTGGTCCAAGCAACGTTTCTACAATGTACACTGGCTTAAACATGCCACAATCTACAATTTCACAGCATTTAGCAAAATTAAAAAGTGCTAAAATCGTTTCAAGTGAAAGAAAAGGATTGGAAATTTATTACAAAGTAGAAAACGAGACTATTATTCAACTCGTTCGCGTATTATTGGGTTAGGGACTCATAAACAGAGAAAAAGGACGTATTCTATATTTTTCATCTCATATCTTTAATATAAATATATATCATGAGAGGAAATATATGATGCTACATAAGTCGTATTAAAAAACAAGACACAGAAATATGCTGTGTCTTGTTTTTTTATATTTTCAAATACCGATTCAATTGTAACTGTTCCATATGTTTCGTATGTATAACAACATCAAATGCACTCCCTAACCCTCCGCTCAAAATCATAGAACGAACTGCTCGATTTTGTTTTTGAGTTTCAGAAAAAGGATTCCTATCTTGATGATTCGTAAGCTGCTCTAATATTCCTGCTGCCAACAAAAACTCAGATTGCTTCTTATGCCATACTGTATGCATACCTTGCAAGCTAAACATCTCTTTCAGTTCGTCCCAATGAATATGAGTAGTAAGATCCATTTCACCTGGATGTACTAAAGGATTACGGATTAACTTATGATCGTAATATCCTCTTAAACTTCCTTCCTGATGTGCAGGATGCATCCATTCTTCTTTTGTATATCCATAATCAACTGTAATACATACACCTCGTTGAAACCATTTCGCCATTTCTTTTATATATTCTTCCATCGCAATTGGCACTTCAAAACGTTGGCCTTCAGCAAGATGAATATTATATTTCAATAAGTATCGACCAATTCGTTTATGTAACGGTCTACATACTTCTGCAAGTTTCCCTTCTTCTGTGTACGTAACACGTACTTCATACAATATTCCATTTCTCTTCTCAATTACTTCAACAGGAAATGCATCAAATAACTCATTCGAAAAAAGAATCCCTTCGAACGATTCTCCCATTTCACTATGCGACGTATAATACGAAACATTAGAAAACGAATAAAGATTTTCCTGCTGTAATTTTCTATGAAAAGGGCTCATTTCAATCATTGAATAGTTTAAATCCATAAAGGTTTCTGGAGATAATTGCTTCCACTCTTGTAAAACATCATAGGCAAACCTTCCTGTTCCCCCACCAATCTCACAAATATTCGGAGCAACTTCACCACTTTCAACAAGACGAATAAAAAACTTAGCAAAGGTTTTTGCAAAAACAGAGGATACGTTGCTACTTGTAAAAAAGTCCCCTTGTCTGCCGATTTTTTCACGTTCTTTCATATAATATCCATGTTCCTCTGCGTATAATGCGAGGTTCATATATGTACTGTATGAAATTGAATAATCCTTTTCTTTTTCCATCCACTTTTTTAAAACGAGCTCCATCTCCATATTAGCTCCTTACTGTAAAAATGGATTATTTTCTTTTTCAAAACCAATGCTTGTTTCTGGACCATGTCCACATAGCACCGCTGTTTCATCAGGTAATACAAATAATTTTTCTTCAATACTTCCAATCAATTCAGCAAAACTTCCACCAGGTAAATCTGTTCTTCCGATGCTCATCTGGAACAATACATCTCCAGAAAATACAGCATTCACCTCTTTACAGTAATACGAAATACTACCTGGAGAATGTCCTGGCGTTTCAAAAATTTCAAAATTAAATGAGCCAATTGCTAATGCACCTTCTGCATCAATAATATGATCTGCTGGTTTTGCTGTAATGCTGCGATTCATCATAAAAATTTGAGACCCATTTACAGTTGCATCTCCTAACCAATCTGCTTCTTCTTTATGTACGTACACAGGAATATGAAAAGCGTCTCTTACCGCATCAACAGCTCCAATATGATCAAAGTGAGCATGTGTTAATAAAACAGCCAGTGGCTTTAATTGTTCTTCTTTTAAATATGTAACGAGCTTCTCTCCTTCATGACCAGGATCAAAGATAATACACTCATTTTGATCATTCATTAAAATATAAGCATTCGTTTGTAATGGGCCTAACGGCATTTGTATCCACTTCATATGAAAATCTCCTCCAATTATTAAACTTACTTTCAATGATACAACATTTTTTTCTCTTAGGAAAAGAAAGGATGCTATCTCGACAATCATTTTTAAAACATGTACAATATAAAAGAGTTAATATTCTAAAAACTCATATTTAGGAATGGGTAGACAGAGGAGGATATTGTATGGGCCTTGTTATTATTTTTGCACTAGTCACTCTGTTAGCTGTATTTGCTACGCTTAGAACACTTCGTGAAAAGAATTTTTTCGCAGGCGGCTTTGCAATTGCAACTGTACTCGTTTTCGGATGGTTTACAATTATGACTGTTCTATATAACGGGTACCCACCAGCAGCTTAATTCATTTACATGTTATTCTTCATCAAGATCTCACACAAAAAGAGGAAGGGGATTCCCCTTCCTCTTTTCATAGTTCACAACTTATATCATCTTCGCTTCGTATTTGTGCTTTTTTACAAGCCAAGCTCCTCCGATAACACCTGCATCGTTACCAAGTGTTGCAATCGCTAACTTCGTGCTCTTTACAGCACGTGAGAAAGCATATTGCTCGAAATAACGTTGAATTGGTTCTAATAGTGCATCTCCAGCTTTAGAAACGCCTCCACCAATAACAATTTTCTCTGGGTTCAACGTGCTAGAAAGGTTCGCTACAGCTAAACCTAAATAAGAAGCTACTTTTTCTACTACTTCGCCTGCTAGTTCATCGCCTTGTCCATGTGCTTCAAATACGTCTTTTGATGTAATACGTCCTTCTTCTGCTAACATAGAACGTAGAACACTTTCTTTATCAGTCTCTTGTATTTTTTGCATAGCAACACGCACAATACCCGTAGCAGATGCTACAGTTTCTAGGCAACCAGACTTCCCGCAATTACATGGGAAAGCATTCTCTGTAACGACTGTAATGTGTCCAATCTCACCAGCAGCACCGCTTACGCCGTGTACAATCTCACCATTGGCAATTACACCGCCGCCAACGCCAGTACCAAGAGTCATACAAATTAAATCTTTCGCTCCTTCACCAGCACCTTTCCACATTTCACCAAGTGCTGCTAAGTTTGCATCATTATCAATAACAACAGGTAATCCTGTTTCTACTTCTAATAAATCTTTTAACGGATAGTTTTTCCATCCTAAGTTAACCGCTTCATAAATCATTCCAGACGCCACGTGTACAGGACCAGGAGCTCCCATACCAATACCGATTAACTTACTTTTTAATTCGCCTAACTCTTCTAACTTTTTATCAATAGCTTTCGCTACATCAAGTGTAATATGTTTTCCTTGCTCATTTGTATTCGTAGGGATTTCCCACTTATGTAAAATTTCACCGTACACATTAATAAATGCTAATTTAATCGTTGTACCACCAAGGTCAACACCAACTAACCATTTCTCTTCCATGTTGCTTACCTACCTTTATCTAATTCTTATTTAGCTCTTTTTGAATTTCTTGCTTCAATAAAAATAAAGCTGTTTGATAGTCTTGTGGATCGATTAGCTGTGATTGATTTAATTCACGCAATTCATCTTGCATTAATTGTAAATCTGCAATTCGATCACCCGTATAAATAATCGTACCAAATTTCTTTAGCAATTGCTGAATATCATAAATAGATACCATTTCATCACCCTCTATGCTCACTTACTATAAAAATTATAATAAGAAAACGTTCACATATTTTATTATAATCAAGAAGAAAAAGTCCCGTCAATTTTTATTTGTCTATACAAGCCCATTTTTAACCATCGTTCCTTTTTCTGTAATAATTTTTTCTACATTTTTATCAAACGGCTCTACTGGAATATGATCTACCATTTGAAAACTATAAGCTAATGATAGCGTTTTCCCTTTATAATGCACGAGATAACGATCATAATAGCCACCACCATATCCAATCCGTTCTCCTCGCGCTGTATAAGCTACGCCCGGCACGATTTGAAGATCAATTTCATCTGCATTCACTTCTTCCGTAAGTGCTGGAATTGGTTCACGTAAATTCATATACACCGTTTCTAATTGATCAAAATTACTAATTTGCCTAAAGGACATTGTTCGTGTTCCTTTATTACACTTCGGGACAACAACTTTCTTGCCCTCTTCCCAAGCTTTTTCGATAATAGGATATGTATTCACTTCATTTTCCATTGAGAGAGTGATTCCGATTGTTTTAGCTTCAGTCCACTCTTTTTGCGCATACAACGAACATGCAATTTGCTCTGATAAAGTTGTATACCGTTCTTCTGATAAAGAATTCATGTGCTCTATTATTCGTTTACGTAAACGTACCTTCTCTTCTCTCACACATTTTCCCCCTCACAGTGATACTTTTCTCTACGATGATAGTGTATCACTTTTAACAGAGGAATCGAATAAAAAAAGAAACAGTAGGAAAATATTCCTACTGCTTACTTTGTTTCACGGTGTAACGTAGACTTCTTGTCACGCTTGCAATACTTTTTAAGCTCGATACGCTCAGCGTTGTTACGTTTGTTTTTCTTTGAGATATAGTTACGATCTCCGCATTCTGTACATGCTAGAGTAATATTCACACGCATTCTTATTTCCCTCCAGTACTAATAACTTAAATCAGACTATACTATAATACCACTTTTAAAATAAAAATTCTACACCTTTTGATATTGTCTAATTTTTTCTATAAGATTTTTCATGTTTTCCCTTGCTATTACTGGGTTTCTAGCATGTGAATACACTAAAAATTTCGGTTGTTTTGTGTCAGAAACGATATAAGACCACTCTTTTTCCGTATATTTGAACTGTACTCCTTCAAATATACCGTCTTCCTTTCTTTCCATATCAGCCAATAATTTCCTCATCACTTTCCCTTTTTCATTCCATGAACATACAACTTCATCACAAAGTAGATAGAGCGGAGGCGATTGCTCTACTATGCTGAGAAACGTTTTTCCCTGCAATGCTATTAGCTCAAATAATTTTCCTATTCGATATAAAATATCTCGTTTCCATCTCGCTTGAAACGACTTTTTTTCATCCTGCGTATAAAATAGAAGGTAACACTCTCCTAATTTCAAAGACATTGGGTAAATATTTCCTGTTGATTCAAGTAATAAATCTGGAATATCTACCTCTTCAAAATCTGTCCCTTGGTAAATATTACTATGATTATCATATAACTCGAAATAATTTCCTTGCTCTGAAAACATAAGCGCCATATTTGCTTTACTTGATTTCATCAAAGCTTTCACATGATCCTTTTGTTCGCCCGCGTAAATCCACGTAACTGTACATCCTAGCCTTTGTAAAAAGAGCATAAGTAAATGTTGTAACATATCATTTCTCTTATTAATAAGAAGATGAAACTTCTGTTTTTGTATTTTCTCAATATCAATGCGTTCTAATACAGCCTCTATATAATCATGTAAAGAAACGTGGACTAGCTTATTCCGCCCCATTTCCTTCTCACATACGTAATAAAACGACTCAGACATATATACTTGTTCTATCGCTTTTTGCTGCTTATACGTTAATTGTACCCCATCCTTGCCATACAACTTTATAACAACCTCTTTTTCATTTTCTACTTGAATGAAAACCCCGCCTGCACATTGTAAATCCTGAATACTATACTGAAAAAGAGACTCGTTCATTTCTTTGCATTCCATCGTATGAACTCCGATACCATGAATCGCATGAAGAAAGAGATTTTTATAAGAGGTCGTTTCTATATGTTCTTGACTCCCGATTAATATACTTTCTCCTTTGGCAAAAAGAGATCCGTACGCCATCGCAACCTTTACAATAAATTGAGGAGTGATTTCAACATTACCTCTTCCTACAATGCGGCTTTTTTGCAACCATCCTGCACTCTTTTCACTTTCTTGAACACCAGCCGACCCTACTACCGAATAGCTGTCAATCGCCTTATATGGCCATAGTTTTCCCTTTTGCTTAATTACCGTACTCTTCCCTATATGACAATGATCCGCTACAATGCTTTTTTGAAACAATGTAACGTCATCTTCCACCATTGTATGCTCTCCTATTGTCGTTTCTAATAACTCGCAATACTGTCCTATGTGAGCATTTGCAAAAACAATACTTTTTTGAAGATGAGAATAGCTTGAAACAATACTATTTTTCCCGATAATAGAGTACGGTTCAATTACAGCTCCAGCACCAATCTTTGCTCCTTCTCCAATAAAAGAGGGACCGTGAATTTTCGTTCCTTTTCCAATCGTCACCCCTTCTCCCATCCATACCATCGGCAATACTTCCGTGTAAGGAATAGGTACTTGTAATTTTTTCGTTAACAAATCAAATTGTGCTTGTCGATATTGATCAAATGTACCGATATCTAACCAATAGCCTTCTGACAAATATGCAAATAACGCGTTCTTATTTGCCAATAATGGAAACACATCTTGACTGAAATCAAAAAATTCTCGGGGCGGTATGTAAGAAAAAATTTCTGGCTCCATAATATATATACCTGTATTCACAATATTAGAAACTACCTCATTCCAACTCGGTTTTTCTATATATCGTGTAACCTCTTGTTCTTTGTTCATTACAACTAAACCGAATGAGAGTGGATTTTCTACTTCCTTTACAAACATAGTTACCATTCTTTTCTTTTGTTCATGAAACGCAATGCCTTCTGATAATTGAAAATCAGTTAACGCATCCCCGCTTATGACAACAAACGTTTCATCCAAAAATTTTTCCGCTTGTTTAATACTTCCTGCAGTACCAAGCGGTGGAGAGTCTTCAAAGTAGTACAAATTGACGCCCCATTTGCTACCGTCACCAAAGTATTGTTTAATGGCCGTACTCATATACTGAACAGTAATGGCAATCTCACGAATACCATGCTGACGTAATAATTCAATATTGTATTCCAAAACTGGCTTCTCTAATAATGGCAACATCGGCTTTGGAGTATTACATGTTAATGGTCTAAGACGTCGTCCTTTTCCTCCAGCTAAAATAACCCCCTTCATATACTTCAGCCTCCACTTATATAATGTTCAGTAACTTCATATACGATATGTATATTATCTATCCCACATTAAGTAGCAGTATAAAATGAAACTTTAAATAGTAGAGATTTTTTCATCTCCCGTTGATGGCTGACAAGCAGTATAGCTCCCAATATACACGTACCTTTTAAACACAAGAGAAAGCGCTTACTATTAACTTAGTAAAATATTACCTACTAAACGAACAACATATATGTCCTATTTTTTCCATTATATTATGATACATCTTATCATCATAAACTAAAGTAAACAATGAGCTTTTTTTGTCATGTTTTGACTAAAAAAAGCAGGTGATGTTTCACCTGCTTTTTTTCTTTATTCATTTAATAAGTAATGCTTTCCTTTTACTAAATAAAAAACATTTTCAGCAATATTTGTAATATGGTCTGCTACACGCTCAATATATCTCGCTACAAATGATAATTGCGTGATTTGCGTAATTGCTTCTGGTTGTTCTGGGACTGATGATATAAATTCACGAATCGCTTTCCCATATATTTCATCAACTGAATCATCCATTTCGGCAATTTGTTTCGCAAAAGTTAAATTTTCTTGCTCATATGCATCTAATGCTAACTGTAACATCTTATTTGCAATTGCAAACATTTCATCAAGATTGTGTAAACTAACAACCACTTCTTTTTCCCCAAGACGAATTGTTGATTTCGCAATATTAACGGCATGATCTGCAATACGCTCTAAATCTGTCGCTGTTTTAATTGAAATAAAAATCCTTCTTAAATCACTTGCTACAGGTTGCTGCTTCGTAATAAGCATAAGTGCAAGATCATTTATTTCTTCTTCTAAATTATCCATACGATAATCACCATCTATTACCTCTAACGCTTTCTCTACATCCCTTTTATGAAGACCTTCCATAGCAAGCAATAAAGCTTCCCTCGCTAGTTCACCAAGATCAATTACCTTTTGCTGTAACGTTTTTAAATCACATTGAAATTGTTCTCTTACCATTGTGTCTTCCCCCTCAATATTGTGTGCCATTATATATAAATCTCCTATGTAAGGCCTCTTATCTCTGTAATCAACCTTACATAGGAGAAATATTCCTTCTCAATAAAGTGAAACTTTAATCAGTGAGGATTTTGTTCATCACCCACTGATTATCAGCCCTCACCAATCGGGCTTTTACGGGCAGCCCGTCCCCCGCCTAACTTCTTTGCTTTCGCTGAATTTTGAGGTGGGGGGCTTACTGCCCGGCGAATAGCGGGATAAAACAAGAAATACCCTCTGTTAAGAGGGTATTTGCTCTTAGCCTTGCTAGCGACATCAACCGAATCGGCCTGTAATATAATCTTCTGTACGCTTATCTGAAGGTGTCGTAAATAATTTATTTGTATCTGTATACTCCACAACTTCTCCACTTAAGAAGAAAGCAGTTTTGTCTGAAATACGTGCTGCCTGTTGCATGTTATGCGTTACGATAACGATGCTAAAGTCTTTCTTTAATTCTTGAATTAATTCTTCTACTTTTAATGTTGAAATTGGATCTAGTGCCGATGTTGGCTCATCCATTAAAATAACGTCTGGTTCAATCGCTAAACAACGTGCGATACATAGACGCTGTTGCTGTCCACCAGATAAACCGTATGCATTATCGTGCAAACGATCTTTTAACTCATCCCAAATTGCTGCTCCACGTAAACTTTTTTCAACAATTTCATCCAATGTTTTCTTGTCGCTAATACCATGAATTTTCGGGCCGTATGCTACATTTTCATAAATAGATTTTGGAAATGGATTTGGCTTTTGGAACACCATTCCTACATGTGTTCGCAATTCTTCAACTGGGTATGATTTATCAAATATATTGCGCTCTCTATATTCAATTACGCCTGTAGTTCGCACGATTGGTACTAACTCTACCATACGATTTAATGTTTTTAAGTACGTAGATTTACCACAACCACTTGGTCCGATAATTGCTGTAACTTCATTCTCATGAATGCTTAAATTAATATCTTTTAAAGCATGGTCTTCTCCGTACCATAAATTTAAGTTTTTCGTATCAAATACTACTTTCTTTGGCGCAGTCTCGATTTTCTCCTCGTTTTTCACCTGTACATTTACTACTGTTGCTACCATTTGAATTCCCCTTTCATCCATTTCCAACTTATTTTCGATTTCGTAACCATAGGACAAATATATTGATAAAGAGCAACAAACCTAACAAAACAATCATTCCAGCAGCTGCTACATACTGAAATTCTTCTTGTGGTCTACTCATCCAATTAAAAATTTGAATTGGTAAAACTGTAAATCTATCAAACATACTAAATGGAACATAATTTGCAAATGCAAGTGCCCCAATAACTAATAGCGGTGCCGCTTCTCCAATCGCTCTTGATATCGCTAACGTACAACCCGTTATAATTCCTGGGAAAGCATATGGCAATACAACTTGATACATCGTTTGCCACTTCGTAGCACCTAATCCGTAAGAAGCTTCTAATAATGAACTTGGTACAGATCGTATCGCTTCTTGACTTGCTACTACAACTGTAGGTAAGACGAGTAAACTCATCGTCAGTGCCGCCGCAATAATACTCTCACCTAGATGAAAAGCATATACAAAAATAGTTAAGCCGAGTAATCCAAATACGACGGAAGGTACTCCTGCTAACGTTTGATTATTAATTTCTATTACCTTTTTAAATATAGATTCCTTCGCATATTGCTCTAAATAAAGAGCAGTCCCGACTCCAAATATAAAGGAGACTGGTATAACAATGCTCATAAATAATATCGTTCCTGACAATGCTGCAGCAATCCCAGCTTCTTTCGGATTACGCGAAGCAAAGTTTGTAAAGAAATCTAACGAAAGATAACTTATACCTTTTTCAAAAATTTGAAAAAGCAAAATAAGCAGTATTACTATTGAAAACAAAATAGCTATATAAAATAACATTTTGTAAACTCGATCTTTAAAAAAACGTGATGCCATATTTTCTTGTATTTTTTTATGATTCAACATTCGCATATTATGTCACCTTCCTAAAGCGGCGCATAATAAACTGCGAAATGATGTTCATGATAAAAGTAAACAAGAATAAAGTTGCGCCTACAGCGTACATGCTGTAATACGTAATTGTTCCATGCGGAGCATCACCTAAACTCACTTGCACAATATAAGCTGTTAGCGTTTGAATAGAGTGTGTCGGATTAAGCGATACGTTCGGCGTAGATCCCGCTGCAATTACAACGATCATCGTTTCACCAATTGCCCTGGAAGCAGCTAATATGATCGCTGCCATAATCCCTGTAAAAGCTGCAGGAAACACGACTTGTTTTACCATCTCAAACCGAGTTGCTCCAAGTGCTAACGAAGCTTCTTTCGTTCCTTTCGCTACAGCTCTCATCGCGTCTTCAGATAGAGACGCAATTGTAGGTATCATCATAAAGCCAATAACAATACCTGGACTGATCGCATTAAAAAACTGTAAATCTGGTATAATCCGTTGTAAAAGCGGTGTGACAACTGTTAATGCAAAAAAACCATATACAATTGTCGGAATACCTGCTAATAGTTCTAACATCGGCTTTAATACTTTCCTTGCACCGTTTGAAGCATATTCGCTTAAAAATACGGCACACGCTAAACCGATAGGAATTGCTACGAACATAGCGATTGCTGTTACAAGTACCGTTCCACATATAAGTGGTAATATACCGAATTTAGGATCTTCAAAAAAAGGTAACCATTCTTTCTCTGTCAAAAAGGAGAGTAATGGTATTTTTTGAAAAAACATCAATGTTTCATTTGCCAATGTAAAAATAATTCCAAGTGTCGTTACAATAGACACGCTAGCAATTATTTTTAGTAATAATGGAACAATTTGATTGATTCGCTGCGTTTTTTTTCTTTGTTTTGTATTTCTTTCAATCAAATGTTGTACAGAAAATGTAATTTGACTTTTGTCATTATGAGCCAAAGATGAAAACCCCTTTCCACCCTGACATTACCTTTTTATTTCTGTTAACATCCGCAGCTGTTCATTGTATTTTTCTTTTGGTAATTTTACATATCCTACTTCTTCAGCAAGATTACCAACATGCTGAATCATAAACTCAACATAATTTGCTACATTCATTTTATTTCGGATAGATGCATCATTCACATAAGCAAATAGCGACCTAGATAATGGCTTATACTTACCTGATTGAATGGTATCTTTCGTCGGAAGTACACCATTCACTTTTATTGCTCTCACCTTATTTCGATTGGCCATATAATAAGCATATCCTACAAAAGCAATGGCATTTTTATCATTCATTACCCCTTGCATAATAACTTGATCATCTTCAGACAAAGAGACTTTTTTTACAATGCGAATATTTTGTAAGATGACGTTTTGAAAATAATCATACGTACCAGAGTCTACACCTGGCGCATAAAACTTCACCTGTTCACGTGGCCATGATGAATGAATTTGTGACCATCGCTTTTCGCTTCCATCTTCACTCCATAATAGACGTAACTCGTCTACCGTCATATTGTCTACCCAAGTATTTTGGCGATTTACAACGATCGTAAGACCATCGTAAGCGACTTCAAACGGTGTAAACTGAATGGAGTTTTTCTTCATTTCATTTTCTTCCACTTGTTTCATTGCTCTCGAAGCATTATTTATATCTACTTCTCCTTTACTGAAACGATTAAATCCTCCTCCTGTTCCAGAAACACTGATGGAAATTTTCACGTTCGGATGCACCTTTGTATATTCCTCCGCTACCGCTTCTATAATAGGAAAAACCGTTGAGGATCCATCAACTCTCACTTCTCCCATTTCATTCACAGCAAATGCAGTAGACGTGCCAACATAAAGGAAACATGTCGACAGTATGAAAACTTTAATCGATGCACTTATCCATTTCACGTGTTCTTCCTCCTAGAAGTAACCGGAAATAACAGGATTACAGATATAAGAATACTGCTAAACTATTAATTCGGTTTTAATTGTTTGTAAAAGTTTTGTAAAGTTCCACAAGAATCAACATAAAGTAAACTTGAATCCATATCCACCGTTCCTCTTCACAGATAATTTGCCCCGTAAAATCGGTATCCTCTAGGTGCTTGTGTAAGTATCATTTGTGAGATTTCTTATTTTTTTCGATATAATATGCTTGTCCACCTTATTAAAACGTATGCATGAATCATAAAAAAAGCACACTATCTTTTCAGATAGTGTGCTTTTTTTACAACTTTTTTATTCATCATCTTGCTCTTTATTTTTCTTATCTATTTCCTCTTGTGTAGCTTCGCCATTTTCTACTTTTTTCAAATCAAAGTACGCATCCATAATGTCACGGCTAATATATCCGTTAATACCTGATTTATCATCTACCCAAGGTACAACAACAGAAAATGCTACTTCAGGGTCTTCAAGTGGCGCATAACCTACTAATGTTAAGTTATATGTCTCTTTACGCTCACCCTTTGCATTTCTACCAATCTCTTTATCTCCGCCATACACAGTTTGAGCTGTACCTGTTTTACCAGCAGCTTTATATTGTGCGCCTGTAAAGTATTTCGCAGCTGTACCACCAGACTCATTAAATACTTGTCTAAATCCTTCCTGAACACGTTTAATTTGTGATTCAGGCATATCAACACGATTTAGTACTTTCGGCTCCATTGAATGAACAACTTTTCCTACTTCATCTGGTTTCGTTGACGGTTGACGAATTTCTTTTACAACTTGCGGCTGCATACGGTAACCACCATTTGCAATTGTTGAAACATATTGTGCTAATTGAAGTGGTGTATACGTATCATACTGTCCAATTGATAAATCTAATAAGAAACCTGGCATTTTATCTGTTTTACCTCTTTGTCCAGCCGTTTCATTCGGTAAATCAATTCCAGTTTTTACACCAAGTCCAAATTGACCGAAATAGTAACGCATCGTATCGTATGATTTTTGT
Source organism: Bacillus sp. EB106-04-02-XG92 (assembly GCF_058791995.1). Taxonomy (NCBI): domain Bacteria; kingdom Bacillati; phylum Bacillota; class Bacilli; order Caryophanales; family Bacillaceae; genus Bacillus; species Bacillus sp. EB106-04-02-XG92. The sequence continues at coordinate 543,784 of NZ_JBYTEA010000001.1, forward strand.
TGTATATCTAACGTACCGCCTCGTACATAAGGAACACCAGCGATATTCATCGCTGTTTTAAACATATATACGTTAGAAGACATTTTTAACGCTGTAAGATCATTAATATAGCCCATTGTCTTCCAAGAAGATTTTTTTAGCGGTCCTTTTAATACAATTGGTTCATCGAGTTGAACGGAACCTGGCTGAATCGCGCCTGTTTGATATCCTGTAAGGATTGTCGCACCTTTTACAGTCGATCCCATCGGATAAGAACTTGTCATCGTTCCTAATGCGAAATCTTGTACTTTCGTTTCGCCATTTTCTTCCACTAACTGTTTCCCTGCCATAGATAAAACTTCACCATTTTTTGGATTCATCATTACAACGAATGCACGATCTAGAAGCGGTTGCCCACCTTTATATCTCAATAAACTTTTCGTGATAATTTCTTCTACACGCTTTTGTAATTCCATATCAATTGTTAAATTCAGATCATTACCACTTTTCCCTTTTGATACATTAATCGTTTCTAAAATATTACCGTTTTTATCTGTAATATTTTTCACTTCTGCTTTCGTACCGTGCAAACTATCTTCATATTGCTGTTCAAGATAACTTTTTCCTACTCGTTCATTTCGATTATAATCACGAACAAGATAGTAATCTAGTCTTTCTCTCGGTAAACCTTCATCAGACGTTGACACCCCGCCAAGTACACTTCGGAATAAATCACCATCATATGCATATTTTCGTTCCCAATCGACACTTGTATCTACACCTGGTAATGTTGCTAGGTTTTCACTAATAATCGCATATTCTTTTTCTGTGGCATCCTTCTTAATGACTTGTGGCGTCATCGCATATCCGCCGTCCATTTTACTTTTAATCGCTAGTACTTCTAAATCTTTTGCGGATAATTGATTCACTTCTTCTTCTGTCACGCGATTTCGTTGACGCTCGTCTAATTCTTTATCGTCAATTTTTTTATCTTTAAACGCTTGACGATCTTTATCCGTAATTTTTTCTTGCGCTTCCTCTTTATGAATAGCAAGCCAATAATCTTTTTTATCGCGATCTGTTAATTTATCTGTCGGTACTTCAATCAAATCTGCTAGCTTTTTCGCTGTTTCTAAGCGAGCCTCTGCAGTTGATCCTTTCATTTTTGTAAATGTAATCGTACGTACAGCTGCATTATCTACTACAGCTCGCCCATAACGGTCAAATATTTTCCCACGTGGTACAGGATTACTGATCGTCGAGTTCTCTTTCCTCTCCACTTCATTCTTATATTCCTCACCGCGAACAATTTGTACATAACCAAGCCTTACAATAACCGCGGAGAACATTAAAAACACGCAGAAAAACAGCACGTTTAACCGAAAAGGAACGTGAGTCTTTTTCTTTTGTTGTTTCTGCTTCTTGCCCATACAAACCCCCTCTACCAACAGCTATGTAATGTGAAAGGGACACCTTCATACAGGTGTCCTCACTGCTGTCTTACATCTTTTTCTATTCTAGCATAAAACAACCGAGAAGTTAACCTTCTGGTTCTGTTTGATTCTGCGTGGTTCCTTGCGTTACAATACTTGTTTTACTCGCAGTTCCCTCATTATATTTGACATTTTTAACTGCAAAATAAATAAGAAAATGTCCTGCACCTAAAATACATAATAAGTAAGGTAAACTTTTTTCAGGCGAGAAGAATAGTACAGCACATAAAAAACTTAAAATCGAGCAAATTCTTCCTGCATTTAACCACAATTCCCGGACAACTACATACTCAACTCGCCACTCTCTCGCATTTTTCGCTCTACCAATTACATCATATGTCATGGATCCGTACGGAACGAGTAAAATGGGGTATGCAATCGCGATACACGCTGCATAAATAAGTAATTTTGTGTATGTAACGTTGAATATAACTAAAAATACGACAGCATATAAAATAATGCCTCCAAGCAAAATTGCTTTTTTCCGCCATTCCTTCTTTAACATACGAGTGACTAAGTAGTAACATACAAATGATACTGCCGAATTTACTAAGCTATATTTCCCTAATGCAAGCTCGCTATCAGTTGCTAAATACACGTACACTGAAATAACAAAAATAAACGTTCCCTCTCTTAACCCTTGAAAAAAATGTGCACGTGTAATTCTTCCCCAATTTTTATCAATTTGCCGCTCTTTCAATACTTGTACAATTTCATACCGACCTTCACATTCTCTCTTAGATACAAAAAAGCTTAAAATGACAGCAATTGCAAATAACAGTAACGAAAGAAAGAATATGACCGTATAGCCACTCCATTTTTCCATACGTGAAATTGTGTATCCAGCTGCTATCGGTCCAATCATGCCAGAGAAGGATGTAAGAAGTCCTAGAAACCCGTTAAAGAAATCTCTTGTTTCTGGTTCTGTAATCTCAAATGTTAATAAGTTAAACGCGAGCCAGTAAAAACCATATCCGACTCCTAAAAGAGCCCCCATTAATAAAATATAGTGAGAAGCGCTTTTTCCCGTTACTAAAACAACGATAAAAAAAACTGCTAACGTGCCTACGCCTATTCGCAACAAGATTGAGCGATCAATACGCTTCGCTAATTTCCCACCTATAAGAAATGTGAGAGGCTGTAATATAACGCTGGCCAAATTATATAAGCCAAGATTCACATAATTTTGCGTTTGTTTCCATAAATAAATGTTAACAAACGTATTCGATAAAGAAATTGCGAGCGTGTATAAACCTCCAATAAGGAGCAATAACACTAAATCCCGATTCACTTCAACGTCACCAATTACATGTTTCCACTTCATACACAACTCTCCTTTACTTCATGTTCTAGTCTTCCAAAGACAAGCACAATTATGTAAAAGGAGAGCATAGAAAAAAGCTAGGAGCATTCTCCTAGCTTTTTTCTATCGTTATTGCAATTATTTTGCTTCTTGGTAACGTTTTTCAGCAGCGTTCCAATCTACAACATTCCAGAATGCACCGATGTAATCTGGACGACGGTTTTGGTAATTTAAGTAGTAAGCATGCTCCCAAACATCTAAACCGATAACTGGAGTTTTACCTTCAGTTAGAGGAGAATCTTGGTTTGGCGTGCTTGTTACTTCTAACTCACCATTATTTACTACTAACCAAGCCCAACCAGAACCGAAACGAGTTGCGCCAGCTTTTGCGAATTCTTCTTTGAATGCATCGAAGCTACCGAATTTCGCTTCAATTGCAGTTGCAAGTTCGCCTACTGGTTGTCCGCCACCGTTTGGAGATAAGATTGTCCAGAAGAATGTATGGTTAGCATGTCCGCCACCATTGTTACGTACAGCTGTACGGATTGCTTCTGGTACTTCGTTTAAGTTTGCAACTAATTCTTCTACGCTTTTGTCAGCTAATTCTGCATGACCTTCTAAAGCAGCGTTTAAGTTTGTAATGTACGTGTTATGATGTTTTGTATGATGGATGTTCATTGTTTCTTTGTCAAAGTGAGGCTCTAAAGCATCATACGCATAAGGTAAATTTGGTAATTCGTGTTTTGCCATTGTTATATTCCTCCCAGTTTATGTATTGCCACTTAAGTGACATACAACTTCATTCTACCCTAATTGCCATAGGGTGCAAACAAATAAATCACATTGTCTTGCTATCATTAAAGTAGCAAAATTCCCACTTCTTTTCAATTAAAATGCTCATATATTCCGTAAAAAAAGCTCCCTTCTACAAGGAAGCTTCCTGCTGACATAATAAACATGTGAAATGGATATGGACCCTGTAGGACTCGAACCTACGACCGGACGGTTATGAGCCGTCTGCTCTAACCAGCTGAGCTAAGGGTCCACAATTATGTATGTAACAATATATCAAATATAGAATTCCTATCGGATATATTCTTCAAGAAATGTAAGATAAATTTACCATATAGAAAAGAAAAGTGTCAATTGTATTTTTCTCTTTTAAAAGAAGAAAAATAATAAAAAGAAATTTAGTTATCTCTACTATATGTAAATATAATATATCTTGAGCTTCCCTAGATTCCTACGTTACAATGATTTTATACATACATAAAGGAAGTGAGTCTATGTCCATATTTACCCAATTAGCCAAAAGCGTATATTCGCCTAAAGATATGGCGTTATTCCGTTTTCAAAAAATCGGAAAAACCATTTTGTATATTATGCTACTTTGTCTAATCACTACTATTCCAAGAACGTTCTTTTACGGTAGCTTTATACAAGATAGTGTTACCATGGTAAATCAAGCAATTGAAAAAGATTTACCTGATTTTAAAATCGAAAATGGTGAACTAAAAGCTGATATTGAACAACCTATTCAAAAAGAAGAGGGAGATGCTCTTTTCGTATTTGATCCAAATACAACAGATATAGAACAATACCAAAATAAAACTGGTTTATTTATTTTAAAAGATAAAGTAGTTTCTATAGGAAATGGTCAAACACAAACATACTCCTACAATGATTTATTAGGGACATCTCTTGAGAAGAAAGATTTGCAAGATTTCATTTCTGTATTCGATAGTATTTATCCAATTTTATTAGCTGTTATCGGCGTGTTAGTGTACCTATTCCAACTGTTTATTACTTTCTTAGGAATTACTTTACTTGCGTTTATAGGTTCCGCTATGAGTGGTCAACGTAAATTATCTTATAAGCAAGTATGGACTTTAACTGCTTACAGCTACACAATCCCAACCATCTTCTTTATGATTATGGATTCATTCAAAATTGTTGTACCTGGTTCAACATTCATTTATATCGCAGTTGTTTTAATTGTTCTATACTTAACGATTAAAGAAGTTCCAAAACCGAAAGAAAAATAATAACGAAAAAAATGCCTAAATAGGCATTTTTTTTTTGGACAAGCATATATTCCTAGCAAAGGAGTGAAGAATATGAAAAGATTAGGTGTATTCTTATTCGTGCTTGTTCTTGGTTATATATTTTATTACGATATAAAAATCGGCACTTTACCGATGTTAAGTTCATATAAAAAAACAACTGCAGCCCAAACGATAAAACAAGAAAGTACAGATACAAAACAAAAGAAAGAGAACAAAGCAGAAAAAGAAACAGATGTCTCCTATAAAACAATTGAAGTCAAAACAGGTGAGACAGTTCTTTCTATTACCGAACAAATTAACAAGAAAAAAATCCCTTCTATTGAAAAGGTAATTGATGACTTTAAACAGCTGAACAAAAGTACATCTGCTACAAAAATCCAAATTGGAAAGTCTTATAAATTCCCGTTATATCAATAAGCAATCACTTAATCCTTGTCAATTACATAAAGGCGCTGATACAATAGTAAAAGTGAAACCGAGCACTTCGGTTTCTATAGCCCTGTGTCACGTGTACTATCCTTGATATAAGGGACTAAATAAGAAACTTCTTTTATAAGGAGAGCGATCTATTCGTGAATGAAATGACTCATCGTACAAAAACACGTCCAGTTAAAGTCGGTAATTTAACAATTGGCGGTAATAATGAATTAATTATACAAAGTATGACAACAACAAAAACACATGATGTTGAAGCAACAGTTGCTGAAATTAAACGTTTAGAAGAAGCTGGCTGTCAAGTCGTGCGTGTTGCTGTTCCAGACGAACGCGCAGCAAATGCTATTGCTGATATTAAAAAACAAATCAACATTCCACTTGTTGCTGATATTCATTTTGATTATCGCCTTGCTTTAAAAGCAATTGAAGGTGGCATTGATAAAGTACGTATCAATCCAGGTAACATTGGTCGTCGCCATAAAGTAGAAGCTGTAGTAAATGCAGCAAAAGAACGCGGTATTCCAATCCGTATCGGTGTAAACGCAGGTTCGTTAGAGCGTCACATTTTAGAAAAGTACGGATACCCAACTGCAGATGGTATGGTCGAGAGTGCCCTACATCACATTAAAATTTTAGAGGACTTAGATTTCCACGATATTATCGTATCTATGAAAGCCTCTGATGTTAACTTAGCAATTGAAGCATACGAGAAAGCTGCACGTGCTTTTGATTACCCATTACATTTAGGTATTACAGAATCTGGAACATTATTTGCTGGAACTGTAAAAAGTGCCGCTGGTCTTGGAGCAATCTTAAATAAAGGCATCGGAAATACATTACGTATTTCATTAAGTGCTGATCCAGTTGAAGAAGTAAAAGTTGCGCGTGAACTATTAAAGTCATTCGGCCTTGCATCTAATGCAGCAACACTTATTTCTTGTCCAACTTGTGGTCGTATTGAAATTGATTTAATTAGCATCGCTAACGAAGTGGAAGAATATATCTCTACACTACAAGTACCAATTAAGGTTGCAGTACTTGGCTGCGCTGTAAACGGTCCTGGTGAAGCTCGTGAAGCTGATATCGGTATTGCTGGTGCACGTGGAGAAGGACTATTATTCCGTAAAGGGCAAGTCGTTCGTAAAGTACCAGAAGAAATAATGGTAGAAGAACTGAAAAAAGAAATCGACGTAATTGCTGCTGAAATGGCTGCTGAACGAGAAAAAGAAACACAAGAACAATAAAAAGAAGGTTGCCACAGTATTTGTGGCAACCTTCTTTTTTACGTAAAAAAGCTCGTCAGTTATGTAACTGACGAGCTTTTACTTTGCACATTTTGGACAACGGCCATATATTTCAAACTTATGACCCGTTACTTCATAACCGTTAAAATCTTTATTCATAAAATCCATCGGGCAGGAAGTAATCTCTTTCGTCCCTCCGCAATCTAAACAAATAAAATGATGATGATGTTCCATAATAGAACATGTAAAACGAAAATGTTTTTCACCGTTTAATTCTGTTTGTTCTAAAACACCGATTTCAGCAAACACCGTTAAGTTACGATAAATCGTATCAAAGCTAAGACCTGGATAATCATCCTTCATATGCTCTAAAACGTCTTTCGCCGTTAAATAACGATTGTGAGCTGCAAATAACCTGAGCATTTCTTCCCTTTTCCCAGTATGTTTGTATCCTTTATCTTTCATTAGGCGTAAAGCTTCTGTTAGATTCATATCTATCCCTACTTTATGCAGTTTTTTTCTTCTTCCATAAAATCGCACCAATTAAAATAAGAACTGCTATCATAACAATTGTACCACCTGGTGCTAGATCAAGTTGATACGAAGCAAACATTCCACCAATTACTGCAATTTCCCCAAATAAAATGGAGAAGAAAATTGTTTGTTTAAATCCATTCGCAATACGAATACTTGCTGCAACTGGTAACGTCATTAATGATGATACGAGAAGAACCCCTACTACACGCATTGATACTGCAATGACAAGAGCAACCAATATAATGAAAATAAAGTGAATCCACTTTGCACTCAAACCAGTTGATACAGCATATTCCTCATCAAACGATAGTAAAAATAACTCTTTGTATAATAAAGTAATCGTTACAATAACGGCAATTGCTACAATACCAATAATGATTAAATCTGTACTTGTTACAGCACTTACACTACCGAATAAATAACTAAATAAATCTGTGTTAAATCCATTTGCAAGTGAAATAAAAATAACGCCAATCCCCATTCCTGCTGAAAGAATAATTGGAATTGCTAATTCTTGATAATGTTTATATACAGTACGTAGTTTTTCAATTAGTAACGCCCCGCCAATAGAAAAAAACATTCCCATATATAACGGATTTAAAAATCCCCCTGTGAAAATTGTTTTTTCTAGTAGTAAACTTGCAGCAATACCCGATAATGTCACGTGACTTAATGCATCTGCAATAAGCGACATACGACGAATGACAACAAATACACCGATAAGCGGTGCAACAAGTCCTATTAAAATCCCTGCATATAAAGAGTTACGTAAAAAGTCATATTGTAAAAAATCTTGTATCATTATACCCTCCCGTGATGCTCATGCTCGTGTTCTAAACGATGAACATGATGTCCATATAAGACGGACATTTCTGCATCTTCTAACTCTCGGAACTTCTCTACATTTCCATGGAAATGTAGATGTTGGTTTAGGCATGCAACATGTGTTACTTTCTCAGTAACAGCTCCCATATCATGCGTAACGAGAATTAATGTGATTCCTAACCTTTTGTTTAAATCCTCTAATATCTCATAAAAACTTTCTACATTCTTCACATCGATTCCAACAGTAGGCTCGTCCAAAATAAGTAATTCAGGATCACTAACGAGCGCACGAGCAATAAATACACGCTGTTGTTGTCCACCAGAAAGTTCTCCGATATTGCGCCCTTGAAACTCATTCATTCCTACATCAGCAATTGCTTTTTCTACTTTTTCCTTATCGCTTTTCGTGAAAAAGCGAAACAGCCCTTTTTTCGAAACGAGTCCCATTGACACAACTTCAAACACAGTTGCCGGAAAACCAGAATTAAAGCTATTTGCCTTTTGCGACACATAACCAACTTTGTTCCATTCTTTAAACTTCTTACTATCAACACCAAACAAACGAATACTTCCCTGTTTTGGCTTTAAAACACCTAATAAACATTTTAGTAACGTTGATTTCCCAGAACCATTTGGTCCAACTAAACCTAAAAAAGCTCCCTTCGGAACTTGCAAGTTAATATCTTCTAACACATTTCGATCTTCATATCGAAATGACAATCCTTCTATTTCTAATATATTATTCATAGCATCTCACCTATTTTAATTCAGAATGATTCCGATTTATATCTATTTGAATTATAGTATAGCTTATTATAGTTGTAAACCAATCTGCCTAAAATATATCTACTTTTTCAAGAAACCTTATTATTATAACAAAAAGCAGAGAAAAATTCTCTGCTTTCGAAAAATATTCCTATAAAGTGCAACCTTAATGAAATGAGTCCATCCGATGGGCGAAGGCTGTTACCGAATACATTTTTAGTGAATAGCCGATTTAAACTTACCACCATTTGTCTCTTGTGTACTCATAATTGTAACAAACGCATTCGCATCAATTTCATACACAATTGATTTCAGCTTTGTCACTTCTAGACGCGTTACAACTGCATAAATCACTTCTTTTTCTTTATCCGTGTAACCGCCTTTCGCTACAAGCTTTGTCGTTCCACGACCAAGACGATGCAAAATCGCATTTGATACTTCCTCATATTGATCTGATACAATTAAAACTGCTTTCGTTTCATCTAAACCTTGAATAACTGTATCAATTGTTTTGAATGCGATATAGTACGTCATAACAGAATACATAGCTTGTTCCACACCAAATACAAATGCTGCCCATGCAAAAATAAATAAGTTCACAAACATTACAAATTCGCCAACGGAGAAAGGTAATTTCTTCGTTAATAAAATACCCATAATTTCTGTTCCGTCCATTGATCCACCGTGACGAATAACAAGCCCTACACCAAGGCCTAAAATAAGACCACCAAACACTGTTGCTAAAATCGGTTCTGTTGTAAATGGCGGAACAGCATGTAACGTTGATTCAATAAACGCTAAAGCTACAATACCGAATGCCGAAGATAACATGAACGTTTTTCCGATTTGCTTATAACCCGAATACATAAATGGGATATTGAGAATAACGACTAAAGTAGAGAAACTTAACCACCAAATATTAGGAGTAAGATAATCTAATATAAGAGAAATACCAATAATTCCACCATCAATAATTTTATTTGGCATTAAGAATAGTTCAATCGCTACCGCTGCGCATGCTGCCCCAAAAATAATCATAACTAAACGATAAATAAGATGGATAACACTTTCTTTTCGATGTTGCTTCTGCTCCATAAGTCCTCCTTATACTCTTTTTCTATATTTTTGTTCTTATATTATAACATACGCTTCTTTTTCTCATGAAAAAAGAAACTCTATACGAATATGTACAAGCTACGTACTCATATATTTCGATAGAAGAACGAGTGAAGGAGGATAACTCGATGAATCTCATTAAACAACTTGTAAATAAAAAATTAAATCATATTTCTACAAAAGAGTTATTGAAATATAGTAAAGAGTATGAGGTTTCTATTACGACTGCACAAGCTGATCAAATTGTTGGACTTATGAAAGGAAAGAATATTAATATTTACGATAATGACGAACGACTAGAGCTCTTAAAACAAATAGCAAAAGTAACCTCCCCTGCTACTGCCCAACAAGTAAATACTTTATTTCAGCAACTACTAAAATAAGGAGGGGAAAATCCCCTCCTTATTGCTTATTGCGCTTTAATTTTCTCAAGAATTCCTTCATCAAAAGTACCATTTTTCAGCATTTCGATTTCTAATTTATATGGCGGCTTCTTATCTTTTTTATCTTCACCTACATATGGCGTTTCAAGAATTTTTGGTACGTGCATTAACTGTGGATGATGTACAATATGATGCAACGCTTTATAACCGATATGACCGAAACCGATATTTTCATGACGGTCCTTTCCTGCGCCGCGTACATTTTTACTATCATTAATATGAAGTACTTGTAAACGATCAATACCAACAATCTTATCGAATTCGTTTAATACACCGTCAAAGTCATTTACGATATCGTATCCTGCATCGTGCGTATGGCACGTATCAAAGCATACGGATAGTTTTTCATTATATGTTACACCGTCAATAATCTTTGCAATTTCTTCAAAGCTACGACCGCATTCTGTCCCTTTACCTGCCATCGTTTCTAACGCGATGTTAACAGTCTGATCTGGCGTTAATACTTCATTCAACCCTTTAATAATTTGTTGAATACCAGCATCCGCTCCTGCACCAACGTGCGCACCTGGGTGAAGAACGATTTGTTTCGCTACACCTAATGCAGATGTTCTTTCAATTTCCATGCGAAGGAAGTCTACACCTAATTGGAATGTTTCTGGTTTCGTCGTATTTCCGACATTAATAATATATGGCGCATGTACGATAATTTCCTCAATACCGTTTAGTTCCATATGTTTTCTTCCTGCTTCTATGTTCAATTCTTCAATTGGTTTTCTTCTTGTATTTTGCGGTGCACCTGTATAAATCATAAACGTTGTTGCACCGTATGAAACAGCCTCTTCACTTGCTGCTAATAACATTTTCTTACCACTCATAGAAACATGAGATCCAATCTTTAACATACAATCACCTCTTCAATATACAATAGATATAATGATAGCATAATTTGTAGAAATATGTAGCGAATTGTTTTTCCATTCTCCACTCATTATTATCCCCCGTAAATAGCGGGATAAAAAAAGATAAGGGAAATCCCTTATCTTTTTTTATTGCTATATTTTTTCTTCACTTTGTCACGTTCTGTTGCAAGTTTACGTTTATAGTTTGGTTTTACTTTTTTCGGCTTTTTAATAACTTTCGTTGCCATAACGTCAAGTTCATCATTTGGTTTCTTACGGCTCTTACGACGACGGCGTTCACCTAAATCCGCCCACTCATCTCCGCGTAAATCTACATGTTTGAACTCAATATGACGTTGTTTTTCTAAACTATCTAACGCTTCTTCGTTTGCTGGATCATAAATCGTCACTGCAATACCTGAATGTCCTGCACGTGCTGTTCTTCCAACGCGGTGAACGAAGAAATCTAAATCTGATGGAAGTTCGTAGTTAATAACATGACTAATTCCTTCAATATCAATACCACGTGCTGCTAAATCAGTTGCAACAATATATTGGAATTCAAGGTCACGAATTTGTTTCATCATTTTTTTACGGTCACGTGGTGATAAATCACCGTGAATTCTTCCAACTTTTAAGCCACGTTCCATTAATCCGTCAGCAACCTGATCCGCCATCTTTTTCGTATTCGTGAAAACAACTGCTAAATACGGTTTAAATTGTAGCAACATTTTGTTCACTAAATCGATTTTGTTTCGATGTTTAGAAGGTACTAAATAATGCTCAATATTTCCAGCCGCAACTTGTTTTGGATTGATATGAATATGCTCTGGATTCTCCATATATTTCTTCAGAAACGGTTTTAGTTTTTGAGGAATTGTTGCAGAGAAAACTAGCATTTGCAAGTTTTTAGGCATGCGTGCTGCAATTTTGTCTACATCATGAATGAATCCCATATCAAGCATTAAGTCTGCTTCATCGACAATGATCGTATTTGCTTTATGAACAAATAGTGCTTGTTCTTCTACTAAATCTTTAATACGTCCTGGTGTTCCAACTACAATATGAGGTTGTTTTTTCAACTTTTCAATTGAGCGTTGTTTATCAGTTCCACCAATTAAACAACGTGCTGTAATCATTTGATCTTCCGCACAGAACTTTGTTAATTTCACGATTTCTTCGTAAATTTGTTGTGCTAACTCACGAGTAGGCGCTGTAATAACAAGTTGTACTTCTTCACGACTTGCATTAATTCTGTTCAATGTAGGAAGTAAGTATGCATGTGTTTTCCCAGAACCTGTTTGGGATTGTCCAATTACACTTACACCTTTTTTCACGACTGGGAAAATTTTCTGTTGAATTCCTGTCGGCTCTGTAAAGCGTAGTTCACGAACTGCATCTATTAAAAATGGTTTAAAATCATACTGTGTAAAAGTTTGTTGTGTCATAAGTTACACCTTCTTTCTAAATTTCTACTGCGCGCACAAATCAGTCAAGTCTACATTATATCGAAATCTACAAGTAAAATCCATCTTTAGTTTAGGTTTTTCCTTCAAAAACTAACCTTCTTCCCCCTTATTGCATATTGTATGTGTATATACCTAACTGAAGAAAGGAGGATTTCTCACATGTTTCCAAAATCTCCCGCAAGACAAATGTATCCGAATCAAGGACAGCAACCTTATACACCATATCCAATTCCACAGCTACCACCGATGGCACAAAAAAAGAAAGGGTTCCTTGCTAAACTCTTTAAAAAGCACGATCCAACCGAACCTTACATGCAAATGGTTCCGCCTTATCGACAAATGGAAGGAGCACCGCCAACGATGCACCAGCACCAGCAACCGCCACCACAATATCGACAGTACTATCCACCACAATACCAACAGCAATACTCACAGCAATATCAACCATATATGCAGCATCAAGAGCAAATGATCCCCCCTCAAATGTATGAATCAAATGAAACGCGTGGTGGTGCAGCCACTACAGCGGCATCAAGCAGTGGTATCGGCAGTTTTTTTGCGAATTTGATTTCGAATCCAACTAATATGATAAACAATATTGAAAAAGTATCCCAAGTTGTTCAATCTGTAAGCCCTGTCGTCGAACAGTACGGTCCCATTATGCGTAACCTACCAAGCATTGTTAAAATCCTCACCTCCGGAAAAAGTACGGAAGAAGATCAAGCCGAAGATCAAACGGAAGACGTAGCAGAGAAGGTTGAGGTAGCAACTCCACCTCCTCCACCAAAAAAAAGAAAAAGAAAAAAAATAGTGATTGAGCCCGTCATAGAAAAAGAAGTACGAGAGGAGCCTGTGCAAAAAATAGCAACAAAACCAAAACTATATGTGTAACAATCCTTTGTTTTCTATCCACTCCTCCTTTATAATGTAAAAGACTATGCACAAAAGTATCCCTTGTTTAGAAGGAGAGGATTACTCATATGAAAATTGTTAAAATTTCCCCTCGTGGTTATTGCTACGGTGTTGTGGACGCGATGGTTATTGCACGTAACGCCGCATTAGATACATCATTACCAAGACCTATTTATATTTTAGGTATGATTGTTCACAACAAACATGTAACAGATGCGTTCGAAGAAGATGGCATCATCACACTAGACGGCCCAAGTCGATTAGACATTTTAGATAAAATCGATTCTGGTACTGTTATTTTCACTGCACACGGTGTTTCTCCAGAAGTTAAACAACGCGCAAAAGAAAAAGGTTTAACAACAATCGATGCCACTTGCCCAGATGTTACAAAAACACATGACCTTATTGAGGCAAAGAAAGCTGAAGGTTACCATGTCATTTATATCGGCAAAAAAAATCATCCAGAACCAGAAGGCGCAGTTGGTATTGCACCTGATATCGTTCATCTAATTGAAAGAGCTGATGATTTAAAAACATTAGAAATTCCAACGGATAAAATTTTAGTTACAAATCAAACAACGATGAGCCAATGGGATGTTCAACATTTAATGGAGGACATTCAGAAGAAATTCCCAACAGCAGAATTCCATAAGGAAATTTGTTTAGCAACTCAAGTTCGCCAAGAAGCTGTTGCTAAGCAAGCTGATGTTGCAGACTTAACAATTGTTGTCGGTGATCCGAAAAGTAACAACTCAAACCGTTTAGCACAAGTATCACAAGAAATCGCTGGTACGAAAGCATATCGCGTTGCAGATGTAAGTGAAATCAAACTAGAATGGCTACAAGGTGTAGAAAACGTAGCTGTTACAGCAGGTGCTTCTACACCAACGCCAATTACGAAAGAAGTTATCGCTTTCTTAGATCAATATGATCCAATGAATCCCGCTACATGGGAAAGAGTTCGGAAAGTACCTTTACAAAAAATATTACCTCGTGTAAAAGTGAAAAAAGAACAATAATAAAAACCGTTGCCCATATGAGCAACGGTTTTTAATTTTCTTATACAAATGTAAATGGATCTGTATGTAACTGCGAAGCATGAATGTGCACATTCAGTTTCTTTGCATCTACTTTTTCTTGTAATTGCTTCTGTACACCTTGCTTCATTACCTTTTCAACGTTATGTCCTGGGTCGACTATATTTAAACCTAGCATCATCGCATCATGGGCAACATGGTAATACATGTCACCTGTTACATATACATCCGCTCCTTTAAATTTAGCTTGATTGATATATTTGTTACCATCGCCACCAAGTACAGCTACTTTGCGCACTTTATCATCTAATTTCCCAACAACACGCGCACCCTTTACATCTAATGATCGTTTTACATGTTCTGCAAACTGCCCAAGTGTCATTTCTTCTTGTAAATAGCCTATTTTTCCAAGCCCTAACGTTTCACCTTTATTATCAAGTGGATACACATCATACGCTACTTCTTCATATGGATGTGCCGTTAATATTGCCTTAATCACTTTTCGCTGTAGTGAAGCTGGAATAATCGTTTCGATTCGCACTTCTTCTACGCGCTCTAACTGCCCAGTTTCCCCGATATAAGGATTTGTCCCCTCTTGAGGTACAAACGTACCTGTACCCTCGCTATTAAACGTACAGTGGCTATAATTGCCTATATGACCCGCACCTGCATCTCCTAATGCTTTGCGTACTTCTTCTGCATGAGTTACTGGCACAAACACAACAACTTTTTTCATTTCTTCTGCATATGTCGGTGCCAACACTTCTGTATTTTGCAACCCTAACGCCTCAGCAAGTAAATCATTTACCCCGCCCTTCGCAACATCCACATTTGTATGTGCTGCATAGATTGCAATATCATTTTTAATACTTTTTTCAATAATTTTCCCATACACCTTATCTGTATGAATCGCTTTTAACGGGTTAAAAATTAAAGGGTGATGTGCAATAATGACATTTGCTCCTAATTGAATTGCTTCATCTACCACTTCTTCCGTTACATCTAACGCAATTAATACGTGCTGCACGGGTTTATTAAGCGCTCCAATCTGCAGGCCAATCTTATCTCCTTCCATCGCCAAATGCTTTGGATACATACTTTCAAATAAAGAAATAATTTCATGGCCATTTGGAATTTTACTCATGATAAAACCTCCTCTATCATTTTCATTTTCGCTTCTACTTCTGCACGCTTCGCTTTTGTTTCTTCAGAATCAGTCGCACGTTCTAACTGCTTTAAAATATTTTGGAAATTTTTCAATTCTCCTTCCCATTTTTCAACGAAAGCTTCGCTTTTTTCTTTTATTAAAAATGGTCCCATAAATAATTCAGCTTGTTTATTTTTAGAATAAGGCGACGCGATGTTTCCTCGCTCTCCTACTAAAATCTCGTAAATTTTCCCATCTTCTTTTACGATTTTTTCATGGATAAGCTCCCATCCATTCTCAATAAACCATTCACGAATATGATGCGCTGCAATATTCGGCTGTAAAATTAAACGCGTTACACCTTCTAACTTTTCTTTACCACTTTCTAAAATGTCACGAATTAACGCTCCGCCCATTCCGGCAACCGTAATTACATCTACTTCTCCTGGCGTGATAACAGCTAAACCATTCCCTTTACGCACATCTACTTTATCTTGTAAGCCACTTTCAGTTACAGTTGCTTGCGCAGAGCGAAATGGCCCCTCTACAACCTCTCCTGCAACTGCTTTTGTAGCAATATTATTTATAATTGTATAACACGGTAAATACGCATGATCTGATCCAATATCAGCAACTGTAGATCCTACTGGTATTTCACGCACAACTTCTTCTAATCGTTTTGAAAGCTTTACTTCATTCATGTATTTCCATTACTCCTTCTCTTGTCAGTCTGTCTCCATGATAATGAATTTATAGTAGTTGTTGCAAGCCCATAACAACAATTCACTTCTCTATCATTTATCGTATTTTAGAAAATATAGAAAAACAAGCCCTTTGCATAAGCAAAAGACTTGTCATACGGAACTTTATTTTTTCTTTGATAACCAATCAGCTACTTTAGCGGCTTGATCAGCTGGAACTAAATTAGGTGGCATGTTTCCTTTTCCTTTCGAAATAACTTCTTGAATCTCTTCTTTCGAAAGTTTTCCACCAATTTTTTGTAAATTAGGTCCTACTGCCCCTTGTAGCTGATCACCGTGGCAGCTCGTACAGCTTTGCTTCACAATATCCTCTGGCTTTGATGCTGTTTGCGTTGGCTTCCCGCCATTTTTTGCATCAGCTAACTCTTTAGATTTATTTAGCCCCTGAAATGAAAATACAAACATAACGATAATACCTAATGCTGCAATAAGAGCGAACGGAATCAGCGGATTACGTTTCATATCTCTTCTCCCCCCTCTATACCCCTAAATAGTTAGATGATTCAGTCATTTCCATTGTACTTGAAAACGCTCTATCAGAAAAGAGCAAACTAATAATCGTTAAAAATATTCCATAAATTCAGTTTATTGTTTTTTATTGTTATATCGCTTATTATTTCGATAATTATTAACGTTTCTCATCATATTTTTCACTTTTCTACATATATTTTTGTATAGAATAAACAAAATTAATCGAAAAATCGAAAAATGAGCATTTGCAAATCAAAAGACAATTCTGTAAAATAAATTACAAGAAATTGTAATCGTTGCTGATAGCTAAATTTTAACAAAAATTAACAAAATAAAAAAGTTTACTTCACAAAGGTGAAGTAAACTTAAAAGTAGCCTATTCTAAGAAATCCTTAAGACGCTTACTACGGCTTGGATGTCTTAATTTACGAAGTGCTTTTGCTTCAATTTGACGGATACGTTCTCTCGTTACGCCGAATACTTTCCCAACTTCTTCAAGCGTACGAGTTCGTCCATCATCTAAACCAAAACGAAGACGTAGAACATTTTCTTCACGATCTGTTAGTGTATCTAACACATCTTCTAGTTGTTCTTTTAGCAATTCATACGCTGCATGGTCCGCAGGCGATGTTGCTTCTTGATCTTCAATGAAATCACCTAAATGGGAGTCATCTTCTTCACCAATTGGTGTTTCAAGAGAAACTGGCTCCTGTGCAATTTTTAAGATTTCGCGTACTTTTTCTGGAGCAAGATCCATTTCTTCACCAATCTCTTCAGGAGATGGTTCACGTCCTAAATCTTGTAATAATTGACGTTGTACACGAATTAACTTATTAATCGTTTCAACCATATGAACTGGGATACGAATTGTTCTTGCTTGGTCTGCAATCGCACGTGTAATTGCTTGGCGAATCCACCAAGTTGCATACGTACTAAATTTGAAACCTTTACGATAATCGAACTTTTCAACTGCTTTAATTAGACCCATATTCCCTTCTTGGATTAAGTCTAAGAAAAGCATACCACGGCCGACGTAGCGCTTTGCAATACTTACTACTAGACGTAAGTTTGCTTCTGCAAGACGACGTTTCGCTTCTTCATCGCCTTCTTCAATACGCGTTGCAAGTCGAATTTCTTCTTCTGCAGATAGTAAATCTACACGTCCAATTTCTTTTAAATACATACGAACTGGATCGTTGATTTTAACCCCTGGTGGTACACTTAAATCATTGAGGTCGAATTCTTCTTCCGATTTTGCTATTTGGCGATTATTAGGGCCTTCGTCGTTGTCATTGTCGCCAACTAAGTCAATCCCTTGTTCACCTAAATATTCATAGTATTCATCCATTTGATCGGATTCAATTTCAAATCCATTCATGCGTTCTGCAATCTCTTCATATGTAAGAACGCCACGTTTTTTTCCGAGCTCAGTGAGTTGTTCTTTCACTTGCTCAAGGGTCATTTCAGTTTCAATTTGTTTAGAACGAGCTGGTTTGTCAGCCATCTGTTCCCCTCCTTACGCGAGATACAAACATTCATTATACTAAAAATTTATCAAAAAAGCTATTTTCTCGCTTTTTGATTTTGTAAATATGCTACATAATATTTAGCAGCCTCTACAGGATCTGTTTTTTCCATTTGTTTTATCTTGAAGATGATTTCCATCTTTTCAAGTTTTTCTTGATGACGTCTAAGCGTCTCCAAATGACCTTGTAACACTTCTTCTGTGTATTCTGGATTAATAAATTCATCCGTCGAAATATCAGTAATAATATTTTTCAACTTTTCATCAGAGAGCCAACTTAAAAATGTTCCGACTGAAGGTTCATTTCCCTTTTCATAATATGCGTATAGTTCATATAAAATCCCTTTATGTTCTTCTGTATGAAAATCTTCTATGTGGGATTCCATACGAACGGCCACTTCCGGACTTTGCAACATATGGTAAATAATTTCTCTTTCTGCCCTTTCAAAACCTGTTAACTTCGGTTTTGTTTGAACAATTTGAGACGGCTTAGAAACCTGCTTTACTTGTTTTTGCTGTACCTTTTGTTCTTTGCGATATTGGTGCAATTGATTCAAAAGTGTTTCCATTGAATACGAAAATTCTTGCGATAATGACTTCAAATATGATTCTGCCTGCATCGCATCTTGTAACAACGATAACTCTTTTAAAACACTTTTCACATACTCTTCTTTGCCAGACTCATCTTGCAAATTTTTCCCTAAACGCAAATAATTTATTTTAAAACCAACAAAACTTATACTTGATTTCACAAGATTTTCAAAAGCAGTTGTCCCATATTGTTGCACATATTCGTCAGGATCAAGCTTATCTGGCAAGGATGTAACTTTCACTTGGCAACCAACTTGCAACAATAATTGCCCTGCTTTCATCGTTGCTTCTCGTCCTGCTTTATCACCATCATAGCAAAGAACAACAGTTTCAACGTTACGTCGCAGAAGTTTTGCTTGTTCTTCAGTTAAAGCTGTTCCCATTGTCGCAACAGCTTCTTCCACACCACTTTTCACCGCAGCTAGTACGTCGGCATATCCTTCAAAAAGAACCACTTGCCCACGTTTTCTAATAAACGGCCTCGCTTGGTGGAAGTTATACAACAATTTACTTTTGTGAAAAATCGGTGTTTCTGGGCTATTTAAATATTTCGGAGTGTCATCTCCTAACGCCCTTCCACTAAACGCTATCACTTTACCTTGTAATGTATAGATTGGAAACATAACCCTTCCACGGAAGCGATCATAATGACTACCATCTTTCTCGCTTCTTATGAGAAGACCAGCTTGTTCCATACTAGACAGCGATAAACCTCTTTTTTGTAAAATTTTCGTCGCTGCATCCCAAGCAGGTGAGGCATAACCAATTTCAAACTTCTCAATCATCTCTTTTGTAATACCGCGTTTTAACAAATACGAAAGTGCTTCATTTCCTTCTTCTGTATTTACTAATAAATGATGATAATACTTTTTCAAAAGTTCATGAGCCTGTTGCATGATGACAGTGTCATCAGATATGTCTTCTTGTTGTCCTTGCCCTGATGTATACTCTGCAACCGCAATTCCATTTCTTTCACCTAGCTTTTGAACAGCCTCAGTAAAAGCCAGTCCTTCCATTTTCATTAGAAAGGAAAATACATTTCCGCCTTCTCCACATCCGAAGCAATGAAAAATTTGCTTATCAGATGAAACAGAGAATGAAGGAGAATTCTCACCATGAAACGGACAAAGGCCGAAATAGTTACGTCCCTGTTTTCTAAGTTGAACGTATTCACCAATTACTTCGACAATATCGGATGATGTCCGAATCTGTTCAACAACTTCTTCGGGAATTCTGTTCCCCATAAATCCATCTCCGTGTCGTATTTTGTATTCGATATAAATTAAAAAATTCCTTTATAATTCGACAATATTTTTTCTAAACTTATTAGAAAGTGTTGTCGATTACGTTATCAAGCGATTTTGCAGGCCCTTTTCTGCGTCATTTCGCAGATACGTACCTACTATATAAAATTGTATCCATTTGCTCATCTGTTACAAATGTATCTCTTTTGAAACAATACATATGCACTTTTTTCACAAGAAGACTAACAAGCACCTTATCCTATGTGATCACGAGATCTGTTTCTTTTGCAAGTTGTTACGTATGTAAATATCAACTTGCGCTTATTCAGCATCTACATAGATCCAAATTCCCTTGTTGCTTCCTTAAATGATGAGCATACGATGTGATAAACAAAATTTCGACATGAAATTTCGTCCCAACTTGCACAATTTTCAGCATTCACAGTATATGCATTTGCATCAATTAATACGATATTGATGTTTTGCATATTTCTGTATTCTACATCCCTTCTGCGAATCCTTCCATAATGTGCGTTTTCTTGTATAGATTTTGTCGATTTAACGTAATTACATGTCTTTTCGTAAATCCTATCCCTAGTTTATTCTGAAAAATTAAAGTCTAAACGTAAAATATAGGTTTTTATCACAATTTTTTATTATAATATATTTTCTTCAACTACGCTACATATCCCTTTATTTTTTCATCTTCTATTTCAGGATAACGAAACCATGCTTTAACATAATAAAAATCGAGAAGAATATAAGTATAACCACTTCGCTATCATCTATTACGAAATCAACAGGCATCGTGTTTCTCACGAGCGAAAAAAGCACATTCACCTTTGGTAAATGTGCTAAAACATTTTTTGGTTTTGCACTGCATTCACAATAATGTTAGCCGTTTCTTCAATCGCTTTGTTCGATACATCAATTACTTGACAATTTATTTTACTAACTACATTCTCAAAGTGATCAATTTCTTCTTTAATACGATTAATATTGGCATATGTTGCACCGTCACTTAGTCCAAGTGATTTCAATCGCTCTTTTCGGATATGATTCAACTTCTCTGGTGTAATTTTCAAACCGAAGCATTTTTCTTTAGCCACTTGATATAATTCTTCAGGCGGATCTACTTCTGGTACGAGTGGTACATTGGCAACCTTCAAACGTTTGTTATGAGCTAAATATTGAGAAAGTGGTGTTTTTGATGTGCGCGAAATGCCAATCAATACGATATCTGCTTTCAAAATACCACGTGCATCTCTACCATCATCATACTTTACAGCAAACTCAATCGCTTCAATCTTTTTAAAGTATTCTTCATCTAATCTACGAACAACACCCGGCTCATATCTCGGCACTTGCCCTGTAATTTCTTCGATTTGATCGATAAGAGGCCCGATAATATCATACGCCTCTACGCCTTCTTTTGCAGCCTCTGTCACTAAATACTGACGCATGTCAGGCTTTACTAACGTAAAACAGATAAGCGCTTGATTGCTCTTAGCAATCGAAATCACTTCTTTTAATGTCCCTGTATCTTCAACATACGGTACACGTCTAATATCAGGAGCAAATGGGAATTGCCCCATTGCCGCTCGAACAACCAAATCAGCCGTTTCTCCAACAGAATCAGATACGACATATACGATTTTATTATCCATTACATTACCTCACTTTAAACAAATTACACTTACTCGTTATTTACTAAGTTTACAAACGCACGTGTAATATTTGTTTTTGTAATTCGTCCAATCACTTCTAAACCTTGTTTCGTATCTTTTACAACTGGCATCGCATCAATCTGTCTTTCTATTAATTCCATCGCAATATCATATAAAGAATCTTCTCTACGACACATCGCAATGTTTGGCATCCTTGTCATGATAATATTAACCGGAAGAGAGGTTAAATCCTGCTTTCCTAGGCTAGCTCGTAATAAATCTTTACGAGATACAACACCAACTAATAGAGTCGATTGATCTACAACGAATAATGTACCTACGTCCTCTAAAAACATAGTACAAATCGCATCGTATACTGATACATTTTTATCAATTACAACTGGTCTAGATTGATAATCTTGCACTTTAATTTTCTTAACAGCTTCAGATAATAGCTGCCCCCCAGTTTTACCCGTATAAAAATAACCTACGCGTGGACGCGCTTCTAAATAACCAGCCATCGTTAAAATTGCTAAGTCTGGTCTTAGCGTTGCACGTGTTAACCCCAATTGCGCAGCAATTGACTCCCCTGTAATAGGACCGTGATCTTTTACAATCTGAATGATATGTTCTTGCCGTTTATTCAGCTCTATGATAATCACCACCTTTAATGCACAACGAAAAAAGTTATACTATCTCTTAAATATTATATACTAAATATGCTATTCGAAAAAGATAGGATGTAAAAAGGACCGTATACGGTCCCAAATTATATTTGAAACTTATCAAGTTGTTCTAAGAAACGTCTTGATTTCAAATAAATCCCGCAATATTCATCATAATATGTATTCAATACTAAACGCATTTGTTTTTTTGTGCTATCCTTCACTGATACATTGCCAAGTCTATGTAGATCGAAGTGGTAAAAAAGACGCAATAATTTATGAACAGCTTCCCCCACCGGTATACGATACTGATCTTGTTCAGCATGACGAGAGCACAGAAAACCGCCTTCCCGGACAGAGAAGGCGACAAAATCTGTTTCTTGATGACAAATCGCACATGTATCAAAGTACGGGCGCATCCCTAATACCGGAAGCATTTTCGTTTGATAAATCAATGATAATACTTCTGGGTCAACACCCTCACACATATAATGCAACGTTTGATATAACATTTCAAATAAATACGGATTATGTTTTTTATCTTCTGTTGCTTTATCAGTTAACTCAACAATAAATGATGCATAAGCAGTTAAAAATATATCCTCGCGAATTTCTTTCATGGTTGAAATAATCTCGCCTTGTTGCAGAGTTCCAAGTCCAGATCCCATTTGAATAAGGAAATGACCATGTGTCATAAGTTGCGAAACAGATGCTAACCGGCTTTTCGGTTTTTTCGCTCCTCTTGCCATCGCACTTACCTTACCCAATTCTCTTGAGAATATTGTAACAATCTTGTTCGTTTCTCCGTAATCTGTCGTACGGATAACGATGCCCTCAACTTTTTGAAACATGTTCGTCACCATCCAAGGTTTGAACAAAACGGGTCAAGAAATTGGAGAGTCTAGATGCGCTAGCTCCTCTTCATGTTGATCCATCTCATCGTTTACGTCTTTTTCCATTTCTTTCAAAAGCAAGTACGTCTCAATGCTTCCTGTTTTGGAGAAAAACTTCCAGGTAAAATCTAGCATAAGAATCCACCTTTCTCAATAAGCGTAGCCTATAAACCAATTTCCTTTGTTGTTATTAAATTGACCCATTTTGTCCATTTTCATGTGAGAAAAATTTTTCCTAATTTATCAAAACTCATAAAAACCAATAATCAGCGGATGAACAAAGCATCCGCTGATTACAGCTTTACTCTATTTTAATACTCGTCTTCGCGGAAACCAAGGTCACGAAGCTGAGACATTTTATTACGCCAATCTTTTTGCACTTTTACCCATACTTCTAAAAATACTTTAGAACCAAGTAATGCTTCAATATCAAAACGAGCTCGCTTACCGACTTCTTTTAGCATCTTCCCTTGTTTCCCGATAATAATCCCTTTTTGCGATGGACGTTCAACAACAATCGTTGCATTGATATAAACTGCGCCGCCTTCGCGTTTTTGAATTGCATCGATTACAACAGCCACAGAATGCGGCACTTCTTCACGTGTTAAATGTAGTACCTTCTCACGAATAAGCTCTGCAATAATAAATCTCTCCGGATGATCCGTTACTTGATTATCTGGGTAGTATTGTGGTCCTTCTGGTAAATACTTTTTAATTGTTCCAATTAAAGCGTCCACATTATTACCGTCTAATGCAGAAATCGGTACAATCTCTGCAAACTCATGTAGTTTGCGGTATTGGTCAATTAACTCTAATAACTGCTCTGGATGCAATTGGTCAATTTTATTAATAACTAAAAATACTGGTTGTTTCGTCTCTTTTAATTTCTCAATGATGAATTCCTCACCACGACCAAACCCTTCAACCGCATTAACCATAAACAGAACGATATCAACTTCTTTTAATGTCGTTTGCGCCATTTTTACCATGAAGTCGCCTAGCTTATGTTTCGGTTTATGTATT
The DNA here is from genome assembly GCF_058791995.1 of Bacillus sp. EB106-04-02-XG92. Classification (NCBI taxonomy): domain Bacteria; kingdom Bacillati; phylum Bacillota; class Bacilli; order Caryophanales; family Bacillaceae; genus Bacillus; species Bacillus sp. EB106-04-02-XG92. Next base: position 568,255 of record NZ_JBYTEA010000001.1, read on the forward strand.
CCTGGTGTATCAATGAAAATTACTTGTGAATCATTTTCTGTATATACGCCTTGAATTTTATTACGAGTTGTTTGTGGTTTATCACTCATAATGGCAATTTTTTGGCCGATAATACGATTTAAAAATGTAGATTTCCCAACATTCGGTCTGCCAATAATAGAGACAAAACCTGATTTATAACCTTTTCTATTCATGTAAATCCTCCGCTAAAAATGCTCCTGGTAACAATTCTCCGACTGTCGTCTCTTGAACGTCACCATGTAAGTTTGATAGGTATACTTTCGTATCCTGTTTACATAATTCTACCATAACTTGTCGACATGCTCCACAAGGAGGTACTGGACGCTTTGTATCCGCCACAACTGCGATAGCTACAAACTCTTTATCTCCTTCAGAAATCGCCTTAAACAAGGCTGTTCTTTCTGCACAGTTACATAAGCCATATGATGCATTCTCAACATTACATCCACGATACACTTTTCCATCCTGTGTTAATAATGCTGCACCTACTTGAAATTTAGAATATGGTACGTACGCTTGTTTACGCGCTTCGATTGCTTCTTGAATTAATTGTTTACTATTCATATTCCCGCATCCTTCCTGTTCACAGCTGTGAATAGATACACTCTCTGATTAAAGGCCTTTACGGCACTTCCAAAGCTTAATAAAAGCTTTGGAATGCAACTATACCACATACGGTAAAAAGATAATAGCACCAATTATAACAGCTATTATCGCAAACAATAAAACCGCTCCCGCTGCGACATCCTTTGCAATTTTTGCAAACGGATGTATATCCGTAGTCGCTAAATCTACTGTTTTTTCCACAGCCGTATTTACCATCTCTAAACTCATTACAATTCCTATTACAATAAGTACTACCATCCACTCTACTTTCGTAATATGGAAATAAAAACCGCAGCATATAACAATGACTGCGGCTAAATAATGAATTTTCATATTTCGTTCATGACGAAGACAAAAGAATATACCTGCTATAGCATATCCAAAACTATTTATAAGTTTTCCTTTTTTCATCGTCCTAATCCAAATGCTTCTAAAATTTCTTTTTGTCTTCCGAACATTTCTTTTTCATCCTCTTCTGTCATGTGGTCATAACCAAGCAAATGTAAAAAGCCATGTAACGCTAAAAAGCCAAGTTCACGATCAAAAGAATGTCCATACTCTTCAGCTTGTTCTTTCGCTCTCGGAATAGAAATAATAAGGTCACCTAACATGCGAGGCATCTCTGCGCCTACAATTTCCATTTCTCCTTCTCCCATTTCTTCCATAGCAAAGGAAATGACATCAGTAGGCTGATCCTTATCTCGGTAATCACGATTAATCTCGCGAATGCGTTCGTTATCTACAAATGTCACGGATAACTCAGCACCATCCTCTATTTTTTCCATTTGAGCCGCTGTTCCTAATATCTCACGAATTAAATTCACATATTCTTCTTTCACTTCTTCTGTTTCATCAATGAAATCAATTAATAAACTCATTCTTTCTCCTTCTCTTCCGGTGGTTCCGGATATGTAATACGCGAATGGAAAATACCATTTAACGTTTCACATAACGTTTTTCCAACGATTTGTAGTTCCTTAAATGTCAAATCACATTCACTAAATTGCCCATCTTGCAGGCGATCTTTAATAATACTTTGTACTAAATTATTAATTTGATCTGGCGTTGGGTGATTCATAGAACGTACCGCCGCTTCAACACTATCAGCAATACCAACAATTGCCGATTCTTTAGAAGTTGCTTTGGATCCTGGGTAACGGAACATCTCTTCTGTATATTTTTCTTTATCTTCTTTAATCGCTTTATAATAAAAATATTTAAGGAGCGTTGTACCATGATGTTGTCCAGCAATATCGATAATCTCTTGCGGAATATGGTATTCTTCGAGCATTTTCACTCCATCTGTTACATGAGCAATGATAATATCTTTACTCGTCACAGGATCTAATTTATCATGCGGATTTTCAATTCCCATCTGGTTTTCAATAAAGAATTGTGGTTGTACCGTTTTTCCTACATCATGATAATACGCTCCTACACGTGCTAATACACCATTTGCTCCAACTGCTTCACAAGCCGACTCAGAAAGGTTCGCTACCATTACACTATGGTGATATGTTCCTGGCGCTTCTAACAAAATTCTACGCAAAAGCGGATGATTCGGACTTGATAGTTCCATAAGTTTCATGCTTGATACTATTCCAAGTCCACTTTCTAAATATGGTAATATTCCCATAGCCAAAACAGATGAGATAATCCCTGAAACGGAAGCCATCAATAATTGCGTACCAATTTCAAGAGGTGAAAAATTCCCATTACGTAATAATAATAACGCCGCCAAGACGACTACATTTAAGATAGAAACGAGTATACCAGCTTGCAAAATCATCGTACGACGATTTTTTTCTCGTAAGAAAATACTTACTGATAATGAACTTAATAACACATAAATACCTACACTATAATTCAGTGTACTTGTTACCCCTTCATTAAACATAATACTTCCGCACACAGAAAAAATCATACTTGTTAAAAATACAAATCGATCACCAATCATTAGTTTTACAAGTATTGTTCCCATCGCAACAGGGACAACATACGCAATTCCTGCATATTCAAGCTTTTGAAACAAACTAATAATTTTCATTAAAACAATCGTGATAGACAAAATTGTAATATATGCTAAAATGTACGGTCTGTCTTCTCTTTTCCGCTGTAAAAATACTTCAAACTGCTTATGCATAAAGTATAGTAACACACCAATGAGCACCGCTAATCCAACGTAAGGCTGAAAACTATTACCTTTCTCTAATAAACCGACTAATTTCAACTGATTATACATATCACTTGAAATTGTTTCACCTTCTCTAACGATAACTTGTCCTTGAAGAATATAAACAGGTGGAACTAAATCTTCTTCTGCTTTCTTCTTCTCTTTCGTTACAGCTGGATCATAAAAGTAATTTGCTGTAATCGCATAGGATCCTAGCGCATTCACAGCTTCCTTTAATCCGCTATTCACATTAAGGCTCTTCATTTCATTAACAAATCGCTCTTTCGCTGCCATTTCTTCGGACATTTTAATATTTCCACCCATAATAACACTAACAGACGTTAAAGCCGCATTCTTTGCTAATTCTAATTGATCCGGTTCTGCATTGATAAAGTACAATAAATTCTCATCCGATAATTCCTTTGTTAAATTAGATGGCAACTTCTTCTTCAATTTTTCTAATTTATTAGCATCGGTCATCTTTTTTTGCTCTTCAGGTCCAGCAGCTTTCATCTCCTGAATGACTTCATTTACCTTAGCAAAAACATCATTTACAATATCTACTCTATTTTGTTTATATTCACTTCTATATGTATATTGATCCCCGACTTTTTGAGCGGCCTCTTGTTTTTTCCTGTCCGTTATAACCTTATCTTCAATTTTAATAGGAGAATGAATTGTTTTTTTCGCAATAGAATACATATCAACATCTAATTGCTCTGGTTTCACATTATTCATCAGTGCAAAAAACAGCACTGCTCCTAATAAAACGTAAGAAATCCAACTTAGTTTTTTCGAATGTTGTAAATTACGAAACCACTTAGAAATTTCTTGAGATCTTAACATGATTTCAATACCTTCTCCTCTCCAGAAATAAAGTGAAACTATTTATAGCTTTCATTTCTTTTAGCCAACGATACTTTTAGGTAACATTTTATACACCAGTACCTATAGTTTATTTCTCTTATCTTTTATGATAGTAAAAAATATGCCGTTCGCCAACCTTAATACAAAAAGAAATGATCCTGACAAATAGGATCATTCCATTTTATCATATGCCTCAATAATACGTTGCACCAGTGGATGCCTTACAACGTCCGTTTGTTCTAATGTAATGAATGAAAGACCAGATACACCAGATAAAATGTTAGAAGCTAGCGTAAGCCCTGACTTTACTCCTTTTGGTAAATCTACTTGTGAAGGGTCTCCCGTAATAACCATTTTAGAACTAAAACCTAATCTAGTTAAAAACATTTTTATTTGTGCACCCGTTGTATTTTGCGCTTCATCTAAAATAACAAATGAATCATCGAGCGTACGTCCTCTCATATAAGCAAGAGGCGCGATTTCAATTACACCTCGTTCCATCATACGCTGCGTATATTCTTGTCCAAGAATATCGTGCAGGGCATCATATAATGGACGTAAGTACGGATCTACCTTCTCTTTCAAATCACCTGGTAAAAACCCTAAACTTTCTCCAGCTTCTACAGCTGGTCTCGTTAAAATGATTTTCTTTACATACCCTTGCTTTAAAGCCCTTACAGCCATTACTACAGCTAAATATGTTTTCCCAGTTCCGGCAGGCCCTATTCCAAATACAATATCATTTTTCTTCATTGCATGAATATATCTTCTTTGCCCCATTGTTTTTACACGAATGGATTTACCTTTTGCCGTTTTAAAGATTTCTTCTTCATATAACTCTTCAAATTGAGCAATTTTCCCTTGTTGTGCGAGCTGAATTGCATACGCAACATCTCTTTCTGTAATTGATACACCTTTTCGAATAACAACAAGTAATTGCTGTAAGATTTTTTCTACGAGTGCCACAGTTTCAACTGCTCCAGATGCATGAACAGTTTCACCTCTAGTTACAATCGATACATTCAGTTCACGTTCAATTACTTTCAAATGAGCATCATTGACTCCAAAAAGAGCGATTGCTTCGTTAGTATTTTCCAATTGTTGGTTCATTTCTACTAATTGTTCTGCCATTACTCAGTCTCCTTGAATATCGGATTCGGATATTGGTTGTGACTCTGCAATATTTTCAATCACAGTATAATGCAATGTGACTTTTAGTTGATCCGCCTCAACCTCTTTACTCAAAATCTTATCACTTACAATCATAGCATGTTCATCCAATTTTTTCTTTAGTTCTTTTTCAGCCATCTCTTTCGCTACTTTTATTGCCTGTTTTTCTGTATATTCTCGATTTGCTTCTTCCTCTTCCCGTACTATATCTTTTTCGTATGCAATCGGTAATGTAAAACCAAATAATTTCACATCATGCTTTACACTTTCAGTACGAGAGCGTTTATACTTATCATGCTGAAATCCCCATATTTTTATTTTCGTACTCCCAAATGTAAGGTAATGCTCATTATATGCATTTCCCGTATATACTTGAAATTGTGTCTTTAACGGCACAGTTACATTAGATGTATACCACGTTTCCCCATATACAATACCTTTCGCCGAAACAATCGTCGGACTCTCCTCATTACCGTATATCCCTGATACGAGAAGTTGCCCTTTTTCTACATGATCATTTTTTAAAACGACTGGTTTTCCTACTTCAACAAATGTTTTTGTAACAATCGCCTCTTTTTTCGCCACTAAATTTTGCGGTCTTTGTTCCTTTTCTTTTTTCGGCTCGTTTTTTTCAACTATTTTAAAATGGTACGTCGTTCCTCTTATTTCAAGTCCCGCCCAAGTAATCGCATTAATATTATCAGTCAAATGACGCTGTACATCTTCTACATTAGGCATTTGGAATTGTAATTTTCCCTTTTTAATACCCATTTTGTCCAATTCTTTCATCAATATATATTCTGTTTCAGGTTTCGCTCCTGTAATTTCAATTTTCCAAACCATATTCGATAATGCAATCATACCAAAAAAGAAAATTAAAAAACCAATTAAGAATCCACTATTTTTAATTAAACGCTTATTCCAAAAAGGAAAGCCATAGCGCCCAATAAAATATAATTTACATTCATTTTTTCTATAAATCGGCTTGATTTTTTTCACATCTCGTAATAGCATGCAAAATACTAACGTTTCATCAGCTATTTTCTTAACGTCCCAAACTAGTAATTTCCTACGCACACATTCGTTAACGAACCGTTCCGCTCCTCTACCTTCAATTCGTACCTTTACATATCCAAGCCACTTTATAAACCATTTATTTTTCATCTACCACCTTCACTACCTTTCCAAAAGTAGACACACTACTTTTCACTTTAATTAGCAAAATAGCTCGTACGAAAATGAAATAAAGAGTTTTATTTTCCATAACATAAATAGCGGGACAAACTAAATAGTAGGTTCATATCATTAGAATAAAGAAGAAAAACTTCACATACGGAAGTTTCCCTTACTTCTCTTTCTGTTCGTCTTCTAAAAACGTTACTTGCTCAATGATCCCTTCAAGCAAAAGTTCTTCCGGAAGGATTGTTTTAATAACAAAGGACTGCCCCTTAATTAATAACTGACCATGCTTTAACAACAATCTTACTTCTTTATCTGAAAACACTAATAAACCTCGATGATTTTCTATATAGATATGCACTTGCCCAACAAGCGTGATCCGAGGTAGATCCATTAGCACATCCACTGGTAGGTCTATTTGCTTTGTTAACCAATTCTTCATTTGTTCTAATTTTTTCATCCCAAAAGACCCCCTCTCATCCCATATGTATGAAAAAAGAGCTTGTAATATCACGTCCAAACTGAAAAAAAGCATAAAAAAACGTCTCATACGAAATGAGACGTTTTTTTATGCTAATAGCTGGACAACCAGCTTATTCACAAGTGATCCGTCTGTTTTACCTTTTACTTTCGGCATAACAGCAGTCATCACCTTACCCATATCTGCTTTCGAAGTTGCACCAACTTCAGAAATAACTTGCTTGATTATATCAGCTAATTGTTCTTCCGTTAATTGCTCCGGCAAATATGCGCTTAAAATCTGAATTTCACTTTGCAGTTTATTAACAAGGTCTTCACGACCAGCTTTTTTAAATTCAAGGAGGGAGTCCTTATGCTGTTTTACTTCACGAGCTAAAACTGTTAGTTCCTCTTCTTCAGTAAGAGTATGCTGTAGTTTAATACCTTCATTTTGTAAAGCAGCCTTAACCATACGAATGACGGTTAATTTTTCTTTTTGTTTATTCTTCATCGCTTGTTTCATATCATCGTTTAAACGACCGAGAAGACTCATAACTTACACCCTCTCTTAGAATTTACGCTTTCTTGCCGCTTCAGATTTCTTCTTACGTTTTACACTTGGTTTTTCATAAAACTCGCGCTTTCTTGCTTCAGCAAGTGTACCAGTTTTAGAAACCGATCTTTTAAAACGGCGAAGTGCATCCTCCAAAGACTCGTTTTTACGAACGACTGTTTTTGACATTCTCTTTCCCTCCCTCCGAAACATCACACTTACATACTAACTTCAGCATGCAAAAAGAAACACTTCTTCAGCATGTCTTTTACGATTATAATACATTTTATCACTTCAGGTCAACTATTTGGCAGAATAAAAGCAGAATAGATGCTCTTCCTTTTTCAAAAACTATGCAGATATCTGTTATCCTTTCACCTAAAGCCAACTATATTTTTATCATTACACCTTTTTTCATGCAGGAATGTACGAAAAAACTTCTCATTTCTCACATTTTTTAGTACTTAACTTCTCCACTAAAAAAGAAAGCATGCAAATCGTTTCCATTTGCATGCTTTTTTTACCCCGCTATTCGCCGGGCAGTAAGACCCCCACCTCAAAATTCAGCGAAAACAAAGAAGTTAGGTGGGGATCAGGCTGCCCGTAAAAGCCCGATTGGTGAAGGCTAATAATCAGCGGGGGGATGAACCCCCCCGCAGATTAAAGTTTCACTTTATGCGCTTGCTGATTCCTTTTTCACATCATCTTCAAGGACACGAACAAATTGCGCTTCGTTATATGGATAACCGGCTTTAGTAATTTTCACTTTCACTAGTTTACCAATTAATTCTTCTGATCCTTCAAATACAATCTTCAAGTAGTTATCTGTATAACCTACATATAACCCTTCGCGGTCGCCCTCTTTAAATTGCTCTTCTGGAATGATTTCAAGTACTTCACTTTCAAACTGTGACGCATACTCTTTCGCTAATTGATTAGATAGTTCAATTAAACGATGAACACGATCATTCTTCACATCTTCAGGAACTTGATCTTCCATACGCGCTGCAGGTGTTCCTGTACGTTTTGAGTACGGGAATACGTGTAATTCAGAGAAGCGATTCTCTTTAATGAAATTGTATGTTTCCATGAATTCTTCTTCTGTTTCACCTGGGAAACCAACGATTACGTCCGATGTAATCGCAAGACCTGGTAACGCTTCTTTCAAACGATCTAAGCGCTCTTGGAAAAATTCCATCGTATACTTACGACGCATACGCTTTAATACAGTATTAGATCCAGATTGCAGCGGAATGTGTAAGTGACGTACAACTACTTCAGACTTATCTAACACTTCAATTACTTCATCTGAAATCTGACTCGCTTCAATAGAAGAAATACGAAGACGTTTTAATCCGCCTACTTCCGCTTCCATATCACGAAGTAATCCAGCTAAGTTATAATCTTTAATATCTTCACCGTATCCACCTGTATGAATACCTGTTAATACGATTTCTTTATAACCTGCATCTACTAATTGCTGCGCTTGTTTAATAACTTCTTTCCCATCACGAGAACGCATTAAACCACGCGCCCAAGGAATAATACAGAATGTACAGAAATTATTACAACCTTCTTGTATTTTTAAAGATGCACGTGTACGATCCGTGAAGTAAGGTACATCTAGTTCTTCGTATACACGTGTTTTCATAATGTTGCGGACAGCATTAATTGGCTGACGCTCTTTACGGAATTCTTCGATGTATCCTAACATCTTTTCACGATCTTGTGTACCAACTACAATATCTACACCTGGAATCGCCATAATTTCCGCTGGAGATGTTTGTGCATAACATCCTGTTACACAAATAACCGCATCCGGGTTTTGACGAACAGCACGTCTAATAACTTGACGACTTTTCTTATCTCCCGTATTCGTTACTGTACACGTATTAATTACATATACATCAGCTTTCTTTTCATATTCTGTTCTTTCATATCCACCTTGTTTAAACAATTGCCAAATGGCTTCTGTTTCATAGTGGTTTACTTTACAACCTAACGTATGGAACGCAACAGTTGACATTGATCATCACCCCATCAATTCAAAATGATACGAAGCAGCACTTAACGCGTATAACGGCGCCGTTTCTGTTCTTAAAATTCTTGGTCCTAAACTACATGGTACAAATTTATGTTCACGAAGCGCTGTAATCTCTTCCTCAGCTAAACCGCCTTCTGGGCCAAATACAATCAATAGCTTTTGACCTGGTTTCATAGTCGTTAAAGCTTTTGCAAAGTTAGATTTCTCACCTTGTTTTGCTTCCTCTTCGTAAGCAACAAGACAAACATCATACTCACCACTCATTGAAAGTAATTGTTTAAACGATGCTGGAGCATGTACTTCTGGAACTTCGCTTCTATGTGATTGTTCCGCAGCTTCTTTCACAATTTTTCTTAAACGCTCAACTTTTTTATCAGCTTTTTTCGCATCCCATTTTACGATAGAGCGAGATGCTTGAAATGGTAAGAATGCAGCTGCCCCAAGCTCAGTTCCTTTTTGGAAAATTAACTCTAGCTTGTCTCCTTTCGGCAGTCCACTTGCAATCGTCACGAAAACAGGAAGTTCACTTGACGCCTCTACCCATTCTACAATAGCTGTATTAATAAATTCACTGGTAATTTCATCAATTGAACATACGGCTGTTTTTCCATTTACACAGCAATAAATGTGATCACCAGCTGACATACGCATCACTCTTGCGATATGATGTACGTCATCACCTACAATGCGAATATTTGTCTCATTTACATATTTCTCTTCTACAAAATAACGTTGCATATAATCACCTTAGTAGAGTTTCGTTCCTTTCGTAAGTCAACACTTACGAAAAGAACGAAACGTTATCATTTTTCATATAACAAACGGCAAGTCCCTCACCTTATAGTGAGAGACTCCCCTTTTCATTATAGACTAAAACCTATATTACGCATTTCGTGCAATAATTGCTACCCAATCTTCCATTCGTAACACTTCTTCAATTGTAAATCCGGCTTTTTCTAACGCTTCAGAAATTACTTTTTCCTTCGCAGCAATAATGCCCGATGTAATAAATAATCCACCTGTCTTCACAACTCTCGCTGCATCTTCAGGGAATAATAAAATAATTTCTGCTAATAAGTTAGCTACGATTAAATCAACAGGACCTTCAATACCTTCTAAAAGACTATTTTGCCCAACAGACACGATATCATCTGTTTTATTTAAACGTACATTCATTTCTGCACTTTCAACCGCAACCGGATCTAAATCATACGCTTGAACAGAAGACGCACCTAATTTTGCTGCTGCAATACTAAGTACACCAGAACCTGTTCCTACATCAATGACAGTGTCACCTGGCTGAACTGTTTTCTCTAAAGCACGAATACACATCGTTGTTGTTGGATGCGTTCCTGTTCCAAACGCCATACCTGGATCTAATTCAATAATTTTTTCTTCCGGAGAAGACGGTGTATATTCTTCCCACGTCGGCACAATTGTGAATGTATCAGAAATTTGTACTGGATGGTAATATTTTTTCCAAGCAGTAGCCCAATCTTCTTCATTGACTTCGTTAACGGTAATATTTCCAGTACCAATTTCGATGTCGTAAGATGGAAGCACATCAATAGATGATTTTACACCTGCAATCGTTTCATGTAAAGAATCCGTTTGCGGGAAATATGCTTTTATTAATACACCTTCCGCCGGATATTCATCTGGGTTCAATGCATAAATTTCACCGTATTGTTGCTCGCGCTCTTTCGTCAACTCTGCTGGATCCTCAATCGCAACTCCACTAGCACCAGCTTCATGTAAAATATGAGAGACAGCTTCTACTGCTTCTTCTGTTGTATGAATACTAATTTCTGACCATTTCACAATTTACCAACTCCATTTTTCATTTCCATTATTCCCCTTTGAAAGCACGTTTAAGCTTTCCAAATAAACTATCATCCTGCTCTTCTTGTCCCGCAAATTCACGCAATAAATCTTTTTGATGTGAAGTTAATTTCGTCGGTACAACAACACGAACGACTACATATTGATCTCCTTGACCGTATCCACGTACGTTCGGAGCACCTTTCCCTTTTAAGCGGAATTCTGTTCCTGTTTGTGTGCCTGCTGGAATTTTCAGCTTCACTTTCCCATGAACAGTAGGAACTTCCACTTCAGCACCAAGTGCCATTTGTGCGAATGTTAATGGCATTTCGCAGATAATGTGATCTCCTTCACGTTCAAAGAATTCATGATTTCTTACATGAACAACAACATATAAATCTCCTGCCGGTCCGCCATTTACGCCCGCTTCACCTTTTCCAGATACACGGATTTGTTGACCATTATCGATACCTGCTGGAATTTTAACGTTGATTTTTTTACGTTTACGTACTTTACCAGAACCGTGGCATGTCGTACATTTTTCTTTAATCATTTGACCAGTTCCTGAACAATGACCACAAGCTTGACGGTTTACGATACGACCAAATGGTGTATTTTGTTCTACACTTACTTGCCCTGATCCTGAGCAATGTTTACATGTTTCTTTTGAAGTTCCTGGTTTTGCCCCGCTACCTTTACAAGTATCACATGGATCTTCTACCGGAATCTCGACATTTAATTCTTTACCAAAAATAGCTTCTTCAAAATCTAAAGTGACTTGATATTGTAAGTCAGCACCTTGGCGCGGAGCATTTGGATCACGACGTCTGCCGCCACCGCCGCCAAAGAATGAACTAAAGATATCTTCAAAACCGAAACCACCGCCGAAGTCTCCTCCGCCGCCAAAGCCACCGAAGCCTTGATTAGCACCAGCATGACCAAACTGATCATATTGCGCGCGCTTTTGATCGTCGCTTAACACTTCGTATGCTTCTTGTACTTCTTTAAACTTTTCAATTGCATTTTCTTCTTTACTTACGTCTGGATGGTATTTTTTAGCCAAACGACGATACGCTTTTTTTATTTCATCTTTTGAAGCACCTTTGCTAAGTCCAAGGACCTCATAATAGTCTCGTTTACTCATAAATTTACAACCCCCGAATCTTTCACATAAACGTAATTTTAACACCGAAAGAAAGTGCTTTGCAACAAAGTTTCCTCACTTACAGTATGCAAAGTAAAAAATTAAGAACCTCACACTTTTCTTCTCATTCGTGAAAAAAGCCAAAGTCAAGGCACGCTTGACTTTGACTTTTTGTCATCTTACTTATTATGTTTACAGTTGAATTACTTGTCTTCTTTTACTTCTTCAAACTCAGCGTCTACTACATTGTCTTTCTTAGCGCCAGCATCTTGTGCTCCTTGTGCACCTTCTGCTTGCCCTGCAGCTGCTTGAGCTTGCTCGTATAATTTAACAGTTAATTGTTGTACGATTTCTTGTAAAGCGTCTTTTTTCGCACGGATTTCCTCAAGCTCGTTTTTCTCAATCGCAGCTTGTAATGCTTCTTTCGCTTCTGTTGCTTTCGCAACTTCAGCAGCATCCACTTTACCTTCTAAGTCTTTTACAACTTTATCTGTTTGGAATACAAGTTGGTCAGCTTCGTTACGAAGTTCAACTTCTTCCTTACGTTTTTGGTCAGCGTCAGCGTTTGCTTCTGCTTCTTGTACCATACGTTCTACTTCTTCATCAGAAAGACCTGAAGAAGATTGGATCGTAATAGCTTGCTCTTTGCTTGTTCCTAAATCTTTTGCACGTACGTTAACGATACCGTTCGCATCAATATCGAATGTTACTTCGATTTGTGGAATACCACGTGGTGCCGGTGGAAGGTCTGTTAATTGGAAACGACCTAATGTTTTGTTGTCAGCTGACATTGGACGCTCACCTTGTAATACGTGAATGTCTACTGCTGGTTGGTTATCAGCAGCTGTTGAGAATACTTGTGACTTACTTGTTGGAATTGTAGTGTTACGCTCGATTAATTTCGTGAACACGCCACCCATAGTTTCAATACCTAAAGAAAGTGGAGTTACGTCTAATAATAGTACGCCTTCTACATCACCAGTAAGTACGCCACCTTGAACTGCAGCACCTAATGCTACAACTTCATCAGGGTTTACACCTTTATATGGTTCTTTACCAGTTTCACGTTTAATAGCTTCTTGTACAGCTGGGATACGAGTAGATCCACCAACAAGGATAACTTTATCTAATTCGCTTGGAGCAAAACCAGCGTCTTTTAATGCACGGCGAGTTGGCTCTAACGTTCTTTCAACAAGACCAGCTGAAAGCTCTTCAAATTTCGCTCTTGTTAATGTTAATTCTAAGTGTAATGGACCAGCAGCTCCAGCACTAATGAATGGTAATGAAATTTGTGTTTGTGTTACGCCAGAAAGATCTTTTTTCGCTTTTTCAGCTGCATCTTTCAAACGTTGAAGTGCCATTTTATCTTGGCTTAAATCAATGTTATTTTCTTTTTTGAACTCAGCTACTAAGTGGTCAATAATAACTTGGTCAAAGTCATCTCCACCAAGACGGTTGTCACCAGCAGTTGAAATAACTTCGAATGTTCCGTCTGCTAACTCAAGGATAGATACGTCAAATGTACCGCCACCTAAGTCATATACTAAGATTTTTTGCTCTTCATCTTGTTTTTCTAAACCGTAAGCAAGTGCTGCTGCTGTTGGTTCGTTGATAATACGCTCAACTTCTAAACCAGCGATACGACCAGCATCTTTCGTTGCTTGACGCTCTGCATCGTTGAAGTATGCAGGTACTGTAATAACAGCTTTCGTTACTGTTTCACCTAAGTATGCTTCAGCAGAAGCTTTTAAGTTTTGTAAAATGATTGCAGAAATTTCTTGAGGTGTATAATCTTTACCCTCAACTTCTACTTTGTAGTCTGTACCCATATGACGTTTAACAGACATGATTGTATTTGGGTTTGTAATTGCTTGACGCTTTGCAACTTCCCCAACTTGACGCTCTTCATTTTTGAAAGCTACAACAGAAGGTGTTGTACGGTTTCCTTCTGGATTTGGGATAACCTTTGGTTCTCCACCTTCCATAACAGCTACACAAGAGTTTGTTGTACCTAAGTCAATACCGATAATTTTACTCATGGCGAATCCTCCTACTTTTATGTAAATTATTGATTTACTTTTACCATTGATGGGCGAATCACACGGTCTTTTAGTTTATAACCTTTTTGGAATTCTTCAACTACCGCGTTTGATTCAAATTCATTGTCTTCTACTTGCATAATAGCTTGGTGCTCATTAGGATCAAACTGGTTACCAACAGCTTCAATCACTTCAACACCTTCTTTAGACAAAGCTTCTAGCAATTGACGATGTACCATTTCCATACCTTGTAATAAGGATTTCGTTTGCTCATCAGTTGCTTCCACTTGCATCGCTCTTTCAAAATTATCAAGAGCTGGCAAAATATCTGAAACTAGGCTTTGTGCTCTATATTTTTCAGCAGCCTGTTTATCCATTTGGACACGGCGCTTATAATTTTCAAAATCAGCTTGTAGACGTAATGTGCGACCTTCCGTTTCCGTTAGTTTCGCTTGTAGCTCATCTACTTTTTCTTGTAAAAGAGCAGCCTCACTTTTTTCTTCTACAGTTTTTTCACTGTTTTCTGTCGTGACAGCTTCTTCAACTTGCGCTTCTTTTACTTCTTCTACCACTTGTTCGTTACGCTCTTCCACAATATTCACCTCCTTAAAAGGTATTAGGTATTATGCATAGCACAATTACCTAAGCATTATATATTACACACAGCAATGAAAAGTTCATCGCTTGAGCGAATGTATTACTCTCATTTACTTTTTAAGCCCATCTGTAAATTGTCTCGTAAATAACTGTAACAAACTAATTACCCGAGAGTATTGCATTCTTGTCGGACCTAAAATAGCAATTGTTCCAAGTTGTTCTTCTCCAATCGAATATGTTGCAGAAATTAAACTACAATCTTCCATGGCTGTCGCAGAGTTTTCCCTACCAATTTTCACTTGAATACCTACTTGTTTATGACGCAAAATGTCATAGAACTCGGCTTCATTATCAATCATCGTCAGCAAGGATCTTACTTTGTGAATATCATGGAACTCTGGTTGCGAAAGCATATTTGCTTTTCCTCCAAAGTATATCTTTTCCGATAAAGGAACTTGAAATGTACCATCTAACATTTTTATTGCACTATCGTAATTATGAACATACCCACGTAAAACTGTAACAATCTCTTTAAAGATTTTGTTATGGAGTTCCGACATTGGTACGCCTGATAGCTTTTCATTTAAAATATTAACCATTTTTTCTAAATCTGATAAATCAACAGATTCCGGAACGGTAATCGTTTTGCTTTGTACATGCCCTGTATCCGTTACAATAATAGCGACTGCAGTTTGACGATCAAGCGGAACAATTTGTACGTTTTTCAATTTATTTGTGCTTAACTTCGGTCCAAGAACAATGGCCGTATAATTTGTAAGCTCTGATAAAATTTGAGCCGATTGCTGTGCAATCTTTTCTGCTTCAAAAATTCTTTCAGCAAATAAATCTTTAATTTGTACAATTTCATCGTTCGGCAAGTTTTGTGGTGCTAAAAGATGGTCTACATAAAATCGGTATCCTTTCTCAGAAGGAACACGTCCAGAAGAACTGTGCGTTTTCTCAATAAATCCTAGCTCCTCTAAATCAGCCATTTCGTTTCGAATAGTAGCTGAACTAAACGTAATTTCATCTTTCTTAGCCAACGTCCTTGACCCAACAGGTTGCGCTGATCCAATAAAGTCATCAATAATTGTTTGTAAAATTAAGAGCTGACGTTCCGTAAGCATCTCATCATCACCTCTGTTAGCACTCTTTGTCTTCGAGTGCTAAATCTATTAATAACTTACCAAAATTGACATTCAATTGTCAACGGAAACGTCACGAAATAATGAAACTTTTTCACGTTAATGGAACATTTAATTAGTCAATCAAAAATGATTGGAATACTTCATTCCCTAATAATTTTCCTTTTCGCGTTAAACGGACATATCCATTGCTCTCTTCAAGCAACCCTTGTTCTTGGTTATTTTGTAACTGCTTCGCGAAAACTTGATCCATCTCCATATTAAATTTCTTTTGAAACGCTATTTTAGATACACCTTTTGTTTTTCGAAGCCCTAAGAACAACTCTTCTTCCATTTTTTCTTTCTCCGTCACCACGTGAACATCTAAATATGGAAATCCGGTTTCATCGATTTTATTGAAATATTGCTTGAGTGGCCCTACATTTTGGATACGTTCTCCATTTACATAACTATGCGCTCCAGCTCCAAATCCATAATACTCTTCATTATTCCAGTATGTGAGATTATGTCTACTTTCATTATCACCTTTTGAGAAATTACTAATTTCATACTGGCTATAGCCGTGTTTCTCCATTTCATCCATTACCATTTCGTACATTTTTGCTTCATGGTCTTCACCTGGAAGTCTTAATTTCCCTTTATTCATTAAGTTATAAAATACTGTTTTCGGTTCCACAATTAATGAATAAGCCGAGAAATGTTGTACACCAAGCGTAAAAGCAATATCTAACGTTTCTTTCACATCTTCTATCGTCTGCCCTGGCAGAGCATAAATAATATCTACATTTATATTTTTAAAGCCTACTTCCTGCGCTTCTCTAATTGCTACAAAAGCATCTTCCCTCGTATGCTTACGTCCAATTTTCTCAAGCAATTCATCTCGAAATGTTTGCACACCAAAACTAATTCGGTTTACTCCACCTTCTAGCAATACATTTAACTTCTCTTTCGGTAAATCACCCGGATTCGCTTCAAATGTTAATTCACAATTCGGGGCAAATGGACGTAAACGACGATTTATAATATCGAGTAATTTTTTTGTCTGTTCCATATTTAACGCTGTCGGAGTACCCCCGCCAACAAAAATCGTTTTCATACTATCAAACGGTACCTTTTGAACTGTATTTATTATTTCTTTCTCTAAATACTCTAAATATTGATCGACCGGTTGGCGTTCAATAAACACTTTATTAAAATCACAATAGTGACAAATATGCTGACAAAAAGGAATATGAATATATGCAGCTTGCACCAAAAATAACTCCTACCTTTCTAAAAAGAAAACCTCCGCGCTCGGGAGGCTTCTTTACTTCTCTAACGTATTACGAATTTGTTCCATTCGCATTTTTCCCCAATCATACATCATTTCAACGATTGGTAAAAGCGACATGCCTAATTCCGTCATATAATACTCCACTCGCGGAGGAATTTCTGGGTATACTGTCCGGTCAACAATCCCATCTTCCATTAACTCTTTTAATTGATTTGACAAAACTTTATGAGAAATGCTTGGGAACAATCGTTGTAATTCACTAAAACGATGAGGCCCTTCCACACCAAGATGCCACAGTATTACAACTTTCCACTTTCCACTAATAATAGAAAGCGTCAATTCCTTTTCACAATTAAAATTTCCATTTTGTATTTTCTCGTGAATATCTTTTCGAATATTTTCGGACATTAACAAACTCCTAACTCTATATGAACTAAAAAGCTCTCTCACCATTGTAAATGAGAGAAGCCACGTTGTCTAAAAAGTAATCGATATAAAAAAGAAGCCGTATAAACGACTTCTCTTTTTATATCGATTCGCATGAAATAACAATCAATTATTAGTTGTCATCCATTTTCAGTACAGCCATGAACGCTTCTTGCGGTACTTCTACAGAACCAACAGACTTCATACGTTTTTTACCTTCTTTTTGCTTATCAAGAAGTTTACGTTTACGAGAAATGTCACCGCCGTAACATTTCGCAAGTACGTTTTTACGCATCGCCTTAATTGTAGAACGCGCTACAACTTTGTTTCCGATTGTCGCTTGAATTGGCACTTCGAACTGCTGTCTTGGAATTAAATCTTTTAATTTTTCTACAATCACTTTACCACGGTCATACGCTGAATCACGGTGTACGATAAATGATAGAGCATCGACTTGTTCGTTATTTAAAAGAATATCCATTTTCACAAGTTTAGATGGTTTGTAGCCAATTAACTCGTAATCAAATGATGCATATCCTTTTGTATTTGATTTCAATTGATCGAAGAAATCATATACAATTTCTGATAACGGGATTTCATATGTTAATGTAACACGTGTTTCATCTAAATATTGCATATCAATAAACGTCCCACGTTTACCTTGGCAAATTTCCATTACAGCTCCAACATAGTCATTTGGAACCATAATTGAAGCCTTAACAAACGGCTCTTCTACACGATCGATAGACTGTGGATCTGGCATATTAGATGGGTTATCAACAATAACATCTTCACCATTTGTTAAATACACTTTATAAATAACGCTTGGCGCCGTTGTAATTAAATCAATTTTAAATTCACGTTCAATACGTTCTTGAATGATTTCCATGTGAAGAAGTCCTAAGAAACCACAACGGAAACCAAATCCTAGCGCTTGAGATGTTTCTGGTTCAAACTCAAGAGCAGAATCATTTAACTCTAATTTTTCTAACGCATCACGTAAATCATTGTAACGTGCAGAATCAATCGGATATAAACCACAGAATACCATTGGGTTTAATTTACGATAACCTGCTAACGGCTCTGCAGCCGGACGTTTCGCGTGTGTAATCGTATCACCAACGCGTGTGTCACCAACATTTTTAATCGATGCTGCTAAGAAGCCTACATCACCTACTGTTAACTCATCACGTTGCGTAGTTTTCGGTGTGAATACACCTACTTCTGTTACTTCAAACTCTTTTCCAGTTGCCATCATACGTACTTTATCGCCAACTTTTACCGTTCCGTTAACAACACGAATATATGCAATTACACCACGGTATGGATCATATAAAGAGTCAAAGATCATACATTGTAACGGCTCTTCTGAATCTCCTGTTGGTGCTGGTACTTTTTCAACGATTTGTTCTAAAATCTCTTCAATACCAATCCCAGCTTTTGCAGAAGCAAGTACAGCTTCTGATGCATCTAAACCAATTACATCTTCTACTTCTTGGCGTACACGCTCTGGGTCTGCACTTGGTAAGTCGATTTTATTAATAACTGGTAAAATCTCTAAATTGTTATCAAGCGCTAAGTATACGTTTGCTAACGTTTGTGCTTCAATACCTTGCGCTGCATCTACTACAAGAATCGCACCTTCACAAGCCGCTAAACTACGAGATACTTCGTACGTAAAGTCGACGTGTCCTGGTGTATCAATTAAGTGAAGAATATATTCTTCACCGTCTTTTGCTTTATAGTTTAACTGTACTGCGTTTAATTTAATTGTAATACCACGCTCACGCTCTAAATCCATAGAGTCAAGCAACTGAGCTTTCATTTCACGTTGTGTTAACGCGTTTGTTTTCTCTAAAATACGGTCTGCTAACGTTGACTTTCCGTGGTCAATATGAGCAATGATAGAGAAGTTACGAATTTTGGACTGTCTTTTTGCTCTTTCTTCTTTGTTCATCTATGTTCTCAACTCCTAATAGTCTCGCCAATATACACTAGCACTGATTATATCAATAGAGCAGCAAAGATTCAATGAAAACTCGTGCTGCTTACAATACAAATCATTCTATCTATATCTTATGCGAACAAACCATAAGAGACAAACCTTTTTCAAATTAAAAAACGGCTGTCTTACAAATCTGTAAAACAACCGTCCCCCGTTTGACTCTTAACTAAAAATTTCTTTTACTTTCCCGACAACTATATCTGTTCCAAACTTTGTTATTTCATAGGCAACACTTGCTATCGCCATACCCATTCCTTCTACAACATTAAAACTTCTTAAGCTTTCTAATTGTTTTTGTTTTTCAGTAGCAGAAAACGAGCCTTCCAAAATTTCTGATTCAGCAGCCTCACCTTTTGTTCCTGTCATATGAGCGATTTGTTCATACGACATTTGCTGATAACCTTTCATACTTTTCAAACCGTGATTAGCAAGTGCCACCCCCGCTATCACCATAAGTAAGCATATGGCCGCACTACATATACATAAAAGCGAAAAGCGGCTTAAATCATTACCCTCTCTTCCCATCAATGTGTATATGCTCCTGTATTATCTTGGTCAATTTGATGATGCAGCGCTGCATTTAAACCACTTGCTATTACATTTGCCATATCCTCTATGAAAGCATCCACTTCTTTCGGAGTCACCATTAAATTATGTCCAAGAGGAGATAACACTTCATAAATTAATTTTCTCTTCTCTTCATCTTCCAGTGTACCTACAGCACCTAAAAACATATTTCGGCTCTTTTCATCCGGCATATCTTCTTCTGTTAATTTTTTCTTTTCTCCAAATGTAAAGCCAGCTGGTAACAAAGATTTTGAAGGTTTGTTTCCTTCTTTCATCTCCCGGCCAAAATGTTTCAAAATAAAATCAATTGTATCGCTTGTAATCGAAACGGCATCCACCACAGTCGGAACACCAATCGCGATAACAGGTATGCCTAATGTTTCTTTACTGAGTTCCTTACGTTTATTCCCAACACCTGATCCAGGATGAATCCCCGTATCAGAAATTTGTATCGTACTATTTACTCGTTCAATAGAACGGGCAGCTAAAGCATCAATTGCAATGACAAAGTCTGGCTTCGTCTTCTCAATGATTCCATAAATGACATCACTCGTTTCGATTCCTGTAATTCCCATTACCCCTGGCCGAATTGCACTGACAGGCCTAAACCCTTCTTCTACACTTTCAGGCTGCAATTGAAACAAATGTCTCGTTACCAATACATTTTCTACAACTATCGGCCCAAGCGCATCTGGCGTTACATTCCAATTCCCAAGCCCAACAATTAAACAACTCGCTTCTTTCGTAACGCCAACCTCTTCTAAGAAATAAGAAAATTCTTTTGCAAAAATGCGCTCTACTTTTTGTTGCAGCTCTGTATCTTGTTGACGTATACCTTGTACTTCAAGCGTTAAATAATTTCCAGGTTTTTTACCCATCGAGTCAGAGGCAACTTCATCAATCGTTACTTTCGTAATGGTGATACCTTCTTCTTCCCTCTCTTTTACAATAACTCCTTGTATTCCTTGTTGCTCTTCTTGACGCTCTTGCAACATTTGATGTGCCTCTACAGCAAGGTCCGTTCTAACACTATATTTACTTAAATCTAATGGTTCTTTCATCGTATCTCCTCCGTAATTCATAGTAAATATCGTTAGATTTCCCAAAGTTATATAAGGTCATTCTTTCCTTTACGTGAAATTTCATGGATATACTATTGCAATTCTCTTCACCGTTTGATAGAATATCACTTGTTCTATGTTATGAATCGAGTCATTCGATTGCACCAGGGAGGTGAAAAGTATGGCAAACATCAAATCTGCTATCAAACGCGCTAAACTTAGCGAAGAGCGTCGTGCACATAACGCTTCTATCAAGTCTGACATGCGTTCTGCTGTTAAAACTGTTGAAGCTTTAGTTACTAATAACGATCTTGAAAATGCTAAAGAAGCTTTCAAAACTGCTTCTAAAAAACTTGACAAAGCAGCTCGTAAAGGTCTTATCCACCAAAACGCTGCAGCTCGTCAAAAATCTCGCTTAGCGAAACAAGTAAACGCGTAAGGCGTTTAAAAAACGATCCATTTGGATCGTTTTTTTATATACAAAAAAGTTCCCGCGCTAAGCACGTGAACTTTTTTTGTTTCATTACATATGATTTAACCGCATTAAGAAAAACTCAAGCACAAGTTTCTTATCCATTTTTCCTGTCTTCATACTATAATCAGCTTCCGCTAATTCTATAATCACTTTTTTTAATTCTTCAAAAGAGAAAAACTTCGTTTGATTCATCGCTAACTTTACACGATAGGGATGCACACCAATATGAGACGCGACTTGATTCTGTCCATAACCACGTTGCTGTAACTCTTTCACTTGATGGAGCAAACGGAATTGACTTACTAATAATGCAAGTAGTTTAATCGGTTCCTCTTGCTGCGTAAACAATCCATCCAAAATTTGCATTGCGCCCGCAATATCTTTTTTTACCACTTTTTCTGTCAAAGCAAACACATTTTGTTCAACTGATTTTGGCACAAGCTCCGCAACAAGTTTTTGGGTAACCTCTCCGCCCATACCAACGTATAACGTTAACTTGTCCATTTCCTTCGCCAACATCGTTACATTACTTCCCACAAGCTCTAGCAACAAACTAACAGCCGCATGATCAATATGTACATGTACTTCATCCGCACGAGCCACAATCCACTTCTGAACATCTTGCACTTGCATCGCATTCGCTTCTACTACATCCGCTGTTTTCTTTAATAGTTTTGTAATTTTTTTTCGTTCATCAAGCTTTTCGTAAGGCGCAACAAAAACAAGAATAGAAAAAGGAGAAGGCTCCCCAATATATTCTTCTAAAATTTTTATATTTTGTTCTAACTTTTCTTTTTGTGAAGTTAGAAATAGTGGTGATTTTATTAATAGTACTTTACGCTCTCCAAAAAAAGGAAGTGTACGTGCATCCTCAACCACATCTTCTAAATACGCTTCTTCTAAATCATATGTCACAACATTAAACTCGCGATCTTCCTCTTCAAGCGCTTCTGTTGTAATAAGCTTTATCGTTTCATTTATAAAAAACGCTTCCGTTCCATACAGTAAATACAACGGCGAAAACTGCTTCTTTTTAATCTTTTTATGTATATCACTCATACTTTTTCCTACTCCCTAACTTGGCAATATATATTTATACTAATGCCCTAGCTTTTGTTTTACAAGTACAAAGGAACAGGCTGTATAACCCGTCCCTTTATTTATATTAAACGCCACGCAATAAGCCCCGGGTTTCTTATTGGTGTGCGGTAATCACCTTCCCTTTATTATTCACAATAAAAATTCGAGTATAAGTGCCAACTGTTAACATGCTTGGAAACAAAAAACTCACATTACTTCATGATCTAAAAGTAGTAAAAACGCTCTATTTCTCTTCCTATATAAATTGTAGATTTTTTTCTGACAATATTTTATACTAAAGTGGAATGTTGGGGAGGGATTCTAAATGAATGATTTTGAACAAAATGTTCAAAGTAAACGCAATGACGCTATTGATTCAGGGGTAGGATTTATCGTCTCATTTGGTTTTTTCGCAACACTTTTCATCATTGCAACTGTTATTAAATTTATTGGTTCTTAAAGACTGCTGCTTACTGGCAGTCTTCTTTTTTATCGATTATGTGTTTCATCATATGTGATTTTGCTACGAAAGGTTCCGTTTTCCCCTTTAAAAACATAGGAAATAGCACCTTGCTTATCCGTGCGCCATATTTCAATCCCCATCTCCTCCAAACGCTCTATAACTTCTTTATGAGGGTGTCCATACCTATTACGCTCACCGGCAGAAATAATCGCCATATTAGGCTGTACAGCGCTCAAAAAAGGCGTTATAGATGACGTGTTACTCCCGTGATGAGCAACCTTTAAAACGTCCGCCCGTAGTTCTGAATACGTAGCTACTAAAAACTTCTCTCCTTCTTCTTCTAAATCACCTGTAAACAACCACGTTAGTCCTCCTAATTTTGCCCACACTACAATTGAAGCGTTATTTTCACCTCTTTCCTTTCCTGTTGGGGCTAATACGAAAAATTCCGCTCCATTTATGCTCCAACTCTCTCCTTCTCCCACTTCTCTTATTTTCACTTCCTTTTCTAACGCCTGTTTCTTTACTACTTTTTCTAATTCCGCATCTTGTTCCTTTCGGCCAAATACGACTTCTTTTACGATTATATTTGATAATAACTCTTGCGCAGCACCTATATGATCCGCATCACCATGCGTTACGATTAATTTATCGATTTTTTTAATACCTTCCTTTTGTAAATACGGAATCAAAATATCATTTCCGACAGAAAATTCATGTTTTTTCTGTTGCCATTCTTCCTTGTTTACACGAATTGTTCCACCAGTATCGATGAGGTAAACCTCTTTATCGTACGGGAGACGAATTAATATCGCATCCCCCTGTCCAACATCAAGAAATGTAACACTTCCGCCTTCCCGAAAATACGGATATACATAATGACATGTACTAATAAATAGAAATATACCCGAAGCTATACACATAATCCCTTTCGACATTCGCCTTTCCCAAACCATCAATACACTAATAATACTCACACAATATAGGGTTACAAGAAGTATAGGTGTTTGCCCAAAATTAAGACGGGTAAATGGCAAGTTTTCACAATAACTTAAAAAATAATTAGAAAGATTCAAACCTATTGATAGTACATTCGCAAGTCCTTTTGCAAGAAACGGAATGATCGGTATACATACCAAAATAACAATGCTACATGGCAATACAATAAGAGATAAAAACGGAACGTATAGGATATTTAGAAAAATACTATATGGAGAAAAATAACCGAAGTGATATAACAAAATTGGGGTACTAACGAGCTGTGAAATAAAAGAAATATAAATAGAATTTCGGATTACCCCATTACTACTCTCTAGTAACAGCGGGGCAGATAAAAGTAGAGCAAAACTACCAACGAAAGAAAACTGAAAACCAATATTAAACACGAGATATGGATCAAATATAAGCATACATATAGCTGTTACACTTAAAGCATCTAAGCTAGATAAACGAATAGAACACATAAAAGCAATCAACATTAAAACTCCTGTTATAGAAGCTCTTATCACAGACGGTGACGCTCCTGCTAAAATCATATATAGAGGAATACAGAAGATAAGACATACTGTAGCTACCTCCCTCGTCACACCACTTCTTAGCAAAATAAAATACACGATCACCATTAACAATACGATATGCGATCCTGAAATCGCCAACAAATGTACAAGACCAAATTGTTGATATTGCTCTTCAACTTCATATATCATTTGTTGTCTATCACCAAATACTAATGCATTCATAAAAGCACCTGATTGTTCCGGAAACATTTCTGTAACTCCCGAGATAGCTTGCTGCCTTAAAAGAAGGATCCATTGCACGGATGACAATGATGTTTTATAGCATTCAGAAATATATGTAGCTTCCAATATGAAATGAATATTTTGCTTATACAAATAATCACGATAATTAAAACCATGAAAATTCCGAGCTATTGGTGGTTCTTTCCTCTCACCTTCGAATACACACGATGCTCCTGCATGTAATCGTCGCAGTTGTTTCTTTTCCGAGGCTGATTTAATTTTGTAACTTAACTGCACTATATTTTTATACTGATCTTCAACTTGAAATGATAGGCGATCCCCGTCAATAAGAGGTGTATTGTATATCACCCCTCTTATAGCTTCGTAGGACTCTCCTAGAGGTTTGTTTTGCCCTTGAACATACGCAGTGTACATAGCGCCACTAAAACACGCTATCATACAACAAAGGAAGGTTTTACGCGAAGTACGATACAAACAAAAGATAACATATAGAACGAGACAACACATCAGCAATAAAACCGAAGAGGAGAAGGCAATTGCAATCCCTATTATAAATGAGATTGCAACATAGCCCCATTGTCCATGCAACCTATACTCACTCCTTATAGCATCATTTTTGCTTTCGTGAATACATGCTGTAATTCTTCCATTGATAAATTCTCTTTTTCTAAAGATGCAAATAGTTCTTTTAACTCCATATGACGCTTTTGATCCTCTAATGCCGCAATATCATATTCTAGCGGAACGTGTTTCACTGTTACATTCGCTTTTTCAAATAACTCTATGGCATATGGATGATTTTTATAATCCTGTGCATAATAAACCGCTGTAATACCACTTTGAATAATCGCCTTACAACATTGTAAACAAGGGAAATGCGTAACATAAATTTCCGCTTCCTCCGTTTTCACGCCAAACTTTGCACATTGTAATAAAGCATTCATTTCTGCATGAATTGTACGAACACAATGATTATCAATAACGTAGCATCCATCATCTATACAATGTACGCCACCTTTAATTGAACCATTATATCCACCAGCAATAATTCGTTTATCACGAACGATTGTCGCGCCTACTGCAAGCCTTGTACATGTACTACGTAAAGATAGTAAATGGCTTTGCGTCATAAAATATTGATCCCATGAAATTCGTTCCATATTCTTCACCTACTTTTTTGTCTACTTGTAGTGTAGCGAATGAAGAAAAACTTCGTCAATCTTTTACGGAATAATAATTTGATCTTTTATTTTTTCCAAAGACTTCGCACCAATCCCATCAATCTCTAACAAATCCTCTATTTTTTGAAATGGACCATGCTCCTCTCGATATTTCAAAATACTTTCTGCTTTCCGAGAGCCGATACCTGTAATTTTTTCAAGTTGTTCTTTAGAAGCTGCATTTATTTGAACTTTCCCCTCTCCCTTTGAAACAGCAGCTTCTCCTTGCACTTGTTCGCTTTTATTCGGTACGTAAAGAAGCATTTGGTCTTGTACCATTTGTGCTAAATTTACCTTTATCCTATCTGCCTCAGGCAAAAAACCACCTGCCTTCTCAATGGCATCCTTGACCCGTTCCCCTTCTTTCATTTCATACACTCCCTCTTTAACAACAGCCCCTTTCATATCAATTACAATTATTTTTTTCTGCTGCTTTGTATCCGATATTTTCGGTTTACTTTTTTTCTCTATCTCTTTCGCTTGAACATCCGTTGCAATGATTGATCGCTCTGTATGCCCATTCATTTTCCAGAAAAAAAGAAAAAGTACAGTTCCAATAATAGCTACTAATCCTAACCATTTCTTTGGAAAATCCCACATCATTTTTCACCTCTAATCATAATTTTATAAAATCATTCATATTGTTTAGGAGAAAGCTGTTACGAAGGAGGGATGAAACATTGAACATAGGAATTATAGGGACAGGAAACATGGGGAATATACTAATCGATGCATTTTTAGAAACCCGTGCTGTCAAACCTTCGTGCCTTACAATCATTAATCGAACGCCCGCCAAAGCATATCATATAAAGGAAAAATACCCTTCTGTTCATATAGCCAAAACTATTGATGAGGTAATTGAACGATCACATCTTATTTTTATTTGCGTAAAGCCGATAGATATATACCCGATCCTACAAAAATACGCTGAACATTTTTCTGATGAAAAGTGCTTAGTTTCTATCACAAGTCCAATATCCCCATCACAATTAGAGACACTTGTACCTTGCCATGTTGCACGTATTATTCCGAGCATTACAAACCGCGCCCTATCTGGCGCATCACTATTTACATTCGGAAGTAAATGCTCTGAAGAGTGGCAACAAAAACTATTTCGCCTATTCAAAAACATTTCTACTCCCCTTGTAATAGAAGAAGATATAACGCGCGTTTCATCTGATATAGCAAGCTGCGGCCCTGCATTCTTTAGTTATTTATTACAATGTTTCATTAACGCTGCTGTAGATAAAACAAATATTACACATGAAGAAGCCACTACTTTAGTAAGTGAAATGGTCGTCGGAATGGGGAAACTACTCGAAAAAGGGATTTTCACATTGCCTACTTTACAAGAAAAAGTATGTGTTAAAGGCGGCGTTACAGGAGAAGGTATTCGTGTTTTAGAAGAACATGTTGGGGATATGTTTCACAAATTAATTGAGCGGACACACGAAAAATTTGATGAAGATTTAAAATGCGTTGATCAGCAATTCAATAAACACACATAATAAATACGTCATCGTCATTCCAAATCCTTTTTATAAATACTTAATTTTTTCACATTACAAATTCACTTAACCTAGCATTTTTACAATTCACGTATATCATCTTCGTATTATGCTAGAGAAAAAATTACAGTTTCTTTACAAAACAAAAGCAACCTTCTCGGTTGCTTTTGTTTTATCCATTTTTCTTCGCCATGAAGAAAATACGCTCTGTTTGTTCTGTAACTTCAAGTCTCTCAAAGTCACCAGTTACGCGAAGCACTGTAAAACCAGCTGCTTCAAGCCATTTCGTTAACTCTTCAACCGGATATGCACGTTGCACGTGACATTCGTCAAAGCGATGGTACACATCTTCTTCTGGATCTTGAACAAAGAATGTTAAATCATGTTCTACACTATTTGATTCTTCACCAGGGAAGCAATTCCAAATAAGAGATATTTCTTCTCCATTTACTGTGTATGTTTCATTTTGAAATACATGATGTATTTTATATAAAGAATGTACATCAAATAAAAACAAACCATCTTGACGTAAATGGTGAAACACTCTTCGAAATGTTTCTTGCACTCCATCTTCTTGCAATACATAATTTAATGAATCACAAAAGATCGTTACACAGTCAAACTCACCCGGAACATCAAGCTCTCGCATATCTTGTTGATAAAAAGGAATAAAATATCCTTCCCCGCCTAGTTTTTGCTGAGCAACTGCTAACATTTCTTCTGAAAGATCGACACCGATTACATCGTAACCCTTTTGTACAAGCGGAAGTGTTACATTACCAGTACCGCATGCTACATCAAGAATTTTCGCCTCTTTCATATCCGCTTGCTGTAAGCTTTCCTCTGTGAATTCTACCCATTTATCATAAGGGACATCATTCATTAGTTCGTCGTACAGCAATGCAAATTGTTCGTAATTCATTGGCCTAGCTCTTCTGTAATGTCTTCACGTGGCACATCGCCCCATAGACGCTCTAAATTATAGTGATTACGCTCATCTTTATGGAATACATGAGCAACTACATCTCCAAGGTCAACTAATACCCAGCGCGCTTCGTCAAAACCTTCCATACGTTGTACGTCGATTTGGAACTCGTGTGCTTTTGCTTTGATTTCACGTGCAATTGCTTGCACTTGCTTATCTGAGTTACCATGACAAATAATGAAATAATCTGCAATTGGTGAAATACCTTGCATATTTAGGACAACCATATCTTCTGCTCTCTTATCATCAGCTGCTTTTGCCGCTAATACTAACAAATCTTTATCGTTCATTTACTAATTTCCTCCTTGATAACTGCGTTGTATGTTTGGAATGTTAATGGATAAATCGTTTGATTTTTTTCCATTAAAAATTGAATTGTTCTCTTTAATGCAAATACTAAAGCTTGATTTATATCCGTATATGCGAGTTTTCGAGCTTCCTCCACTCCTGGAAACTTTCGACCAGGCTCAATGTAATCAGCTACATAAATTACTTTATCTAACATCGTCATTTTCTCATGACCACTTGTATGATATGTAATAGCTTGCAGGATTTCAGGATCCGTAATGCCTACTTCTTTTTCTACTAAGTATGCCCCAACAGGTGCATGCCATAACTCTTTGTTATAACAAAGTAAATCTTTCGGCAAACCTTCACGTTTAATAATCTCTTCCATCTCTGGAATCGCTCTACACTTCGCATAATCATGGAATATAGCTGCAACTTCAGCCTTTTTTTCATCCACACCGTATAACTTAGCAAGTTCAATTGCTGTTTCCATTACACCAATTGTGTGTACATAACGTTTTTCATGCATTTGTTGTTTGACAATATGAAGTGCTTTCTCACGATTCATACAACCCATTCCTCTCAATATATACCTGTACTTTTTCAGGAAGTAAATATTTGCATGTTTTCTTCTCTTTATATCTCTCGCGTAATAAAGATGAAGAAACGGCAAACTCCGGAATTTCCACAGTGGTTATAGGATAAGGTGTATGCAATGTATAACCAGGTCTTGCAACCCCAACAAACGTCACAAGATCAAGCAACGCGTCAATGTTATACCACTTCGGTAAATACTCAACCATATCTCCACCAATAATAAAGTGAAACTGCACATCCGGATGCTTCTTCGTCAATTGTAGCATAGTGTCATACGTATAAGATGGGCCCTTCCTGCTTAGCTCTTCTAAACAAATAGAAAAATGTTCCTCTGCCTCAGTCGCAAGCTCTAACATTTGTAAGCGACTTTCTACACTTGTAATATTTCGCCCTTGTTTATGCGGCGGAATTTGGTTCGGTAAGAACCATACTTCTTCTAAATTCAAAGCATGATATACTTCATTTGCAATGAGCAAATGTCCATAATGTGGCGGATCAAATGTACCGCCAATGATGCCAATTTTCCTCAAAAGAAACGCCCCTTCCTTTTACGTACAGCAACTCTCTTCGGTTAGGAATGAAGAGAGTTGCTATTAATAAAAGTTCAATTGGTTTCGCTCTCTACATCATTACGCATCTGCGATAAAAATAGCTCATGCTAATCTTTTTATCGAGGAAGCTTAATTTGTTTATTTTCTCTTGATTCTTTGTATAAAACGATCGTGCTTCCAATTACTTGAACGATTTCAGCACGTGCACCTTTTGCAAGTTCTTCTGCAACTTCACGGCGATCGAATTCACAGTTCTGTAGCACACTTACTTTAAATAGCTCACGAGCTTCTAAAGTATCTGCGATTTGTTTAATCATATTTTCATTTACTCCGCCTTTTCCTACTTGAAAAATTGGTGTTAAATGATGTGCTTGTGCACGTAAAAATCTTTTTTGTTTTCCTGTTAACATATATGTTAGCCTCCAAGCTTTCTTATAACTAATTGTTTCATTCGTTCGATATTTGGCGCGCGGCCTGTCCACATTTCAAACGCAAGTGCACCTTGATAAACAAACATATCAATACCATTTTGAATGATTGCACCTTGCTCTTTCGCCTCACATAAAATTTTCGTTTCAAATGGGTTATAAATTATATCTGATACAATCGTCCCTTTTTTTAACGAAGAAATTTGTAATGGCGTATGTTCAACACGTGGATGCATACCTATCGTTGTCGTCTGAATGATAATATCATAATTTCCTTGTTCTTCTGTTGCTTTTTCTAAAGATAAAGGAACAGAATGAACAGTAGCCGTACATGCAGCAATAAGTTCTTTCGCCTTATCCACTGTACGATTAGCTACATCAATCTCTTTCACACCTACATCGGCAAGAGAAAAATAAATCGCTCGACTAGCACCACCTGCGCCAAGTAATAAAATACGTTTCTCTTGAAGTGGTTCACTACTAATGGACTGCAATGCTCGGACAAAACCAATTCCATCTGTATTGTAGCCAATCAACTTTCCATCCTTATGAACCACTGTATTTACCGCACCAATTTGTTTTGCTAGCGGGTCAATCTCATCCAAATAATCCATAATCGCAACTTTGTGCGGAGTTGTTACATTAAATCCTGAAATACCTAATGCTTTTAAACCTCTTACTGCTTCCCCTAGCTCTTCCTCTTTAACAAGAAAGGCATGATAATGGGCATCCATATTCAAGTGTTCAAATGCATCGTTATGCATAACGGGTGATAATGAATGTCCAATTGGATTTCCGATTACACCATATAATTGTTTCATAAATCCCTCTCCATATTAAATTAAAGATTTACGCAATGAAACACTTACTCCTTTTGGTACGTGTGCAACAATTTTTGCTCCCGGTTCGTTCACAGTAACCCATCCTAATCCAGAGAATACAACATCCGTTTTTGGTTCACGAATATTAAACTCGTATTTCACTAGCTCTGGCATATTTTCTAATTCTTCTGGTGTTGGCGGGCTTAGTAAATCTCCAGCATGATTTTTATACAATTCATCTGCTTTCTCAAGCTTTGTACGATGGATTGTTAAACGATTCGAGAAGTGACAAGTAAATGCACGACGACCGCCACTTACATAATCAAAACGTGCCAGTCCACTAAAGAACAATGTTTGTTCTTCATTTAATTGGAACACCATTGGCTTAATTTCTTTTGTTGGTGTAATAAGCTTTAAGCTTTGTTTTCCAACATAATGAGCCATTTGGTGGTGGTTAATAATACCTGGCGTATCATATAAAGAAGATTCTTCGTCTAACGGAATATCAATTAAATCCAGCGTTGTTCCTGGAAAATGAGATGTTGTAATTACATTTTCAGTCTCATCACTAAACTCTTTAATCATACGATTAATAAATGTTGATTTCCCTACATTTGTACATCCAACAACGTAAACATCTTTTCCGCCGCGGTAATACTCAATCGCATCTGCCAGCTCAGCAATTCCCTGTCCCTTCGCTGCACTAATTAAAAAGACATCTTCTGGCTTTAATCCTAGCTGCTTTGCACTATAGCGCATCCAATGCTTTACTTTATCATGTTTTACTGACTTAGGAATTAAATCAGCTTTATTCCCAACAAGTAATACTTTATTATTTCCCACAAAACGATGTAAGCCAGGTAACCAGCTACCATTAAAGTCAAAAATATCTACAATCTTAACTACTAACGCATCCGATTTTCCAATACCGTTTAGAATACGTAGGAAATCATCATCTGTTAATGATACATCTTGAATTTCATTATAATGTTTCAAGCGAAAACAGCGTTGGCAAATTACTTGTTCTTTTTCTAAAGATGAGGCAGGAGCATATCCCACTTCATTTTTATCTTCTGTTTGAATTTCTACACCGCAACCAATACATTTAATTGTTTCAGTCAAACTTTATTCCTCCCAGTTAATTAAACCTTTTTTCTTCATATTTCTCATAATTCTTCGTTCAATTTTTCGATTAAAGCGCGTTACTAATCCGTCCGTTTGTGCTACCGGTACAACTAAAATCGTATGAAGTCCTACTCGATTTCCACCTAAAACATCCGTTAGTAACTGATCCCCAATTACTACAACTTCATCTGGTTGCAATTGCATCTCTTGTATCGCACGCTTAAATGCACGAACAAATGGTTTACGCGCACTATGAATAAATGGAATGCCTAATGGATCAGCAAAGTCTTTTACTCGTTGCTCATTATTATTCGAAACGACCGTTACTTGAATGCCTTGCTCTTTCATTTTCAAAAACCATTCTTCAAGTTGTGGCGTTGCATTTGGACGATCCCATTCAATTAAAGTGTTATCTAAATCAGTAATAACACCTTTAATTCCGCGCTTTTTCAAATCTTCTGGTTGAACATGATATACATTTTTCACATATTCATTTGGTAAAAATAGTTTCAATTTCTTTCACCTCTTTGAGGAGTTTTCATAAAAATTTTTCGACAACATATTTCGATATATGACCTGTGGATAAAATTGTACACATTTTCCACATTAATCTTTCAGTCAATTTGGAATTTACTAACAATCTATACACATTTTATCCACCTAGGTATGTGGATAACCACTCATTTGTGACTGTCATATTTTTTTGGTACATTAAATGCAACAACGAATCAATCCTTATATTATTAGGAGGTGACTCACCTTGAAAACAAAACATATGGAACAGTTATCTACTGAGTTACTCACTGAGTCTTATTATAAAGCAAAAGAACTAAAATTAAATCCCGACTTCATTTTACTTATAAAACAAGAAATTATTAGACGCTCATTAGAGGACAAGCTTGTCAAATCGTCTTGATTACATATAAAGTGAAATTTTAATTAACTAACTTGTAAAAAGAGCCATCCTGCGATGGCTCTCGAATAAACAAGTACTCCCATCTAGGGAATTTCATCATTACGCATCTTTGTCCATAAATCTTGCTTACAGTTATGAAATCTTTTTTAATTATGAGCCAATCGAGTAGCAATCTTTTCACCAAGGCGAAGCTCTTGTCCACTCTTCAATTCTTGCACTACTTCTATCATATCTTTTTCAAACAATAACACAACTGTTGAACCGAATGTAAAGTATGCCATTTCTTCACCTTTTTGAACAGTGTCTCTTTCATGCAGCAGCTCAATACTATTTACAAACATAGCTCCTACTTTTACAAGCGCCATATGTTCACCGTCACTATTCACTTCTGTAACAGAGCGATAATTTTTTGACAATGGTTCTTTCCCGTATTCCATACCAGCTGCATTTACCGGATATGATTTTCTACCGAGTACAAATCTTTCAGTCACAGAACCAGAAAGCGGACTATGAATACGATGATAATGACTTGGGCTTAAATAAATAACCATGTATGTACCACCTGCATATCGCTGTGCACGTTCTTCATTACCTAGCATATCCACAATCGAATAACGCTTGCCTTTAATGTCAAATGTTTTTGTGTCCTCAATAGGACCGTGATCAGCAAAAACACCATCAACCGGACTAACGATACTTGATGCATGTGTATCAATACTACGCTTTCCTTCTTTTAGCTTACGCGTAAATAATTCATGCAATGTTCTATATTCCTTCAAACCCTTTTCCATCTCATCTTGATTAATTTGAAACACTTTCGCATACGATGGAATAATGATAGAGCTCAAACGAGATTGTGCAAATTTACGTAATATATAAGAAGTAAAACGACCATTTGTAAGTTCGATCATAAGTCGATATAATGTACGTCGCAAATTGCGGAACCTCCTAATCAGTCTATAACTTTAGCTTCCCCTTCTTTACCTTCTATATCATATGTAAAATTGGTTCTTATTCCCATATAACATATAGAACTGTTTCAGTATACATGCAGAAAACTAAGTATGGTATTATTCTTAAATTGTTTAGCACCTTCTAATATTACAGATAGAATCCGTCATTTTCAACAGTGAACATGGATTTCTTCTGAACACCACTCTTTTTCTTTCCTTATTTACAAAAAGGAAAGCAGCCTATTTTAAAATAAGGCTGCTTGCAATGTACATTATTCTTTTGCTTTTTTCTCTTTCTCTGCTCTTACAAATTCATGGAACATTTTCATTAAAGCACGCTTTTCAATTCTTGATACGTAGCTTCTAGAAATACCAAGTGCCTTTGCAATCTCTCGTTGCGTTTTCTCCTTATCAAGCCCCAGTCCAAAACGCTTCACGATTACTTCTTTCTCCCGTTCGTCTAAAATATCGATATACTCTTTAATCTTTTCTAACTCCATACTAAGCTGAATCATATCAATTACATCTTCAGACTCTGATTTTAATATATCAATAAGCGATATTTCATTCCCCTCTTTATCTTGCCCGATCGGGTCATGAAGTGAAACGTCCTTTTTCGTTTTCTTTAGTACACGTAAATGCATCAAAATTTCATTTTCAATACAGCGTGCTGCATACGTTGCAAGTTTCGTTCCTTTTCCTGCCGAATAACTCTCGATCGCTTTAATGAGCCCAATTGTACCAATTGAAATTAAATCTTCTGCATCTTCCCCAGTATTTTCAAATTTTTTAACGATATGAGCTACAAGCCGTAAATTATGTTCAATTAACAAATTCCTCGCTTGAGCATCACCTTGCTCCATTAACTCTAAGTACTTTCTCTCATCGTCTGATGATAACGGCTGCGGAAACGCATTGTTCTTCACATAAGAAACAAAAACAAACACTTCTCGAACCATATATCCAATTGCGGCGAATAGACTCAAACCTTTCACCTCCGCCAAAATAGTGGTCTTTACTATGTGTATGTGGGCGTAAGGTTGTTTGTGTCTGTACGATATAAATATGGATTCCTTAGCTTTTTGTCGAGCGAAATAAGTCTTTTATACCTTGCATATTTTTTCCAATGTATTACAATATGTAAGATTCCAAAATTTTGAAAGAGGTGTTTTCATGCGATACGCTACATCACAAATTAGAAACCTTGTAATACTCACATCATCATTTTTCTTACTTTCAGCTTGTGGACAACAAACGTCTCCTACAAAAACTGAAGCTACTAAACAAGATACTGCCGTATCAAAAGACGGTACAAAAACGGAAGATAGCCAAAAAACTGAAGACAGTGCAAAAGCTGAGAACAACGCAAAAACCGAGAACAACGTAAAACCTGAGAACAACACAAAACCTGAGAACAACACAAAACCTGAGAACAACACAAAACCTGAGAACAACACAAAACCTGAAAACAACACAAAACCTGAAAACAACACAAAACCTGAAAACAACACAAAACCTGAAAACAACACAAAACCTGAAGCAGAATCTAAAAACACGCAAAAAGAGCAACAACCAGCTAAGCAACCAAATAAACAAACCGATACTATTACATTCACAAGTGAAGATGCTATAAAAGTTCTAGAAAAAAGAATGGGAGCTCGCTCAAATGAAATCCGTTACAGCTCCAGCGAAGACAAACTAATTGGCACAATAAATGGCATTAAGCTATACGACGTATTATACGGACGCGAATCTGCTGAGAACTCTCGTGCGCTAAATTTTGCAGTGGGATCTGATGGAAACCTATATAATTGGTCAAAAGCCCAAGATGGTATTCTTCAACCACTTAACGGCAATTAATAAATAATTGTAAGAACATAGTAAAAGCCAATCGATACGTATCGATTGGCTTTTATTAATATGCACTCCAAATTTTCTTCCCTGTATTGGCATCAATATAACGCAGTTCTCGTCTACAATCGAAGGGTTCTTTATAATTTTCATCCGTTGTTTGTTTATACAGTAGTTCATAGCTTGTTTCCTCCACATCATTCTCTAAAAACCATTCTAAATGAACTCGCATGGCCCCTCTGTATATTTCTAACGCTTTTTCCTTTGTTACTTTTGGTGTTGTTTCATATGTGGGTAATTCTTTTATAATGTTGCTAGATTCTCCTGAATAATGCATCACAGCACCATTTTCTGCATTGATGTTGATCATAATATATTTTCCCTCTACTTGAATGTCATTTACATATATTGAAAAGGAGAATCTCTCAATTCCATCTTCCTCTTCTTCACGTTCTTCCCAAAGACGTAAATATTGTGTAACATTTGGAATAACTCGTTCCAAAAATTGAAGTGCTTTGTCTAAACATTGCTCTCTTGATAAGATTGTTCTTCTTTTTTTCTCATCCTTCCACATAAAAAAAGAAAGCAATTGACTTGTTTCTTTATCTAGAGTAATTACAACAAATTCATCATGCTTCAGCATTGGAACATGCTTTTTATAGAACTCATCCATTGAACATGGATCCTTCTCTTTTATTTCTTTTTGTAATTCTTCTTTTAATACAAATTTTATCCAGACTTCATCCTCATCTACTTTTTTATCTAATTTTACAAATTTCTCCTTGTCCCAATCAAATAGATCAAGCACGTCTTTTTTCGGACTACTCTTTAGCGGTTTATCAATAAGTACTGTAGAAGGTAATTTATAATGATCAGGCCCATATAAATCTTTACCTGTACTTGCTTTAATAAACGCATGGCTAGGTTCTGGTTCATATACAAGATGGTACCCTTTTACTGCCTCTCCATTTTCATACTCACATGAAGAGTGTGTTAAATCCACAAATATAAGTCTCATATCTTGTCTAGCTTTCAAATTTTCTAAGACGACGTTCTCCGCAACAATTCCACTTGGCCATACCGTTTTTTCATCAATAGCTTTTTGTCCATTATAATGAAAATGCATAACATTCCCTGAAGGATGAACTTGCACGACACACCCTGTGTTCGGCAATGGATAGCCATTCACTTCTTGCATATAATTTACTTCTTTCCAACCACGCCTGTCGTCCTTAACCGTTACATATGTATAAAATTCATATCCTTCTTTTGTATATTTTTTTAAAAATACATTTGCAATCTCTCTGGATTTATTTTCCTCTATCGCTGCCTTACCACTTGAAAAATAATTTTCATCACCTATCCTAAACTCTATTAAATTACCAGTATGTCTATTCAGCGTAATTTGTATCGTTCTCTCCTCATCCTCTTTATGCTCCCACCATAATAGATGATACGGGTCATCTACGCCTTCTTGATCGTCTACTACAAGTCTATAATCATCTGGAATGTTAATTATATGAGACACTTGTTCTTTTCTTCCTTTATCTTTTGGATTCATCATACCGCTCCCCTTATTACAATTTAAGGTAATTATAACAAACACAACCAAAAAATATATAAACAAAAAAGACTAGAGATATGTCTAGTCTTCTACTTCGTTTCACGATGTAACGTTACTCGCTTTAATCGTGGACAATATTTTTTTAGTTCGATGCGCTCTGGATTGTTTCGTTTATTCTTTTTAGAAATATAATTACGATCACCGCACTCTGTACAAGCTAATGTAATATTTACACGCATACGTAATTCTCCTTTCTTTTAAAGATCGCAAACTAAATCGTAATGATTACGGTTTATATATTATATAACTTCATTCTATTTGTCAATTGCAAAAAAAGACAAAAAGCTGAAACAATTAGTTCATACGAAATTCACACGAATCTATTACTATAGGAATTGTACATAGTGAACTTATTAACAATCACGTTTATTTATATAGAATTTTAATCGAAAGGAGCTGAAATTATGAAAACTAAATATCGTTTTATGATCTCATCATTTGCTGCTTGCGCCTACATGATTTGGTGTTTAGTATAATAACAACCTCACTTGTAAATAGGAAAAGGTGTGTATATAAATGGAATATAATCAATCAACAGTTAACTACTGGAAAGCTTTTGTACTACCATATACATTTGCTTTAGAAGAGTTAAAAACTAAATTTGAAATTATGAACCGGGAAGCCCAATTTTTAGAGGATTACAACCCGTTTGAACATATAAAAACAAGATTAAAACAACCTGAAAGTATTATTAAAAAGCTTGAGCGTAAAAATTTATTACCGACAGTTGAAAATGCACAAACGCATTTACAAGACATCATCGGCATTCGTATTACATGTTGCTTCGTCGAAGATATCTATCATTTGAAAGAAGTCATTCAAAAGCGTGAAGATATGGAAATCATAGAGGTAAAAGATTATATCGCTAATCCAAAGGGAAACGGCTATAAAAGTTTACACATGATTATTAAATATCCTTTATCACTGAATTCTGGTACAAAAGAAGTCTTTGCAGAGATTCAATTACGTACGCTAGCAATGGACTTCTGGGCGAGTTTGGAACATAAACTTTATTATAAATATGAAGGGAAAATACCTGAGTATTTAAAAGATGAACTACATGATGCAGCAATGAAAGCTGAAGATCTTGATAATAAAATGGCAACCATTCGCCAAGATATTGATGATATCGAAGCATGCTCAAATCAAATTATGTTACCACTATAAAGTGAAACTTTAATCAGCCCTCACCAATCGGACGTTAACGCGGGATAGAAAAAGGTTCTCGCCAATGAGAACCTTTTTTATTTCACTATTTACAGGCAGCAAGACTCCCAGATTAAAGTTTCACTTTATTTCTTCTCTATCGTGCGAACCTCTTCAATTTTCCAACCATCCTCTTCTTTCCCAAGTGCGTACTGTACTTTTTTCTGAAGAGTGATTTCTCCATCTATTTCCTTTTCTTTTGTTTCAACAACAACATACCCTGCTTTACTAGCTTTTATGTCTATATGTTCCAATTCAATATTCTTATTTCCCTTTTGAAAAGCTGCTTCTTTTTGCGTTTTTAAGTCTTCAGCACTTGGCATCTTCTTTGAAAATAACTCCATATGTTCAGCAAGATTTTTTTCATTTGTCGTCAGTACAAATTTCTCCATAACATCTTGAATCAATTTTTCTTCTTCTTTCGTTATTTGTACCTTTTCCTCAGCTTTTGTAGTAGTAGCTTTTTGTTCTATCTTATTCTCTTCGGATTGACATCCAACTAGCAATAATACACCTATTAGAAGGGATCCTATTCCCATGAAAAAAGCCCTCATCTTCCCATCTCCTAAAAAGAAAAGTGAGGCATTTCGCCTCACTTTCATTTATAATTAGCGTCTTCCTTTATTCGGATCGCCACCGCCAACGATATCAAAGACACGTTTAGCGATATTTGTATTCTCTTGAACGCCAGAGAACAAGTATTTACCAGGTCCAAATGCATATACGTTTACATCTTCCCCTGTATGTCCACCTGTTGTCCATCCTGTAACTGAACGCTTATTGAAAATATCCTCAATCGCATTATCAATCTTTGTTACATCTTTTGAAGGAGCAATATCATTTACCGCTTTAATTTCTTCAGGTGTTAATTGTAAATCAATATATTTTTTCAATGTTTCTTCTACATTTGCACCTTTTGCAATCTCATTTGCCATGAAGTCCGGTGTGCGTTTTGCAGCTTTAATTGGATCTACTTTAAAGTTGTACTCACCATTCGCACCTAAAGATAACCCGCCTGTAGCGTGGTCTGCCGTTGCAACGACTAACGTATTTTTATCTCTTTTCGCAAACTCAATCGCAGCTTTAAATGCTTTTTCAAAGTCTTCCATTTCACTCATTGCACCAACGATATCATTATCATGTCCTGCCCAGTCAATTTGACTTCCTTCAACCATTAAGAAGAAACCTTTTTTATTTTTGTTCAAACGCTCAATTGCTGCATTTGTCATTTCTTCTAATGAAGGTGTCTTCTCATTGCGGTCAATCATTTTATCTAAACCGCCTGGTGCAAATAAACCAAGGATTTGATCATTTTTATCATTTAACAATTGATCTCGATCTGTTACGTAGCTATAACCAGATTTCTTAAACTCTTCTGTAAGATTACGATCTGTTCTAACAAAGTTTTTTACGCCGCCGCCAAGCATAACATCTACTTTATGCTTCCCTTTAACTTTCTCATCAAAATAATCATTTGCAATTGCATCCATATTTTTACGACTAATGTCATGCGCACCGAAAGCAGCTGGTGTTGCATGTGTAATTTCAGAAGTAGCAACGAGTCCCGTTGATTTCCCTTTTTCTTTCGCTTGTTCAAGAACAGTTTTCACTTCTGCTTTATCATTATCAACTGCAATTGCCGCATTATATGTTTTAATTCCTGCTGACATAGCTGTTGCTGCTGATGCAGAGTCTGTGATATTTTCATGTTCATCTTCCGGATATGTCTTTTGTGTTCCTACAAGATGTTTATCGAACTCTGTAGATTCCATCTCGAATGTTTTCGGATTATCTTTCATATAACGATGAGCCGTCATGTATGAAGGACCCATACCATCCCCAATTAACACAATAACATTTTTAATTTTTGCATTGCTTCCGCTCTCATCTGCATTTACTTCACTAGAACGTGTAAAATTCCATGTTGCCACCGAAGTAACTGCTAACGACGCCACAACTGCAAATGGCCATGCTTTTTTCACAAACTTTTTCACTGTCTTGTCCCCCTAATTAGGTTATTCATTTCCCACTATCAAATTTAATAGAAGACTATTAAGAGAAAATTAGTTATATGTAAATTTTTTGTTAACTTATGTAAATATCAGTTATAATTTGTATAAGTTTGTCTGTTCGTATCAGCCTTCTTTCCCTTTACAATTAAATATAAACAAGTTGGATTTCATTTAACGTAAATCTCTTATTTAACATTTTCAATCTACTTTTATGAAAATTAATAGAAATGTGGGGAGTATTCATGAAAACAATAAAGCTAGATGAATCTTTTATTTTTGATTTACTCGACCTTTGTAAAGCTATTGGATGGTTACAAGATAAAACATTTATGAAAAAACAATTCGAAATGTATCTTTCCCTTGGCACACTTATCGGTTATATGCATGAAAATAAACTGATTGCAGCTGGAGGTGTATTTCCTTTTAAAGATAGTTTTTCTACTATTGGCATGTTAATCGTCCATCCTAATTTTCAAGGCCAGGGCATCGGGCGTATTTTGCTTAATCGTTGCTTAGAACAAACCCATCCAAAACAACCAATTGCACTTATTGCAACAAAAGCTGGCGAGCCTCTTTATACATCATGCGGATTTCAAACAGTAACGACGATTCATCGTTTTGAGAAACAAACTACTAAAACACATATTACTCATACGCAACAAGTGAAAGAAGAAGATCTTGTATCACTTATTTCTCTTGATCAAATTACAACTGGTACTAATCGTTCTTTCCTTTATTCATCGCTATTACCAAGAACTAGCCACTCTTTTAAAATTGAGAGAAATAACTGTATAGAAGCTTTTTCCTTATGTATACAAAAAGGTAATATATTATGCGTCAATCCACTTATCGCAAAGCAAGGGAAGGATGCTATTCAATTATTCAAGACGATCTGTGAATGTTGGAGTGGCACAGTAAGGATTGATGTCCCCCATTCACAATTTTCATTTCGTAAATTTCTTCAAACAGAAGATTTCCAAGAAATGCTCCTTTCACCTCTTATGATAAAAAATGGTAGCCAACTTCCTGGAAATCGTAATATGCTATTTGCTATGATAGATACAGCGTTATGTTAGAAAGGGGACACCTAATTGAAGCGATTTAGCTATTTTATGGTAGGTTGTCTTACTCTTACACTATTAGTAGGATGTAGTGCAGCAGAAAAGCCAGTAGAACAAGTAAAACAAGTTAAAAATACACTTACAGCGAAACTAGCTACCGAGGAAAAAATGGTAGAAATAGATGGGCAAACCATTTACTTTAAAAAGATTGGTAATGAACAGCCACCTTTACTTATGATCCATGGATTTGGAGGATCGTCAGATGGTTTTCAAAAGATTTATTCAGACTTAGCGAAAGATCATACAATTATTTCTGTAGATGCTTTAGGATTCGGACGCTCATCTAAACCGATGGATTTTTATTATTCTTTCCCAACCCATGCAAATTTGTATTATAAATTAATGAAAAAACTAGGTTATGATTCGTTTGCGATACTAGGACACTCAATGGGCGGAGAAATCTCCCTTAATTTAACATATTTATATCCTGAAGCCGTTACCCACCTTATTTTAACTGATGCTACAGGCGGTCCTCATACATTCGTTAATAAACAAGGTTCACCAAAACCACAGTTGTCGACCGATTTAAATACCGTTTCTGCTATTGCAGATTATGATGAGAGCAAAGTGAAATTTAAACGTAACGATGAAGAGCATTACAATAAAATGAAATTATGGCCGAGACGTCTTCAAATCAATGCAAATGAACTGAAACAACCAACCTTAATTATATGGGGAAGACATGATAGTAGTGTTTCTTGGAAAGAAGGAGAAACGTATCATCAATTCTTAAAAAATAGTACTTTCCATATTATCGAAAAAGGTTATCATGCACCATTTCGTCAAGAGCCACAAGAATTTGTAGGATATGTAAAAGAATT
Source organism: Bacillus sp. EB106-04-02-XG92 (assembly GCF_058791995.1). Classification (NCBI taxonomy): domain Bacteria; kingdom Bacillati; phylum Bacillota; class Bacilli; order Caryophanales; family Bacillaceae; genus Bacillus; species Bacillus sp. EB106-04-02-XG92. Next base: position 611,210 of record NZ_JBYTEA010000001.1, read on the forward strand.
CTTTAAGAACAATCCAATCAAAGTTGAAAAATAACATAAGCGGGTATCTCATTTTGAGATACCCGCTTTCATATATTAAGCAGCTTGCTTTTGGCGTTTTTGAGTTTTTGACCCTAATACTTTCGGAATAACGAAACCATCTATTCCAAATTTACCAGCATTCATGCCAGAGACTAGAACGAACATTGATAGAATAACCATTTCAGGGTTTACACCAATTGACCCACTAAGCATATAGGAAAAGTTCATTACAAGGCCGAAAAAGACCGCCGTTTTTGTTAAACAGCCTACAATTAAACCAATTCCAACTAAAATTTCTCCCCACATTACAAGTGTATTAAATAGATCAACGTTTGGAATTGCGAAATCTTGTAAAAATGATGCCCACCAAGATTGAACAGCCGGTTGTGCTCCTTTAGATTTTTCAATTGCACCTTGTAAATAACCAGTTGCATCGAATCCTTTTCCTTGTAGTTTACCGATTCCAGCCATTAACCATGTGTAACCAAGATACACTCGAATTACTGCTAACACAAAAGAAACTGCTTTGTTTTCTCTTAAAAATTGAATAACCATATCTTCCTCCTAAAGTTGTAATTAAGTTAGTTACAGTTAATATAATAACATTAGTTACTTATTTTACAAACGTTAATTATGAATAATTCGTGACATGTGTATGAAACATTGAAAACTAACGTTTATATAGTAACTTCTATTCCCCGTAAAAACTTGAACATATCATACCATAAGTGATAATGGTTTTCATTGAAGAAAATGTAAAAAAATTGTGAGTTAAATGTGAAACACGTTTATTCGAATATAGAATAAACGTGTTTTTTCTATTTATAGAATTGAAATGTACGTGTCTCCTCATCGATTAATTTCGCCTCTTGAAAAGCATCTTCTAACGTTTTTTCATAGCTAATAAGCCCATAAAATAAGCGTATTGTAAACATAAGTGCTGCATTCCCATCTACATAATCTATCGATCCAATATACGATTTCGCCCCACTACGCAAAAAAGATTCTGCTAGTTTTTGCTCCCCTAACGTACACCCGCTATTTACAATATGTGTATTATGCAATTTTGCATATTTATAAATTTCTTCTGCACCAAAGTATCCTCTCGGTTCATCTTGTTCATATATATCTTCACCTAACTCCTCCATGACAAACTTTCCTTCCTCACCATGAAAGCAAAAAACCAAATAATTTATATCGTTATACAAAGCATTTCCAGAAAGAACATCTATGAAATCTTTTGGCCTACCAATCCAATATGTAACAACTTTTGCCCCAAAATATTCAAGTGATGCCCGGATTGATTGCGCCTCTAAATCAGAATTAAAGCCAACTACTAATGCAATATTCAACATACAACCCCCATCCTATAATCAGCCCTTATCAATCAGAATTTTATGAGATAAATCCATTTCATATATGCCCGTTTCTTTCAAAAAATCTGATCTAGTTAAAACGACTTTCTGTAAATATTGCCTATATGCTGTAATTGTCCCGTCGTGAGATACAATGCAAATTCTTTCAGCGCCTAGCTCACAACACCAAAGAAGAAATTCATCTACGATTTGCTGAAAACGATTCTCTGAAATAGTATTTATACCTTCCGTCCATAGCTGTTTATTTGTACTTTTCTCTATCGAAAAATGTGGAAATAAATTTGTTATTACCCCCTGATCTACTATGTGGTCACATGGTAATGTTTTTGCTCCTTCTCGATAAGGAAAAATACGTGGAGATGCATATGGATGGACGATTTTTTGACAAGCTACTTTCTCACTCCATATCGCCGCCGTTTGTAAAGTTCTAAGTGTAGGGCTAACGATTAATATATCCGTTTCCTGTAATGGTACATTGTATTGAATGAATCCAGCCTGATCCCTTCCCTCATCCGTTAATGATGGATTCAGCATTTGTAAACTTGCCGGCAAATCTTTTGTATGTTCTCCTTCACCGTGCCGAACAAAGACGAGTTTCATACCCATTCTCCTCTCACTATGAAATCCTCTTACATATTTCTTCCCTATTTGATCCTTTATTCCTGCTATATACAAAACTGATATGTAAAAAAGGTTTGACACAACAAATTGGAAAACATTACAATTATATATGTAAAATACTTTTTACAAGAGAGAGGAGAAGCATACATATGAAATGGATAACCATCTTAATTGGCATGATTATATGGGGATATATAAACGGATTTTTTAGCAGTGATAAAACTGCTAATCCTTGGATTACAGATGATGAACGTGAAACAAAAATTAAACAGAAAGCAATTATTGCAAGCTGGTCCGGTGTTTTTATGTTTTGTACCATTAACCTCTTAAACAAATGGTTAGGTGTAGAAACAAACAATACATCACCTTACTTACCATCTTCTATCGCAACTATTTTAAAAGAAAATATAGAGTTACAAATTTTATTTATGCTATTTATTACGTATGGCATCTTTTACATATACTACCGAAGAAAATTAAGCGCTTAACTTTTATCTCATGATTGTCCTCCTAAATGGTTATAGTAATTAGGACGAAATGAAAGGAGGGATAGAAAAATGAGTAACTCGAATGATTTTTTAGATACGCTGCATGAAAAACAAGCAAAAGATGAACAAAATAGAAAACGCCAGGGGAACGGAAACCCAGCGAAAAAGAAGCCAAATAAAACACATAAATAACAATAAAAAACCTGCCTAAAATTATCTTTTAGGCAGGTTTTCTATTCTTCTTTCACCGAGATAACATGTTGCCAATTCCATTTCTCGTAATACCACTCTGGTACATCTATATTTTCAATCCACTTCATTTCATGCTTTCCATCTTTATGAGCAAGCCATACATCCGCTTTCTTACGGTCTGAACGTATCCATATTAATTGATTACTCTTATTCATGAAGAGCGGATGATAATCTCCTTGCCTATGAGGTGGCTTTGTGATTCGATGTTGTTCGTCGCTTGTACTATCAATCTCATATAAAGATGGTAGTGGTCTTTTTTCTGGTGGAGTTTCTATCCCCGCCTCTTTTGCTCGTGAAACGATAATTACGTTATCGTTCTTCCATGTAAAATCCCAATCGACATATCCTTTCGGTGTAAATGCGTTCTGCTGAAGTGCTGGCAATTCTTTTACTTTTAAATGTTTATTCTCTAACGCAACTCTCCCGCTTCCTTCAATATAGGCCAATATATTGTTGGCTGGCGCCCATTTGAACCATTGTGTGTTTAATAACATTTGATCTACCTTTTCAAAACGACTACCATCTGCACAAACTAAGCAAAGCGTATTGCTATCAGCTGACCATGAAGCTGTCGGTACTGCTAAAAATGAAATCCACTTTTGATCTGGCGACCACTGAAAGCCACTTGCAACTAATGCTAGGAAATCATCATGTTCATTTGGTAATGCATACAAATGCTTCATTTTGTGAGGATTCATATGTGCATCTTTTTGCACTTCATATAGCTGAGCCCCTGTCCATCCTGTTGGAAGTAAGTGTGCTTCAGAGGATACAAAAAACTTCTTTCCATCAGGATACCATGCATAATCTCCTACACCTGCCGATACATTTTCAAAATCTGTATTCTTTTTTTCTACATCAAATGTATTTAATGTACCTGTAGATATAAATGCAATTATATTTTCTGTTGGTGACCATTGATAATTGGATGCTTCTGAGTGAAACGGCGTAACTTTCTTTCCATCTTTCAGCCGATATAACTCAAGACTACCTTGTTTCTTTCCTTTTACATATGCCAACCACTCTCCATCATGAGACCACTTTGGCCCTGTTATATACTCTCCTTTTGTAAGTTGTTTTTCTTTTCCATCAACTTTAATCCAGAGGTCATGATGACGAATAAAAGCAATTTTCGCTTCATTATTTTCTGCGCTACTATTAATGGTTGAACATAAAAATACGACTAACATTGTACCAACGCTTACTATGAACCGTTTCATAACACCCCTCCATTTCCCTCATAGCATTCCTCAATGTCCACCTACAATATGTAAAACATACCTATTCGACATAATCAGAAAAAATTTCCCAGGAAATTTTAAATTCATAGAGGATTGGTATGAATTATGTCGAAAATATATTTTAGCTAACATCCGATTATGTAATTCGAGAGAAATTTGTAAGATTATTTTTCGGAATATTAGCACTTTTTTATTAGGGGGAGTTTCAATGAAAAAAACTACATCTACACTATTAAGTATGGCGCTCGTCTTTTCCAGTTTTGGAGCTTTAAGCGCACATGCTGAATCGCTGCAAAAGGAGAAGCAATTTAGTCCACAGTTAAAGGCCAATATTGAGCAATGAGGAGAAAACAAAATCGCGCAAAATGTTGAAACAAAAACATCAAAAGAAATTTCAGTCATTGTAGAATTGCAACATGCTCCGCTCGCTTCACAAAGTAACATTCAGCATGCTCCAGATTTACAAAATAATAATGCACAGTCTTATCATGCCGAGCTTAAAAAAGCACAAGAAGATACGACTAAGAAAATAAAAGAAAAAGCACTTGGTGCAAAAATTAAAGAAGTGTATAATACATTATTTTCTGGATTCTCTATTTCAGTTCCTGGAGATCAAATTACCGCTCTTGCTTCTTTACCCGAAATAAAAGCAGTCTACCCGAACTTAACATATAAATTACATGAAACATCAAAAAGCACTACTAATGAAGAAGCACCAAATATCGGCGGACCGACAATTGGTGCAACTGAAGCATGGAATTTAAAAGACCCATCTGGCAAACCGCTTGATGGAAAAGGTATGAAAGTAGCGATTATCGACTCTGGTGTAGACTATACACATCCTGACTTAAAAGCAAATTATATCGGTGGATATGACACAGTTGATGAAGATAACGATCCAATGGATGGTAACGTACATGGTACTCATGTAGCTGGAATTATTGCTGGTAACGGAAAAATTAAAGGCGTTGCTCCAAATGCTTCTATTCTAGCCTATCGTGTAATGAATGATGGTGGAACTGGTACAACTGAAGATATTATTCAAGGTATTGAACGAGCAATCCAAGACGGTGCTGACGTTTTAAATTTATCTCTTGGACAAAGCTTAAATACACCTGATCAACCTGTAACATTAACATTAGAACGTGCAGCAAAACTTGGGGTTACTGCAGTTGTTTCAAATGGAAATGATGGCCCACACCCTTGGTCTGTTGATGCACCTGGAAATGCAAGCAGCGTTATATCAGTTGGAGCATCTACTGTTTCTATCCCGTTTCCAACGTTCCAAGTAGCTGGTTCCAGCAAAACATATCAAGGGTTACCGTTATCAAAGTCCGATTTCCCAATAGGAAATGATTCCCCTCTTGTATACGTTGGCTATGGTAATCCAAGTGATTATGCAAAACAAGATGTGAAAGGGAAATTTGCACTTGTTTTACAAGGTACTTCTAGTACGTTAGTAAAAGCAGAACAAGCGAAACAAGCTGGTGCAGTTGGTGTACTATTAATTTCTACAGAAAAAGAAACCAATATTATGCCAGAATATTTTATGCGTGAAAATCTAGCTCTTCCTGTTATGCAATTATCAAATGCAAATGGTGAAGAATTAAAAAACTTAATTACAAAACGTAAGAAAAATATAAACATTGGCCAACCAAATCCAACTGAACTGATTGCTAACTTTAGTTCTAGAGGACCGTCACAAGGAAGTTGGCTTATAAAACCAGATATAATTGCACCTGGCGTACAAATTACGAGTACAGTACCGAGAGGTGGCTATGAATCTCACAACGGAACCAGTATGGCTGCGCCTCAAGTAGCTGGAGCGGTTGCCCTCTTGCGTCAAATGCATCCTGATTGGACGACAGAGCAATTAAAAGCATCCCTTGCCAATACCGCAAAAACTTTAAAAGATGTGAATGAAAATACATATCCTATTATGACACAAGGATCTGGTTTAATTAACATCCCGAAAGCAGCTCAAACAGATGTATTAGTCAAACCTAACAATGTGAGCTTCGGTCTTATTAAGCCAAACAGTGGTAAAGTAAAACTGACGCAAAATATTACGTTACAAAATCTATCTAGTAAAAAGAAAAGTTTTTCAACTCGTGTGGAATTGCTAGATACAAACACAAAAACAAAAGTAAAAACTTCTGTACCTTCATCGATTAGCATACAGCCGAATAGTAGTACAGAAAAACCATTTACTATCACTGTCGATAGTTCGCTACCCCAAAGTGTCTATACTGGGAATGTGTATGTAAAAGAACAAGGTAAGAAGGAAGAAACTCGCATTCCATTTACATTTAGTATCGATCCTAAAGATTACAAACGTATAGATGGGCTCGAAATTATTAATTCTACGTTTAGTCCAAATGGTGACCAAATATTAGACGATAATCTCATCAACTACTATTTAGTTGCACCTGTGGATGATGTAACATTGCATGCAAATTTAGTTACAAAAGAACGTGTAACGTACCAAGGGATTATCCATCAAGCTAAAAATGAAAAAGCTGGATACAAACCTTTCAAATGGAATGGTACAAAAGCAGATGGTACTCCGTTAGCTGACGGTCTATACCAAATCGAAGCAGTTGCCTCTAATTCTGGTGGGGAAACAAAACAAACAGCTGCTGTATTTCTTGATAGAACTGCACCTAAGTTAACATACGAAGTTGACCAAGAAAACCTTGTAATCACAGGAAAAGTGGATGATATCTTACTAGATTGGATGACAGAATCTGGTTGGGTAGCACCTGGAATTCCAGTGAGACTACAGTATGAAATCAACGGAAATGGTGTATGGGAACAGGCATTCCTAAACCCTTGGGAGAAAAGCTATGACATTTATTTAGATCGTACTCAATTACAAGAAGCTAAAAATACAATTCACATTGTAGCAACAGATGCAGCTGGAAATACATCTAATTTAAATGTTGATTTAGATGTGAAATAAAAAATTATTGTTGACAATTTTTTAAATATAGTTTTATAATACAAAACATAGTTTAGTTGAACGAATTATATATCGGCTTTGAAGGAATACTAGTAGCGACTTATATCCCTGTCTCAGAGAACTGATGGTTGGTGCAAATCAGTACATATACAAGCGTGAATTACAATTCTGGAGCTTCTTTCCCGTAATGCTTTTTATGCATGAAGAGAAAGACGGATCTTTCCGTTATCCTAAAGTGAGTGGTAAACAATTACTTGTTTACAAATAGGGTGGTACCGCGATTTTTATCGTCCCTATCGGATTTTCCGATAGGGACTTTTTTGCGTCCATCCTTTTACATAATTTCATAATATACGCATTGAAAGAATCGCAGTAGTATCTTATATCCCTGTTACAGAGAGCTAATGGTCGGTGGAAATTAGCACATATATAAGTATGAATTACAATTCTGGAGCTTCTTTTTCGTAGTGCTTATAGGCATGAAGGAAAAGACGGAGTTTTTCCGTTATCATTAATTGAGATGTAAGTATATTTTCACTTACAAATAGGGTGGTACCGCGATGCTTTCGCCCCTATCGGATTTTCCGATAGGGGATTTTTCTATTTCTCACAGAAACAAATGTTAAATAATTCCGAATCTTATGATAAAATTTTATAAGCGCTTACAATTTTGAAAGGGGGTGATACAAGCTATACGAAACCGATACTTAATTTTATTTAAAAAAAGGAGGATGTCTAAATGACAAAGAAAACAGAAATTCCATCGCATTTAAAACCATTCGTATCCACACAGCATTATGATCAATACACACCGGTGAATCACGCTGTGTGGCGTTACATTATGAGACAAAATCATAGTTTCTTAAAAGACGTTGCTCATCCAGCCTATGTGAACGGATTACAATCATCTGGTATTAATATAGATGCAATTCCAAAGGTAGAAGAAATGAATGAGTGTTTAGCACCAAGCGGCTGGGGTGCTGTAACGATTGACGGGCTTATTCCTGGCGTAGCCTTCTTCGATTTTCAAGGACACGGATTATTACCAATCGCAACAGATATTCGCAAAGTAGAAAACATCGAGTATACACCTGCTCCAGATATTGTACACGAAGCTGCAGGACACGCACCTATTTTACTTGATCCTACATATGCAAAATATGTGAAACGATTTGGACAAATTGGTGCAAAAGCTTTCTCTACAAAAGAAGAACATGATGCATTCGAAGCTGTTCGTACATTAACAATTGTAAAAGAAAGCCCTACTTCTACTCCTGATGAAGTTACAGTTGCTGAAAATAATGTACTTGAAAAACAAAAGTTAGTTTCTGGCTTATCAGAAGCAGAACAAATTTCACGTCTTTTCTGGTGGACAGTAGAATATGGATTAATCGGAAATATAGATGCTCCAAAAATATATGGTGCTGGTCTCCTTTCTTCTGTTGGCGAAAGCAAACATTGCTTAACAGACGCTGTAGAAAAGGTTCCATTCTCTATAGAGGCATGCACAAGTACAACTTATGACGTAACAAAAATGCAACCACAACTATTTGTTTGCGAATCATTTGAAGAATTAACAGAAGCACTTGAGAAATTCTCTGAAACGATGGCCTTTAAAACAGGTGGTAAAGAAGGATTAGAAAAAGCAATTCGCTCTGAAAATCATGCAACTGCTGAATTAAATAGCGGATTACAAATTACAGGTACATTTACCGAGACAATTGAAAACGATGCGGGTGAATTGATTTATATGCGAACAAGTTCGCCAACAGCATTAGCCATTCACAATAAACAGTTAGCGAATCATTCTACGGCTGTACACAGTGACGGCTTTGGAACACCGATTGGATTACTCACTGAAAATATTGCATTAGAAAATTGTACAGATGAACAACTACAAGTATTAGGAATTACAATTGGAAATATTGCTGAGTTTACTTTTGAAAGTGGTATTCATGTAAAAGGAACAGTAACAGATATTGTAAAAAACGATAATAAAATCGCTCTTATTTCCTTTATCAATTGTACAGTTACTTATAACGACCGCATTTTATTTGATGCTTCATGGGGCGCATTTGATATGGCTGTTGGTTCAACAATTACTTCGGTATTCCCAGGTGCCGCAGATGCTGCAGCATTTTTCCCAATGGATGAAGAAATCCAAGAAATTCCTGCTCCACTTGTACTGAATGAACTTGAACGTATGTATCAAACAGTTCGCGATATCCGAAATGAAGGTATTTTACACGACGCGCATATCGAGCAATTAGTAGCAATTCAAGAGGTATTAAATAAATTCTATACGAAAGAATGGTTACTTCGCCTTGAAATATTAGAATTGCTTTTAGAACATAACAAAGGGCACGAAACATCAGCAGCATTATTACAACAACTTTCTACTTTCACAACGGATGAAGCTGTAACACGTCTTATTAACAATGGTCTTACGCTACTTCCAGTAAAGGATGTGAAAAATGATGCTACGATTAACTGAAGAAGAAGTTCAAGAAGAATTATTGAACTTAGATAAATGGGTAGTAAAAGATGAAAAATGGATTGAAAGAAAATATATGTTTTCCGACTACTTAAAAGGAGTCGAATTTGTCTCTGAAGCCGCCAAACTATCAGAAGAACATAATCACCACCCATTTATCCTTATCCAGTATAAAGCAGTCATTATTACTTTGTCATCTTGGAATGCAAAAGGTTTAACGAAACTCGATTTTGAGCTTGCGAAGCAATTTGATGAACTATTTGTCCAAAATGAAAAAGCCATTATAAGAAAGTAAAAAAGAGAAGCCTTTATTAGGCTTCTCCTTTTATTTTGAAATGGATACAATGTCCAAATGGATCCTCTACTTGTAATATTCCATCTTTGTACGTAGCAATCTTGCCAATATTTTTTAAGCTTTTACATACTTGCTCTTTTTGTTTTTCATCCGCTAGTACAATTGTGAAATATTTCAATCCAACGGAATTTGGCATTTGCGGTGGTATCCCTTCACCTTGCCACGTATTTAAACCGATATGGTGATGATAGCCGCCTGCTGATACAAAGAGCGCTCCATTGCGAGCTGGGATTGTTACTTCAAAACCAAGACCATCCACATAGAAACGTTTCGCTTCTTCTAAATCAGCTACATGGAAATGAACATGCCCCATCACAGTACCAGCTGGGAAACCATTCCATGCACTTCCTTGCTGTAATAATTCTTCACCAGCTAACGGGTTACTAACAAATGGTAGTTCTCCATTCTCATTACGCCAAACTTCTTTTTGGCGATCATGATAAATTTCAATCCCGTTTCCATCTGGATCAGCTAAATAAAGGGCCTCACTAAAGTAATGATCGGCTCCGCCGTGCAGTGGATACACCATTTCTACAAGATGACGAAGGATATTCGCTAAATCTTGTCTGCTCGGTAATAACATTGCGTAATGATATAACCCCGTTCTCCCTCTTTGTTTTGGTAAAGCTTCTTTCTTTTCTTCAATGATAAGGAGTGGTTCGTTATTTTCATTACCAAATGTAACGGCCATTTCATCTTGTTTTAATACTTTCATACTTAGTACTTCTGTATAAAACTCTAGTGATTTCTTTATATTTGATACATATAAATGAACAACATCAAGTGTTGTGTCGGGATGAAGTTGAAAACTCATCTTGTTAGCCCCCCATGTAATTTAGTTCTTCTTTGACATTTTCTCTTTGATGAAATTATCTACAAAACCGTCTGCTTTCGCAACAAATAAGTACGCACCCATCGCTAACAATGCAAGCTCTAATTCGAAGCCAGGATTTTTCCCATCTCCTAATAAACCAGCTGACCATTTTACTTTTACAATTGCGCCAACCATAACAAGTGCGAATAATAATCCAATATATCTTACACCTAAACCTAGAATTAATAATAGACCACCAACTACTTCCGCTGTTGCTACACCGTATGCAAGTCCTCCTGGTAAACCAATGCTTGTGAACCACCCTGCAATATTGTCAATCCCCGATTGGAATTTTGTTAAACCGTGCATAAAGAACGTTACCCCTAACACGATACGAATAATTAAGTTACCGATATGTTGATTCATTTCTTTCTCTCCTTTATAGTTTTCTTATACAAAACTTTTATTTACATTACAAAACATACACTAATTTTTTTTATTCGTCAATTCATTTTCACTGGGAAAAAATATATTTTTTTTGCTATGATACAAATAGTTGTTTACAAAAAAGGAGCTTGATTTTATGAATATTGGTTCTGCAATACGTGAAATTCGTCAACGTAGAGGCATAACAATCGCACAAATTTGTGAGGGAACAGGTCTTTCTAAAGGATTTATGAGCCAAGTTGAAAATAATAAAACCTCACCATCTATCTCAACTTTAGAAACGATCTCCAATTTTTTAAACGTTCCCCTTCCCTATTTATTATTAGAACAAAAAGATCGACTGAAAGTTGTCAAAAAGGTAGAGCGTAAATACAGTGTATACGGAAAAGATGAACAGAGAATTGAACATGTGGCAGAACAAGGTGGCCTTCGCCTAAATCTCGTAGAAATTCCTGCTGGGTTTCCAAAAGAAAACACACCAAATGCCCATGAAGGGGAAGAGTGTCACCTTGTATTACGCGGAAAACTAGAAGTTCAACATGGAGAAGATATTGCAATTGTAGAAGAAGGTGATTCTTTCTCCTGGAATGCATGTGTTCCTCATATCGTTCGTAATATAGGGGAAGAAACTGCATTATTACTCATCTCTAGTCATGCAGAAAATCGAAAACGTGTTTATTAAATAAAAAAGAAGCCTGCAAATCAGGCTTCTTTTTTATCCCCTTATAACTCCATAGCTTGTCCCAACTAGTACAGTTTTTTCGTCTTGATTGCGATAAACTGACTCGATTGAAACCTTTTTGTACCCTTCCATCTGTTCAATATTTGTTAAAGTTAATTCACAAGTGATCGTATCTCCTGTAAAAACTGGTCTAATAAACTCACTTACTAATTCTCTTGCTATGTAATGTAATTCTTCGCCTACTTTCGTTCCAATGCTAGCAGTCAATAAACCATGAACCATTAAACGTCCATTTTCATCATATTCCATATGATGTCTGCCTTTATCTCCTGTAATATTTGCAAATTCAAAAACCTCTTCTTCAGTAAATCGTCTTTCGTATTTAAATACATCCCCAATTTTTATACTCATTTTTATCCCCCTAATAATAAACAGAATTTTCTTTTATTTTATCATAAAATGAGCCTCAATTCAGTTTATATTATTAAAATATCGAGCTTTTTCCATGCTACTTTTTCTCTTTATCGATGCCCATCTTTTTTTGCTATTTGATACCCATAATACGCACATGTTCCATTTCTCGATAGCTCTCTCACCTCAAAACCACAACTTCTATAAAAATCAAAATTACTCGCGGACGTATGTGCAAACCAGTCGCCATGCGGCAATTTTTGCAAACAAAGAGCGACAAGTTTCTTGCCTAATCCCTTCCCTCTATATTCATATTTCACAACTAAATTTACTATGTTCGCGACCATGATTCCATCAGAAATGACCCTAACCATCGCAACCATCTCTTCCTCATCCCATATCGTAAATGCCCATGTTGAATTTTCAAATGCTATCGTAAATTTTTCAATTTGCCAAGAAGGGATATTATCATTGCTCCAACCGGCATCTTCGAATAAGGTTTTAATTGCATATGCAGGTACACCATTCGTTCCCTCGCGAATAATAAGTCCATTATGATAAATATACATGTAATCCCTCCTTTATTTTTATATACCATTCTTCAAAAGATGCAATTTACCTTTTTTCATCCAACACGCTTAATGGAATAAACGAGAACATCCATCCCATGAAATGAAGTTGTTTTCTCATAACTAAGTCCTGTTTTTCTAGCAACAAATATTGAGGCGGGGTGGTCTGGATTAATAAGAGAAATTAATTTATTCATTCGTAACGCTTGGAAGCCATAGTCTCGAAATGCTGCCGCAGCTTCTTTCGCATACCCTTTTCCCCAATACTGAGGTAATAACCAATAACCAATTTCAATTTCCTCTTTTCCATCTATTTGCTGCTTTACTAATCCTGCATGACCAATTCGTATTCCCGTTTCCTTTTCAATCAATACAAATAAACCGAGACCGTTTTTATAGCTAGGAATCACCCACTCCTCCAAACTTTTTTTACATTGCATATATGTTTTTAACGTCCCATTTCCAATATATCGCATTACCTTCTCATTTCCCCATAGTGAGGCGTAGAACTGTAAATCATCCATCGTATATTTGCGAACTTGTAAACGATCTGTATGAAACATCTCTACACTCCTTCCCACGAATTTGTACTTACCTACACGATCATGTTTTGGATATATACTAAATGTTACTATCTATTATAAAGGAACCAAAGACTAAATACAGAATATTCAATCTCGAAAGAATTAAAAAAAGACAGTAGACAAATGTTGTCTACTGCATCCATATCATAACTAGCATAAAGAAAACTACAATTGAGGGGGGTGTAGGATTTTCAATTATACTAGATACTTATCCCGTTCTAACGGGCGGTAAACTTTTCAATTATATGAAAGTGAAAAGTTTACCGCACATAAGAACTTTTGCGGTCATTAAGAGAGCACTGTTAAATACTCAAATACACGCTGTGCTTTTTCTCCACCCATTCGTGCATGCTGAAGAAGGGAAATACCATGTGGACCAGATGCACGTAATGCTTCTGGTTGTGCTACTAAAATAGCTTGTACAACTTCTAATTCACCAAGCATAGCCGCCGCGAAAATATCCATTCGAGCGCCCTTTTCTAATAAATAAAGAGCAATATCTTTACGACCTACATGTGCCGCTGCTCCTAACGCACTTTCCCAATCTGATCCTCCCCAATTGTAAGAGGCATGAAGTAAGCTTGGCGATTCAGCCAACAGTTCTTGTACTTTTTCTAAATCTCCGTGAGCTGCCATAACAAATTCCCTTACTAACTCAGTGGTAATACATTCTTCTGTTCGCATCTTGCTTCTCCTCCTTTAGAAATTCGTTTCGGTGTAAAAAATGGCTTGTCGCTTCCTTGAAAAATATCTACCTCGATGCCGAACACACGTTGAAACATTTCATGACATAACACTTCTTCTGGTATACCGTCATACTGAAGCTTCCCTCGCTTTAATACGAGTAAACGATCACTATATTGAGCCGCTTGGTTAATATCATGTAAAACCATTATAATTGTCATACCAAACTCCTCGTTTAACCGTTTCACAAGTTCCATTACTTCCAACTGATGCACGATATCTAAAAAGGTTGTTGGCTCATCCAATAATAAGACATTTGTACGTTGTGCTAACGTCATTGCAATCCAGGCCCGTTGTCTTTCTCCTCCTGATAAAGATTGTAAAAGACGATATTCATACCCTTCAAGATTTGTAACAGACAATGCCCAATCAACAATTTCTTTATCTTCTTTATTTAAGTGACCTCTCCATGATTTATGAGGACCTCTTCCAAATTCAATTAACTCTTTCACTGTTAAATCTAATTGATGATCATGCATTTGTGGTAACATCGCTAATTGCTTCGCTACATCGGCACTTTTCATCGTATGAATACTTTTTCCATCTAAAATGATATCCCCTTCGCTTTGTTTAAGTAGTCTTGCCATTAAACGAAGCAAAGTAGATTTCCCCGATCCATTCGGCCCAATTAAACTAACGACCTCTCCAGCTTTAATATGTACATTCATGTTTTGCATTTGAAATCTTTCAGAATGTGCGTAAAACACTTTGTTAACGGAAATCACGCTGTTTTCCTCCCCTATGAATTAAATATAAGAAGAACGGGCCGCCTAAGAAGGATAATAGAATACCAACAGGCAATTCAATTGGATCGAACCAACTTCGGGCTATCGCATCCGCGAAAACAAGTAATATCCCTCCGCCAAGGCATGATAATGGCAGTAAATATTTATAGTCATTTCCAACTAATAAACGTAACATATGTGGTACGACAAGACCGACAAATCCAATAAGACCAGAAACACTAACTGCAATTCCAGCTAGTAACGTACTTACTACTATTAAATAAAACCGGCTTCTCTCCACGTTATGACCTAATAACTTCGCCATTTCATCTCCTAGCATTAATACTCGAATATGCTTAATACCAAAGAAGGCTAATATAATAGCGAATATTGCATAATAAACAATCATGTTTAAATGTGCCCAGCTTACACCACCAATGCCGCCCGCTAACCACGGTAACACGGATTGCACTTTGTCACTATGTAATAACATTAGCGCTGACGTTGCTGCACCAATTAATGCATTGATTGACACACCTACTAAGACAATTCTTGAAGGTGGTGCCCCTTTTTGCCATGATAAAGCATAAATGACCATCGCCGTTATGAAAGCCCCTAAAAATGCCCCGAGTGGTAAGAAAGCCATATGCTGAGGAAATAAAATCATAATTACAATTGCTACAAGTCCTGCACCAGATGAAACGCCGATAATACCAGGGTCTGCAAGAGGATTTCTCATAACCCCTTGCAGCAGTGCACCAGATGCAGCTAAACATGTTCCTACTATAAATCCAACGAGCACTCTCGGTATACGAAGGTCCCATACAATTCGATGAACTGTCGAATCTTCATCTTGTATCCCCGTTAGAATATCTCGTAAAGAAAAGGATAGGCTTCCTGCGAAAAGACCGTAAAAAAGACCTAGAATCGTTAATACAACTAATGTAACTGCTATTATCCACCTTTTTTTCGCAAAAGGATGTTCCTTTTCCCTTACTACTTCACTACTATCCATACTTATCATTTCCTTACATCTTGTATACTTTTATACATAAAGTCCATCGCTTCTGTAACTTTTGTTCCAGGATTTGATCCGAATAAATCTGGTGGCAAAATAACTACACGATTTTGTTTTACTGCATCTAAATTTTTCCACGCTTCATTTTTCATCATTTCGCCTTCAAATGCCTTTTTAACGCTATTTGGATCTCCATGTGTAATTAAATAAATCACATCTGGATTCGCCTCAATAATACGTTCTACACTTAGCTGCGCATATTGCGGATATTCCTTCATTTCTGGAAAATTAGCTGCAATATTTTTTCCACCTGTTTTTTCTAAAATATCACCTGATAAAGATGTTGGTAATGCCGCTAAATAAGTACCCGGTGCTCCATACACTAGCAATGCTTTCACATCACTCTTTTTCTCATATGTCTTCATTTGATCCGCAATTTTTTGGTTAAGTTCTTTTGCTTTATCTTCTTTCTTCATTATCGTTCCATATAGTTCAATATTCTTTTGAATATCTTGTACGGAATTCGCAGAAGAAATCATTACTTTCGTTCCTTGTCCTTCAACCGTTGGAACATTCTTTTGGAACCCATTGTTAGCAATAAGTACATCCGGCTTTAAGCTAGCAATTTGCTCAAAATTCGGTTGATGTGCATTCCCGATTACTTGTACTTTCTTTATATCCTCTGGAAGAGTTATTTTTGCATCCGGACGACCTACTATTTTCCCGCCTAACGCATGAATAATATTCATATCTCCCATACTTAATGTCGCAAAAGTCTCTGGTACTTTATCGAACGTTACCTTTCTTCCTGACAGGTCGGTAACTTCTATTTTCTCTTCTCCTTTCTCTGTTTTTGTTGCAGATGCTTTTTCGTCTCCTTTTGCACTGCAACCTATTAATAAGAAAAAAATAGATAAAATCGCTGTGAATAGCGTAATAGATTTTTTCATTCTTCCACCTCTAACTGATAATGATAATCATTAACTACTACTCTACTTTAATTGATAAGGATTATCATTGTCAATATAAACCGCATACATTTTCTAGAAAAAAACAAAAAGCGTTACAAAAAGATCCCTTCTTTTTGTAACGCTTTATTTACCTATATTATTCACATTCGTTTCCCTCTAACTCGTCTCGCATTACTTTCACACGCTGAAAGAAAAAGAAAGATAAACTTAAAAATATAACGATGCTCCCCATCATAACAAAAGGTTGTATTGCTTCTTTTGCTTCATTCGGAATCAATAAGCCAACCATTAACAATGTACTTACAGCGAGAAGAACTTGTCCGAAACGAGTATAATCTTCTATTTTTTCTTGTAATTCTTTCATTATATTCTCACTCCTCCATTTCACTGTATCATATTCTATTACACTTAAAGACAAGTAAATACAGCCATTCTGGGAGATGTTTTCCAAAAGAAAAAGAGCCGCTTTATGGCGGCTCTTTCATAACCATTACTCACCTTTATATGCTTTCATATAAATTTCTTTCAGCTCTGAAATGAGAGGGAGTTTTGGATTAGCTGTTGTACATTGATCTTCAAAAGCTCTTTCTGCTAATAATCCAACAACCTCTTCAAATTGGTCTTTATCTACTCCTTGTCCTGCAATACTCATATTAATATTTAAGCTTTTTCCAAGTTCAATAATTGCTTGGACGAGTGATTCCACACCTTCTGCCGCCGAACTTGCTGGGAGCCCGAGCATTCTCGCAATATGTGCATAGCGTTCATCAGCTACAAAGTGCTCATATTTTGGGAACAATGCGTGTTTTCTTGGCTTAATAGCATTATAGCGAACTACGTGCGGCATAAGGATTGCATTCGCACGACCATGCGGAATATGGAATTCTGGTCCAATTTTATGTGCTAAACTGTGATTGATACCTAGAAAGGCATTGGCAAATGCCATCCCTGCGATTGCAGAAGCATTATGCATTTTTTCTCGTGCTTCTTCGTCATTTCCATCTTTAAACGCTCTTGGTAAATATTTAAATACGAGATCGATGGCCTTTAATGCTAATCCATCTGTATAGTCATTTGCCAGAACAGACACATACGCTTCAATTGCATGCGTTAGTACGTCCATCCCAGTGTCTGCTGTTACATGTGGTGGTACTGTCATTACAAATTGCGGATCAACAATTGCTACATCTGGCGTTAATTCATAATCTGCAAGTGGATACTTTATATTATTTTCCTTATCTGTAATTACCGCAAATGGTGTCACTTCTGATCCTGTTCCTGATGTTGTTGGAATGGCAACAAACTGTGCCTTACTTCCTAATTCCGGATATTTACATGTACGTTTTCTTATATCTAAAAATTTCTGTTTGATTCCATAGAATGTTGTTTCTGGATGCTCATAGAAAAGCCACATCCCTTTGGCTGCATCCATCGCTGAACCCCCACCAAGTGCAATAATTACATCTGGCTTAAAACTTCTCATCATTTCCGCACCTTTAAACACAGTTTCATCTGATGGGTCCGGCTCAACCTCAAAGAAAACTTCCACTTTCACATCATTTACATGTTTACGTAAATAATGCGTAACCGTATCTACATATCCATGCTCAACCATTCCTGGATCCGTTACAATAAATGCTCGTGAAATGTTAGGCATATTTGCTAAATATGCTGTCGCATGTTTTTCAAAATAAATTTTTGGTGGTAATTTGAACCACTGCATATTCTTTTTTCTATTTGCCAACCTTTTTATATTTAATAAATGCGTCGCTGTTACGTTTTGAGAAACTGAATTTTTCCCATACGAGCCGCAACCAAGCGTAAGTGATGGAATAAATCCATTATATATGTCACCGATTCCACCTTGTGATGAAGGAGCATTTACAATAAGGCGGCAAGCTTTCATACGTAACCCAAATTGCTTTTGCACTGCTTTATTTACAGAATGGATGACTGCTGAATGTCCTAAACCACCGAGATTTAACATTTCTTCGCAATATGCAAATCCTTCTTCTAAGGAATTCGCTTTTACACAAGCTAATACTGGGCTCAGTTTCTCACGAGATAGTGGATACGCTGCTCCGATACCTTGTATTTCAGCTACAAGCATTTTTGTATTTTCAGGTACAGTAATCCCAACTAATTCGGCAATATACTGTGCTGATTTCCCAACAATATCACTATTTACTGCACATGTATTTTCGTTAATAACAAGCTTTTCTAATTGCCTTCTCTCTTCTTCTGTTACAAAGTAACAATTGTTTGCAATCATTTCTGTTTTCACATCATCGTAAATTTCCTTATCTACAATGATTGCTTGCTCAGATGCACAAATCATACCGTTATCAAATGTTTTTGATAAAATTAAATCATTAACTGCTCTTTTTACATGCGCCGATTTCTCTATGTAGCATGGTACATTACCAGGGCCTACACCTAGCGCTGGTTTCCCAGTAGAATAAGCCGATTTCACCATACCAGCCCCTCCAGTTGCCAAAACAAGTGCAACTCCTTCATGATTCATTAATTGTTTCGTTGCTTCGACAGAAGGTTTTTCAATCCACTGAATACAATGTTTTGGTGCTCCCGCCTTCACTGCTGCATCATATACTGTTTTCGCCGCTGCAATGGAACATTTTTGTGCGGAAGGATGAAATGCGAAAATAATTGGATTTCTCGTTTTTATCGCGATTAATGCTTTAAACATCGTTGTTGATGTTGGATTCGTTACTGGCGTTACCCCAGCTACTACACCGACTGGTTCCGCAATTTCTATTATTTCTTCATGAGGATCTTCGTGAATAATCCCTACTGTTTTATCTTTCTTTATGCTATGCCAAATATATTCAGTAGCAAAAATATTTTTAATGCATTTATCTTCGTATACACCACGCCCTGTTTCTTCAACAGCCAACTTTGCAAGTAGCATATGTTGATCAACACCCGCTAATGCCATTTCATGAACAATGTTGTCAATTTGCTCTTGTGTAAAACTTTCTAATGCTTGTAAAGCCTTCCGACCGTTATTCACTAACGTATCAATCATCTCTTTTACTTCCTGCATTTCATTTACAACTTTCTCTTTGACTACCATGTAAATTCCTCCTATTCTGCTATCTTGGACTAAATAAGACCCTATAGGTCATCACAAGTCCCGATTAGCGCAAAAAAAATAGAGTTGCTTTCCTACATGAACTTCATTGTTTGTGAAATATTTCACAAGTTTGTTCGTGAGTAACACTTCATGAATTCAATATACATGAAATCATTTCATTTGTGTATGTCTATTTTGTGAAAACTTTCACAAAAATAGTGTAATAAAAACGCACTGCTCTATATTAGCAGTGCATTTTTACTATGCTAGCGCTTGTGCTAAATCTTCAATTAAATCTTCACCGTCTTCAATACCGACAGAAATTCGAATTAATGTATCTGTAATTCCTAACTCTTTACGACGATCTGCTGGGATTGATGCATGTGTCATTTGAGATGGAATAGAAATTAAACTTTCTACTGCTCCTAAACTTTCAGCAAGTGTAAAGTATTGTAATTTCTCAAGTACTTTATTTAATGTTTCTTCACTATCTACATCAAATGAGATAATAGCACCAAATCCATTTGCTTGTTCTGTTGCAAGTTCATGGTTTGGATGTGATGCAAGGCCTGGGTAATATACTTTATTTACTTTTGGATGGTTATTTAAAAACTCAGCAATAGCGCGTGAATTCGTTTCATGCTCTTCCATTCGAATTCCTAATGTTTTTAAACCACGAAGTAGTAAGAAGCTATCTTGTGGGCCAAGAATGCCTCCTGTTGAATTTTGTACAAAGTGAAGGTCTTCTGCTAATTGCGGGCTATTTACAACTACTAGACCTGCAACTACGTCACTATGACCTCCTAAATATTTCGTTGCACTATGGAGTACAATGTCTGCTCCTAAAGAAATCGGCGACTGCCAATATGGCGTCATGAATGTGTTATCAATAATTGTTAATAAATCTTTCTCTTTAGCAAGAGTAGATATTTTCTTAATATCAGTAATTTTCAGTAAT
This sequence comes from Bacillus sp. EB106-04-02-XG92, assembly GCF_058791995.1. NCBI lineage: Bacteria > Bacillati > Bacillota > Bacilli > Caryophanales > Bacillaceae > Bacillus > Bacillus sp. EB106-04-02-XG92. The sequence continues at coordinate 632,037 of NZ_JBYTEA010000001.1, forward strand.
GGGTTCGTTGGTGTTTCCACGTAAATCGCTTTCGTGTTTGGACGAATTGCTTCTACAACTTCCTCTAAGTTTGTTGTATCTACAAATGTATGCTCAATACCGAAGCGGTTTAATACTTTCGTGATAACTCGGTACGTTCCGCCATACACATCATCTGTTAAAATAACGTGGTCACCTTTTGAGAACAGCATAATTGTAGCTGTAATAGCAGCCATTCCTGAACCAAATGCAAAACCAGCATGACCGTTTTCTAATACAGCAATCATTTCTTCTAAAGCTGCACGTGTTGGGTTGCCTGTACGTGAATATTCATATCCTTGATGCTTACCAACTGCTTCTTGTTTGTACGTACTTGTTTGATAAATCGGTACATTTACAGATCCAGTTGAAGGTTCTCCTATGCGAATACCATGAATTAACTTTGTCTTTGCTCTCATTTTTTATTCCCATCCTTTGTATATGTCTTTACTTAAATAGCGCTCACTACTATCAGGAAAAATCGTTACAATATTTGTACCTGGCGCCGCTTTCTCAGCCTCAAGCAAACTTGCATGAAATGCTGCTCCTGAAGAGCTGCCAACGAGCAGTCCTTCTTTTTGCGCTAATTCCTTCACTCTTAAAAAAGCATTTCGATCAGAAATTGTATGAATGTCATCAAAATAAGATGTTTTCAAAAATGGCGGGATAAATTCCAGGCCAATCCCTTCTGTTTCATGCGATCCAGCTTTACCACCATTCAAAATGGATCCTTCTGGTTCTACAATAACCGTTTTTATATCTATATTTTTTTCTTTCAAATAAGATGCAGTCCCCATGAATGTACCACCAGTTCCTGCTCCTGCAACGAATATGTTAATCTCTCCGTTAAGTGCCGACCACAGTTCAGGACCTAGTGTTTTGAAATAAGCACGCGGGTTTGCTTCATTCGCAAACTGACTTGGAGAGTATGAATTCGGTATTTCATTCACTAGTTCTTTTGCTTTTGCAATTGCACCAGTCATTCCTTGCTCAGTTGGTGTATGCACAACCGTTGCGCCTAGCGCTTTCATTAATTCTTGTTTTTCAATACTAAATTTCTCTGGTACACAAACGATAACGTGTAAATCATGTTGTAACGCTGCAAGTGCCAGTCCAATACCAGTATTCCCCGCAGTCGGTTCAATAATTGTTCCGCCCTGTGTTACAAGCCCTTTTTCTAGCGCATCTTCGATTAATTCTCTTCCTAGCCGGTCCTTAACGCTTCCACCTGGGTTATAAAATTCAAGCTTTGCAAATAAACGGACCCCTTCTGGAAGTGAAAAACGAGTAATTTCTACAATTGGTGTATGACCAATTAATTCATGAACTCCACGATATATATTCATCGTGTTCTCCCCCTTATTTGCCAATAAAGAAAAGGCAACTGTATGTATTTTCTTTATATGAGACAGTTGCCTTTTTGTTACATTACTTTAACTCTTCTAGTACTTTTACGATAAAGTTTGTAGAATGAAGAGCTGCTTGATCTAAAAATTGATCAAATGAAACATTTGATTCTTTACCAGCAATATCAGAAAGTGCACGAATAATAACAAACGGAACTTCATATTGGTGGCATACTTGCGCAACAGCTGCTGCTTCCATTTCTACTGCATAAAGATCTTCAAATTTATCACGAATTGCTGCAACGCGGTTCGGATCACTCATAAATGAATCGCCTGTTGCAATCATACCTTTTACAACTTGAATATTTTCTTCAGCTTGCATACATTTCTCAGCTAATGTAACTAATGCTTCATCAGCCTTGAATCCAGGCGGCATTCCTGGTACTTGACCATACTCATAGTTAAATGCTGTTACATCTACGTCATGATGACGAACTTCTGTTGAAATAACTACATCTCCAACATTTAGAGAATGATGGAAGCCACCAGCTGAACCAGTATTAATTACTTTTTCAGGCTTATATCTTTCTAATAAAATTGTCGTTGACATCGCTGCATTTACTTTACCAATACCAGACTTTAACAAGATTACTTCATGTCCTGCTAATTGTCCTTTCGTAAATTCACAACCCGCAACCGTTTCTGTTTCTGCTTGTTCTAATTTGTCACGTAAAATACGTACTTCTTCTTCCATTGCTCCAATTACAGCAATTCTCAATCTAATTCCCTCTTTCTATCGCTTAGTTGCCTCCATTATCCAAACGAAATGATTTAATCTCGTAAACGTTACATGGAAGCCATTGTTTTCAAAAATAGATTGCATGACCGGAATACGTGTATAGTATTCTGTTTGCAAATCGTTTGCTAAATCGTGAAAACCTCTTTGTTTTGCTGCTTCAACAGTTTTATCATATGCATCTTGATCTGCAAATATCGTATCAGCAAACACTATTTTACCACCTTTGTTTAGTAATTGACTATACTTCGCAATCGCTACATTTTTTTCATCATCTGTTAAATGATGAAATGCATAGGTGCTTACAATGGTATCAATTGAATTTGGGACTTCAAACGAAAGAAAATCACCTTCTGTAATGGAAAACTCTTGCGGCAATTTCTCTTTTGCAATCATGCGCATTTCACGTGACGGCTCTATACCGTAAACTGTGCGGCCAGCAAGTAATAATTTATTTGTTAAATTACCAGTACCAACACCAAATTCTAATACATTACCAAATGACTTGTTAACTACATCCTCTAGAATGTCCTCATAATGGGCGAAAACTTCTTTATATTGTATATCTTCGCCTTGTACAAATGAATCGTACGTATGAGCCCACTCATCAAATAAACCATTAAATTCTGTACCCATAAAAATCCCCCTTTTTCTTATCGGTTTTATCAGTATGATATTCCCTCTTTCTAAAAATGTCAATTGAAATGTACATGGTATTTCCTTCTTTTCTTTGTTACACTATAGTTGATTACATAGGAGAGGGGCCGTCTTCATGTCATTTACCTTTGAAATGTTAGAAGATAAAGTAGAGTTTTTTGAAGCGGGAGACTTAGCTTCTTTAGAACGAAAAATTAGTGAACAAATTGATAATAATAAAGCACTTATGCTTGAAGTTCATCACATCTCACATCAAATGGTTATGGATCCCGAAAGTAAAAGACCGTATTATAGCGCAGTTGTTCATTTTAAATTAAAGAAATTACGCTAATAAAAAAGAGAAGCTCCTAAGGAGCTTCTCTTTTTTTAGTTTAGAGTTTGAACAAGTACTGGTTTCCAGCCCTCATTTTCTACCCAATCAATATTTACGTAATATCTTTTACCTGATTGTTTATCTTGTACGTTACCGTAAGCTTTATTTTTACCGTTATTTCCGATTCGATGAATAACTAATTGCTCTACTGGAACGTCAATTGCAGCTGAAATTGCTTGGTTCATCTCATTCCAATCTGCTGTACCTTTTTTAAACGTCATCGCAGGTGTTGCACCTTGCTCTGTACCTACTGGCTTCCAAGAAGACTTCGTATAAGCGTCAGTTGCCTTTGGCTGTGTTTTTTCAGCTGGTACTTTCTCGTTAGCTTTCGCTTCTTCCTCAGCTTTTTTCTGTTCTTCTTCAGCCTTTAGCTTCTCTTCTTCTTTCGCCTTAGCCTCTGCCTTCTCTTGCTCGTTCTTCTTCGTCTCTTCTTTGCCCTTAGTTTTCTCAGACTTATTCTCTTTCGTTGTTTGCTGAGATACTTTTTTGTCACTAGGAGACGCTTCTTCTTTTCTTTCAGGAACAAACAATTGATAGGATACAATAGCTACTAATATTAATACAATTGCAATTGCAATATTTAAAACACCGTTTTGACGACGTTTTTGTTGTTTCTGTTGGAATCTAGATCCTCCTGCCATTCTTCAAACCTCCATGCAGTTTTTCATACTTGCTATTGTAACATTAAATCTAGAAAGGTTGAACATTTACAATAATATTTTCATGAAATGAAAACATTTCACTATGAATTGCAAGATTACTTTTCCTTCTCTAATCGATAGATTGATTCTACGATAGCTTTGAAAATAGGTGTAACTTTATTTACATTGCTATTCGTTTCTATATCCACGACAACTAAAGCGTATCTTGGATTTTCATATGGAAAGTAACCTGCAAACCAACGATTCTCTTTCGTCCCTTTTCCTGTTTGCGCTGTCCCAGATTTTCCAGCGACAGTTAGTGGTAACGACCTGAATGCTGCTCCTGTTCCTTTCTCCGTTGTTACAACGCTCCTTAATAACTGTTGTAATGTTTTCACTGTTTCATACGGAAGCTGTTTTCCACCTAATGCATGGTTTTCAAATGTATAAAAGTCCGTTCCATTTTTATACATTATCTTTTCAACAGCTTTCACTTCCATCTTTTCTCCATCTCTAGCAATTGTCGCCATCATATTTGCGATTGCTAGAGGTGACATACGTACATCTTTCTGCCCAATTGCTGTTTGTGCTACCGCTTTTTTACTATTCTTATTCCCTTCATTCCCCCAAATCGTAACACTCTTCTCCTCTGGCATTTGCTCAAAATGAGTTGTATGAAATACAGAACCTCTCCATCCAACCTTATCAGCGGCTCCTAAAGCTGCTACGTAAGTTTCTAACACCATCTTATCCTTTTGTATTAACTCGTTACCTAACTCTGAAAATGCCCTATTACAGCTTCTAGCAAAGCTCTCTTTAAAACTAAGTGTCCCCATCATAACTTGTGGGTGGTCTTCGCCATATAAATCTTTATTACAATTAAAACTGCGATTAAAAACATTTTCATTTTGATCGATCATTGCGGCTGCAACTATTGTTTTAAAAACAGAACCAGGAAAATGTGGTGTTAACATTTGATTTTCAAGTGTAGTTTTATATAGCCTTTCATCTTTCACCTGTACAGATGGTTTGCTGACCATCGCTAAAATTTCATTTTTCTTTACATCAAGTAACACTAATCCCCCCTTCTTTATTTCGTTTGCTTCAACTACTTCTTCTGCTTTTCGCTGTAACTCGTTATGTAAAGTAGTTTGAATCTTAACTGGGTAAAACGGATTTCCAGGCGACGTATATTTCGCTTGTTTTCCAAAAATCGGTTCTCCTTGCCGATCCACCTGATACAATACTTTCGTCTCTCCATCAGTCAAAAGAAACTCATCAAATGATTGTTGCAATCCTGAAATACCAATTGGCGTTTGCTTTGAAATTTTTCTTACTTCTCCGTATCGTTTTTGAAATTCTCGTTCATTCTCACCCACATTGCCAATTAAATGATTCACCCTGCCAGTTTGCTGTAAACGAACTTCAGCCGCTACAATACCTAATACATTTAATTGATTTACCTTCTCCATCTGCTCGCGTGCCAATCGAAATGGTCCATCTCCCCTTCGCATGATAAATGCACTTTTCTTATCTTTCATTTGACTTTCAATCTCTTGTCTCGACACACCAATGATATGCGCAATTTTCTCTAACATGTCATTTTTTATTTGTAGAAATGGAAAAACAATTAAAACGGGGTACTTTTTCTCGCCTATTTCCTTACCGTTTCGATCTATAAAATGACCTCGTCCATCATCTACCGTAATGGATTGCGTCCGTTGTGTAACACTTTTTTCAATTAAATTAATCTTACGATCCGTAAATGACTCCGTATCTATAATTTGTATTTGAATTAAACGACAAAGTAATATAAACATGACACTTATAAAACAAATTAAAACAATTATAATTCTCCGGTTTATTTTCATCAAAAAACACCTCGTCTACTATAGTTTGGACGGAGTGTTTCATCTTTTATACAAATAAAAAAATCACTCGCTTTTATACGAGTGATTTTTAATTATTTTACAGAGATAATCTCTACTTGCATTTCTCCACCTGGAGTTTGGATTGCTACCTTCTCACCAATTTGCTTACCTAATAAGCTTTTTGCGATTGGAGAATCGTTAGAAATTCTTCCTTCAAATGGGTCTGCTTCTGCGCTACCTACGATTGTGTAAGATTCTTCATCTCCACCTGGTAACTCTTTAAATGTTACTGTTTTACCTAATGTAACAACTGTAGATTCTTCACCATTATCTGTGATGATAACTGCGTTACGAATCATGTTTTCTAATTGTGTAATACGTCCTTCTACGAATGCTTGCTCATCTTTTGCTGCATCGTACTCAGAGTTCTCAGAAAGATCTCCGAAGCTACGTGCAATCTTAATGCGCTCTACAACCTCTTTACGTTTTACCGTTTTTAAATCCTCAAGTTCGTTCTCTAGCTTTTGCTTACCCTCTTGCGTCATAGGGTATGTTTTTTCTGTTGCCATATTTTCCACTCCTTTTATATACCAATCCCCCGAAAAAAAAGAGGAGTTCCATATGAAAACTCCCCCGCTTATATGTAGAGCGGAGGTTTCTAGCACGCCTGTACTAGCGGAGTTGTCACATACAACCCCGTATTCCCAATTCTTCTTTATATAAAGAAGATATGTATGGAAAGTTGATATAAATATGCCCTCACCTATATATAGATGAGGTTGCATGTTTCATTGTATTCGATAGGAAGGGAAAAAATCCCTTCCTACCGCATATCTTTTACTATGCTATTACAAATTTACTTTTTGTTCAAGAATTGTTGCAATTTTTGTAACCATAATATCAATTGCAACGTGGTTTTGTCCACCTTCAGGGATAATAATATCCGCAAATTTCTTAGAAGGCTCAATAAATTGATTGTGCATTGGACGTACAACGTTTACGTATTGATCAATAACTGAATCCATCGTACGACCGCGTTCTTTAATATCACGCTGCATGCGGCGTAAAATACGAAGATCTGCATCTGTATCAACGAATAACTTAATGTCCATTAACTCACAAAGACGTGGGTCTTCTAAAATAAGAATTCCTTCTAAAATGATTACATCTTTCGGCTCAACTGGAATAATTTCTTCTGAACGCGTATGCAATGTATAGTCATATACAGGCTTATCAATTTGCTCATATGCAAGCAACTGCTGCAAATGTTCAATTAACAGATCATTATCAAACGCAAGCGGATGATCATAATTTGTTTTTAAACGCTCTTCCATTGGTAAATGGCTTTGATCTTTGTAATAATAATCTTGCTCCAAGATTAAAATAGAATGACCTTTAAAATGGTCAAAAATCGCTTTCGTTACACTCGTTTTACCTGATCCCGAACCACCAGCAATTCCAATTACAACAGGCTTATTCGTCCCCATTCGACTACCACTCTTTCTTATTGAAGTATGCTTTTGCGCATCATATTATTCACATACACTCGTTGATCCACTTTGAATTTCACGATTTGCAACGGATGTCTCGCTGCATCTAATTCGTTTCCATCCTCATCCCAAATTTTCTCCACCGTTTGTGTAAAGTTTTCTATTTCTGGTCCAAAGAACTCCACTTCATGTCCTGGTTTGAAATGATTACGTTGCTCAATCGTTACGATGCCCGTTTCTTCATTATAATCTAACACTAAACCAGCGAAATCATACGTTGTTTTCTTACTATGATTTCCAAACATTTGCTCTTGATGTCCTGGAACCCCTTCAAAGAATGCAGGAGCTGTATCACGATTTGCACATTTATCAAGCTCATCTAACCACTCTTGTTTAAACTCAAAGTTATCAGGATCCGCACAATATGCATCAATTACTTTACGATATACTGTCGCTACAGTCGCTACGTAATGAATTGATTTCATACGTCCTTCAACTTTTAAGCTATCTATTCCAATTTCAATCATTTTCGGAATTGATAAAATTAAATTTAAGTCTTTTGGACTCATTGCAAAGTGAGCATCTTCTTCTTGGAATAAAGGAAGCTCTTTTGCATCTTTATGTTGTGATACTGTTTGAACTAAATCATAGTCCCAGCGACACGATTGACAACAACCACCACGGTTAGAATCACGCGCCGTCATATGGTTACTTAACGTACATCTTCCTGAATAGGCGATACACATTGCACCATGGACGAATGCTTCAATTTCAATATCCACTTTTTCTTTAATTTCTTTCATTTCTTCATAGCTTGCTTCACGAGCTAATACAAGACGATGTAAACCTTCTTCTTTCCAATACTGTGCTGCTTTCCAGTTGGATAGTGATTGCTGTGTACTTAAATGCACCTCAACAGAAGGCGCTACACGTTTACACGTCTCAATAATAAGCGGATCAGCAACGATAATTCCCGTTACGCCAGCTTTTTCAATCCCTTTTAAATATTCCTCTAGCCCGTCCATATTTTCATTATGTGCAAAGATATTTGTTGTTACATATATTTTTGCTCCATATTTCTTTGCAAATTCCACACCTTCTGCCATTTCTTCCAGTGTAAAGTTACCTGCATTCGAACGAAGACCAAATTCTTGTCCACCTAAATATACAGCATCTGCCCCGTAATGGATAGCTACTTTTAATTTTTCTAAGTTACCCGCAGGGATTAACAGTTCAGGTTTCTTCACAATAACGCGTTTGCCATCGATCACTCGTGAAATTTCTTGTACAGTCATTTCCTACACCCTCCTCGTTTAGTAAACCGTCTCTTTAAAGAAGAATCCCGTATCTAACGGACGATTTACTGGTTGCATTTCTTCTATCTCTTTATATAAATCGTCTTTCACGTCATAATACGCATCACGATCTTCTACACATAAATCAATTGCTTTACGATATTTCTTCGTTACCTCAATAATGTATGCAGAGCTTTTTAGTACACCATCAACTTTTAAGCTATCAACTTCAGCATCAATTAACTCTTCTAACTCATCAATGAAACAAATATCGTTTGGACTCATAATGTGAGTACCATTTTCATCTTCATAAATTGGATATTTGTTGTTACGCTCTGGGTCATATAAGAACATATTCTCTTCATATTTTTTCTTTTCAATGTCAAGATTACGTCCTTGATATTCAAAGTAGTTTCCTACTAATGAACGCTTCGATTGGAACATACAAGTCATACCGTGAATTTGCACTTCAAGTTCCACTTCAGCATTTTCTTTTAATTCAACAATTTCATCTAAGCTAAGCTCACGAGCTAATACAGCACGTTTTGCTCCTCTTTGTCCCCAGTAGTTACAAGTAAACCAGTTTGTTGCTGTCGTTTCTGTATTCCAGTGCAATTGCATATTTGGCGCTACTTCGCGAACCGCCATTAATACTGCTGGATCTCCGAAAACAATTGCATCTACATGTACTTCGTTTAAAAATGCAACATAATCTGTTAATTCTTCTACTTTATCATTGTGGAACATTGCGTTCATTGCTACGTATACTTTTACACCATTTTCATGTGCAATCTTCACAGCTTGTTTCACATCTTCACGTAAAAATTCCCCTGCTAAACGTAAACCAAACTTTTGCTCACCGATCATTACCGCATCTGCTCCTGCTTTCGCAAGAGGTTCGATATCCGCCACTGCTTTTGGCGTTACTAACAATTCAGGTTTCTTCATACCTTGGTCACCCTCTCTTTTTACTAACAGCTACTCCATCACCAATTGGGAAAATCGTTGTATCATATCCTTCATGGTTCATAAGCCATTCATTGTACGTCTTAATACGACGGATTAAACCACGTGTACGTCTGTTTTCAATTTTCTCTTTCGTCGTTACAAGGCCATGGTACATAACATTATCTGAAATAATTACGCCACCAGGATTTAATAACGGTTCATATAAGTCAAAAAAGCGACGATATTGTCCTTTTGCTGCATCAATAAAAATAACGTCAAATGTTCCGTGTTCTTCTACTTGTTCGCCTGTTTCTAACGCATCACCGTAAATAACGGAAATACGCTCTTTAACTGGTGAACGTTCTATATATTCAAGTGCTTTTTCATATCGCTCGCGATTGCGCTCAACTGTCACAATGCGAGAATTTGGAATAGCTTGCATCATACGAATACTAGAATAGCCAATTGCTGTACCAAGCTCTAAAATGCTTTTTGGTCCAATTAAACGTAAAAATTGCAACATAAATTCCATTCCAAGTCGATCCATAATCGGCACATGGTTTTCTTTCGCATAATCTTCCATTTCAAGAATTAATTTATCTTTCGGATCAATAAATGATAATAGGTACTCGTTAACTGCATCCTCCATAATGGTCCTCCTTATTTACATGGAGAAGTGCCTCTATGACGTCTTTTCACACATAGAATGCAATAAAAATACAAGCCAGCTTTACCCTTAGCTTGTACGTCCCGTTTTGATATTAAAAACGATTCTTCTGCCAGTTTTTAACCCGATATATTTTACCACAAAAAAGAGGGATGTGCGACCTTTTTCGCTATCCCTCCCCATTTCACTGTTTTTTCGTAATATATTTTTGCTTTAGTGCATTATGCTCTTCCAAAGTTTTCGCATAGTACACTTCACCAGTTGGTGCAGCTAAGAAATAATAATAATCTGTTTGAGCAGGCTCTAACGCTGCTTCCACTGAATGTTTACCAGAATTTGCAATCGGGCCAACTGGCAATCCTTTTACAACATACGTATTGTACGGTGAGTTTATCTTTAAATCTTCGTATAATACACGTTGCTTATGCTTTCCAAGTGCGTATAATACCGTTGGATCAGTTTGCAGAGGCATACCTTTCGCTAAACGATTATAAAAGACACTAGAGATCTTTTGACGATCTGTAAAGCCTGTTGCCTCTTCTTCAATAAGTGAAGACAAGGTTAGAAGCTGATGAACATCCCAGTTCTTTGCTTTCATTTTTGCCTCGTTTTGAACAATGATTGCATTCGTTTTCTCAAGCATTGGAATTACAATTTCTTCTAACGTCGTATCTTTTTTATAGAAAGAGTACGTCGCAGGATATAAATAACCTTCTAATGGATATTTAATATTGCTATCAAAGATTTTATCCGTTAACAACTTCGGATACTTTTGCTGCATTTTTTGAATAAATGCTTTATCGTTCAATTGACGTACAACATCATCTTTATTCCACTTTAATTCGTTTGCAACCGTATTTGCAATTTCAGTTACTTGCGCACCTTCTTTTATCGTCACTTTATAAAGAGCTGGACGATGTACATTACCCGATGACATTTGCTCAATAACATCTGAGGCACTCATTGAAGGATTTAATAAATATGTACCCGCTTGTAAATTTTTAGATTTAGCCTTTGTATAAAAACTAAAAACTGTACTGTTTTTCACAGCACCTTTTTCTTCTAAAATCTCACCAATTTTACTAGTAGATGATCCCTTTGGAATTTCTACTTCAATCTCTTTTTTATTCCCGCTATCAACTGGTCCTAATGCGGATGAAATATACGCATAGACTGAACCACAAACTAAAAGCAGTGCAATAATCGAAAATAAAAAAATGCGTCTACGCTTCTTTTTCACTTGATTCTCTACCAAAACTCTTCCTCCTTATTCAATTGTAGGCCATATGTACATCTTTCTATACAACACAATGAAAAATCACAATAAACTTACCTATCATTTTTGACAGATACTTTATTTTTCTACAATCCGTCTCATTATACTACAAAGGATTGCGCAGTTTCGACAAAAAATCTTTCATTTTACATATAAAAAAAGGTGGACGATATATCGTCCACCTTTTCAGTACTTATTATTCAGCTTCTTGCTCATCAGCTAGAGTGTTGAACATTTCTTGTACCATTTCCCACTCTTCTTCAGATTCGATTGGAAGTAAACTTCCGCCCTCTTCTTCATTTTGCTCATAAGCCATTGCATCATAAATTGGGTCTCCATCTTCGTCTACTTCACCGATTGGAGAGAAGACTACGTATGATTTTTTGCCAAATTTTTCAGCATCAAAAGTGAAAATAATTTCACATAAATGTTCGTTACCTTTTTCGTCTACAATTGTAATTTGATTTTCTTCCATTTTGGTCACCTCTTATTTACTATCTAAAAATCCTTGTAAGATTACGACTGCAGCCATCTTATCGATTACTTGCTTTCGCTTCTTACGGCTTACATCAGCTGAAATGAGTAAACGTTCCGCTGCCATCGTTGACAAACGCTCGTCCCACATTACAACGTCTAATTGTAACAGTTCTCGTAGGTTTTCTGCAAATTGTTGGCATGCTTCACCACGCGGGCCAATTGTACCATTCATATTTTTAGGTAAACCTACTACTATTTTGTCCACATTGTACTGCTTTACTAATTCAGAAATACGGTCAAAACCAAAGTGACCACGTTCTTCGTTAATCTTGATTGTTTCAAGTCCTTGCGCTGTCCAGCCCATTTCATCGCTAATTGCAACTCCGACTGTTTTTGTACCTACATCTAAACCTAATATCCGCATAAATTACTCCTCACGATGATGTTTCAAGTAAGACTTCACAAGCTCTTCAATTAATTCATCACGTTCAAGCTTGCGAATGATGCTTCGTGCATCTTTATGGCGAGGTATGTATGCTGGGTCTCCACTTAATAAATAACCGACGATTTGGTTAATCGGATTATAGCCTTTTTCTTGAAGTGCATCATACACAGTTAAAAGTACATCATTAACATGGACACTCTGTTTTTCATCTTGAATGCTAAACTTCATTGTTTTATCAAAACCGTCCATTTCAAGCACCTCACTTATATAGTAAGTATAGGGAGAAGAACTTCTCCTCTCCCTACCATTGTACACTACTATCTCTTTATTTTGAAACAGATTTAACGTACTCTTGTACAAATGCTAAAGCTTCCTCAACTTGCGCTGGGTTTTTACCGCCCGCTTGTGCCATATCAGGACGGCCACCACCGCCACCGCCACAACGAGAAGCTACTTCTTTCACAAGTTTACCAGCATGGTATCCTTGGCTAATTAAATCTTTCGTTACGCCAGCTAAGATGTTTACTTTGTCATCATTTACAGACGCTAATACGACAACTGCAGATTCTAATTTATTTTTTAGGTCATCCATCATCGTACGTAAGTTGTTCATATCTGCAACATTTACTTTTGCCGCTAATACGTTCACGCCATCAACTGTCATTACTGAATCAGTTAAGTTTCCAGCTTCAATATTGCTTAATTTCGCTGCAAGAGATTCGTTTTCTTTTTGAAGTTGTTTTACTTCAGCAAATAAACCATCTACTCTTGTTAAAATGTCTTTCGGATTTGTTTTCATTTTTCCTGCTGCTTCTTTTAATAAACCTACTTGGTCGTTCATTAATTCATAAGCAGACTTACCAGTTACCGCCTCAATACGACGAGTTCCTGCACCGATACCAGACTCAGCAACAATTTTGAAAATACCGATAGAAGCTGTGTTATCAACGTGACAACCACCGCAAAGCTCTAAGCTGTAATCGCCAACTTGTACAACGCGTACGACATCACCGTATTTTTCACCGAATAATGCCATTGCACCCATTTCTTTCGCTTCTTCGATTGCTTTTTGAGAAATCTCAACATCAATACTTTCCCAAATTTTCTCGTTTACGATACGCTCAATTTTTTCTAATTCGTCAGCTTGTACTTGACCGAAGTGAGAGAAGTCAAAGCGTAAACGTTCAGAAGTTACTAGAGAACCTGCTTGGTTAACGTGCGTTCCAAGTACATCTTTTAATGCTTGGTGTAGTAAGTGAGTTGCTGTATGGTTTTTCACAACGCTACCACGGTTTTTCGTATCGATAATAGCTTTCACAGCTGCATCTTTCGTTAATGTACCTTCTTCAACAACAACTTTGTGCAAGTTTTGACCGTTTGGTGCTTTTTGTACGTCTTTTACAAGAACTTTCACACCGTCAGCTAGAAGGTAACCACGGTCTGCAATTTGTCCACCGCTCTCAGCATAGAATGGTGTTACATCAAGCATTAATTGTCCTTCTTCACCAGCTTGTAAGCTGTCTGTGTATTCGCCGTTTTTCACAAGTGCAACAACATTACTTTCTGTTGCAACTGTACCGTAACCAACGAACTCACTCGCTACTTTCACTTCTCCAAGGACACCGCCTTGAACTTGCATAGAATCAACGTCTTGACGAGCAGCACGTGCACGCTCACGTTGTTTTTCCATTTCATTTTCAAAGCCTTCCTGATCAACTGTCATACCAGCTTCTTCTGCATATTCTTCTGTTAATTCAATTGGGAAACCGTATGTGTCATATAGACGGAACGCATCTACTCCAGAAATAACAGTTGTTTTTTCTTCTTTTGCTTTTGCGATAACTTCAGCTAAAATTGCCTCACCATCATGAAGTGTTTCGTGGAAACGCTCTTCTTCATTTTTCACAACTTTTGCGATGAAATCTTTCTTTTCAAGTACTTCTGGATAGAAGTCTTTCATTACTTCTCCAACAACCGGTACTAATTCAAACATGAATGGACGGTTGATGTTTAATTTCTTAGAGTAACGAACAGCACGGCGTAATAAACGACGTAATACATAACCACGGCCTTCGTTAGATGGAAGAGCGCCGTCACCAACAGCGAATGTTACTGTACGGATATGGTCAGCGATTACTTTAAACGCCATATCTTTTTCTAAGTCACCATTGCGATATTTCTCACCAGAGATTGTTTCTGTTGCACCAATCATTGGCATGAATAAGTCTGTGTCAAAGTTTGTAGGTACATCTTGAACGATAGATGTCATGCGCTCTAGACCCATCCCTGTATCGATGTTTTTCTTAGGAAGCGGTGTATATGAACCATCTGGATTATGGTTAAATTGAGAGAATACAAGGTTCCATACTTCTAAGTAACGCTCGTTTTCTCCGCCTGGATATAATTCTGGGTCACTAAAGTCATTACCGTAAGCTTCTCCGCGGTCATAGAAAATCTCTGTATTCGGTCCACTTGGTCCCTCACCGATATCCCAGAAGTTTTCTTCTAAACGGATGATGCGCTCTTTTGGAACTCCCATTTTCTCATTCCAAATTTTGAATGCTTCTTCATCTTCTGGATGGATTGTAACCGATAGTAATTCTTTATCGAATCCGATCCATTTGTCGCTCGTTAAGAATTCCCAAGCCCAAGTAATTGCTTCTTCTTTAAAGTAATCACCGATTGAGAAGTTTCCTAACATTTCAAAGAATGTATGATGACGAGCTGTTTTCCCTACGTTCTCAATATCGTTTGTACGAATTGATTTTTGAGCATTTGTAATACGAGGATTTTGCGGAATTACACGTCCATCAAAATATTTCTTTAATGTTGCTACACCACTATTAATCCATAAAAGAGATGGATCTTCATGTGGAACTAGTGATGCACTAGGTTCTACTGCATGCCCTTTTTCTTGGAAAAAGTCTAAAAACATTTGACGAATTTGTGCGCCTGTTAGTTGTTTCATTGTATTTTCCTCCTTAAATATAAAAAACTCCCGCCCCTATAAAAGGGACGAGAGTTAACTCGCGATACCACCCTAATTATGAATTGATTATAACAATCAATTCATCACCTCATGGTGCCGTAACGTGGCAAGACGGCAGTGATTAGCTGCTCTCAGGATTAGCTTTCTGTTACCCTTCATTTAAAGCTTCTTTCAGCCATATGGAAGCTTCTCTCTATAAATGGACTGTAACGTACTTGTTCCGTCATTGATTTAATGTATTATATGACTAAATATAATAGAATTCTCTTAAGTTTGTCAATGTAGATAATCATTTATATTATATCAATTGCTTATTAATCATAGCTATTCTACTATTCATTCTTAACAGCCTTTTCATATATTATGCATGTATTACTAAATTGTACTATCTCTACGAACTTTTCTGAACATTACATTTTTGTTATAATTAAATTATTAATAATAAAGGAGCGATTATAATGACAACCTTATTGAACAAAGCTAAAAATATGTTAACGACTGACGAAAAAATATTATTTTACGTGGCCTGTTCATTAGATATATATATTTATCGTTCCGTCGCAAGACCAGGACTGTTAATTTTAACGAACAAACGCCTCTTCTTTTATGGACGAGATATAGGTAAGAATCCATTATTTGAGGAGTACTCTTTCGAAAAAATTTCTGACCTAAAAGAACAAACGCGTCTTTTCAGCAATCAAATTATCTTTATGTATGATAATGAATGGAAAAGAATAAAACATATTCAAACAAATGATATAAGCACTATCGTTCAACAAATACACGAGCAACTCTCTAAATAATCATAGCCCTCTACTCTTATAAGTAGAGGGCTTTCCTATTACACATTTTCTTTTTTCCAAAGAGGCCTTACATGAACAATCACTGTACGAATGACCGCTAAAATTGGAACTGATATTAATAATCCTACAATCCCTGCCACTTCTCCCCCAACTAGTAATGCAAGCATAATAATAACAGGATGCATGCGAAGCGACTTACCAACGATATAAGGTGATAAAATGTTACTTTCCAAAAATTGCAAAATAGCGATTGTAATCCCCGCCTTAATAAGTAAACTCGTTGATACCGTTGCTGCAATCATTAATGTCGGGATCGCCCCTAAAATAGGACCGAAGTACGGGATTATATCCGTTACCCCAATAATAATGCCGAGTAATAATGGATATTTCATACCGATAAACCAAAAAGAAAGAACAGATACGCCCCCTAATACTAAGCAAACAAACAACTGTCCTCGAATATAACTTCCGAGTGATTTATCAATTTCTTTCGCCAGCATTTGCCCCGTACTCCGCCACTTACTTGGGACTAGTTTCCAAAAGATATGATAAAACTCACCGTAATCTTTTAATATGTAAAATACAATGAACGGAATTAAGAAAATAATGAGTAACGAATCTAGCACACCACGAGCTGTGCTCATCACTTTATTTAAAAGTGCCTGTATCTTCGTTTCTACCCCGACAAAAATTTGTTTCACCTTTTCATGAATAAAGGACGGGAAATTCGCTGTTTGTTCCGTAACGCCATCCATCCAAGAATCATACATTTTTGTAAACTGCGGGAATTGTTCATTGATTTCTTGTAATTGCTTAATCACAACTGGCGTTCCTTTATAAATGCCATAACCAATTCCGCCAAAGAAAAGGATGTAAATGAGCAAAATAGCGAGTGTGCGCGGCATCCCTTCCTTATGAATTTTTTCAATTAAAGGGTGCAATAAATACGCGATAAAACACGCAATAAGGAACGGTGTAATGGCCACTTTACATACAAAAATAATCGGTGCCCATAGCGGCTTAATTTTTAAAAAGACGAGCAAACAAAGAAATACAAGTAATAATAATCCTAAACGATATATCCAAATGATTTTAAGATTCTTCACACGAAAAACCTCCTCCACCTTTATTTTGAAAATAAATAGGGTAGGTTATGTGCAAAAGTTTTAAAATCTTTTCGTGCAGACCATACTGTTTTGTAAAGACATACATATACATAACATAATAAGGACAACCACCCCTGAGAATGCAGCTTGAAATAATATAATCAGGAGGGCTCATAATGGTTTTATTTATGCTCGTATTATCAGCACTTTTTATGATTCTTGAATGGGTTTGTATCGGGTTTGGTATTTGGAAAGGTTTCTTTATTCGTTCCTCACGAAAAGAAAGAGCGAAGCAATTATTTCATTACGGGATGCTTGGCGTTGGATGTTACGGTCTATCTTATCTCTTTTCTGAAATTGGACTTTTATATTTGCATACAAGTGTATAAAAAAACTCCCTTATGATAAAGGGAGTTTTTTACGCTTATAAATAAGATTTAATCATCTTACGTGCTTTTTTCATATTGCGTTTTGAAAATACATCTTGTTTGCGCGCATATTGATACGCTGCTGCTCCAACACCTAATGCGATTAATGAATTGCGTAGATTCAAAGTAAATCCCCCTTTTCGTTATCCGATCGTTCTTTCGTTCTCATCAAATAAATCATCAAGAGAGCTTAATGAACCATCTTCTTCTACTTGATGCGTATGGATTTTCCCTTTTGAAACCGATAATTCGATATAACAATTCCAGCAATAAAATTGGTTGACACCTATTTTTCCAATGTCTTTCCCTTTGCAATTTGGACAAATGAACATATGGCTTTCATCTCCTTACAGTCTCCCAGATTCTATTCGCCATTATGTCCAAACCGCATTCATTTATACATTGCTGGAGCCTTTCAACGTTATACGTTTGAAAGTTTCACTATATAATTTCACCTTGTTACATGAAATCATACGGTGAAATGTTTTCCACGTCCATTTCTTCGCCATTAACTGTTACCATTTGTACTTCTCCTTGTGATTCTTGCAAGCGATTTGCTAAAGTCGTTTGACGCATTGCATCATCAAGGCGATTTACACCAGATTGGAAAGCCGCTTCCTCTCCGCAAATAATAAGGAACTTCTTACTTCTTGTAATGCCAGTGTAAATTAAATTACGACGTAACATACGATTGTAACTTTTTACTATCGGCATAATCACGATCGGAAACTCACTACCTTGCGATTTATGAATCGAACAGCAATAAGCATGTGTAATTTGATTTAAGTCCGGCTTTGTATATGTTACCTCAATTCCATCAAATGAAACGATAATCATATCTTGTTGCTCAACGTTTTCTTTCGCATAAAACACCGAAACAATTTCGCCGATATCACCATTAAACACTTGGCTCTCTGGCTGATTAACGAGTTGCAATACTTTATCGCCTCGTCGGTATACGACATCACCGTAAGCAATTTCTTTACTCTTTTCCCTTTTCGGATTAAACACTTCTTGCAACGCTTCGTTTAGTACGTTAATACCGGCAGGGCCACGATACATCGGCGCCAATACTTGTACATCTCTTGCGCTAAAGCCTTTTGTCTTAGCATTCTCACAAACCTTCTTAACAACCTCAACAATTTGAGCTCCTGTACAACCGATAAATGAACGATCTTTTTGATTTTGCGCTAAATCTGGCGGGAGCGTTCCATTTTTTATCGCATGGGCAAGTTGAATAACTGATGAGCCCTCCGCTTGACGATAAATTTCAGTAAGCTTTACCGTTGGAACTGCACCTGCATTCAATAAATCTTTCAGCACTTGTCCAGGTCCTACAGATGGTAATTGATCTTCATCGCCTACAACGATAACTTGAATGTTAGTCGGCAATGATTTAAACAACTGATTGGCAAGCCAAATATCAACCATTGAAAATTCATCAATAATGAGCAATTTCCCTTGTACCGGATCCGTTTCATTACGCTGGAAAGACCCTTCTGGCGTCCAGCCAAGTAAACGGTGAATTGTACAAGCTGGAAGCCCTGTTGATTCACTCATTCGCTTCGCAGCTCTTCCTGTTGGAGCCGTTAATAATATCGGAAATGGATTATCATCACTGTATTCATTCGGATTTAACGATAGCCCGTGAAGTGACGCATACATTTCAACAATTCCTTTAATAACTGTTGTTTTCCCTGTTCCTGGTCCACCTGTTAATAACATCATCGGTTTATGAAGTGCCGTTTGAATTGCTTCTTGCTGAAATGGTGCATACTGTACATTCAGTTGTTCTTCAATTTCACCTAACGTCTTTAACACTTCTGCTTCAGGAAATGAAGGTGTTTCCTCTTGATTCATAAGCCTACGAATAGACTTTACAACACCTTTTTCAGAGTAGAATAACGATGCTAAATATATCCGTTCTTCTTCTATGATGACTTTCCCTTCACTTTGCATCATTTCAATGCAACCTATAATGTCTTCCTCTGTCACTCTTCCTTCTTGATTATTTAAAAGTGACATCGTTTCTCTTACAAGTTGATCTTTTCCCATATAAACATGGCCAAGCTGCAATGATACATTTTCTAGCGTATAAAAACATCCCGCACGTACACGGTCGTCATGATTACCCGATATCCCTAACGCACGTCCTATATCGTCGGCTCTTCCAAATCCAATCCCATCCACTTCTTCAATAAGCTGATATGGATTATTACGAATTACTTCTAACGTCATCTCTTTATATTGCTGGTAAATTTTAATAGAAAGCTTCGTTCCAAAACCGTAACCATTTAAAAAACTCATTACTTTCTCTAGTCCTTGATGTTCAACAATTGTCTCATATATTTCTTGTGCTTTTTGCTTGTTGACAACACCATTTAACGCGTCAGGATCATCCATAATTTTAGAAATAGCATGTTCCCCAAGATGGTCCACAATTTTTTCAGCTGTACGCTTTCCTATCCCTTTAAATAAATCACTCGCTAAATATTGCACCATACCAGCTTTTGTTTGCGGCAATTCTTTCTTAAACGTTTCAACTAAATATTGTTTCCCGTACTTTGGATGATCTTTAAAATGGCCTGTTAATGTAAACACTTCATCTTCATGCATGCGGGGAAAATGACCGTTTATCATCACTTTTTTTTCGTCGTACGTTTCATTTGTTTCAATGACTTTCATACTAACAACGGAATAGAGGTTTTCTTCGTTGTGGAAAATGGTATGAAGAACTTGTGCTTTTATAAACTTTTTCTCTTCTTCAAACAAATCCATTGCATGTTGATTTCCCATCTTTCCTCTCCTTCCCGGTTTCATTTCACTTTAATGAGCAGTACATCCCCCACCTCTTTAGATGAGGGATAACTACCCATTAACTATATTTTCATCTTATTCAGCTTCTTGCTCTAATAAACGAACACCATTACCAGCTAAAAAGTGATCTGGCTGAATTTCAGTTGCTTTCTTAAATAAAGCAAGAGCCTTCTCGTTATTTTCTTCAAATACGTACGTAACGCCTAAATTATAATACGCATCTGCATGCTCTTCATCCATTTCTAATACCTTTTCAAAATAAGGTTTTGCCTCTTGAATATGTTCTAGTCGTGCAAAGCAAAGTCCACACTGGAACACAGCTTCTACATCGTTTTCATCTAATTCTGTTGCTCTTTGTAAAAACGGCAGTGCAAGACGATCATTTCCAAGTTGCACATGTGTAATACCTAGCATAAATGTTACATCAGCTGATTGTAATCCAGCTTGCATCGCCTGTTCAAATACAGCTTTAGCCTCTGCAAATTGCTCTTGACCGTAATATACGTTTCCTAATCCATAATAAGCAGCCGCAGATTTATCATCTAACTCTAATGCACGTTTATAAAACAAAATGGCTCTCTCACTGTCACCTAGTACATCTAATAAGTTTGCAAAATTAATATATCCAAGCGCATCTTTCGGATTTTCTTCGATTGCTTCTGTGAAATTTTTAGCAGCTTCTTCCCAGTTTCCTTCTTGCATATATTGAATACCTGTTTCAAGTTTGTTTGACATGTCCTTCACCTCTACAACAAATTATAACAAAGAATGTATTTTCCAAGCGAACGAAAATTCGCTTTATGTAAAAGAAACCTCTAACCGCGAATCGGCAGAGGCTTCTCGTTTTATCCTAAATAATCCAATTTCTTACCGCTACGGTACACTTCATCAATTGTAGCACCGCCTAAGCACTCATCTCCATCATAGAAAACGACTGCTTGTCCTGGTGTAATTGCACGAATTGGCTCATCACAAAGAATACGAACTGTATTTTCATCAACGATTTGAACCGTTACTTTATTGTCTTCTTGACGATAACGGAATTTCGCTGTGCATTTAAATTCTTTTTCTTTCGCTTCATTACTTACCCAACCAATATTCGTAGCAATAACTTCATCACCATATAGAAGTTCGTTATGGAATCCTTGATCAACATATAAAATGTTTTCTTTCAAGTTTTTCCCAACAGCAAACCACGGATCCCCGTTACCACCAATACCAAGGCCATGACGTTGTCCAATTGTATAGTACATTAAACCGTCATGCTTTCCTTTCACTTCACCAGATAATGTTTGCATCACACCTGGTTGTGCTGGTAAATAGTTACTTAAGAAATCTTTAAAGTTACGCTCACCAATGAAGCAAATACCAGTACTATCTTTTTTCGCTGCTGTCGCTAAACCGGCTTCTTTCGCCATTTCACGAATTTGTGGTTTCTTCAGTTCACCAAGCGGGAACATTGTTTTTGATAATTGCTCTTGGCTTAATTGATTTAAGAAATACGTTTGGTCCTTATTATCATCAACGCCGCGAAGCATTTTATATTCGCCGTCCATATAAGCAACGCGTGCATAATGACCTGTTGCTACATAATCAGCACCAAGCGCAATGGCATGCTCTAAAAATGCTTTAAATTTAATTTCTTTATTACACATTACATCTGGGTTTGGTGTACGACCAGCTCGGTACTCATCTAGGAAGTACGTAAATACTTTATCCCAGTATTGTTTTTCAAAGTTTACTGCATAATATGGAATGCCAATTTGGTTACACACTTCAATTACATCATTGTAATCTTCAGTTGCTGTACAGACACCATTCTCATCTGTATCATCCCAGTTTTTCATAAAAATTCCGATTACATCATAACCTTGCTCTTTTAATAAAAGAGCCGCTACAGATGAATCGACGCCACCGGACATTCCGATGACAACGCGTGTTTCTTGAGGTAGTTTGTTCATCATGTCACCTCCCATGCTAATTTTGTGTTAATCGCTTCACGATTTTCACTGTTTCGTACGCCGCTTTCTCAATTTGCTCTTTCGTATTTCCAAGTCCGAAACTAAAGCGTACGGATGAACGTATTTGATCGGAATCTTTCCCGAACATCGCTACTAATACATGTGATGGATCAATCGAACCAGCTGTACAAGCCGAACCACTTGATACTGCAATGCCAGCTAAGTCTAAGTTCACAAGAAACGGTTCAATGTTCATTCCTGTAAAACTAATATTAAGCACATGTGGTAAGCGATATTCTAAGTTTCCGTTTACCTCGAAAGTAATGTCTTCATTTTTGAAGACAGATACCATTATATCTTTAAACTCTTCATATTGGGCATTTTTTTGCTCACGAGTTTTTTCAGCTAACAAAATAGCATGCTGGAGTCCAGCGATACTCGGTACATTTTCCGTACCAGCACGGCGTTTTCTTTCTTGCTCCCCGCCTATTAATAACGGTTCAAATTTCACATTTGCACCAGCGTATAGGAATCCGACACCTTTCGGCCCGTTAATTTTATGAGCTGAAATCGATAATAAATCAATACCAAACTCTTTCACATCTATTTCTACTAAACCGTAAGCTTGTACCGCATCTGTATGGAAATAAGCTTGATGCTCTTTTAACAACTTACCTATTTCCGCAATTGGCTGCATCGTCCCAACTTCATTATTCCCAAACATAACAGATACGAGAATTGTCTCTTCAGTTAATGCCTTTTTTATGTCAGAAACTTGAACGCGTCCTGTTTCATCGACAGGTAAATATGTCACTTCAAACCCTTCACGCTCTAACAGTTCACACGTATGCAAAATTGCAGGATGTTCAATTTGCGTCGTTATAATATGGTTACCTTTATGACGGTTTGCACGCGCTACACCAATCAGTGCTAAATTATCAGCTTCTGTACCACCGCTCGTAAATATAATTTCATTCGGATTCGCATGAATGCTACGTGCACACGCGCGTCTCGCCTCATCTACTACCTGGCGCGTTTGACGTCCATAAAAGTGAATACTAGATGGGTTTCCGAATGTTTCTGTCATATATGGAATCATCTTTTCGACCACTTCTGGGTGAGTCGGAGATGTCGCAGCATGATCTAAGTAAATGCGTTCCATTAAATCTCCTTCTTTCCAAATCGTTTCACAAGGAATTAAATGTAAAACATATAGCCCCCGTGATTTTCTTCCTCATAACGTACTAAATCTTCTAACGTTGTACTATCTAACACTTCTTGCACCGCATCACGAACACGCATCCATAATTGGCGTTGTGCTGGTTCTTCTTCTTCTATCATTTCTACAACACTAATTGGACCTTCTAATACACGGATTACATCCCCAGCTGTAATGTTAGCTGGCTGATCTGATAATACATATCCACCATATGCCCCGCGCGTACTCTTTACTAGACGAGCGTTACGAAGTGGTGAAATTAATTGCTCTAAGTAATGTTCCGATAAATCATGTGCCTGCGCAATTGATTTTAAGGAAATTGGACCTTCACCAAACTTTTTTGCAAGATCGATCATAATTGTTAAGCCGTAACGGCCTTTCGTTGAAATCTTCATCTATTTTGCACCTCTTTTCAAATTTTCACTTCTATTGGTTATATCTTATTTATAAAAGAACACAATTTAAAATCCTATGAAATTATAGCATAATATAGTATTATAAGAAATTTCAACTTGTGTATCAAAATGATAACATAAAATCACATTGAAAAACTCGGAAATTATTACAATTGAAAGAAAAATGAAAATATTCATATTCATTTTTCCCACAAAACAGCATCCTATTTCAAATTCCACTAAAAAAAATGATACGATAGAAAGAGATTATACTTTAAGGGAGACGGTAAAAATGAAACAACCACTCGCACATCGAATGCGCCCTACAAATATTCAAGAAATTATCGGACAACAACATTTAGTTGGTGAAGGAAAGATTTTATGGCGAATGGTCCAAGCAAATCATTTTCAATCTATGATTTTATACGGTCCTCCAGGTACTGGGAAAACATCCATTGCGAGCGCAATTGCAGGAAGTACCGGAACCCCTTTTCGCTTATTAAATGCTGTTACTCATAATAAAAAAGATATGGAAGTTGTCGTACAAGAAGCAAAGATGCATCGACACCTCGTTTTAATTTTAGATGAAGTACACCGTCTAGATAAAGCAAAACAGGATTTTCTATTACCTCATTTAGAAAGCGGACTTCTTACCTTAATTGGGGCAACGACGAGTAATCCGTTCCATGCTATTAATTCTGCTATTCGAAGTCGTTGTCAAATCTTCGAGTTACACGCATTAACAGAAGATGATCTTTTAATCGGCTTAAAACGAGCACTTGAAGATAAAGAAAAAGGTCTTGGAGAGTATGATGTAACCGTTACGCCTGAAGCATTACATCACTTCGCAAATGCATCAGGCGGAGATATGCGTTCCGCTTATAACGCACTTGAACTAGCTGTTTTATCCAGCTTTACAACGGATGACAAAGCTGCGGAAATTACGCTAGAAATTGCAGAAGAATGCTTGCAAAAAAAGAGCTTCGTTCATGACAAGGGTGGAGATGCTCATTATGACGTATTATCGGCATTTCAAAAATCAGTGCGCGGAAGTGATGTAAATGCAGCACTTCATTATTTAGCACGCCTTATTGAAGCTGGTGATTTACAAAGCATTGGTAGACGTCTTCTTATTATGGCATATGAAGATATCGGACTTGCTAGCCCGCAAGCCGGACCGCGTACGCTAGCAGCTATAGAATCCGCTGAACGAGTTGGGTTCCCAGAGGCACGCATACCACTTGCAAATGCTGTTATCGAGCTGTGCCTATCACCAAAATCAAACTCAGCTTATAAAGCACTTGATGCTGCATTACACGATTTACGTAACGGTCAAACAGGCGACATCCCAAGTCATTTAAAAGATAGTCATTACAAAGGCGCAGAATCACTTGGAAGAGGCATTGGATACTTATACCCACACGATCAACCAAATGGTTGGGTAGAACAACAATACTTGCCTGATAAAATAAAAAACAAACAATATTATAAACCGAAGACGACAGGAAAATTTGAGCAAGCACTTTCTACTGTATATGAAAGATTACAAAGTTCGAATAAAACGAAAAATAAAGGGTAACATAAGCGAAAACGTCACCATTACGGAGGCTTCGCTTATGAAAACACGTCAAGATGCATGGACAAAAGAAGACGATCTCCTTTTAGCAGAAACTGTTTTACGACATATTCGCAGCGGCAGTACACAAATAAAAGCATTCGATGAAGTCGGCGATGCATTAAACCGTACTTCAGCCGCTTGCGGATTTAGATGGAATGCTGAAGTAAGGCCGAATTACGAAGATGCGGTACAACTTGCAAAAAAACAACGTAAAGAATTAAAGCGTTCTGAAGCAAAAATAGAAAAAGAGCATTTCACGAAAACGAAACAACTCGTAATCGATGCCGAGTTTTCAGAACATATTATGCCAAACCAGCAGGATCTTACAATGCAAAATGTGATCTCGTTTTTGCAAAACTTAGAGCACAATAACCCTTCACTCGCAAAGTTACAAACTGAAAATGAAGTATTACAAGCTCAGCTCACGACTTTGAAAAAGACGAATCATGAACTGGAAGCAAAATTAGCGGTACTCTCAAAAAAACAACAAGCAATCGAAGAAGATTATGCAATGCTCGTTAGAATTATGGACCGCGCTCGAAAACTCGTTTCAGTTGAAGAACAAGAAGAACAGATCGCTCCAATTTTCAAAACAGATCAAAACGGAAATTTAGATATTATATATTCTGCAGAGAATTAAAAAAGGGATGTCACTTTTTTGACTGAGTGGCATCCTTTTTTTATTCGTTAATGAGTATATTGGTACATGAAATTATATCGACGATTCGACAAGGAATATCGATTTACCGACAAAAATTGACGAAATATCCATCCCTGCCATACAAGGGAAATATCGATACTAATTAGATATTTTTTACTAAAATGTTATTATAAACATATACCTTTAAAGGGAGCTGGTTACTATTTCTTTAATAGTCTTCAAAATAACACTCGGTGTTCTCGTCCTAACTTTAGCTCTTTTCACCATTAACAGTTTAAAAAAGACGTCCGCCTATACATCAGATAAATATGATCATTACTTACTAGCATTGCTTACATTTGAACTAGTAGTAATGCAAATGTCCCTATTTCTTTAATGCATATAGAAAAGCATATATCCGAAATGGATATATGCTTTTCTTTTATTCTTGCCCTACACGTTTCACTTCTACGTTTTTAATGCGTTCACGTACAACGTGACTTGCCATAATTAAGCCTGCCACAGATGGTACGAATGCGTTTGATGAAGGTGGTAATTTCGCTTTACGAATTTTTGCATTTTCGTCTGGTACGATTTCTTTACGTACTTCTTCACGAATTACGATTGGGTTTTCGTCAGAGAAGACAACTTTTACACCTTTTTTAATACCCTCTTTACGAAGTTTCGTACGAATTACTTTCGCAATTGGATCTGTATGTGTTTTAGAGATGTCTGCAATACGGAAACGAGTTGGGTCCATTTTATTTGCTGCACCCATGCTTGAGATAATTTTAATTTTGCGACGTAAACATTGTTTAATTAAATGGATTTTGAACGTAATCGTATCAGATGCATCCACTACGAAGTCTAAACCGTGTTTAAAGAACTCTTCATATGTTTCATCTGTATAAAACATTTCTAGTCCAATTACTTCACAATCTGGGTTAATGTCTGCGATACGCTCTTTCATTAATTCTACTTTTGAACGTCCTACAGTAGATACTAAAGCGTGAATTTGACGGTTTACGTTTGTAATATCGACAACGTCTTTATCAACTAATACGAGACGTCCTACGCCAGAACGCGCTAGCGCTTCAGCCGAAAAAGAACCTACGCCGCCAATTCCTAAAATACCGACTGTACTATTTTTTAATATTTCAAGTCCTTCTTTACCGAAGGCTAATTCATTACGTGAAAATTGATGTAACATTCAGCTCTACACTCCTATTACAAAAATGGTCTACCATGTATTCTAGCGTTTTTCCGACTATTTGTATAGAAAAAGTTATAGAATTCCTAAAAATACATATTTCGAAAATGAAGACATAGTGTAAACCGACTTTTATTTCTTCCTATATACACGTTTAAAAAGGAGGATTTAGAGAACCAAGCAGCTCGAGGCACGTATGCTAGGAAGAGCGCAGTGTAGCGGTACTACTCGAGCACCGGACTGGCATACGTAACGATGAGATGCGACAGTTATCTAAACCGGACTTTTTAAACAACCCTTTCAATATACGTTTAAAAGGAGGATTTAGAGAACCGAGCAGCTCGAGGCACGTATGCTAGGAGGAGCGCAGTGTAGCATTACTACTCGAGCACCGGACTAGCATACGTAACGATGAGATGCGACAGTTATCTAAACCGGACTTTTAAACTTCCTCTCAAAAAAAGCCTAGATGGTATTAGTATAACCATCTAGACCCTATTCTTACTTCTCTTCTTTTAAGCTTAATTTTAAGTTTAACTCTTCAAGCTGTGCTTCTGCAACTGGGCTTGGAGCTTCTGTTAATAAGCAGCTTGCGCTTGCTGTTTTCGGGAATGCAATTGTGTCGCGAAGGTTCGTACGTCCTGCAAGTAACATAACAAGACGGTCTAAACCTAATGCGATACCGCCGTGTGGTGGCGTACCGTATTCGAATGCTTCTAATAAGAATCCGAATTGCTCTTGCGCTTCTTCTTGTGAGAATCCAAGTGCTTTGAACATCTTTTCTTGTACGTCACGCTCGTAAATACGAAGTGATCCACCACCAAGCTCATAACCGTTTAATACAAGGTCATATGCTTGTGCACGTGCTTTTTCTGGTGCTGTTTCTAATAACTCAACGTCTTCACGGAATGGCATTGTGAATGGGTGGTGAGCTGCGAAGTAACGATCTGCATCTTCATCGTACTCAAGAAGTGGCCAATCCGTTACCCATAGGAAGTTAAATTTACTTTCGTCAATTAACTCAAGCTCTTTACCTAGACGTAAACGAAGTGCGCCTAAGCTATCTGCAACAACGCTCTTCTTATCTGCTACAAATAGTAATAAGTCGCCAGCAGCAGCGTCTAATGTAGTCATTAACGCGTTTGCATCTTCTTCACCGAAGAATTTCGCGATTGGTCCTTTTAGGCCATCTTCTTCCACTTTAAGCCAAGCTAAACCTTTTGCACCGTATACTTTTACGAATTCAGTTAATGCATCGATATCTTTACGAGAGTATTTGCTCGCAGCACCTTTTGCATTAATTGCTTTTACTTGTCCGCCGCTCTCTACAGCACTTGTAAACACTTTAAAACCACAACCTGCTGCAAACTCAGATAAGTCTGTTAGTTCCATTTCAAAGCGTGTATCTGGCTTATCAGAACCGTAGCGAGCCATTGCATCAGCATATTTCATACGAGGGAATGGTGCACTCACTTCTACACCTTTTGCATCCTTCATAACTTTCGTCATCATGCGCTCCATCATATCTAAAATTTCATCTTGTGTTAAGAATGAAGCTTCGATATCGATTTGCGTGAATTCAGGTTGACGGTCTGCACGTAAATCTTCGTCACGGAAACAGCGTGCTACTTGATAGTAACGCTCAAATCCGCCGACCATAAGAAGCTGTTTAAATAATTGCGGAGACTGTGGTAACGCATAGAATTCACCGTCATGTACACGACTTGGTACTAAATAATCACGAGCTCCTTCTGGTGTGCTCTTCGTTAAAATTGGTGTTTCCACTTCTAAGAACTCTTCTGTGTCTAAGAAGTTACGAATTGTTTTTGTTACGTCGTGACGCATTTTGAATGTGTTAAACATTACAGGACGGCGTAAGTCTAAATAACGATATTTTAAACGCACATCTTCTGATGCATCTGTATCATCAGCAATAATGATTGGCGTTGTTTTCGCTGCATTTAATACATTTACTTTCGTTGCTTGTACTTCAATACGACCAGTTGCCATATTATCATTAATCGCACCTTCACCACGCTCAACAACTGTACCTTCTACGTGTAACACGTATTCGCTACGAATTGTTTCTGCTACTTCTAGTGCTTCTTTTGATGTTTCTGGGTTAAATACAACTTGTACGATACCTGTACGGTCACGTAAGTCGATAAAGATTAATCCACCTAAATCACGGCGTTTTTGTACCCAACCTTTTAATTGAACTGTTTGTCCAACTGCTTCTACTGTTACTTTTCCACATGCATGTGTTCTTTCAGCCACTGTAAGTTCCCCCTATATTAATTTCTCTGCTACATATGAAGCAAATACATCTAATGCTACTTCTTCTTGTTCGCCTGTTGCCATATCTTTTAAGTTAATGATACCTTTATCTAGCTCATCTTCTCCTAATACAGCTACAAATTTCGCTTTTAGACGATCTGCTGATTTAAATTGCGCCTTCATTTTGCGGTCTAAATAATCTTTTTCAACTGATAATCCAGCTTTACGAAGATCAAACGCAACTTTTGCAGCATGGTCTTTCGCTTTCTCGCCAAGCGCTACAACATAACAATCAATGCTATGTTCAATTGGTAATTCAATGTTTTCAGCTTTTAGCGCCATAATTAAACGTTCGATACTCATCGCAAAACCGATACCTGGCATTTCTGGTCCACCGATTTCTTGTACAAGTCCGTTATAACGGCCACCACCGCTTAATGTAGTGATCGCACCGAAACCTTCTGCCTCACTCATAATTTCAAATACAGTGTGTTGGTAGTAGTCTAAACCACGTACTAAGTTCGGATCTTTTTCAAATGGAACATCCATCATCGTTAATAGTTCTTGAACTTTTTCGTAGTATACTGCTGAGTCTTCGTTTAAGTATTCTGTAATAGATGGTGCTGTTCCCATTAATTCATGGTTACGGTCCTTCTTACAATCTAAAATACGAAGAGGGTTCTTTTCTAAACGAGATTGACAGTCAGAACAGAACTCGCCGATACGTGGCTCAAAGTGTGCGATTAACGCATCACGGTGTGCTTGACGGCTCGCCGCATCACCTAAGCTGTTTAATACAACTTTAATATTTTTTAAGCCCATACCACGGTAAAACTCTACAGCAAGTGCAATTACTTCTGCATCAATTGCAGGATCGTTACTACCGATTGCTTCAATACCGAATTGTACGAATTGACGATAGCGACCTGCTTGTGGTCTTTCGTAACGGAACATTTGACCGATATAGTATAATTTCGTTGGTTGTGTTGCATCACCGAACATTTTGTTTTCAACGTAAGAACGTACAACAGGTGCAGTACCTTCTGGACGTAATGTTAAACTACGCTCTCCACGGTCTTGGAATGAGTACATTTCTTTTTGTACGATATCTGTCGTATCACCAACACCACGTAAAAATAGCTCAGTGTGTTCAAAAATTGGTGTACGAATTTCTTTATAATTGTAACGACGGCAAATTTCGCGTGCTTGCCCTTCGATATACTGCCATAACTCAACAGTGCCTGGAAGAATATCTTGCGTTCCGCGTGGAATTTGAATAGACATATTCAGTTCCTCCTCAAATTGTTTTAATCTTAATAAAAATAAAAAAACTCCCGCCTCTACTGTTTGAACAGTAGGGACGAGAGTATTATACCCGTGGTGCCACCCTAATTGAAGCACGTATGCTTCCACTTTTTTAATAACGCTTAAATGTGCGTTCATCCCTACTAAGCGTATATGCCGTTCAAGTTGAAACCTCTAGAGTGTCATTCAATCAGTCATCATGTAGAAATGTTTTCAGCCTAAGACATTTCTTCTCTTTCCATGTGTGTCTCATTTACTCTTCTCTATCAACGGTTATATTCATATGTAAATATAAAATTACTATACGTTTGTTCAGTAGGATTGTCAAGTGCTCTAAGAGCGTTCAATCCGCTTCTTTAGACGCTTTACATCTTGAAGAGAAATCCCAAACTCAGAAGCAAGCTCCATTGAAGTATTGTTTTGCTCTTTCGAAATAAAATCATGAAAATTCACGTTAAATAATTGGTTTGCACCATTTGTAACAGAATGCCCTTTTTCATTCATACGCATACGTATATCCCTCACATTCAATATGGATGTTTTACTTTTTATTGTTCCATATTGATTAGAGAGTTATACGTATAAACAAATAACGTTATTCCATACCACTCTTATATAAGTAATTAGCTCTTTGAATCATAAAGAATGTTACAACCATCGCTGCCATTACAAATACTACCCAAGTGCCGTAACTTAACACTGCGAAAGTAACTCCTAATGCGTGTAAAAAAATTGCTAGACTAAACCGCAATGAAAATTTCAAATCTTTAAAGATTGACCAATTCATATACTATCTCCCCTTATCACACATACACCCGAATTTTTTACCATTTTTTTCATTATACTATATAATTAATGACCTGAGCTATTGATTCCAAACAAACATTAACATTCATTCACAACAATAATGTTAGCCAATCCATTCGCCAGCATAGGATGCTTCAAATAATACAACGCTGCAAACTTGATAATTTCTAACAATATATGAAATATACCTTTTACTTCCCATTTTGCATGCGAAGCTCCAAATAGCCCCCAAAAATGACAACAACAACAACAACAATTGGAATAATAATAGCAATTATACTTTCTATAGCAGTTGTGGTTCCTACTCAAAACCCCCTAGTATCCAACAATCCTAAGAATACATAGCCCTAGCATAAAACATAAAGCTATATTAAATTCTTGAAGCATGCTACATTTTCCTTTCCTTTTATTCCCTTCAAATTAACCCTACGATAAAGTGAAACGTCAATCATTGGGATTTTGTCCATCCACCACTCATTATTAGCCTCACCAATCGGGCTTTTACGGGTTCCCGCCTCCCAACCTAACTCCCTCACAGTTGCCGAATTTTAAGCTAGGAATCTTACTGCCCACAAATAGAGGGATAAATGAACAAAACATACAACAATGTATGAAAAAGAGAGGATGATATCATCCTCTCTTCTTAAGCAACACTATTTACTTTCCACAATTAAGGTCACCGGACCATCATTGATTAAAGAAACATCCATCATTGCTCCGAACTTCCCTGTTTCTACATGCAATCCTTGCTTACGTACTTCCTCATTAAAGAAATCATATAAACGCTCTGCATAGTCAGGTTTGGCAGCATCCATAAAGTTTGGACGTCTTCCCTTACGGCAATCTCCGTATAATGTGAATTGCGAAATTGATAGAACTTGTCCTGCTACATCAAGTACAGAATGATTCATCTTTCCGCTCTCATCTTCAAAAATACGTAAGTTCGCAATTTTTTCTGCAATGTAAGTTGCATCTTTTTCTGTATCTTCATGAGTAATGCCAACTAGTAATGTTAAACCGAACGGAATTTGTCCTACGATCTCACCGTCTACTGTGACAGACGCTTCTTTTGATCGTTGTAAAACAACTCTCATCTTTTCTACACTCCCTATTAATGCATCATGCGTCGTACTGCATAAATTTCTGGAACACGTTTAATGCGTTCTACTACTTTTTTCAAGTGTTGTAAGTTACGAATAGAGATTGACATATTAATTGTCGCCATCTTATTACGGTCACTTCTACCAGAAACTGCCGAAATGTACGTTTTCGTCTCTGTAACAGCTTGTAGCACTTCATTTAATAAACCACGGCGATCGTAACCTGAAATTTCAATATCAACGTTATACTCAATTTCTTTTTCAGGGCTACCTTCCCACTCTACTTCTAATAAACGTTCTATAGCTTCTTCTGTATGAACATTTACACAATCACGGCGGTGAATCGATACACCTCGGCCTTTCGTAATATACCCAACGATATCATCACCTGGTACTGGGTTACAGCATTTTGATAAACGAATTAATAAATTATCCGCACCACTTACTTTAACGCCAGAGTCCCATTTTCGAATTTTCATCGGTTTACGAACTTCTTTAACTTCAACAATTTCTTCTTCTTCACGTTGCTTACGGAACTTGTCCGTTAGTCGCGTAACAATTTGTGATGCAGTAATGCCATTATATCCAACTGCTGCAAACATATCTTCTTCATTTGCAAAATTGAATTTTTCAGCAACACGTTTTAAATTGTCAGGAGCTAACACTTCTTTCATCTCATACTCTAGGCTACGCACTTCTTTCTCAACAAGTTCACGGCCTTTTTCAATATTTTCATCTCTACGTTGCTTCTTAAAGAATTGACGTATTTTGTTTTTCGCATGAGATGTTTGAGCAAGCTTCACCCAGTCTTGACTTGGTCCATACGAATGTTTCGATGTTAAAATTTCAATGATGTCACCTGTTTTTAATTTATAATCAAGTGTCACCATTTTCCCGTTTACTTTTGCACCAATTGTTTTATTTCCAATCTCTGAATGCACGCGATATGCAAAGTCAATCGGAACAGATCCAAGTGGCAATTCCATTACATCGCCTTTCGGTGTAAAGACGAATACCATGTCAGAGAATAAATCAATCTTTAATGACTCCATAAACTCTTCTGCATTAGAAGCTTCATTTTGCCATTCTAATATTTGACGGAACCATGTAAGTTTCTTCTCTAATGTACCCGTTGTTTCTGCTGTTTTTCCTTCTTTATACGCCCAGTGTGCCGCGATCCCAAATTCTGCAATCTCATGCATTTCTTTCGTACGAATTTGTACTTCAAGCGGATCACCTTTTGGCCCAATTACAGTCGTATGAAGAGATTGATATAGGTTTGCCTTTGGCATTGCTATATAATCTTTAAAACGCCCTGGCATCGGCTTCCAGCACGTATGAATAATTCCAAGTACCGCATAACAATCTTTAATACTATTTACAACGACACGTACAGCTAATAAATCGTAAATTTCATTGAACTGTTTATTTTGCAGTGCCATTTTACGATAAATACTGTAAATATGTTTTGGTCTTCCAGAAATTTCAGGTTGAATTGCAACTTCGTCTAATTTCTCACGAATACCAGTCATTACTTCGTCTAAATACTCTTCACGTTCTGCACGTTTACGCTTCATTAAATTTACAATACGATAATATTGCTGTGGATTTAAGTAGCGAAGTGACGTATCCTCTAGCTCCCATTTAATAGTACTAATTCCGAGTCTATGCGCTAAAGGTGCAAAGATTTCTAACGTTTCATTCGCAATGCGACGCTGCTTCTCTTGAGGCAAATGTTTCAATGTACGCATGTTATGAAGACGGTCAGCTAGTTTAATTAAAATAACTCGAATATCTTGAGCCATTGCAATAAACATTTTGCGATGGTTTTCTGCTTGTTGTTGCTCATGAGATTTATATTTAATCTTTCCGAGCTTTGTCACACCATCAACAAGCATAGCAATTTCTTTGTTAAATTCCCGTTCAATATCTTCTAATGTAATCTCTGTATCTTCTACTACATCATGTAAGAAACCTGCCGATACTGTAGCTGGATCCATGTGTAAATCAACTAAAATACCTGCAACTTGAATTGGATGAATAATGTATGGTTCACCCGATTTTCTGTATTGTTCGCTATGTGCATCGCGTGCATATTCATAGGCACGTGCTACTAGCTCAATATCTTCATCCACTAAATATTGACTTGCTTTCTCGAGTACCTGTTCAGCTGTTAGTACCTGCTCATTTGCCATCGAATCACCTTTTATTGAAAATTGACTTTATCTTTAATTAAATAGAATAAATTATATTCTATCATTATAACCCAATGATTGTGAATTGTGAAAAGGAAAAGATTTTACTGACATTTCACTATAATTTTTTGTTCAATTATACAAAAGTACCCGCTCCTCTCCAAGAGATTCACGGGTACTTTTTATCACCGTAGTTTTACTATATAGTGATTAGTATTTTTCTAATACTAATACATCGTAACCATCTAACATTTTACGACCATCTAAGTAAGTAAGTTCTACTAAGAATGCAATTCCTGCTACAACTCCGCCTAGCTCTTCAACTAACTTAATTGTCGCTTCAATTGTTCCGCCTGTAGCTAATAAGTCATCTGTAATTAATACGCGTTGACCTGGCTTAATTGCATCTTTATGGATTGTTAAAACATCTTTACCATATTCTTTACCGTAGTCAACTGTAATTACTTCACGTGGTAATTTTCCTAATTTACGAACTGGAGCAAATCCTACTTCTAACGCATAAGAAACTGGGCAACCGATAATGAAACCACGAGCTTCTGGTCCTACTACAAGATCGATGTCTCTCTCTTTTGCATACTCAACGATTGCATCTGTTGCTGCTTTGTATGCTTTACCGTCGTTCATTAACGGTGTAATGTCTTTAAACACAATACCTTCTTTTGGATAATCCGGTACAATTGCGATATGTTGCTTGAAATCCATATTTCTGAATCCTCCTCAGATCTAAAAGGTTTGTAAATACAAATCCTTTACCCTAACTGTTCTACTTCTTTATGATTACGAATCGTTTCAAACCATGTATATAGTTGCTGATATGTGCTATAAACCAATTCTTTTTCTAATTGTAAGTGGTTCATTTTCTCACGATATGTGTTCGATTCAATTAAATCACGCTTTTGTTTTTTGTCTGCCATAAAAATGACGCCATCTTTTATTGTAACAAATTCTAACTCAAAAAACACCTGTGTCATGAAATTTACTGTATCTTTTGACCAACCTTTATGTTGACATAGTTGCGCACCATATTGTCTTAAAGAAAATGGTGCTTTTTGGCTCAAGAACGAATAGTACCATTTAAAGTGTTCTCTCGTTGGAACAGTACTAAATAAATGATTATTCTCTTGGTAAAATAGTGTATAAATTCGCGATGGGAACCCAACTTTAAATAGCTCCCGTAATTCATCTGTTCCTTTTGGTAAATCAAGGAACACGACGTATTGTTCATCTAACTCAGTTACTTCTGATGCATGCATCATATGCTCTTTATAGTCTTCTAAAGAAAATTTATTCAATACCTCTTCAGAAAAATACACCATCTTTACTTTTTCTTTCGAAAGTTCTGCTACATTCGCTTCTACGTTACGCATACTACGCCAATCAAATAATTGCCATGCCTCTACAGCAATATCTTGTACCATTAATTGCGGCTTCTTAAAATTATTCCATTCATTGATAGATGCTTCCCCTATTACAGATACCTTTGCAACTGGAGAAATTTCTTTCGCATACGCACCAAAACCAAATCCGATTGTATCCAGTGTTGCTTGTCCATCACGAAGAGCCATTTTCAAATGAGAACCGTCGGATCCGATTGCTCGAATACTTTCTAGTTCTGCATCCTTAACCGCAATACGTGGTTTTGGATTTCCAACACCAAATGGCGCTAACTTTTGCATATCTTCTATTGCTGCAAGTGTTACATCCTCCACCTTACAAAAGACATCAACTGATGTAATCGGAATAAAATCTTCTTCCGTTAAAATTGTATCTGCTTGTTCATTTAAGCGGCGGCGTAATTCATCTACATCATTCATATGTAGCGTCATTCCCGCTGCCATCGGATGCCCTCCGAAGTGTGGCAATAACTCTCTACAATCTGACAAGTTTGCAAACAAATCAAATCCCGCAATACTACGTGCTGAACCTTTTGCCGTTTCCTTGACAGGATCAATGCTTAATACAATCGTCGGACGATAAAAACGTTCAACTAATTTAGAAGCGACAATTCCAATTACACCTGGATTCCATCCTTCTTTTGCAAGCACTAATACTTTATTGTCTTCTGGCGGGAAATTATTTTCCACTTCAGCGATAGCTTCTTCTGTAATTTGCTTTACAATATCTTTTCGTAATTTGTTCAACTCATCAATTTCTTCAGCCAGCTCTTTCGCTTCTTCTGGATCCTCTGATAATAAAAGATGTACAGCCGGTGTAGCATCTTCTAAACGTCCAACAGCATTAATACGAGGTGCGATTGAGAAACCAATACTCTCTTCGGTAATTTCACTTTGCGAAACGTTAGCAACTTTAAATAGCGCCTTTAGTCCGATATTTTTCGTCATGCGCATATGTTTTAAACCGCGCTTCACTAGCAATCTATTCTCACCATGAAGTGATACTAAATCAGCCACTGTACCAATTACTGCAATTTCTAATAAATGTTCTGGTACACGGCCCAGTAGTGCATGCGCAACTTTAAACGCAACACCAACGCCCGCTAAATAGTGAAACGGATACACACCGCCATCTAATTTCGGGTGAATAATCGCAAGTGCTTCTGGCAATTCTGGTGGCGGCTCATGGTGATCTGTAATAATTAGATCTATCCCCAGTTCCTTCGCTACTTTCGCTTCATGTACAGCTGCGATACCAGTATCGACAGTAATAATGAGTGAGAATCCTGCGCTATGTGCCCAACGAAATGCGTCTTCGTTTGGTCCATATCCTTCTGTAAAACGGTTTGGAATATAAAATTCTACATCTGCACCTAATTCTTGCAAGGCAAGATATAACACAGTCGTACTACTTACTCCGTCCGCATCGTAGTCACCAAATATTAATATTTGCTCTCCATTTTGAATCGCCTTATTTACACGTTCTACCGTTCTATCCATTCCTTCTAATAAAAATGGATCATGAAATTCTTGATTTTCTGTATTTAAAAAATCTAAAATTTTATCTTCTGTATCTAGTCCTCTACCGAGGAATAACGAAACGACAAGTGGTGATAATTGTAATTTACTTGCTAATTCACTCACTCGCTCGCCATTATATTCTTTTTCTTTCCAACGCGTCTTCGGTTGTAACACGAAATCACCCCTTAACCTGTTCATTATACAAGACAGATTAAGGGGTGACAATATCATGCAAACTACGATGCAATATCTATATACTAAAATGTTAATAATATTTAATTTGGAGAATACGGATTTATATGTACAAACACATTTTGTACGTTATCTTGTTTCATAAGCGTTTCTTTCACATGCTTTCCAATGCGGTGCCCTTCTTCTACAGTAATGTATGGATCTACAGAAACTTTAATATCAACAATAACGTAATGACCATGCTCCCTTGCATATAAAGAACCAATTTTTTTCACACCATCGATTTGAAGTACGGCTTCTCTAAGAGGAACAACATCTTCCTCATGCAGAACATGATCAAGCGTTGCATGAATTGCTTCTGCCCCAATACTCCACGCCATTTTTGCTACAAGAAGTGAAACAAATAATCCTGCAATTGGATCGGCATATACAAGCCAATCTAACCCGAACTTGCCACCGATAATCGCTGCACAAATACCGATTAAAGCTGCAATTGAAGAAAATACATCCGAACGGTGCTCATATGCATTTGCAATAATTGCATCACTATTTACCTTCTTCCCTAATCGGAATTTATATTGAAACATTCCTTCTTTCACGATAATCGAAAGAACAACAGCAAAAATCGTAATTCCTTTCGGTGGTTCTAATTCTTGCGAAAAAGCTTTTATAGACGAAATCGCTATCTCGATCCCTACAATAAATAACAATACTGCAACAATAATCGCTGAAATCGATTCCGCTTTACCATGACCATACGGATGATCTTCATCGGGCGGCTGCTTTGCTGCTCGCAATCCAAACAGTACAGCTAGTGAACCAATTACATCTGACGCAGAATGCACCGCATCCGCTAATAGCGCTTTACTGTTCCCAATATAACCAATTACTGCCTTTACAATCGCTAATATAATATTACCAACGATCCCGACAATAGCACCGAACTCGGCCTGTTTAAAACGTTCATCTTTTTCCATAATTAAAATCCCTTCTTTTCTTAACCTATCTTTTTATTGTAACAAAAACAGCGATAACATCACCACTTTCTTCCATTTTCACTTTTAAAAGTTGCTACCTTATTGTATCCACAAACGAAAAAAGAGATGCCTCATAAAGAGACATCATCTTTTTTATACTTGCGGTTCAGATTCTACTTTCTCAACCTTCTTCTTGTTTTTGGCTTTTTTCAAACGACGGTTTTCAAGCATTAACCAAATTTGAGAAGCAACGAAAACAGAAGAGTACGTACCTACAACTAATCCAACAAGTAATGCAAACGAGAAGTTACGTAGTGACTCACTACCGAAGATAAGTAACGCAATTACCGGGAACAACACTGTTAATACGGTGTTAATCGAACGACCAAGTGTTTGACGAATACTTGCATTTACGATTTCTTCTAAGTCTTTTATATCGCGAACTCGTTTTTTCTGTTTGTATAATTCACGGTTTCTATCAAATGTAACAATAGAGTCATTAATAGAATAACCGATGATTGTTAATACCGCAGCGATAAACGTTAAGTCTACCTCTAATTGGAAAATACTAAATATAACAATCATAACAAATGCATCATGTAATAATGCAAGTACTGCAGATAATGCGTACGTAAATCGGAATCGAATACTTACGTATAAAATGATAACCGCAGAAGCGATTAATACAGCGATAAACGCATTTCGTGCAATTTCTTTACCGATTGTCGGTGAAACTGTACTTACGTTTGGATCTGTACCATATTTGTCGTGGAAGAATGTTTTTGTTTTCGCAATTTCATCTTTTGATAGAACACCTAATGTACGAACTGCGAATCCTTTATTGTCATCTCCAGTCGGTACAATGTTTTCTTCCTTCACATCAATGTTCAATTCTTTAAAATCTTTATGAACATCCGACACAGTCACTGCTTGTTTTGATTGCAAGTCGATACGTGTACCACTTGCAAAGTCAATACCAAGATTCAATTTGAAAATTGGCAAGATAATTGCGCCTGCAATTACAACTACAATCGAGAAAACAAGGAATTTATGACCGATATTTACGAAGTTAATACGATCAAATCTTGTCGGTGGATGTACTACACCTTTTGTTAACGGAATAATATCCTTTTGTTTCACACCAAAGTATCCTGGTTTTTTATCGAAGTAACGGCTCTTTACTAGTAATCCCAGTAAGAAACGAGTACCGAATACGTTCGTAATGAAACCGACTAAAATACTTACAATTAAACTTGTTGCGAATCCTTTTACAGAGCTATTACCATAAACGAATAACACACCAGCTGCTGCAAGTGTTGTAATGTTCGCATCTAAAATCGTTGCTAATGAACGATGGTTACCAGCGCGGAATGCTGACATCATTGACTTACCAATTTTCAGCTCTTCTTTCAGTCTCTCGTACGTAATAATATTCGCATCAACTGCGATACCTACCCCGAGCACTAACGCCGCAATACCTGGCAGCGTAAGAACTGCATGCATCCAGTTAAAGACAAGTAATGTAACGAAAATGTATAGACCTAACATAATAACCGCTACAAGTCCTGGTAAACGGTAGAATACAAGCATAAATAAGAAAATAAGAGCGATACCAATCGCACTAGCGAAAATCGTTTGCTCTAACGCTTGTTGACCAAACTTCGCTCCAACAGATGTTGAATACATTTCTTTTAAATCAACAGGAAGTGCACCTGCATT
Organism: Bacillus sp. EB106-04-02-XG92; assembly: GCF_058791995.1. Taxonomy (NCBI): domain Bacteria; kingdom Bacillati; phylum Bacillota; class Bacilli; order Caryophanales; family Bacillaceae; genus Bacillus; species Bacillus sp. EB106-04-02-XG92. The sequence goes on from NZ_JBYTEA010000001.1 coordinate 673,031, forward strand.
TAATAAAGATGAAAGTTGTTTCGCACTTTCAACTGTGAAGTTTCCACCTACGATAGATACTTCAGCTTGGTTAAACACTTGGCTTACTGTTGCTGCTGATAAGAACTTCGGATTTGGTTTTGCAGATTCTGCTTTGTATGAATCTTTTCCTTCTTCAAAATCAAGCCAAATTACCATTAAATTCGTTGGTGGTGGCATTTTTGAAATTTTTTCAGTTACTTCACGGAATTTTTCAGCGCTTTTTAGTGTAAGACCAACGCTCGCACGGCCTTGCTCATCAAATGTTTGCTTCGCTCCACCGCCTTTTAAATCCGTTCCGTCCATAAGAAGGTTGTCATCTACATCACGGAATGTTAATTTCGCTTGTGTTGATAACATTTCACGTGCTTTTTGCTGATCTTGTACACCAGCAAGCTGTACGCGAATGCGGTCTTGCCCTTCAATTTGAATGTTCGGCTCACTTACACCGAGAACATTGACACGATTTTCAAGAGCACCTACTGTACTTACAAGTGCCTCTCGGTCAATTTTATCACCTTTTTTGGCTGGTTTTACTTCATACAGAATTTCAAAACCACCGCGAAGGTCTAGTCCTAGACTAATTCCTTTTGCTATGTCTTTTCCTGCCGCACCAATTACTCCACCGATCAATAATACGATGAGGAAAAAGGCGGCAATTCTCGTACCACGCTTTGCCATATGTACCCTCTTTCTGCTACTAACACTTTAAATAAATCTCTTACGATTCACTTTTACACGTTTGCATACGCCTAGTTAGTAGACTTCCTTTCTATAATTTTGCTAGTTCATCACTAGCTGTGTCGATATAGTTTTCACAATACCTACACTTTCATCATTTATTTTCTCTCTTCACTACCCCCTTTATATATGATCTTAGACATAATTATTTCCTCATTATCAATACCTATCATTATACTGCAAAAGGAAGAACAAACCAATTGCAGGCGGTTATTTATTTTCATATTCATCAAACGACCAAAGTGGCGCTTGATATGCTTCAACAGTTAAATACGTCATATATTCATTAGCACTTACTGTTAATACATCATTAACTAATTCATATAATCTAACGTCACTGTCTATCTTCTTCCACTTTTTCGTTTTAAGAAACTTCCAAATGTCATCATCTGTTACTCGATCATAACCGAACATGTGGAACTCTTCTACTTTACTTTCTAAAACGACTTGTAACTGTCCGCGGTATGATTCTACCAAAGCCTCTTTTTCTAACATACATAACATCTCCTTCTGATTTCAGCACGAAAAGTCGCTTTTAATCCCGCTCTAATGGACAGCAATAACTACTTTCAAGAGCACTCTCTTAAATGCTTGTCATTCTTGTCTCATACGTGCATATAAATTATTGTAAATCATTCCACTGATTTTGAGAAGGTAGGAGAAGACCATGACGAGACAAAGCTTTTTAAAAGGCGCATTTATTTTAATGATAGCCGGCTTTATTACCAAAATCCTTGGATTTATTAACCGGATTGTAATGGCACGTATTTTAGGGGAAGAAGGCGTTGGCCTTTATATGATGGCCGTTCCTACATTCATTCTAGCAATTACATTAACACAAATCGGCCTTCCTGTCGCAATCGCAAAATTTGTAGCAGAAGCGGAAGCTGTGAACGATAAACAAAGAGTTAAAAAAATATTAACAGTTTCATTAGCTGTTACATCTGTTATTAGTATCATTTTAACAATCGGAATTATGCTTCTCACACCTATTTTAGCAAAAACATTATTAACTGATGAACGAACATACTATCCATTAATGGCAATTTTGCCTGTCGTTCCTGTTATTGCTGTTTCTTCTGTTTTACGCGGTTATTTCCAAGGGAAACAAAATATGAAACCTAGCGCTTACGCCCAAGTTATAGAGCAAGTTGTCCGCATTACAATTATCGCTATATGCATTCAATTATTTTTACCATATGGCGTAGAATATGCTGCAGCTGGCGCTATGTTATCAGCCGTTCTCGGTGAAGTTGCATCGTTATTATTTTTACTCACTTTATTCCAGCGCGAAAAGCATTTATCTATACGCTCTGGATTTTTCACTACTGTAAAGGAAAGCAAGGGGACATTTTATTCTCTTATGGATATTGCACTTCCAACTACAGGAAGTCGATTAATCGGTTCCGTTTCCTATTTTTTTGAACCTATCGTCGTTATGCAAAGCTTAGCGATTGCCGGCGTTGCTGCCTCCGTCGCAACCCAGCAATACGGTATATTAAACGGGTATGCCTTCCCACTTCTTTCACTGCCAGCCTTTATTACATACGCTCTTTCTACAGCACTCGTTCCATCTATTAGTGAAGCAATGGCCAAAAGACAGCATAAATTAGTAGAACACCGCTTGCAACAAGCTCTGCGCATCTCATTAATTACTGGTGGCTGGTCAGTTGTTATATTATACGTATTTGCTTCTCCTGTTTTAACTCTTATGTATGGATCAGACAGTGCAACAGCATTCATCCAGCTTCTTGCACCTTGCTTTTTATTTCATTACTTTCAAAGTCCACTTACCTCTGTTTTACAAGCTTTAAACTTAGCACGTGCGGCGATGATGAATACATTTATTGGCGCAATCGTAAAATTAATCGTTATTTTCGTACTAGCTTCAAGACCAGAGTTTCAAATGATGGGAGTTGCACTCGCTATCGCTGCAAATATAGTAACCGTAACATTTCTTCATTACGCTACTGTTTTAAAGAAAATTACATTTACCATTTACGCAAAAGACTACATTTTCGGCGGACTTGCCATCGGTATTGCAGGCTCCTTCGGTTTTTACCTTCATAAGTATATGATTTTTTCTCATTCACTTGGCATACAAACATTATGGGAAATCACTTTAACAACACTCGTTTATATTGTGCTCCTCTTCACTTTCAAGCTCATTCGAAAAGAAGAGTTAAGTCGGCTCCCTATCATTCGAAAACTTTCATTTTTGAAGTAAACAGGCTTACTATTTCATATAGTAAGCTTCTAGTTTTCTTTCAAATCAACAAAGAATTGTCCATTTTGAAAACTGCAATATAGAATTTGCGCGATATCGTTATAACCTAAGTTTTTTAATTTCCCAATAAGCCATTCATCTGTATGTTCAATCATTTGTAAATGACTCGATTGAATTTCTCCATCGATAATAAGAGGAAGAGTAAACTGCAATGCATCCTGTTCACCTTTTTGTTTTTGAAAAACAGATAACTTACCAGATGGTTCTAAAATAGCATATTCTACATCCCTAATATCTCCGACTCCCTGCTCCCTTAATTGCATCATTAAATCATCTATATTATATCGCTGGTTTCTCATCTTTTTTTCATCAATTTTTCCAGCATTAATAATAATCGCTGGTTCTCCTTCTATCAAATGTCGAAATCGTTGAAACTTTAATGAAATGACTGACAAAATGATTTGTATACACATAAGGAAGGTCATCGGAACTAATTGATGCCAAAGTGATTTGTCGGTATTTTCAATTGCTACTACGGCCATTTCACCGAGCATAATAAATACGACTAAATCTAATACACTTAATTCTCCTATCTCACGTTTACCCATAAAACGAAAGATAATTAAAATGATAATATACAAAAGCATCGTCCGGCCAATTACCGATATCCATTCCATTTCTACATCTCCTTTTTTACATATAGGCTCCCCTTTATAAAAGAAACTAGTCTAACTTAGGAAAAAGGAAAATATGCTTGTATTAAAAAGGGGGAATGTATAAATGGATGGAACGAAAAAATTATCAACTGCAATTGGCTTCGGTATCGTTACCCTATTAATTCTCGCAACAATTACTAGCATGATTATGGCTCTTTTATTAAAGTTTACAAATATGAATGAAGGCACATTAGCTGTTACTATTTTTATACTAGCTCTTTTATCTATGCTTATATCCGGATTTACTGCTGGTAAAAAAGCACAAGGAAAAGGTTGGCTAGTAGGCTTCACTACAGGACTTACATTCACCGTACTTGTTTTTCTAGTTAACTATTTAGGCTTCTCTCAAACTTTATCGAACTCACAGTTAATTTACCAATTAGCCTTAATGGGTGCGAGTACACTCGGTGGTATTTTCGGTGTAAATATGTCCAAACAAAACAACTAAAAAAGGCCCTGCACATTTCATGCAGGGCCTTCCTCATTAGTTTTTCACAACTTCACGAATCGCATTGCGATCGAAAGTTAAGTGTGAACCACCAGATTTAATAACGATTTTCGTATCATCTACTGATTCGATTGTACCGTGTAAACCACCGATTGTTACGATAGCATCACCTTTTGCTAACTCACTTTGCATTTGAGCAACTGCTTTTTGACGTTTTTGTTGCGGGCGAATTAATAAGAAATAGAAAATCGCAAACATCGCAACGATCATAACGATATTCATCATACCTGGATTCATCTTTTGTTCCTCCTTTTAAATTATGTATTAGAAGTTTTTAGCATTCGGTTTATTAAAGCCATACTGTTCAAAGAACTCTTCGCGGAAATCGCCAAGACGGTCTTCACGAATAGCTTGTCTCACCTGCTCCATTAAGTTTAACAGAAAATGAAGGTTGTGATAAGACGTTAAACGAATTCCGAACGTTTCATCACATTTCATTAAGTGACGAATGTACGCACGAGAATAATTTTTACATGTATAGCAATCACAATTTGGATCAAGCGGACCGAAGTCTCTTGCGAATTTCGCATTTTTCACAACAAGGCGACCTTCACTTGTCATACATGTACCGTTTCGAGCGATACGAGTTGGAAGTACGCAGTCAAACATATCAATACCACGAATTGCACCATCGATTAATGAGTCAGGAGAACCTACTCCCATTAAGTAACGCGGCTTATTATCTGGAAGAAGTGGTGTTGTAAACTCAAGTACACGATTCATAATATCTTTCGGCTCACCTACAGATAAACCACCTACAGCGTAACCAGGGAAGTCCATTGAAACAAGATCCTTTGCACTTTGACGACGAAGCTCTTCGAACTCTCCGCCTTGTACAATACCGAATAAACCTTGGTCTTGTGGACGTTCATGCGCTTTTAAACAACGTTCTGCCCAGCGGCTTGTACGTTCTACAGATTTCTTCATATATTCAAAAGTAGCCGGGAATGGCGGACACTCATCAAATGCCATCATAATATCTGAACCTAATGCATTTTGAATTTCCATCGCTTTTTCTGGTGATAAGAATAATTTATCTCCATTTAAGTGGTTACGGAAGTGAACGCCTTCCTCTTCAATACGACGGAAGTCACTTAAACTGAATACTTGGAAACCACCAGAGTCCGTTAAGATTGCACGATCCCAGTTCATAAATTTATGCAAACCGCCTGCTTCACGAATGATTTCGTGACCTGGACGTAACCATAAATGATACGTATTACTTAAAATGATGCCAGAATCCATTGCTTTTAATTCTTCTGGTGACATTGTCTTAACTGTTGCAAGTGTACCAACTGGCATAAATGTCGGTGTATCAAATGAACCGTGCGGCGTATGTACACGTCCTAAACGCGCACCCGTTTGTTTACAAGTTTTAATAAATTCATAACGAATTGCTGTCATAATTTACTCCTTTTATTTGTTTCCCATCTTAGCGTGAGATGCAACAAACATTGCATCACCGAAGCTAAAGAAACGATATTTTTCTTTTACTGCTTCATTATAAGCATGAAGTACATTATCTCTGTTTGCAAATGCACTTACAAGCATAATTAATGTTGATTTCGGTAAATGGAAGTTTGTAATCAAACCATCAATTGCTTTAAATTCATAACCTGGGTACATAAAAATGTCTGTCCAGCCAGAAGCTGCACAAAGCTTTCCATCGTGATCTGTCGCAATTGTTTCTAACGTACGAGTTGAAGTCGTACCTACCGTAATAATACGTCCACCATTCTCTTTCACACGGTTTAATAATGCCGCTGTCTCTTCAGACATATGGTAATATTCTGCGTGCATATGGTGTTCTTCAATCGTATCAGCAGAAACTGGTCTAAATGTTCCAAGCCCTACGTGAAGTGTGATGAAAGCTAACTCGACGCCTTTTTGTTTTAACTTCTCTAGTAACTCTTCTGTAAAGTGAAGTCCTGCAGTCGGCGCTGCTGCTGAACCGACCTCTTTCGCATATACTGTTTGATAGCGATCGCGATCTTCTAGCGTCTCTTTAATATATGGAGGAAGTGGCATTTCTCCAAGTTCATCTAAAATTTCATAGAAGATGCCGTCATATGAAAATTCAAGCTGACGTCCACCTTGATCTGCAGTTCCTGTGCAAGTTGCTTTTAATTTCCCTTCGCCAAAAGAGATAACAGTTCCTTCTTTTACACGTTTTGCTGGCTTAACAAGCGTTTCCCACTTATCGCCTTCTTCTTGTTTTAAAAGAAGTACTTCAATGTGCGCGCCTGTATCTTCTTTCACACCATGCAAACGAGCAGGCATTACTTTTGTTTCGTTTAAAACTAAGCAATCCCCCTCATGTAAGTAAGAAAGAATGTCCGTAAAATGTTTATGCTCAATATCACCTGTTTCACGGTCTAACACCATTAATCTTGATGTTTCACGTTCTTCTAATGGGACTTGTGCAATAAGTTCTTCTGGTAAATGAAAATCAAACAGATTAATATCCATAACTATATCCACCTATTTCTTATTTAAATCGATTTATTATATACATAATAAAAGATAATACAATACTTAACACAATACATGTAATGATAGGAAAATAAAAGGTAACGTTTCCTTTTTTCACAAAAATATCGCCTGGAAGTCTTCCAATGAACTTCCAAGCTAACCCAACAACGATGAGTAAGATACCTGCTGTAATAAGCAATTTTGGCATCTCCGTCATACTTTTGGCATCTCCATTCCGAAATGCTCATATGCAAGCGGCGTTACAATTCGGCCTCTTGGCGTTCGTTGTAAAAAGCCAATTTGTAATAAATACGGCTCATACACATCTTCAATCGTATGAGATTCTTCACCGATCGTTGCGGAAACCGTTTCTAACCCAACTGGGCCACCGCGGAATTTCTCAATAATACCAAGCAATAATTTATGATCGATATGATCTAGACCTAATTTATCTACTTGCAGTAGTTCTAACGCCATTTGTGTAATTTCCATCGTAACTGTTCCGTTACCACGAACTTGCGCGAAATCACGTACACGTCGTAATAAACGATTTGCAATACGAGGTGTACCACGAGCACGTCTTGCAATTTCTAGTGCGGCTAACGAATCAATTTCAACTTCAAATACTTCTGCTGTGCGTTCAACAATCTCAGAAAGCTGATCTACTGTGTAATATTCTAATCTCGAAAGTACACCGAAACGGTCACGAAGCGGCGCTGATAATGCTCCCGCACGTGTCGTTGCTCCAACTAATGTAAATGGCGGTAAATCTAAACGTACAGACCGTGCTGACGGTCCTTTTCCAATTACAATATCAAGGCAAAAGTCTTCCATCGCAGGATATAGCACTTCTTCAATCGATCTATGCAAACGATGAATCTCATCAATAAATAATACATCCCCTGGCTGAAGCGCTGTTAATACGGCTGCTAAATCTCCTGGCCTTTCAATTGCCGGACCTGAAGTTGTTCTCACATTTACGCCCATTTCATTCGCAATAATATTGGCAAGCGTCGTTTTACCAAGCCCTGGCGGTCCATATAGAAGCACGTGATCTAACGTTTCTTCACGCATTTTCGCTGCTTCAATAAATACTTCTAAATTATGTTTTGCTTTATCTTGGCCAATATACTGACGGAGCGTCTGTGGCCGTAATGAATATTCTAAATCCGCATCTTCAAATGCAGATTCCCCTGAAAGGAGACGTTCGTCCATTATACTCACCTCTTACCATTTAGTAAAAGACTAAGTGCCTTTTTAATATACTGATCCGTCGTTAATGATTCTTTTAATAACTCTGGTACAACGCGAGAAACTTCTCTTTCTGCGTATCCAAGTGCGCGCAGAGCTTCCAGTGCCTCATCAAGCTCAGCTGATGAACCTTTCTTCTCATCAAAACGTTCTGTGTCTGAGAATAAATCAACAAATGCATCTGGTACGACATCTGCTAGTTTTCCTTTTAAATCTAAAATCATTTGGCGTGCTGTTTTCTTTCCGACGCCTGGGAATTTCACTAAAAACTTCTCATCTTCATGCTCAATCGCTTGAACGACCTGTCCTGTTTGACCAGAAGCTAATATTGCAAGAGCTCCTTTTGGCCCAATGCCAGACACGCCTAACAACTTTGTAAATAATAAACGCTCTTCACGTGTTTTAAACCCGTAAAGTGCCATAATATCTTCTCTCACATAATGATATGTATAGACACGGATTTCTTGCTTACTTCTTTGAAATACATACGGATTCGGTGTGAAAATTTGATAACCAATTCCATTATGATCAATTACGACATATTCCGGCCCTACATACTCCACGTAACCTGTAACATATTCAAACAAAATACGATCTCTCCCTCTTAAATCATGTATTCCATTTTAACATATTTAATGATAGAAAAGCGAGACTGCCCCAACAAATGTTCTCCACTTAAAACTTCTGTTATTTTCCATTGACAGAAAGGTTAAAGCACCTTAATATACAGAAGTCGATAATGATTATCAATACTAATTAAAGGGGTTACATCAGGATGAAACGTAAGCTATTTATTTTATTTACTATTATGCTCGTTGTTCTTTCTATCGTTGGCTGTTCTTCTCAAAAAGAAGAATCGAAAGCAAAAGAACAACCGAAAACAAAAGTTGTAAAACATGCTAAAGGTGAAGCTACAATTCCAGTAAATCCAAAGAGAATTGTTGATTTATCTGGATCAACAGAAGAATTATTACTTCTTGGACACAAACCTGTTGGTACAGCAAACACATATAAAGATAAAATCCAAAATCACTTAACAAAAAAATTAGATGGCGTAAAAGCAGTAGGTTGGTACTGGGCACCTAAAGTTGATTTAGAAGCTGTTACTGCTTTAAAACCAGACTTAATTATTTTAAATAATCGTCAATTGAAGATTTATGATCAATTAGAAAAGGTTGCACCGACAGTTGTTCTAGAAACAAACTTAGAAGACTGGCGTGGTAAGTTTAAAGAAGTAGGCAAACTATTTGACGAAGAAAAGAAAGCAGACAAATGGATTGCAGACTACGATAAAAAAGCAGACTCTTTATCTAAAAAAATTAAAGAAAAAACAAAAGATGAGAACTTTATGTTCGTCGCAGTTACACCACAAAACTTCCGTGTATACGGTAGCTTCGGATACGGTGACATCATCTTTAACGACTTAAAACTTCCAGCAACAAAAGGTACAGATTTAAAACAAACGATGGCACAAGTATCACTAGAAGGTCTTGTTGCATTCCAACCTGATCAAATGTTTATTGTAAACTTTGGCGGCGAAGCTGATAAAGTTTACGAAGACTACAAAAATAGTGCTGTTTGGAAAGACAATAAAGCAGTTAAAAACAATCATGTATATGAAGTATCGAATGAAGTCTTCAATACGAAAGCGTTCAATCCAATCGGAAAAGACATGCTAATCGATGAAATCGCAAAACAAATTTTAGATAAAAACAAGTAAAAAAAAGCAGCTCACCATGAGCTGCTTTTTTTCTTATTTTGCACTGCGTATTGTTTCATTTTTTCAATCGTCTTCACAAAACCTTCTTTTGATTTAATACGAATACCACGCTTCAATTTCGCACGATCATAACTCTCAAGCTTTTTCATATCAATTTGAAAGAAGGAATGAATCGCATTATCACTTTTCGGTACACCTTTAAAAATTTGTAATATCCCTTCCTCTGACACGCCAAAATAACCGCTCGTCTTTAATAACGGAGAAATATCATCAACTTTCTTTTGTAATACGATTTGTACATCATCACGATCAACGAGCTGCCATTCTTTATATTGCTGTAAAAACTTTTCTAAATCCGCTACTTTTTCTGTAAAGATTTCCTCACTTACTTCTCCATCAACATACATACGCTCTAATAAAATTGTAACTTGCGGCTCTTTTTCTGTTATTTTTGGTACTGTCCCTTCCGCCTTCACATTCGTTTCATAAAAGAAACAAAACATCATAACGAAAGCTTGCATCGCAATCAGTATCCATCTCATTTCCGTTCACCTCTTTTAGGCAAGATCAAACTTTCATTAGTAGTTTTTCCGGAAGTGGGGGTTTTATCCATATAAACAACCACATTATAATTCTCTTGAAAATAAAAAATGCAGATAAAGTTTTATCTTTATCTGCATTAGCATTTGTTTTTATATAAAATGAAAGACGCCTGCAAAGCAGGCGTCTTGATGCGTTTACGGCGAGAGACCAGGCGACCACATTCGCGTGTTTAGCACTTAAGCATATCTCTCGTCTTACGTAAATTAGCTCATCGCTTTGCTAATATAACATTAATAAAGTATAAGTGCAACATGTTTATAAAAATATTTTATTTCCTCTTTCATCCAAACAAATTATATGTAAATTATAAATTGATAAATGTAATATATATGTTACAATTGATATGACAGCGAAATCATAATAAACAGGAGATGGATATTGTGAAAAAAATAAAGGATGAACGTCTCATTCTACAAACATTAAAAAACATACGCATCGCTTTTCTTTTTCAATCACTCGGTATAATTGGCATTTTAGGCTATATTGGATTAACTGAAGGAATGGATCAAATTACGAAATCTCCATTATGGCTATTATTCATACTTACGAGTATTGTGCTTTCTTATTTACAGTTAAGCGTTTCTATCGATGTAGAAGAAAGCGAAAAGGAAATAAAATTAACTCCTTATTACAAAATTGTTTTACGTTCTCTTATTGTAGGAATCGTTATGGCTATTATTTATATTATTTTCAGTCCAGAAAGACCTCTCTTTGAAGCTATTTTAACAGGTGGTATTCTCTTTATATGCTTTTTAGGTTCTTATTCCGTTAGTTATTTTATAAAAAAACGTCGTTTACAAGACGACGATGAATAAAGAGGAAGGGCTCCCCCTTCCTCTTTTGTTTTACTATCGCATAGTACCAGTTAAACCGTAACGGATGTCTCGGAACATATTTGTTATGTCACGGTTGAAATCGTTTGTAACTGTACCGTTACGCAGTCGTGTACTCATTGCATCGACACGTGTAAACATGTCATTTCTTACAGAAACATATACGTTTCTGTTTCCAACTTCATTTGCAACAGCTTGACGAACTTCATTTGCAAGCGCTGTTTCATTCGATACTGGATTACGTGGTTTTACCGCAATCGCCACATCGTTTCCATATACAACTGTAGACACACGGTCTACGTTATTCATACGTTTCACACGATTTGTTATTTTTTCTGCTGTTTTACCATCATTGTTAATGTATGAATTGTTCATTGTAATATTACGTGTTGGATGCGGATTAGCAATTTGACCGTTGTAATTTACATCGCGGTAATAATTGTTATATCCTGTACCGTTACGACCATTTCTATATGTTACATAATCTGTATAGCGATCATTACGCGTTACATTATCACGATACTGGTGTGTATCATTATAAGATGTACGCTCGTAATTGTAGTTACGTCCATCCATTGCATTGTTATCTTTTGGTGTACCACATGCAGCTAATGCACTGGTAACTAACAAAGAAGCAGCAATCACTTTTACTTTCGTATTCAATACAAAAACCCCCTCTGTTAGAATGAACTTCTCTTCTGAAAAGCTCCCTCTTATGATGAGTAACAGAGAAGGTTTTTACACTGTTAATATTTCACTGGGGATTTTCTAACATTTGATATAAATCTTCCATTTCCGGAACAACTCTACATACAAAAAAGGTGGGAATAATCCCACCTTTTTTAAACTTCTTCATCCTCTTCTTCTGAAACTGGCTCCCCAAATACATTTGGTGGATCTGGTTGATAATACATCGTTCCTGGCTGTGGTGCATATGCCGATTGAGTTGGTTGATAATATAAAGGATTCGCGTATTGTGGTCCTCCAGGTTGCGGACTATATAGCCTACTCTCACCTCCGCACCCACAATCTTCCTCTCCTTGCACGAGCGGTGGCATATTATTATCCATTGGCATCATATTTGGATTTGGCATAGACGTATATTGCGGTCCAAACGGTGCTCCTTGCTGATACGGCATCTGATATGGATTTGGTGGTTGATGATACGGATTCGGCGGCATCATAGGCTGTTGGTATGGCATTTGATATGGCATCATATTCGGTGGTTGATTATTATCCATGATTGGCATCATATTCGGCATTTGATTATTATCCATGATTGGCATCATATTCGGCATTTGGTTGTTATCCATGATCGGCATAATGTTGGGTATTGGGTTATTATCCATAATTGGCATGATATTTGGTGGTTGGTTGTTATCCATGATTGGCATGATATTTGGTGGTTGGTTGTTATCCATGATTGGCATGATATTTGGTGGTTGGTTGTTATCCATGATTGGCATGATATTTGGTGGTTGGTTGTTATCC